>CAMQYZ010000001.1 GCA_947039505.1 uncultured Mycoplasma sp.
AACAAGGTAAATTGGATGAAGCTATAGAGAAATATGAAAAAGCATTAAAGATTGAAGAGGGCGATATTTTTGCTCTAATTAATTTAGGTGCTTCTTTGGGTCAACAATATAAATTAGATGAAGCTATAGAGAAATATGAAAAAGCTTTGAAGATTGACCCGACAAATATTTCTATTTATAATTTTTGAGCAATTACTTTAGGTTTAAACGATAAATTAGATGAAGCCATTGATAAATGTGAAAAAGCCTTGAAGATTGACCAGAATGATTTAATAGCAAAAACATTAAAATCAACATTATTTGAATTAAAGAAAAAGAAACTTTAACTAAAGAATGTATGTGGTTTATTTCTTTGTTAGATCACTTATTTAATTTATTATCTGATTTGTTTGCTAAATTAATGTCTTTTTAAAAAGAGCAACGAATGTTTATAAAAATATAATGATTGTATGAATCCACCAGAATTAAATAACTTTGAAATGGATTAATTTTATTTTGTAGTAATGTTTCTTAAACATAGTAATATGTGCTATTGGAAGTTATTACAGGTAAACTTAACGGAAAGATAAGTAATAAATCATTTACAGATAAAAAAGCTATTATGAAAGACAAAACAGCTTTTGATATGAATAATAAATTAATGAGTACTCTGAATGAAAAGAATTTCAATTGAGAGATTGCGGAGATAAACCAACAAACCTTATTGTTGGTTTGTTGAGGATTTAAAAGTTTAATAAAATAAACTATATTTTGTTAAATACATCATTTCTTTCTTGAATTAATTTTTTAATTTCTGAATCTATTTCAATATTTAATCTTGCATCACAATCAATCTTGAATGATTCTAATAATTTTCTATTTTTCTCATCAAAACATATTTTTCCGTTTACATCAAAATAAAAATAATTTTTGTTTCAAAATTGGCGATAATTAAACGGTAAAAGTAATCCATTTTTTGGATTAGTATATTTTTCAATTTTTTCATCACAATAAGCCACTTCACTAAAGTTATTTGGTTCATTAATATATTTTTCAATCAAACTTTCCACAATATTTTCTACTGGAACTATGTGGGTTGCTTCAATATATCAAGTGGGATTATTTGGAGATATAATTGTTTTTTCATTATTTAAATTTAAATATAAATCATTATTAACATAACTTTTTTCTTCTTTCCTGGATTTAATCAATGTTTTTCTAAAATCTTTTTTAAGAATTTTGATTAATTTTTCTTTAATTATTTCTATATGTGATTTGTAGATATTCAATTTGTAAGTGTAATTAACATCTCCTGTATCTTCAAAAATATTGCTCTTCATGTCAAAAATATATTTATAATTATTTAATTCTTTATGAACAGATTGAATTATTTCTATTAGTTTGTCTTTTTTATTGATTTTCCCAGTAATTCCATCTACAAGAATATTTAAAAAATTATTTAATTCATCATTTAATATTCTTTTGTTATTAAATAATTTATCTTGATATTGATATCTATAATAAAGCTTGTATAAAAAGGATTTTTCATTATTTCCAATATCTTCATTATAAAGCATATTCAAAAAAGTTCCGGAATCATTTTTATGATTAGATATATATTGGGACAAATTAAAGGCACTCATATTTTCTACATTTAAATCCTTGAAAATATCAAATAAAACATTGCAATTAATTTTTATCTTTATTTCGTATGTGTTAGAAGCATCTATTGACTTTAATTCTTTTGTAGTCACTTCTCTGTCAATTATATTTAAAATATAATATCCAATTAATCAATATCAAATAGTATTGATTGCTCATTCAGTTTTTTTGAAATTTAATAACTTTTTTTGATCATCATAAACAACAAATGCAGCAAATCTATCAATAGATTTTCTTTTAATTATTAAATAGCAATCTTCGCAATTTGGTTTAGATTCATGATTTCTTTTAATGATTTCATAAATTAAAATTATATTTTTTGAAGCCAAAAAATTTCCTTGTATGCTGTTAATTATATTATCGTTTTTAATTTTCATGTCGTATCGTAAATTCTAACCGATTTTTAATATAAAATTTTACTTTTTATCAATTAATTACATGAAGCATATTTGACGATAAAAACAAAATAAGCCAATAATCTAAACAAGAAGAAGAACAAATCTCGCTATTATTTTTTTATAATTTTAAATTAATCATATATTCAACTAAATACAAAAGTGCGAGGAATTTCTATTTCCATCTTGTGGTATAATTTTGAAACACTAATATTAAAAGAAATTTTAGTTAGTCTTTACCTTATTGAAGTGAATATAAAAAGAAGGGCAATAGTTTGTTTTTATTTAAAACAAACTTATTAAAAAAATGATAAAAAAAGAAATATTAATTACTGAAGATAATTTGGAATTACGAATCAAAGAATTTTTGTCTTCATTAAAGGAAGATTACTTTAAATTCAATATGGAGTGAAGTGAAGAATTTACTGATTGAAGTAAAATTATTGAAGCTAAAACAGAAAAAAAGGTAGGTTTCATCCCTGAAAAAGTTCTTCTAAGATCTCCGATAACAATTTTAAATGCTCCCTGGGGAACTGGAAAAACTCATTTCATTGAAACAATGGGTAAAATGATTATTCAAGGAAAGATTACTGAAGAAGAATTATCACATACAAAAAATAATGAATTTAAATTTAAAATAAGTAATTTCATCATTATTGATATGTGAAAAATTTGTAATTATGAAAATGCTGTTGAGCAGATTTTTAAACAAATTATTTCTAAAATATTACCTTTGGATGAAGATGATTTAATGAAAGAAATTAGTGAGAAAAAATGGCCTAAAATTAAAAATTGATTTTGGGCTTTGCCTTCATTAATAAAGGGCAATATTGGGTTTTCTGACGAAGGATGAAAGTCAACTTTTGAGCTTGACATAATGAATTTTTCACAAACCCGAGATAAACTATCTGAAACTCAAATGCAAAATGATTTAAATGAAGTTAAAGATATAGTGAATATTTTAGTGGAAAATCACCTAAAAAAAGATAGTAAAGAAAAAACTTTAATTTTTTTTGATAACATTGAGAGACTCGGCCCTTTTGCGTGAGAAGTTATCAAAATAATACAAAAACTTCAAGAATTAAATAACTTAATTATTATCTTTGCCATGAATAAAAATGGTCTTGTAAATCAAACTAATACAGCAACTAAAGACAAATACTTTGAGTCACATATGGAAAAATATTTAAATATGGATTATTATAATTTGCAACAAGATTATCTTGGTGTTTTATCAAAATCAAAAATTAAAAGTGAAAACTTGATTATTTTAGATGAATTTTTTAACCATGAAATGTTAGGAAAGAAAAAATCAATTAGAGAGATGAAGAAGATAATTGAAAATGATGTTGTTATTAATAATTTTTCCAAAAATCAAATATTTGGAATACAGTCAATAATTAGAATTATTTCTTGAAATGACTCTTCAGCTGAAATGACCTCGGAAACATCTAGATATTTAGAACAATTTATAATAGGGAAGTTTGGTGATTTTTTATTATTCATTAACAAGTTGGAAAACTGACAAAAAAATATGTTTGAACATGATGTTTGAAAAAAAGTCAAATTTACTCAACAAAAGGAAGATAACCCTTACAGCTATAATCTTCGGTATGATATTTACTATAATAGCTATATTCAACTTCATAAAAGTTCTCAAGATATTTTTCAAAACATTAAACATTTCAATAGTTCTAATAATTTAAATATGAAATTATTGAAATATGTTATTTTTGATTGAATTGAGTTATTTAAAAGCACAGAAAATTTACTTGATTTACAGTTAAAAAATTGCTTAACATTATTTGAAAAAATTAATATTATTGCATTAGAAATAACGAAAATAAATCTTGAAATTGATATCTATAAGAAAAGCATTTTTAATAAAAATGAAAAAATAAATGATTTTAAGCAATTGCAATCTCCTACTGAAAATGAAATTTATGAAAATTCCATAAACAAAAATACCATTGAATCAACACAAAAAATAATTTTTGATAAAAGTAATCTTTCACAACAAAAAAATCAACAAATCAAGAACATTCAAACAGAATTATTGACTATGTGCTTATTTTGATCAAGTTTTAAAAATGAATGAACTAAAGAATTGTTTGAAAAAGAATTTTTAAACAATGTTAATGAAATCAAAACATTTTTTTCATATGAAAAAACTGAATATTTGAAAATATTTGAAAATTTAAATAATGAAGATAAACTTATTTTTGATATTCTAAAAAACAATGAAGAGAATTTGAAGGACATAATTATAGATGATTCTTTTATTAATAGCAAATGATTTGGTGGTGATGGTAATAAATTCAAAAATATTTTTGAATTTTTTGATATAGAATTTGAAAAATATGAAAAAAATCTTAGTTTTTAAAAGTAAAGAATGTCTTTAAGTAAGAGTCTACCCAAATTACCCAATTTAACCAATAATTACAAGCAAGTTTAATTATAAACTAGTAATTACTAATACGTTTGTCTACTGAGAAAAAAGTTATTGCCAAAAAAAGAAAAGAAAGAAAATAACTTTTAATATTTAAAATAAAATAAATAAATTTAAAATTTATCCTTAATATCTTGATCGGTTTAGTTAATTTAGTTTCAAAATTCTAATCACATGTTATTATTTCATAGTTAAGGAGAATATATGAAGCAAGATACAAAATTTAGTAATGAAAATAAGGTTATTTTTTGCAGATTGGATTGATATAGTTATTATGATGGAAATGAACCGATAAATGAATCAAATAATACTGAAAGAGGATTGCAATATGAACGATTTAATTTCAAAAAATATAATGATGTACATTTAGGTTATGTAAACGTTCCTGGATCAGCAGGAATTAATATTAAAAAATTAAAACCAAATTCAGATAATGCATTTGTAATATTTTTTGCCCAAAATCCAAATACTAAAAAGTTTGTAATAGTTGGATTTTATAAAAATGCAAAATGTTATCCTAAACAAGAAAAGAAATTATCTTTAGAAGATGATGGAATTTTTTGCTTTAAAGCAGAAGTAAATGATAGTTTTCTTATCCCTATTAAAAAAAGAACTATTGACATGATAGGTAGTTCTAGAAATGGAATTGAAGGCTCGTGAGGATATCAATCTTGAATTTGATATGCCGATAAACTCGAACCTGAAGGAAAAACAACAAAATGAATTGACTCTACAGTGCAAAAGTTGCTATTAATGAAGGAAAATTATGATTCAACAAAGATTGAAGAAGATGATGCAAAATTTCAAATGTTAATTAATGAAGAACCTATTGAAAATATTCCTCACAAAACACTTACATCTTCTAGAGAAGCATATACTAGATCTCCAAAAATTTCTAAGGAAGGGATTGTTGCAGCTAATTATTTATGTGAATATAACAAAAATCACATAACATTTATAAGTAAGACATCTAAAAAACAATTTGTAGAAGCTCATCATTTAATACCAATGTCTAAGCAAGAAATTATTTTAAATAAAGATATGCAGAATAACGGTAATATTGATATTGTTGAAAACATTGTTTCTTTATGTCCTAATTGTCATAAAAATATCCATTTGGGAACTGATAATACTAAACTGATAGAAAAACTATATGAAAAGAAAATTCATAAACTAAGGAGTAAGGGTTTTGACTTAACTCTTATAGAACTTAATTCTTTTTATAATATTAAATAATTTAACTTGAATGTTCTTTGCATAAAAAATCATCTGAACCACTTGAAATATTTTCTATTATTTTTTCATAATTATTTGTGAAAAAGTGATTATCTTTCAAATTTTTAATTTCTTTTAGCAGTTGAGGTTTTGTCAATGAAAGCAAGCAAAATTTAAATTTATACAATTCTTCTTCAATGTTGCTTTGTTCTTTTTTTGTTCTATTTTTAAAATTTATAAAGTCATTGATAAGTTTTCTGTATTTTTCAGAAATTAATTTTTTTGGAATATTTTTATTCTTTAGTGAATTATGAATATTTTGCAACATTTTAATATTTTCGTTTTTCAAATCAAAATCTGATAATTTCATAAATATTTCTCATAAATATACGAAATCTTCATCATTTATATTTACATTAAATTTATTTTTATCTTTGTTATAAAATTTCTTATATATTATTGTTAATTCAAATAATATAAAATCTTCTCTCCCTGATTCAATAAGAGTCTTTTTGTCATTAAATATCATATTGTATAATAAATTAGTTCCATCATAATGCTTTGTAAGAAAAAGTCTTTTGTATCAATATCTAATCGAAATAATTTGTGAATAATTATCCATCAAAATAATATTGCTATTTTCGGATTTATAATTTAGATTTTCTAAAAAATTATTTAAATTATCAAATTCATTGTCACGAAACTTTCATTCTCCTTCTTCGTAAAACTTTGTATTTTCAGGTGAAAAAGAATCAAAATGACAGTACAAACCTTTCTTTCAAGTGCTAATGTTGTTATCTAAAAAAACATTTTCAAATAATTTTCTTAAATTATTTTTATAGTTTTCATCACCATTTTTTATGCAATCAATTATTTTTTCTATCAGTTTTGGCAAATCTTTAGAATTATCAAAAATTTGTTGTCATATTTTTAAAAAATATAGAACTTGTGAACTATCTTCACCATTTGTTTTGAATGTATCTCCAAAAATATAAAATATATTTCCGGAATTTATATTTAATAGATCAAATAACTGATTAAATAAGAATAATGATTCAACGTTTTCTATTTTCGAAAAATCATCTCATTCAATCATTTCTAATTTTATTAAATTATTAAATTTTTCCATATGATGACCATTTAAATATTTTTCTTCAAAATAGGATACCAAGAATTTGTCTAATTCTAATATTGATATTTTTTTATTATCTTCAACATACTTTTCGATAACCATTTTTATGAAAAAATTTCATTCATTTCAAGGTGATTTTTGAATTGTTTCCTCAAATTCTAAGAATGTTTTTGATATATTATTCATCTTTGTTTTTCAATTTTCCATTTTAAAAATTTCAAAAAGCTTAGATTTAATAATTTTAATTTTTTCATTTTCGTTTTCAATATAACCTTTTAAATCTTTTTCATTTTTTATCTGCTTAAATATTTCGCTAAAATCATTGTTCTTTCATTTTTTTTCATAATATTTTAAGTCGTCTTTAATAATCTTATTTCCATCAAACGAACGAATAATTCCGCCAGTTGATTCAACAAATTTTCTTATTTTACCTCTGTATTTACGATTGATAAAAAGCTCATTAATTATTGAGGAATAGTTATGAAAACCTGAATAATAATTTAACAAAAAATTTGTTGATAGTAAATCAAATTCATCATCTGGATTAAACTTCTCAAAACTTGATAAAGCAATATTCTTATTATTCTTAGCATAAGGACGAAATACATATTTCATAAAATCAAAATCATCAAGATACATCCTTACATTTTCATTTTTTAGGTTTTTATTACTTCCTACAAAATCAATATTTGAAATGAGCTTTAAATCAGGGATTAATTTTTCAATTACATTAGTTAAATTATTTATTTCCAAAAAATGTGTTATGAAAATTATTAATTTTTTTCTATTTATAAAATCACCATATTTATAATTTGTTTCTTCAATTTCAAACTCTTTTATGAAACGTTCATAATCTATTTTAATTTTAAATTTATTTAATTTTTTTACAAAAAACACACCTTTATCAAAAAGGGAATCATCAGAATTAATTTGTTTAAAAAAATTATTAAGAATCAAATAACGTTCTTCTTCTTTGGAATTATTTAAATTTGAAAAAAAATCATTAAAAAGTTTCAACCATTTTTTTTCTTGACGTAAAAAATAAATATAGTTATTGGCAAAATTTTTAAATTTAAATTTATCATTAATTAAAATGTATTTTAAAAAATCTTTAAAATACATTTGTTTATTTTTATTAACATCTTCAGTTTGAAAAATATTTCAAAAATCTTGATCTTTTTCATAATAATATAAATATATGTTTCTTGCGTATTTACCAATATTTTCATTATCTTTTTTTCATAATAAAATAGATAAGAAATGATTTTTATTATATATCTTAAAGGGGATATCTTCATTATTAACCCTCTTATTAATTATCTTATCTATTTGTTTAAATGTTTTTCCAAAAACATAGTTTTCTATTTTAGTAATTTCATTAATTATCTTATAATTTTCTTTATTATAATAATCTGATCAGTCAATAGGTTTTGGCGAATAATAACCACTTATGCTCTGCTCAATATTCATAAAAAATAAATCATTACATTCATCAATGCAATCATTTTTTTTAGCTCTTTTAATGCATGTTGAAATATAATTGAAACCCCGAGATTTTAAAATAGAATAAATTTTAGGATTAATTTTATTATGATTAATATAAAAGTTGTCATTGTTGCTCTCATAAGTATTGGTTATAAAACTAATGAGATGTTTTTCTTCCATGCTTGATCCAAATATAATAATAATATTTTGTTTTATATTATCTTCCATTTCTTTAAATAAATTAAAAAGATATTTATATTTGTCTAAAAATAATTCATGATATTCATCTGTTTTTATTATTTGTGTTTTGCTCTCTAAAGACCCATGAAGGTTGATAACAACTTCTTCTTTGTTATAAATTTCTTTAAATTTATCTAAATCTATATCTTTTACATCGAAACTAAAATTTTGATTTATATCAAAATATTTTTTGATACTTTGACAATGATTGGTGGTTATAAATTTTGTTAATATATTTCTATTTGTTATAATTTGATCATAAAATTTTTTTAGACCAAGTTTATGTAGATCTTTTTTTTGTTCATTAATTGATGTTGAATAAAATTGGTCATTTTCCTCTGCATAATCTATAATTAATTGAATTTCAAAATTACTTAAATTAATATATTTATTCTTAAATTTATCTTTTATGTAATTTTCTGCTAACTCTTTCCATAATGGAACATCATATACATGCTTAGAAAAACCAGCTCCAAGCATAAAAACAACTTGTGATTTTACATCTTTTCTTTTCATATCTTTTAATAAAGTGATTAAATATTTGATATTCTTTTGATTTTCTTTATTCATAACTTTATTAAATTATATATAACTTAAATTAAATAATCTATATTTAAAATATTAGAAATATAAATAATTTGAAAAATATGACAAGACTTTAAAACATATTAACAATATCTAAAAACATACACATTAATTGATTTAACAATCATTATAAATAAATTTAATAGCAACACATTAGTCAGATTAAATCTCATCCTAAATCTTTCTAACAACATTGATTATAATTTGCAACCAAATAGAAAATGCTGCTTTATGTAACAAAATCAAGAACTTAATAAATTAATGACTTAAAGAATGTTTAAAAATTAAATCTAAATCCAACAAGTGTAGTAGTGTATCAATTTCATATGAAGTTTTAAATATTAAGCCATTTGAAACAACAATAAATGTAATGATAAAACTTTTCAAAAAAACTAAAAATAATTTTATTGAAAATGAAGAAATTTCTAATTTTATAACTATAGCCACAAAAGATGTTACAGATGATGAGGTAGTTTCCGTTGTGTTGAATTATAGAAAAGATTCTACAATATTAAAAAATCAAATTAAGGAAAATAGATTTAATTTAACACTCTCTTTGTTTGAAGGAATAGAAAATAATGTTGATAAAGATAATATTGCAAAATATATTGTAAACTCAAGTCAAAAGACTACAAGAAACCCTGAATTGTAAAAACTATTTAGAAATGAATTAAAAATTAAATTTATTGAAACTTGGGCATTTTGTTTATTAAAAGGAGACAAAAATAATTATTACCTCTCACATTAAAATTGTAAAAGAATAGTTTTTATTTTGCCTTATAGAATGTCATAATAAGTCTTTTTCTGAAGTTTCTGGATTTTTAAAGTGGTCTATAATAATTCCTTTATTAATTACTTATACAAAAACATAACATCGATTTATTATTTTAATTTAGCTATCAAATATATTAATATTTGTTTGTTAAAATTTGTCATTTATAGATTCAAAAAGCTCTTTGCAAAAGACCATGCATTTTTTTGCTTGAATGGAAAATAATCAGAACTAAGAGATGGTGGAGATAAATTAACAAATTAGTGATTATTTAAATTAATTCTTAATTACTCTTCTAATCAAAGATAATAACAAACCCTCAAACATAATAATGTATAATTATTTAATATGCAAAAAATTTCTCCGCAAAATAAAACAAATTTAAAACAAAGAGTTTTAACATTGATGAACGGTTTGAAAGAAAGAGTTGATTTTTCTTTTAATTTTGAATACACAGGTTCTATAAAAAACCCTGGAGAAATGAAAATAAACTCGGATGGTTTTTATGACATTGATATCGATATAAAAACTTCAACAACTATGAATGCACAAGATACTTATTCTAAAATTAAAACAGCTATTAATGACTATAGTTTAAGATATCATGAATCAACTAAATCTAAAACTAATGCGGTTATTTGTATAATTGTTGATGAACCTGGTCATAAATATAAAATCGATATTGCTATTTTTAATTTGAATGGCGGAAAGAGTCAAAAAATGCAAAAATCTGGTCAATCATATGTTTGATCACAATAAGAAGATATTGATTGGTGATATTGATTGTACTAATTTTCAAGAAAACTTTAAAATAAGAAGTTTAACAAGATATAGAAAATTATGAGATGCAGCTAAGAAAATTGGATATAAATTTGATAATTTTGAAGAAATGGAGAGTGTCTTCAAAGAAGATATTAGAGTTAAAAGACAAGTATTAAAATATTTGTTTTTTATTGAAAATAAGTTAGGTGCAGAAATAGTTTACTTTATTTTATTGGAAAAAGATTATATCTCAAAATTTTTAGACAAAAATAACAAGGAAATATCATTTATTCAAATTAATGAAAAAAATCCTAACAGTAATATTAATGAAATTAATAAATCTTTAAATGGAGCAAGAACGAATGATGATATTAATTTATTAACTGATGAGTTAACTTTTTGAAAAAAAATTAATTTTGCAAAGGTCTTAGAATATTATTCAAAGTATAGTTCTAATAAAAAATCCTTTGACTTGTCATTTGAAATAAAAGATTTAAGAAAATTCAATACTCTCAGGAATAAAATAGTGCATCATGATTTCATTTTGTTAGATAAAGAAAGTTTGATGATTACATTAAATTTATTAAAGAAATATATTTCACCAGAATATAAGAAAAAATATAATTCTTTCATAAAAGAAACTGAATATTTTTTCAATAGTATATTCTAAAATATAATATAATAATAATGTCTAAAAAATACAAGTTGACTTGTTAGCGCGATGTTTTTTGAAAACACTTAATATCAAGTGTTTTTTTTGTCTAAATTACAAACTTATCTTTACTCAAGCAAAAGCACTAATAATTTTCCTCATTTTATGAAATTTTCTCTTATTTTTAATCAATACATTAACACGATAAACTTACAAATATAATTCTTAGATATTTAGTTTTCATAATATTTATCATATAATTAAATGTATGTCAAAAAAAGAAAATACAAAAATTTTTAAAACACTAGAAGAAGTTCAAGACTGAGCATTTAAAATGATGAAAAAAAAGGAATATTACATCTATAGAGGACAAGGTGATAGTTCATGGTCATTGAATTCTGGGTATTCACGAATACTAAATAGTAAAATGAAATATAAAGATGAAGTTGAAAAATTTGAATTTATTAAAAGAACATTTATACAAAAAATTGAATTTCTTAAAAAACAAATAGATAATATGAAAGATTTGCACTATTAGGAGAAATGCAACATCATGGTCAAGTAACCCCTTTGATAGATTTTACTGAAGATATCTTAGTCGCTTTATGATTTGCAGCTTCACACATCGATGACATCGAAGATACATCTAAAGATAAAAAAAGTTTTCGAATTTATTACCTAAAACAAGAAGAGGGAAGCTATAAAAATGAGCTTGATATTGAAAAAATTAAAATAAATGAAATTCAAACTTTTAAATTTAATACTGGTCAACAAATTGGAAGATCTATTAGTCAAAAGTCTATTTTTATTTTTGATAGTATAAACCTAGATACAAAAGTTGAATATATTGATGTAGAGAATAGCTTTGTTTTAAAATTAGATATTATTTCTTGATTAAAAAAATTAGGAATTGATTCTATGTCAATATATCCAGACATAGAGGGAGTTTTCAAAAGTTTTGATTTTGTAGGTCCTGATCAACTTTTAAAAAATGGATTGAAATTATTTGAATCAAAAAGATTTGAAGAGTCAATCGAAAAATTTAAAGAAGTTATAAAGATTGATCCAAATAATATTAATGCTTATTTGTCTTGAGGGGGTGTTTTGGGTTTGTTAGAGAAATTTGAAGAAGCGATTGAGAAATTTGAAGAAGCTATAAGGATTGATTCAAATTATGCTAGTGCTTATTTTGGTTGAGGGACTGCTTTAGATGCATTAGGAAAAACTAAAGAAGCAAAGGAGAAATTTGAAATAGCAAAAAAATTATCTAAAAATTAATCTCTATAATTTAAACATATAATATTTTAAACATCCTTAAATAGTTTTGGAACATACCTCAACAAATCAAACACAACACAAAATACTTTTTACGTTAATCTCTTTGGATTAAAGTTTGATCTTGTTCAACAAATTCATGATTATTATCTGAAATATTTTTATACATAGTAATAGCTAAAAACATTCCAACTCCAGGAACTGTAAAGTGTAATGATATAAAAATGTAAGTTTTAAATTTATTTTGGAAAAATCATGTATTCTTGCTTAAATTTGCTTCTTTGTCAAAATGTGGAGTTAAAAATATTTTAAACATTATTATTCTATTGATAATTGTTAAAACTATGAAGGGGATCATTGTTACAAAACCCAAAATCAAAACAATGGCTGGACCAGATGCTAGATATTCTCAAATTGTTTCATATTCTTGTTTAGTGGTAATCGACATTATAAAATAAGTCATTACTAGAGCATAAAAAAGAACTTGAATAAGACTGGTTACAAAAGATAAAGACAAATATTTATCTTTTAACTTATTTCAAACTGGTAAATGACCATTTAGAACAAATCCTTTTTCTTTGTACTTTCAATTTAAATTACTTAATATTCAAAAGAATCCTAAAAGGATAATTAATGTTATTGCATAGGAGCAAATTATTTGAATATTCATTTGAATATTGGGAATAACTCAAATGGCTATCATAGCTCCAATATATAAAACAAATGCCGCAATTAATAAGATGATACGCTTTTGCATTAAGATCATTAGATGCCACCTTTTATATTGAATAAAATATATTATACCCACATCTATTAGATATATGAATATTTGGTGTTAAAATTATATTACATGTATAGCGAAAAGAAAAAAGAAAAAGCAATGGTATTTTGCAAATTTAAACACTATGATATATAATTTTAAAACAAGGTTAGGTTATGTATGAAAGCTGATATTACAAAAATATTCAATTTATTAAATGGAAATAAGCATTATGTGATCCCGATGTATCAAAGACTTTATTCTTGAAATTTAGAAAATTGTAAAAAGTTGTTTTTAGATGTTGTTGATCTAGTAGATACGAATAAGACACACTTCATGGGTTCTATCGTTGAAATCATTCATCCAGAAACTAATTCTGGAACTCTTTCATCAAATGTATTAATTGATGGGCAGCAAAGATTTACAACTTTTACCTTATTTATTTTAGCTTTAATGCATCACTTTGAAATTGAAAACTGGGAAGAAATTGAAAACACTTACTTAGTTAATCAATATAAGAGTAATGATGAGCATTATAAGTTACTATTGATTGAAAAAGATATGGAAGTTTTAAAGAAAATTATTAATAAAACTAAAATGAGTCAAGAAGATGAACAATCACAACTTTATATTAACTTTGTCTTCTTTAAGCAAGAAATTGTTAAAACTGAATTTACCTTTAACCAACTTCTCAAATCCTTAAAAAATTTAACAGTTGTTATTATTGATTTAGATATTGATGATAAACCACAATTAATATTTGAATCCATTAACTCTACAGGACTAGATTTATCTGAAGGTGATTTAATTAAGAATTATATTTTAATGGGATTAAATCCTGAAGAACAAAAAAATATTTATGATAAATTTTGAAAAGAGATTGAAGATGAATTAATTAGATTCAAACAACTAGATTCCTTCTTTAAACATTTTTTAACTATTAAAACCGGGAAAATTCCAAACATCAAAAAAATATATGAAGAATTTAAAAAATACCACCGATCATTTAGCGATATTAATATTTTTGATTTTGTCCAAGAAATTTATGATTATTTTGAAATTTTTCACAAAATACTTACAAATAATTTTGAAGAAAAAAAACTCGCTAAATCAATGAAAAGTTTAAGTCTTTTAAAAATAGAAGTAATTAATCCTTTATTAATAGAATTATTCAAACACAATAAAAATGATTTAATAAATTCAGAAGACTTAAATTACTTAATAGATATTTTCACATCTTATATTGTTAGAAGACAATTTTGTTCATTGCCTTCAGCAGCTTTAAATAAAGCTTTTGTTTCTTTGATTAATAAATCTGAAAATACTAACAATATTAAAGAAAGTATTTTGGCAAGTTTATTGACTTTTGAAAATACTCAAAAATTTCCTACTGATACTGAATTCAAAGAATCATTTATTACCAGAAATTTTTATGACATGAAATCCAAAAATGCTATTTTAGAAATTATTGAAAATCATGCAAATAAAACTCAAATTGAATTCTCAAATTATACAGTTGAACACATATTGCCACAAGGAGATAATCTTCCAACCCCTTGAAAAGAAGCCTTGGGAGATGATTGAAAAAATAAATTTGAAACTTGAGTTCAAACAATCGGTAACATCACATTAACTCTTTATAATTCTGAATTAAGTAATCATACTTTTACAAAGAAAAAATCTATGGATGGTGGTTTTATTGAATCACAACTCAAATTAAATAAATTTGTTGTTAACTGTGAAGAATGAAATCATCTAAAAATAAAAGCAAGGGCTCAAGATTTATTTAAATATTGTTTATCAGTATGAGAAAGACCGATTATGGAACAAAGTATTTTAGAAAAATATCACAAACATTTGAAGAATAGAAATGTCGAATACACCTTATCAGATTATAAATACTATAATGATTCACATATGAATAAGTTATATGATAAATTAATTAACTTTTCTAAAAATATTAATCCAGACATTAGCATTAAAGCAAAGAAACTTTATATCAATATCTTAGAAGATGAAGATATATTGGCTTCATTTTCTATAAATAAAACAAATATTAAAATGTATTTTTACATTACAAAAGATTTAGTAGATGATCAGAAAATATGTAAAAATGTTGAAAATATTGGACACTGAGGCAATGGCGATACAGAAATAATTATAGATGAAAATAATTTTGATAAATGTTCAAAAATTATTGAACAAATTTTAGATACTGATAATTAATAATCAATGAAAAGATAAAACTTTGCATATTACAAGACAAGATCATAGTAGATTATATATTAAAAATTAACTTTTTATAAGTCTATTTATCAATTGCTATATCTTGTAAAATTTTAGATCAAACTTCTCATGCTTTCTCAATATCAAAAGATTTATAGCATGCATAAATTAGAGCTTCAATGCAAGCGCTTTTAACATCTTTTCCAACCTGGTTTGAATCATTATGATCTGTAAAATTCGAAAAATTGTAATAATCAAAAATTTCCACAAAAAAATTATCAGATATTAAAGATTCTTTTTTATTTGTAAAATTAGTTAATTTACGATCACTTGTTAATTCTTCATTATCCATGCTTTTATCACACACCATAAACGATATAAGCGGATCTCCTTTAAAAGCCAAAACATTAGAACAATAATTATTGTTACACAGATTCACTGCAATAACTCCATAAAAATATTTCTGGTTATTTTCAGTTATTTTAATATTGAATTTTTCTAATAATCATTTTGTATATTCTTCTTTTTTGTCATTCATGAAAACCTTCTTTTATTAAAATTATAATTCATTTTAATAAAAGGGATTAAAGAATATTTATTTCTGTATATTAAAAATATTCTAACCTAACAAACTTTAATGATAATAATCAGGAATTGTTTTTTCAATTTTAATTAATGTATAATTTTAAATACTTATGTGAGGTTTTATATGGATTGATATTGAATTTTAATTATTATAGGATTTGTAATAATATTTCTTGGACTTGGATTATTTAATGCAAAAAAAGAGCGAGAACTTAAGAATAGAGTTAATAATATGATGCAAAACCAAGTTACAACAAATGCAACTATTTTTTTGCAAGATTATAAATTATTAGCTCAAAAAAGAAATGGTTCAATTAGTAGTATGGAGAATTCTGGAGTTTATGTTATTTTAAATTTAACAAAAAATTTATATTATGTAGGTCAATCTAAAAATGTTTTAAAAAGAGTAAAAAGTCATTTAACTGGAAGTGGAAATGGGGATGTTTATGCTGATTTTAAATATGGAGATAATTTTGAAGTAACTATTCACAATTGTTCCACAATTGATTTAAATAATATAGAAAGAACATTTATCTCCAAATACAATGCCTCTGGTTCTAATGGATATAATAAAAATAACGGAGTTAGGTAAAGCATGTTCGATTTAATTTTAGAAATAAAAAAAATAGAGAAATATTTATATGGAGAAATGTCGCAAGAAAAGATTCTAACAAATTTGCCAGAATTCAATAAAATATCACGTATTTTAAATACCATAGGATTTGATAGACTGAAATGTAACTACATTATTTTTTTGAAAGAAGAACACTCCAAAGATTTAAAAATAATAATTGATTTATATACTTTTAACGAAAGTGTTTCTTCATCAATTATTAAGCAACTTTGGAAGATTGAAAATTTATTAACTAGTAGATTAGCAATCATGAACGATAATAATAATTTATGAAAAAATAAAATGTTAGATGATAAAATCAAAATATTTCAAAATTTAACTAAGAATGAACAACTTAACTTAATTGAAACAATAAATAAAAAATGTTCTATAAATAATTATAAAAAAGGGCTTATTTATGCAAAGTCTTTAAGAAACAAAATATCTCATATCGATTGAAGTATAATTGGCAAAATTGAGATTAATAAAAATGATCAAGAAAAAGTTGGTGGTACAAAATACTTTTATCTAAAAGATGCTGTCAATATTTTGGATGAAATATCTGGTAATGAAAAATATATAAGTGATATCTTTGCCAAAAAAGAAAATTTAGAAAAATTATTAATTGAAAATTATGATATAATTTAATTGTTAAAAAACCGAGTATTGTACTCGGTTTTTTCCCTTTTTATAGGACTTTTAAAAATTAACAAACCAAAATAAATTTTTGAATATATACTCATAAATATTTTTATATTCTTTAAATTAGATAAGAGTGAAATTTTGCCAATAGAAGATTAAATAGAAATATGTCCAAATTATTCATCAATAAATCAATTAAGTCATTTTCTTGATTATAAAACAAACTATTGGACACGATTTAAGAAACAGAGTTTGTCACGGAAATATAAGAGTAAATATTGAAGAGTTTAACTTATGACTATTTGTTTTTATCTCGCTAATGAATGAAATTTCTATTAAACAACTAACTAGTTAAATTCATTAAATAAATATTTTAATTCGTTAAATATATTTTCTAACCTTTTCAAAAAAAAAAAAAAAAATACATTATATAATGTTAATTGCAATTAATTATTAGATTAATTTAAAGGATAATAAAATGAAAAATAAATATAAAATTTTGCCACTAATGGCATTAACAATTCTGTCTGCACCACTAGTTGTATTAACATCATGTGAGACAGAAAATAAAGACCCTATTCCACCTATAGTAGATCCTATTCCGCCTGTAATTGACAATAAACCGACTCAAAAAACTTTAGAAGAAGCTGTTGCAAAGGCGAAAATACAATATACAAATGTTTCTCTTAATGCAGATAATATTTTTAGAACAAAGGATTATAATACTATTGAAAAATTAAATGCAAATCAAGATTTTATTGGAATGAAAAATTTCAATAAAAATGACAGACAAATTGTCATTAATGAAAATGGAAATAATTTTATTTTCAATAGCACTATTACAAAAGTAGAAGTTGCTAAAGATTTATCAAGTTTAAAAGTGTTTTGAAAATTAAACAGTGAATTAGAAAACTTAGAAAGCAATGAAAGTTCTTTTGATATAAGTAACTTTAAGGTAATTTCTAAAAAAATATCTTTATCAGCTACAGGAAATAATGTTGTTGGTGGAGTGATGAGTGCTGCAAGTATGAAATCCTTTAATGATTTCTACTTAACATCTGAAGAAAATATACCAACAGATGATTTTGATTTAAATGAATTAACTGTGGAAACAGATAAAAATGTTGGTTTAAACGGAGTGTTCACATTCACCAAAGAAGAAGTTGCTAAGATAAAGTCTGCCAAAACAACTTTACTAGATAATTTCAAACCAATTGATATGTCTGAATTAAAAACATTTGCAGAGTTCAAAATATTTGCAGAACAAATGTTTCCTACAGGAGTTAAAGATGATGATTTACAAGAATTGTTTATTTTAAAAGAAAAAACAAATATCACTGGTTTAGAAGTATCTAATTCCACAGCCGTTGCAATGATTAAAAAAACATATTTTAACAATCAACTTCCATCATTTGTTGAAATTGTTTTAAATAACGGAAACCCTATTAAAGGATTATTTGGTGCAGCAAACGATGTTACATTAGATTTTGTCGAAAAAACTAATCAAACAAATAAAATGGAATCAAAAATAAGAATTAACATTGATAGAGAAATTGATGGAACTGAAGGTCAAAATAAAATAACTGATGCCATGAATCAAGTTAAAACATTTGCGACCGATAAACTTGCAAGATTGGAAATGTTATTTTCAATTTTAGAAAAAAATATCAAGATCAAGATTTCCAAAAAATTTTCGTTCAATTTTCAACAGCCATGGTTACTAGTATGATTCATTTTGTAGATGATTATGTTCCAACTTTAAGAATAATTTACAACATTCCTTTTATTGGAAAAACTGTAGAAAAATACGTGAACAAAACAATGGTTTTTATTGTCTCTAAAATGATTACTATACTTGTTAAATAATCAAAGTAAAATTCTTGTACATTAAATCTCTAATTGTTACATATGTAAAAATTAATTAATTTGTAGTACAATTTTAATTAACAAGGCGGTCAAAATGATTTATGATGAAGAAACAAAAGAAAATGAAAAGGGACACAATCCCAAAGTAAGTAACCAAAGTATTGACGCTACTAAAAATCACACTTGATTGATTGTTTTACTCTCAATTATAACTTTAGGTCTCTTTGGAATATATTTCATTATTTCTAAAAATGAACTTAACACACAACAAATTAAAGTTAATGAATGTGCTTCAAGTATTGATGTGCAATTAGCAAAAAGAAGAGATACATTAATTAAATTACTGGACACAACAAAATCTATGTGTAACTATGAAGCTTCATTATTAAAAGATATTACTAAATTAAGATCTTGAAAAATAGATGGAGAAAATAGAACTCAAATCGGAGAAAAAACAGATTCAGCACTTTCTCGTTTAATTGCTGTTTCAGAAAACTATCCTGACATCAAAGCATCAGAGTCATTTCAAAAATTAATGAATGCTGCCGACTATTCAGAAAGAGAAATTGCTGCTGCCAGAAGAACTTATAATAGTGCTGTTGCTAGATTTAATAATAGTTTGGTTTCTTGACCATCAAGTTATATTGCTGCCAAAAATAATATGCATACTATTAAAATGTTTGAAGCTTCAAAAGAACAAAAAGAAGATGTTAACTTAGCTTTTTAATATTTATTATGAAGAAATATTATCAAGATTTGGATGTTCAAAATCCTGAAAAAGTTCAAGCGAAAATCGAAGAATGAAAAAAAGATATTTTAAAAGAAATTAGACAAAAATCAAAAAACATTATCGCTTATTTTATAATAAGCATTTTTCTTTTATTGGCAGGAATTGGTTTTTTTCTAGGTTTTGTTATTGAATTAGCTGAAGCAGATCAAGGTTTTTTGTTTATTATTTTAGTTATTATTGCACTGATTTCTTTTGCCTTAAGTGGTTTATGTTTGTTTTTAGGTATTAGTAATCGAAAAAGAGCTTTAACTGACGCTATTGCAACTAAAAATATTAATCCCTACACTCATTGATTGCCTGAGATAAATGAAAACATCATCATTAGAGAACCTCTAAAAGAAAAAAAATCACGCTTTGAGGATTACTCCCAATTAAAATATGTTATGAGTGGCAAGGAGTCTTTGGGTTTAGCTAGAGAATATGAGTTAAGCAACGGAATTATTTTTGACAACCCATATACCCTTTCGTGTGGCATTTGAGAATCGCGAACCCTTACTTCTCCAATCAAACAAACTTATCGAAAATACTTTGATTATTTGCCATTAATCAAAGTTAAAACTAATTTATTTTCTGGTAAGTCATTTTCTATTACTAATGCAAAAGATTTTGGTAACTTTATTAAAAAAGATATTAAAGTAGAAAATGATGAATTCAATAAAAAATTTTCTATTAGTGCAAGTGATGAAAATGCAGTTAGAATGATTTTGACACCATTGATCCAAAACAAATGACTAGATATAAAAAACTTAAAACCGTTTAATATGAATATTAAAAATGGATATATAAATGTTTTGCTTAAACCTAAATCTTCCTTTATGGATGAAAGTTTAATTAAAAATAAAACTTTTAAAAATTTTGATAAAATAGATAAATTGATTTGAAATGACATTAGTGATTTTTTAAATGTTATGACCTTAATATTTTCAATATCTATTTTTCAATTTGAAGAAAATAATAAAAGTGATAAGCAAAATATAAAGCATTAATCTTAAATAGATAATTTATTTAAAAAACAAAATGTTATTTGATTTTGATATAATTATAATTGATAACATTAATAAGAAACCAACTAAAGGATTAATAACCTATCTAGTTGGTTTACAAGAAAAGGAAACATCAAAATGACATCATTTACAGCTAAAATTATAGATCCAGTAGGTTTACATGCAAGACCAGCTTCACTAACAGTGACAGTTGCGTCTAAATTTACATCAGATATTAAAATACATGCAAATGGAAAATCAGGAAACTTAAAATCAATTATGAATATTATGGCTCTTGGAGTTAAAGGTGGCGAAGAAATTACTATTGAAGCTACCGGAGCAGATGAACAAGAAGCAATTCAAACCATTCAAGAAGAAATGAAAAAAAATAACCTAATCTAAGGTTATTTTTTTTATTCATTTATATAAATTAAACTGGGTAGATGTTTTGGGTAGTTGTGTCTTCATCATCTTTATTTCTTATTTTTTTAACTGTATAAACAAGAAGAAATATACTAGGTGGTATTATTAAAACAAATAAAACAGAAGATACAATAATTAATGTCAAAGAAAGGGTTGATTCAGTTTTTTCATATATTCATTGTATATTTTCATATTGATCACTAGAAAAACCATAAAGTTCATAATTTGGTGTATCAAATTTATCATACATATATATTTCATTCAATAAAACAGTTGAAGCAAAAGCATTATGTTGAATAACTTCAACAGACTCAGGGATTTCAATTTTTTTGATATTAGTTCCTTGGAAAGCACGAGTAGAAATAGTATGTAATTGAGAATCTTTGGCAAAGTATATTGATTGTAAAGTTGAATTTTCAAACAAATCATCTGATAATATTCTTATATTATCAGGAATATAAATTGTTTTAATAGATTTGTTATTTTGTCAAATTCCTGGTTCAATCTCTACTACATTAGGAGCTTTTGCAGCTCAATCATCCAAAGTAATTACTTCCTTATTGGCTCATCCAATTTGTTTAAAAATATCTGGAGTTAATAAAGTAACATCGGTTGTAGGGGGGTGAACTCAATTAATTTTATCTCATTGAAATTGTGTAAATCCAAAATTGATCAATTCTCTCTTAAAACGAAATGGAAGTGTTATATCCATTAATTTTCTTGTATTACTAAAAGCATTAGAAGCAATTTTTTCCATATTATTAGAAATATTTATTTTTTTAATAATTGTGTCACCAAAAGCCAATGCTTGTATTTCCACAACATTGTTAGGAATATTTACTTCTTCTAATCCACTATTTCTAAACAAAGAATCTTCAATAACTTGCAATTGCTCAGGAAGCGCTACAGAAGTTAATAATGAATTTTCAGCAAAAGCTCCACCATTTATAACAGAAACTCCAGGAGGAATAATTATAGAAGATATTGCAGTTTTTCTAAATGCATTAAAACCAATACTAGTTAAATTTGAATTTGTTGCAAAAACTGCCTTTTTTAAATTTGATGCTTCAAAAAAACTACTATTACCAATAGATTTTATTTGACTAGGAATTTCAATGAATGATAATTTTTTTTGATTTTGAAATGCACCAGAAATTATTGTTACATTTGGAGCATAAGTTGCTCAATCTGCCAAAGTTATTGTTGTTGACTCATGTCAATTAATACTAGCTGCTGCCACTTTATCTAATTCGGTTCCTAAAAAAGGAGTAAATGCATAAGTTCAAACAATTGCATCTCATTGTGGTTGAGTAAAACCCAAATACTCCATACCCTTATCTCTGAAATCTACAGGTATTGAAATATTTACAAGTTTTCGAGCATTTTTAAAGGCATTTTCTCCAATAAAACCAACACTTTCAGGAATTTTTATAGATTCTATTTGAGATTCTGAAAAAGCACCCGTACTTATAACAGAAACTGTAGAAGGAAGAACTATAGAAGATATCGCATTTCCTTTAAATGCATTAAAACCAATGGTACTTAACTTAGAATTTGGTTCAAAAATTATTGTTTTTAAATTTGTTGCTCCATCAAAACTATTATCACCAATTGTTTTTAATAAACCAGGGATTTCAATAGAAGTTAAAATTTGGTTGTTTAAAAAAGCACCTGAAATTACCGTCACATTTGGAGCAAAAGTTTCTCAATCTGATAAAGTTATTACTGACTTCTTGTCTCAATCCAGATTTGAAATTTCTACTGTATCTAATTCAGTTCCTAAAAAAGGTGTGTAAATTCACTCAATTGAATTTCATTGAGTTTGAGTAAAACCAAAATATTGCATACCCTTAGCTTTAAAACGAATAGGCATTGAAATATCTACAAGTTTTGCAGTATTTTTAAATGCTTCTTTTCCAATATGCATAACACTTTTAGGTATTTTGACAGATTCTATTTGTGAATTATCAAAAACATTATCACCAATAGATTTCAATGTTGAATCTGGTTCAAATGTAAAACGCTTCAAATTAGAATGAGCAAACGCCATATCTCCAATATTTTCTAGTTGTTTTGGAATAATGAAATTTTCTATAATTCCTGTATTTAAAAATGCAATAGTTTCAATTGATTTTAATAAAGAACCAGGTTCAAAAGTTATAGAGGTTAAATGTAAATTTTGTTGAAAAGAAGATTGACCAATTATTTTGATAGATGCAGGAATTTCTATCGAAACCAATATAGAGTTAGCAAATCCTCAACTAATTTCTTCCACATTGGGAGCTTGAGCTTTTCAATCACT
Organism: uncultured Mycoplasma sp.; assembly: GCA_947039505.1. Classification (GTDB taxonomy): domain Bacteria; phylum Bacillota_I; class Bacilli_A; order Mycoplasmatales; family Metamycoplasmataceae; genus UBA710. Next base: position 23,794 of record CAMQYZ010000001.1, read on the forward strand.
TAAAGTTATATGTTGTTTTTCATGTCAACCAAGAGATTGAACAATTTCTTGTGTTAAAATTTTTGAAGTTGTAGTTGGGATGTTTTTTATACTTTCTTGTTCTTTAAAATTATTTTGAATATCATTATTATTATTCAATTTGATTGTTTCAATATTAACTAGTGCACTTGGAATTGCTAAAATTGCCAAAGATGACAAACCTACTATTGATAATGGGATTATTTTTTTCATTTTAACTATACACTCGCTTCTGATGTTACATCATTATTTTTATTTTTTTTCACTTTAAAAACATAAACAACAACACCCAAAATAGATATTAAAACCACTGCCGAGATAACAGAAGCTACTATAATACTTGTTGAAGAATTCATTTTTATTCATTTTATATTTTCTAATTGAGAATCAGAAATACCAATAAAACTATAATTTTGTTTAAATTTACCATCAATAATAATCTCACCTAACATAGAAGTTGAAGCAAAGGCATTTTCTTCAATAATTTCAACAGACAAAGGAACTTTTATTTTTGTTATGTTACTTCCTTGGAAAGCACGAGTAGAAATGACATGTAATTGAGAATCTTCAGTAAAGTATATCGATTCTAAAGATGAATTTTCAAACAAATCATTTGACAATATCTTTATATGACTAGGTATAACAATTGATTTAATAATTTGATTATTTTGTCAAATTCCATCTTCAATTGACACCACATTTGGGATATATTTATTTCAATCTTCTAAAGCAATTACTTCCTTATTGGTTCATCCAATTTGATAAGCCACTTCTTTAGTTAATGAAGTAATCTCGTCTGGTTGTTCTGGTTCAGGATTTACAGGAGGATTAGATCAAGAAATTTTGCTTCATTGTTCTTGTGTAAAACCAAAATTTGGTAATTCAGTTTTAAGATGATATGGAAGTATAATATCTTTTAATTTAGTTGTATTGCTAAAAGCGTTTAATCCAATAGCACTTAATTTAGAACCAGGTTCAAAAGTTACTTTATTTAAATTTATTGCTCCATTAAATGTATTATCACCAATTAATTCTACCTTATTAGGAATTTCAATTGAAGTTAAAACTTCGTTGTTTCAAAAAGCACCTGAAATTACCGTCACATTTGGAGCAAAATTTTCTCAATCTGATAAAGTTATTACTGACTTCTTGTCTCAATCCAGTTTTGAAATTTCCACCGCATCTAATTCAGTTCCTAAAAAAGGTGTGTAAATTCATTTGATTGAATTTCATTGAGTTTGAGTAAAACCAAAATATTGCATACCCTTATCTTTAAAATGAACAGGCATTGAAATATCTACAAGTTTTGCAGTATTTTTAAATGCTTCTTTACCAATATGCATAACACTTTTAGGTATTTTGACAGATTCTATTTGTGAATTATCAAAAACATTATCACCAATAGATTTCAATGTTGAATCTGGTTCAAATGTAAAACGCTTCAAATTAGAATGAGCAAACGCCATATCTCCAATATTTTCTAGTTGTTTTGGAATAATGAAATTTTCTATAATTCCTGTATTTAAAAATGCAATAGTTTCAATTGATTTTAATAAAGAACCAGGTTCAAAAGTTATAGAGGTTAAATGTAAATTTTGTTGAAAAGAAGATTGACCAATTATTTTGATAGATGCAGGAATTTCTATCGAAACCAATATAGAGTTAGCAAATCCTCAACTAATTTCTTCCACATTGGGAGCTTGAGCTTTTCAATCACTTAAAGTTATATGTTGTTTTTCATGTCAACCAAGAGATTGAACAATTTCTTGTGTTAAAATTTTTGAAGTTGTAGTTGGGATGTTTTTTATACTTTCTTGTTCTTTAAAGTTATTTTGAACATCATCATTATTATTCAATTTCATTGCTTCAATATTAACTAATACACTTGGAATAGTTAAAATTGCCAAAGACGACAAACCTATTATTGATAATGGGATTATTTTTTTCATTTTAACTATACACTCACTACTGATGCTACATCATTGTTTTTATTTTTTTTCACTTTAAAAACATAAACAACAACACCCAAAATAGCTATTATAGCCACTACCGAGATAACAGAAGCTACTATAATACTTGCTGAAGAATTCATTATTATTCATTTTATATTTTCTAATTGAGAATCAGAAATACCAATAAAACTATAATTTTCTTTAAACTTATCATCAATAATAATTTCATTTAACATAGAAGTTGAAGCAAAGGCATTTTCTTCAATAACTTCAACAGACAAAGGAATTTCAATTTTTTTGATATTACTTCCTTGGAAAACACGAGTAGAAATGGCATGTAATTGAGAATCTTCGGTAAAGGATATTGATTCTAAAGATGAATTTTCAAACAAATCATCTGACAATATCTTTATATGACTAGGTATAACAATTGATTTAACAATTTGATTATTTTGTCAAATTCCATCTTCAATTGACACCACATTTGGGATATATTTATTTCAATCTTCTAAAGCAATTACTTCCTTATTGGTTCATCCAATTTGATAAGCCACTTCTTTAGTTAATGAAGTAATCTCGTTTGGTTGTTCTGGTTCGGGTTGTTCTGGTTCTGGTTGTTCTGGTTCAGGATTTACAGGAGCATTAGATCAAGAAATTTCGCTTCATTGTTCTTGTGTAAAACCAAAATTTGGTGATTCAGTTTTAAGATGATATGGAAGTATAATATCTTTTAATTTAGTTGTATTGCTAAAAGCGTTTAATCCAATAGCACTTAATTTAGAACCAGGTTCAAAAGTTACTTTATTTAAATTTATTGCTCCATTAAATGTATTATCACCAATTAATTCTACCTTATTAGGAATTTCAATCGAAATTAAAGCTTTGTTGTTTAAAAAAGCATTTGAAATTGTTGTCACATTTGGGAGCATATTTTTTCAATCTGATAAAGTTATCACTGATTTCTTGTCTCAACCAAGTTTTAGAATTTCCTCTTGATTTAAATCAGTTCCTGAAAAAGATGCATCATCTCATTTTATTGCGTCTCATTGAGTTTGATTAAAACCATATTTTGCAACATTATCACCCTTAAAACGAATAGGCATTGAAATGTTTGTAAGCTTGTTAGTATATTGAAATGCATTTTCGCCAATACTTTTAGTAGATTCAGGAATATATATTGACTCTAATTCAGAATTTCCAAAAGCATTTTGACCAATACTTTCAAAAGTAGAATTTTCCTCAAATGATATATGTTTAATTTTAGAGTGAGAAAAGGCATTCTTTTGAATTCTGTCTAATAGTCTTGGGAAAACAATTGATTTTGTATTTCCTGAAAATCAAAATGAACTATCACCAATAGTATTTAACTTAGAACCAGGTTCAAAAGTTACAGAAGCTAAAGAAGTAGCCATATAAAAAGAATGATAATCAATAACTCTTACAGATGCAGGTATTTCAATTGAAACTATTGCAGCACCAGCAAATGATCCGTCCATTACATCTACATTTGGTGCCATAGTTTTTCAATCATCTAATGTAATTGTTTCTTTAGTATGTCACCCTAAACTACGAACAATTTCATTTGTTAAAACTGTTGATTTAGTAAATTTAGACATTGAAGAATCTTTTTGATCTTGAATATTGTTTTTAACAACTGTGTTCAATGCATTGTTTTTTGTCACTTCACTATTTAATCCACTTGGAATCGCTAAAATTGCCAAAGATGACAAACCTACTATTGATAATGGGATAATTTTCTTCATATTTTATATAACCTAATAAACTTTCTCTTAAATATTTCCTAAATTATAACAAAAAAAATATTTAAATATCAAAATTGCAAATTATTTTTTTAGTTTTTTAACAACATACACAACAACAATTGAAATAGGTATTATAGATACCAATAAAACAATCATTACTATAAAATTAGTTGAATTTTTTTCATCAGAAGTTGGCGGAATTATTGGTGATGTTATTGATTCATTGATTCATTTTATATTTTTATATTGAACATCAGAAAAACCAAAAATTTTATAAGACTCTTGAAATTTATAGTCCATAGAAATATCATTTAGCATCAAAGTTGAAGCAAAAGCATTTTTTTCAATAACTTCAACAGACAAAGGAATTTCAATTTTTTTGATTTTACTTCCTTGGAAAACACGAAGAGAAATAGTATGTAATTGAGAATTTTCAGTAAAGTATATTGATTCTAAGGTTGAGTTTTCAAACAAATCATTTGGCAATATCTTTATATTATCAGGAATAACAATTGATTTAATAAATGAATTTTGTTGCCAAATTCCTGGTTCAATATCCACTACATTTGGAGCATATTTATTTCAATCTTCCAAAGTAATATTGTTTTTTTCATTTCATCCAATTTGCCCTACAATATCCTTAGTTAATAAAGTGGCATCAGTTTTGGAAGGATGAAATCAATTAATGATGTTTCACTGTTCTTGTTTAAAACCTAAATATTCCATACCCATTTCTTTAAAACGAATAGGCATTGAAATATCTACAAGCTTTTCGGTATTCTTGAATGCATCTTGACCAATAATCTTAATAGATTCAGGCATTTTTATAGACTCTATCATATTGTTTTCAAATGCTAAATTCCCGATCTCAATCAATTTAGATTCTGACTCAAATGATAGTTGTTTAACACTACCACCACTAAATGATGATTGACCCAATCGTTCCACTTTTTTTGGAACAATAAATGTTTCTGTTATAAGACCAGTAAATGCAAAGTCATCAATAGTGTGCAACAAAGAATCAGGTTCGAAAGTTACAGAATTTAAATAACCAGTATGAAAGGATTTTTTTCCAATAAATTGAATAGATGAAGGTATTTCAATTGAAATTAAATTGCTTGCTCAAAAAGCATTATCATCAATAGAAATAATATTGGGCGCCATAGTTTTTCAATCATTTAATGTAATATGTTGTGCATTAATTCATCCTAATTCATTAGCAATATCTCTAGTTAAAACTGTTGCTTCAGTTTTACGACTTGTAGAATGATTTTGTTTTTGAATACTATTTTCAACAATTAAATTTTGAATTTTGCTATTGTTTATTTGATTATTAATCAATACCATCGGAATTACTGAAATGCCTAAAAATGGTAAAATGATTAGAGATGCGATTGTTTTTTTCATTTTATAAAAATATTCTTTCTAATTTATTTTTCTAAATTTTAACACAAATATTAGAAAAATAAATTTATATTAATCTAGCTAATCAATACTTCTAATCATAAAGAAAGTAAATAATAAATATCAAAGGATTTGCTTCCAATAAATTAAATAAATGTAAATATTTAAGTTGAAATAAAATTGCTTTTCCAAAAATAGTTCTCATTAATAAAAAATAATATTTGGTGTCATGAAAATTTAATTATCTAATCTAATGTGTTGTCATTTATAACAATTAATTTTGATCATCTACATTAGTAAATCACAAAACAAAAAATTATACTAATCTAATTTACGAATTCCTTTAATAATAAAAATCATAACAATTCCTTGAAGCAAAATAAAAGCAGATAATGATGACATCAAAATAACAAATCCAGTACTAAAACCTGCATTAATTCAACTTATTTTATTTCATTGTTCATCAGATAAACCAAAATGAACAAGATAATCCTGAAATTTTAATGGCATTTTAATATTATTTAATATAGTATTTCTAAAAGAATTCTCATCCATAAAAATAACACTATCAGGTATTTTTATTGATTTCAAAGATGAACCAAAAAAAACATCTTCTTCAATAATTCTTAACTGAGAATTTTTTTCAAATACTACTTTTTCCAATGACTTAGTATTTTTAAAAGAATTTGTTTGAAAATTAAAAATATAATTTGGTATTTCAATAGATTTTAAAGTTTCATTATTGGCAAAACCAGCATTAATAGTTTCAATATTTGGTGCCATGGCTCTTCAATCTGCTAAAGTTATTATTGTTTTTTCTTCTCAACCAATCAATGCTAAAATTGAATTATTAAATTCAGTTCCTCAAAATGGTGCATAAACTCATTCAATTAAATTTCATTGAGCTTGTGTTCAACCATATTTTAACGAATTATCTCCCAAAAAGATTCTAGGCATAATAATATTTGTAAAATTTGATGATACAAAAGCAGTTGATGAAATTGTTTCAACAGTTAATGGAACAACTATTTCAGTGAGTTTAGTTGTTCCGTTAAAAACATTACTTCCGATTTCTTTTAATCCAGAAGGCAGTATTAAATTCTCTAGATTTACAGAACCGCTAAATAACTGATCAGAAAGTTTTTTAATATTAGGAGGTATTGTTATTGATGCAAGAGATAACATGTTTGAAAATGCAGCTTTATTAATTTCCAAAAGAGAACTTGGTAAATCAATAGTTGCTAATCCACTATTTTGAAAAGATCAAGCACCAATGCGTGATAAAATACTATCGGCTTCAAATTTAATAATTTTTAAATTTGTTGTATTTTTAAAAGCTTCTTGTTCAATAGCAAAAATGGTTTTAGGAATATCAATTCTAGTTAAAATTTCATTATTTTCAAATGCACTTCCGATAATCGTAACATTTGGCGCCATAATGTTTCAATCTTCTAAAGTTATAATTGCTTTTGTGTCAAAACCTATATTTCTAACTTCATTATTATCTAATTCAGTTCCTAAAAATGGATCAAAGACAAATTCAATTAAATTTCATTGTAGCTGTGTCAAGCCTCACCTATGTGTTCCATCTAAAAAAATTAAATCATGATTCATTTTAATTTTTGTTAAATTAGGAGTATTTGAAAATACTTGACTTCCATTAATAGATGTAACAGAAGGAGGAACAATAATAGATTCAATCTTACTATTTTTAAATGTAGCATTTTCTATAGAAGTCAATTTTGATTCATCTTGGAAAGTTATAACTTTTAGACTTGAATCAGAAAAAACACCCATATCCATAGTTGTTATTGAATTAGGTATAATTATCTCCTCTATAATAAGATTGCTTTTAAATGTATTTTCAGCTATATGAACAACATTTGGAGCCATAGTTTTTCAATCATCCAAAGTTATTGATTGCTTTGCATTTCAACCCAATGCCTCAACTTCAACTTGACCTAATATAGTTCCTAAAAATGGCGTATTAAATAATTGAATTGAATCTGATTGAATCTGTGTTATTTTTTGGTTGTTTTTATTTTCTTCATCAATACTCAATATACTATTTGTTAACGAGATAAGCGGAATGGAAGCAATAACAACAATAGGGATATGGATAAATATTTTTTTCATTTTCAAAATTCACTTTCTTATTTAAAATTTGTTTTAAAATATTTTTAAATATTAACAAAAAATAACAATTAATTATAAATTTTAACAAAAAAATAACAATAATGAAATTATTATTTTTTATTGCTTAATTTTGTTGAGGGATTTAGTAACATAAATTAAAATAACGGTTTGAATTATTAAAAGTAAAACCAATGATGACATTACAGTAATAAATTTAATATTTACTGCATTATTATTTCAAATAATATTATTGTATTGTTCATTAGATAAACCAAATTTAACAAGATAATTTTGAAATTTTAAAGGCATTTTAATATCATTTAATTCAGTATTTCTAAAAGAATTTTCATTTATAAAAACAACACTATTGGGTATTTGTATTGATTTTAAAGATGATTCTGAAAAAACATCCTCTTCAATAATTGTTAGTTGAGAATTTATTTCAAATATTATTTTTTTTAAAGATTTAGTATTTTTAAAGGAATTGTTTCCCAATTTTATAACACTATCAGGAATTTTAATATTAGCTAATTTAATCAGTCCTTCAAATGCATTATCATTTATTGAAATAACACTGTTCGGAATATTTATATTTTCTATTTCACTTGAATTAGAAAATAAACTTTTCTCAATGACTTTTAATTCATTAGGTAAAGTTACATATTTCAACATATTATTATTAGCTAACCCAAAAGCACCAATAGTTTTTACTGAATCAGGAATGACAACTGATTCAATTAAGGTATTATTTATTCCGTAATCACCAATGCTAACAAGTTGTGAATTGTTTTGAAATTCTAAATAAGTTAATTTGCTAGCAGTAATGCCTCTTGCTCCAATGCTAGTAATTTTTGACGGAATAACTAAACTTTCTAAAATATTATTATTTTCAAAACCTCCTTGAATTGAAGTAACGTTTGGCAACATTGTTTGTCAATCTTCTAAAGATATTTTAGTTTTTTTGTCTCAACCTACATGCAAAAAAACTTCATTCGTTAAGATGGTTTCATCTGGTTTTTCTAAACCAAGTCATTTAACTATTTTTTCTTGTTCTGTTGTTAATCCGATGAAACTAGCTTTATCCTTAAAATTATAATATAGCGATATGTCTGTCAATTTAGTTGTACTAGAAAATACTCCAGAACCCAAAGTGGTTGTTGATTTAGGAACAATTATTTTTGTAAGACTTGTATCATCAAATGCTTTGGATTCAATCGTTGTTAATTGAGAATCTGGTGCAAATGTAACTTCATTTATTGATTTAGAGTACCTAAATGCATTTTCTCCGATTATTTTTAGACTAGAAGGAAGTTGAATATTTACCAAAGAAGAATAAGCAAAGCATTCTAGGTCAATTCGCTCCAATTGAGATCCAGCTTCAAAAATCATTTCTTTAATTCCTGTTTGTTGAAATGCTCCATGTTGAAATATTTTTATTTGAGCTGGAATTTCAATTTTTTTCACTTTACTAAATGTTATAAATGCAAATTGACCCACAATAGAAACATTTGGTGCCATTGTTGTTCAATCATTTAATGTAATTATCGGTTTAGTATCTCACCCTAGATTACGAACAATTTCATTTGTTAAAACTGTTGATTTAGTGAATTTAGACACTGAAGAATCTTTTTTATCTTGAATATTATTTTCAACCATTGAATTTGATACATTATTTTTTGTTCTTTGAATATCAATAGATACACTTGCAATCGGTAAAATTACCATGGGTAATAAAGATAAATTAGAATACAATAAATATTTATTTATCTTCAAAAGAAACCTCCATTTAATGTTTAAAATATTATAATAAATTTATAGATTTATTTCATATTAACATGAAAAAAATTCATAAATTAATAATGTAAATGAGAAAATTTAAAAAAGAATATTTGTATTTATCATATAATTAATATAAAATCAAGTTTTTTTGGATTATTAAATTCAAATCAACAAAATTAAGGAGAATTTAAATGAAAAAATTAAACGGAATAAGTGCATCTCAAGGAATAGCAATAGGTAAGGTTTTTGAGTTAAAACACATTGAAGTTAATATTGTTAAAAAAACATCAGAACCTACAGGAGAAATTTCAAATTTAGAATTAGCAATCAATGACTCAATAAAAGAAATTGAGAAAATTAAAAGTATTGCATTAACAAACTTAGGTGAAGAAGAAGCTTCAGTATTTGATGCTCACATACAAGTTGCTTCAGATCCATCAATTAAAGATGAAGTAATTGCTTTAATAAATGCAGAAAAATGTGATGCAGCATTTGCTATGAATGCTATCTCACAAAATTATATAAGCATGTTTGAAAATATGGACGACGTTTATATGAAAGAAAGAGCTGCAGATATTAAGGATGTTTCTAGAAGAATTATTTATAACATTTTAGGAATCAAAACACAAGATTTAACTTTAATTGATGAAGAAGTGATTATTGTTGCTTTTGATTTAACTCCTTCAGAAACTTCACAACTTAATAAAAAATTTGTTAAGGGATTTGCAACAGATATTGGTGGAAGAACTTCTCACTCAGCAATTATGGCTAGAAGTTTGGAGATTCCAGCTGTTTTGGGGTTAAAAACAATTACTCAAGAAATCAAAGATGGTGATGTTATTGCAATAGATGGTGACTCAGGAGAAGTATTTATTAATCCTGATCCAGAATTACTAAAAGAACTTTCTGCAAAACAAGCCAAAATTGAAGAAGCAAAAGAAAAACTAAAGAAATATATAGATAAGCAATCTTTAACTAAAGATGGAAAGCACCTTGAATTAGCAGGAAATATCGGTTCTCCAGCAGATCTTGAAGGTGTCATTGAAAATGGTGGTGATGCAGTTGGACTTTTCAGAAGTGAATTTTTATATATGGATAGTCAAGATTGACCAACTGAAGAGGAACAATATGCTTCATATTCAAAAGTTATTAAAAATATGAATGGTAAAAAAGTAATTATTAGAACTCTTGATATTGGTGGAGATAAAACTTTAAAATATTTTGATTTTCCAGAAGAAGCTAACCCATTTTTAGGTTATAGAGCAATTAGATTGTGTTTGGATAAACAAGATATTTTCATCACACAATTAAGAGCACTAATTAGAGCATCAGAATTTGGTAAATTAGGAATAATGTTCCCAATGATTGCGACTGTTGATGAATTTAGACAAGCAAGAGAAATTTATGACAAAGTATATAAAGATGTATTAAAAGAAAACCCTAAAATTTCCAAAGAAATTGAAGTAGGAATGATGGTTGAAATACCATCAGCTGCTGTTCATACAGAAGTATTTTGTAAATATGCAGACTTTGTTTCTATTGGAACAAATGATTTAATGCAATACTCAATGGCATCAGATAGAATGAATGAAAATGTAGCCTATTTATACCAACCTTTAAATCCATCAATTCTAAAATTAATTAAAATGACAATTGAAGGAGCACAAAAAGCTGGGAAATGAGCTGGAATGTGTGGAGAAATGGCCGGAGATATGAATGCTATTCCTTTGTTAGTTGGAATGGGTCTTGATGAATTCTCTATGTCAGCATCAACAATCTTACAAGCTCGTGAATTTATTAGTAGAATTGATAGTAAAGAAGCTAAAAAAATGGTTGATGAAGCCTTGCTTGCTGATAATGAAGAACAAGTAAAAATAATTTTGAAAAAATATAAATTTTAATATATAATTTATATTAGTTATTGCGAGTGTAGTTTAATGGCAGAACTTCAGCCTTCCAAGCTGACTACGAGGGTTCGACTCCCTTCACTCGCTCCAAATCATTCTTATTTTAAGATTGACCAATAATAAAAATAATTACATTAACTTGTAATTATTTTTTTGCTTTTTTAAAGAAAAACGAAGTTTTTAACTAAATTAATTTATTTTTCTAAAATTATGATCTTTTAAAACATATAAGTTTATGGAAATTAAATTACAAAAAGATGCTCTAGATTGTGGAGTAGTAGTGATTCAATCATTACATAAATATTATTACAACAATTGAATACCACTAAATAAATTAAAGGAAAACGCAAATTATGGATTGACAGGCATTAGTGTACTTGAATTATCTAATATAGGCGATGATTATGGTCTTCGATTAGAAAGTTTTGAAGGTGAGTTTAATTCATTAAAAAATTTGAATATTGAAGAACCAATTATTTCTATAATTAAGCAAAATGATATTTATCATTATGTGATTATCACCAAAATTAAAGGAAATAGGATTTATTATTATGATCCAATATTTGGCAAAGTCACACAAACATTATCCAGCTTTGAAAAAATATTTCAAAATATCATTATTCTTGTCACTAAAACATCATATCAACTAGATTATCAAAAAGAAAAAGAAAAACTTTTATATAGCAATATCAGAATCACTATTCTAATAATAATATTAAGTCTTATCTCTTTATCACTATCTTTTGTATCAACATTTTATTTAAAGATTATTCTTGACAAAGTTATTCCCAGTGCCATGTGATATGGCTTAAATTATATAACATTATCTTTTGTATTTATTGCCCTCATGAAAATTAGTGCCACTTGTTTCAAATCTCTAATGATTAAGAAAATTGAAAATAAAATTAGTCATCATTATTTTAATTTATATTTCAATAAACTATATTTTTGCAATATTTATCAATTAGAAAAAATAACTAAAACAGACCACCTTAGAAGATTAGGAACAATTCAAAATATTGCCTCATTTAAAGCTAATTTTATTTTTACAATATCTAGTGAAATTATAGCTTTTTTATTTGCAACAGCAGTTCTTGTCTGAATATCACCAAAAGTTTTTGCAGTAATTGCAATAGTTTCTTTTTTAATCACCTTAATTTCTTTTACTTTTCAAAAAAATATTAATCTTAAACATCAAAATGTTTTAAAAAACAATTTGGATTTTTCCACCAAAACTATTGATTTAATTTATTCACAATTAGAAATGAAACAAGTTAATTTAAAAAATATTGTTCAAAAAAACTTAGATCAATCATTAAAAAATAGTTTTGAAACTAATTTTAAAATGTTTAATTTGAATGTTTTTCATAAAACTTTAATTGAATCAGTCAAAATTTTAATTCCTTTCATCATTATCTATATTTCAACCTTAGAAATATTTGGTTCACAATTAAGTATTGGTAGTATGATTTTATTTATTTCCATCTTTACTTTTTTCATTAATCCATTAGATAGTTTTTTATCATTAATTTTAAGCGTGCCTATTATCAAACAAGATATTCATTTACTCAATTTTGTCTTAAATTTTGAAGAAGAAAAAACAAATGCAGGTTTAGAAAATAATGATATCAAAAAATTAACTTTTAAAAATTTGTCTTTTGAATATGAAAGAAAACAACCATTATTTAAAATTCATGAATTAAACATTGAAAACAACATACAACTTATTGGAGAAAATGGTTGTGGTAAATCAACATTTATGAAAATAGTTGCCACTTATTTAAATTGCCAAGGAAATTATAAAATTAATGGAATTGATTTAAGCTCATATAATGTTGATAGCATTAGAAAAAATACCTACTATGGATCAAACAAAACCTTTTTACCCAATGTTACCATTTTGCAATATATCACCAATAACGAAAAGAAAAATATTGAAAAATTACACACAAACATTAATAAATATCATTTACAAAATATCTTTGATGAATTTGGCATAAAGCTTGAAAATCAAATTATTAATAACGGGAATAATTTTTCATCAGGACAAAAACAATTAATCGTTTTATTGCCCTTATTAATAAATGATTATCAATTAATTTTGCTGGATGAAGTATTTGATAATATTGATTACACAAATTTCAATAAACTAAAAAATATAATCATAAATATTCATAAAGAAAAAATGTTTATCGAAATTTCACACAATAATAAATATTTATTTCATGAAGGAGAAATTAATTTTGAGAAATTTAACACACATAAATAACAAGTTTATTAATTACATCATAATTTTATTAATAGCATGTTGTGGTATTCTATTTTTAATTTCACAAATAAAAATAGAAAAAAATATTAGTGGTTTAATGAGTGTAGATGAAGAAAAAGATATTACCTTAATCATTAATTCTGCAGATGCTTTCTTTATCAAAGATCAAAATAATATTAATTTTATTCTTAACAATAAATTATATATTATTAATGATATATCGCTAATACCTTTGCCTAATAATAAATTTTCCATCAATATCAACGATAAAAATTTAGAAACTGTTTTACAACAAAATACACTTTTAAAAATAAATATTAATTTAGGATTTCAAAAATTATATGAGTTATTATTTAAAGATTAACATTATTGTTTATAATTAAAAAAATGAAACACTTATTAAATATTGAAATCAATAATGACTATAAATTTAAATACTCAAAAGAATTTAAAAAAATTGTGAAATACTTTTGTAAGGAATTTAATATTAAAGAAAAAATTTCCATCGATCTTTTAATCACTAACAACACAGAAATTCAAGAAATTAATAGAGAATATAGAAATATTGATAAAAATACTGACATTTTATCTTTTCCATTTGACAATTTTATAGATTCTAAAATAATGAAAATAAGACCTATGGGAGAAATCATTATGTCATATGAAAAATTAATTTCTCAAGCAAAAGAATTTGGACATTCTGAATTAAGAGAATTTTGTTATATGTTTTCTCACGGTTTAGTTCACTTGAATGGTATGGACCACAAAAAAAATAAAGAAGAAGAAATTGAATTTAATCTTCATGTTGATAATATAATTAACTTAATGGAAATAAATAGGTAATCAAAATGATAAAAAAATTAAAAGAAATAGCAAATAAATCATACTCGCCATATTCTAGCTTTAAAGTTGCAGCAATTTTAGAAGAAAAAAATGGCAAAATTCATTGTGGAACTAATATTGAAAATATGGCTTTCCCTTCTTCTATGTGTGCTGAAAGAGTGGCTATTGGAGTTGCTCGAATAAATGAAGCGAATTTTAGCGAAGTTGTTAATGTCCACATATTTAGTCCTAATGCAGATTTTTTTCTATCTCCTTGCGGAAGTTGTAGACAAGTCTTAACTGAACACTTAAATTTAAAAACCAAGGTATATATGTATTCTCAAGATGGTCAACACAACATAATGACATTAGGAGAATTAGTTCCTGAAGCAATTCTTCCCCAAAGTTTGGAAGGTGGCAAATAATGAAGGTTTGTTTTATAGCAATTATTGGAAGACCTAATGTTGGTAAAAGTAGTTTAATGAATACCATTTTAGATTATGATTTATCAATCATATCTCCTAAACCACAAACAACTAGAGATCAAATCCTAGGAATTTATAATGATGGTGAATATCAATTTATTTTTACAGATACTCCAGGTATCCATAAATCAGAATCACAATTTGGTGAAGTTTTAAATGAAAAATCTTATCAAAGTATGAAAGACATTGATTTGGTTTTATTCTTACAACCAGCTGATGATGAAATATCTGTTGGTGATAATTTTGTGATTGACAAAATTAAAAATCAAAAAAACAAGTTAGCAATCATTACCAAAATAGACAAAATATCTGATCCTAGTGTTATTGAAGAAAAAGTTGTCTTTTTCAAAGAAAAAAACTTTGATGCAGTTTTAGGAACATCAATCACAATTCCACAATCAGTAGATGCTTTAATTGATGAAATTAAAAAATACTCATATGAATCAGCACCTTTTTATGAAATGGATGATATTACAGATAAATCATCTGCATTTTTAGCCAAAGAAACAATCAGAGAAGCTGCCATTAATTTATTAAAAGAAGAGTTGCCTCATGCAATTGTTATTGAAATTAACGAATATAAAGAATCAGATGATGAAGATGAAATCTCAGCAACAATTTATGTTCAAAAGGAATCACAAAAAGGAATTTTAATAGGAGCTAACGGCAGTATGATTAAAGCTATAGGAACTAATGCAAGAATTAATTTATCCAAAAAATTTGATAAAAATATTAAACTATGAACTAAGGTTAAAGTCCAAAAAAATTGAACTAATGATCCTAAACAAATCAAAAAATTTGGTTATTAAATTATTTTCTCTTTTAATATTTTTTTAGCAAAATGATAAACCATCAACATAGCTTTAACATCGTTTTCACAATATTTTTCAAGGTCTTTGACTACTTCTAATCATTCAGTATCACCAATACCATTCAAACGCCTATCAATGGCTTTACTCATTGCCATCAAACCGTTTTGCACAGCTAATTCTGAATATGGTTCAATCATAACTTCTAAATCTAAGTCACTTTTAGTAATGTATTTTTCAATTTTCTTAATACTTGAAAAACCATATAACTCTCATAAAAAGATTGGCGGTAATGCTCCTTTAAGTGATGATAACTTAAATAAGTCAAGTAGGTCAATTGTTTTGGCAATAATACTTTGAATTTTTTGGTAATAACTATCTCAATTCACAGATGCATCAATGCTATTCTGCATTAACTGATGTTTATAAAAAATATCGGCCATTGATTGCAACTTAGAATTTTCATAAGATTTGTTATACACCACATAAGCATCTGCTTCTTCTACATATATCGAATCTATAATTTTGAAAAAATCAGTATATGAAATTTCTTTAGGATCAATAACTACATTGTTAATGTCACTAATTTTATCTTCAATAGTTTTAATAACAGAAACTTGAAAAATTAATTGTTGATAAGGAAGAGTAAAAGCCATTAAGGGATAAGGTAATGAAAAACCTTCAAAATCATATCAAACTACATTTTTGCCGTCCAAAGAATTAATTATTTTTTCTAGAAATTCATAATCTATTTGATTTTGATGATTCTTCATATAGTTAGTTGTTTTATTGCTTTTATAAAAATCTTCAAGAAAGGTAGTATCTCCTTCTGATTCTAATATTTTCTTTTTGTTCATCAACGTTCCACTTAAAGGCAACATATGCGGGAAATCTTCTTGCGCTATTTCATTAAAAAATTTATTAGTTCCTCATAGCGTATTATCTTGATTGCTAACAACCTTTCTTGGAACACCTTGAGCACCCTTGATTCTATTAAGATAAAAATCAATACCAAATAACGGCAATTGCTCTTTTTTACTATTTTTTCCTAAATTAAGAATTAATCTAGAGACTATTTTTTGGAAAATTGTCTCAACCATTTTTTCTTCAGTACCAAGAGCTGCTTCTTTTAATGCGGGAATTGTTTTACTTTTAGCTTTGGGTTTTGAATTAGTAGTATTTGCATAAAGGGTTTCTTCAAAGGTTATAGTATCACCTTCTTGAAAATCTTTAATCTCAATTGTAAGAATAGAAATATCTAAGATTTTGTAGTTATTTTTAAAAATAACTTCATAATCAAAAAAAGCTCTAATGTAATCAACTCTTTTAGTTGAAGTATTAAAGTTTAAATTAGATATTTTTGCTTCTACTTTGTTATATAAGGTTGGTTTACTAACTGCACCATTGTATTCAAAAACAGGATATAAAATAGCATCAATGTTTGGATCATTCATAGCTTCTTTGGTTTTTTGGATTCCAATTTTATAATCTTTTTCTTTTATTATAAATAAACGAAGATTTTCATTAGCGCATTTTTTTTCGATTCAATCATGAAAACTATTTTGCACAATATTGAAACCAGTTTTGTGAACTTCAACATAATTTACTTCATTTTCATCATTTTCATCAAAGTCTAATGATCAAAAATTGTCTTCCTTATCATCTTCAATAATTTTTTTTCCTTGAAAATCATTTCAAACAAAATATGGTTGGCAAGTTAAGTATTTTTGTAAATGCTTTCAAGTAATTTTATCTTCTTTATTCATAATCTAACTTTAACTTACCTTCCAAAGATCATTTATCTAATAGTGTTTTGTATTCTGTGACATTTCTACATCTTAAGTATTCAATTAAATCAGCATCTTTAACGACGTCATATTGTGGCGATATTCCTGATGTTGTGTATTCTTTATATCAACTCTTAATGGTGGTAATATCATCCATAATTTGTGCTTTATTTATTTTGTATTTATAATTCTTAATTTGTCTTTGATTAATTGGGAAAGATTTTGCATCTGCATAATCAGTTTCTTTTAAAAAAGTTGCTACAATTCAAAAATCTTCTACACCCATTAAATATGAATAAAGTTGTGCTTGCTTTAAATAAGCGATTGGCACGCCATATTTATTTCAATTATCATAATTTTTTTCACCAGTGGTTTTAATTTCAATAATTATTTTTTTATCTTCAATAAATCCATCAGGTAATCCGCCAATTACATCATCTTTATCTGCAAAGTAATCAAAATTATATTCCACAGGATCATATGTTTGGACCTTTAGATTCAATTTTTTTTCAATTGCATCCACAACCATTGGTTCAATATCAATTCCGGCATCTACATATTTACGATCTAAAATAGGAAGACCTATTCAGGCCATTCTTGCAAAAGCTGCAAATTGAGATTTAAAATCATCTGTTTCTAGGACATCTCCAACTGATGATCCACCTATTTTTTTAAAACCGAATTTATTTCATAATTTTTTAGCCAAAAGCTTTTGGTGGAAACCAGGTTCTAGAACCACATTTTTATTTATTTCATCTAATTTATAATCTACACCATTGTAAAAATGTCTTTTGCTTAATTTCATATTTTTAATTATATACTATTTAAAGTGACAAAATAGTGCCATATTGTTTGAAATTAATTAAAAATAACCTTTATTTTAAAATATTAAAAAAAAGTAAAATAAATATTAAACGAAGAAGAATGTTTAGTATATAATTAATTATGCACAATTAACAACGTGCCGATTTAGCTCAGTGGTAGAGCAGCTGGCTGTTAACCAGTTGGTCACAGGTTCAAATCCTGTAATCGGCGCCAGTTTTGGCCTATTGGTGAAGCGGTTAACACACATGGTTTTCATCCATGGATTCACGGGTTCGAGCCCCGTATAGGTCACCAAAATGGAAGATTAGCTCAGTTGGGAGAGCACCGCCCTTACAAGGCGGGGGTCATGGGTTCGAGCCCCCTATCTTCTACCATTATGCCGTCTTAGCTCAGCTGGTAGAGCAACTGACTTGTAATCAGTAGGTCGTAGGTTCGACTCCTATAGACGGCACCATTAATGCGCCCTTAGCTCAGCTGGTAGAGCAAATGGCTTTTAACCATTGGGTCAGAGGTTCAAATCCTCTAGGGCGTACCAATATGTCAATAAAGACTCCTATTATATTTAGATGTAATGCGCGAGTGGTGGAATTGGCAGACACGCTAGATTTAGGCTCTAGTGCCTCACGGTGTGAGGGTTCGAGTCCCTCTTCGCGCACCAATTCATTTTATATGACCAAGATATATAAATATAAAACAAAAAGCTGAATTAGCTTTTTTATTATATTTTTTTAGACTTAGCTTTTTTATTATATTTTTTTAGACATTAAATTGCATAAAAAAATCTTATAATATAAATACTTATAAGAAAATTTTGAATTTAAATTATTTAATTACTTAATTACTTCATTAGCTTTTTTAACAACTTCAGTAAGTAATTGACATGATTTATCAAATTGTGCTTGTTCTGCTGGAGAAAGACAAACTTCAATAATTTCTTCCACACCTTTTGATCCAATAATTGCAGGAACTCCAGTATAAATACCTTTATTTTTGTATTCACCCTCTAAATAAGCACCTACAGTTAAAACTCTTTTTGAATCAATCAAAATATTTTCACATATATTTGCTAATGCTGAACCAATTCCGTAAAATGTAGCACCTTTTCTATCAATAATTTCATAAGCTTTTCTATAAACTGTTTCATGGAATTTTGTATAGTTTGCAGGATTAATTTTACCTTCTTTTTCACATGTTGTTAATGGTTTTCCATTAATTGAAGCTGATGAAAATACTGACACTGATGAATCTCCATGTTCTCCAAGAACATAAGCTTGAATTGATTGTGGAGCAACATTTAATTCTTTTGACAAAATTCTTACAAATCTTGCAGTATCTAGCGATGTTCCAGAACCAACAACTCTATTTTTTTCAAATCCTGTTACTGTTTGGTAAACTGATGTTAGAACATCAACTGGGTTTGAAGCAATAACTGTTATTCCTTTAAATCCTGATTTTTTAATTTCAGTTGCAATAGTTTTCATAATTTTAGCATTACCTTCAACCATATCAATACGTGTTTCACCAGGTAGTTGTGGTCTTCCAGCTGTAATAACAACAATGTTTGCATCTTTACAGTCACTATATTTAGCATGAAAAATATTAAATGGGTGTGGTGAAGTTGCGATTGCATCTTCCATATCCAAAACATTTCCTTCTGCTACTTTATCATTTACATCAATAATTCCGTACTCTTGAGCAATTCCTCTATTTATTGCAGAATAAAGAAATGAGTTTCCTACAGCTCCTGATCCTACTAAAATAATTTTTTTAACTTTCATATATATCCTTTTCATAATTAATAATTTTATTAAAATAATTATATAACTAATTGATTGATAATAATTAAAAAAAACACCTAAAAGAAAGTGTTTTTAAATATTTTACTTAAATTTAAAATTATTTTATATTAATGATACCAATTGCGTTTAAAAGCAAAATAACCCCTGGTATAACAGGTATAAAACATGCTAAAATACATACAACTAATTCTAAACCCTTCGGTTTAATCATAAATAAATATAATAAAGCTCCAATGAATCAAGTAAAAATAGTAATAATTATTAATATTATTCTTGAATTATCAGAGCTTGAGTTTTTTCCTAGATTGTTATTTGACATTGCATCTCCTTAAAATATGATGGATTAAAATAAATTAATTCACATTATTATTATACATCCATTTAATTCAATGAACTTCAATATGATAAAAATGTTATCAAAACAGTTTATTTTTCTCCAATTTAATTGCTAAAAAAAATTCAGAGAAATATTTTAGACGCAACACTCTTGAAAAAAATATATTAAAATACAAGCATTTACTAATTAAAAATTTAATTTTTCATTATAATTTTAATTAGTAATTCATTAAATTAGGTTATATGAAAAAATAAGGAGCTATATGAAAAAATATGTTGAACATTTAGAAATTCAAAACTTTAATGAAATAGACCAAAAGATTAATGATTGAAAAAAAACAGTTTTAAAAAATGCTAATGTGGGTTCTCAATTATGAAAAAAACATCTAGCGAAAATTTTTTATATTATCGGTTCTTTATTTTTAGTAATTGGAATAATTATTTCTATAGTTACTGCATTTTCCAACACTCCATTTGAAGAACAAAATTATATCACGCCACAAATTTTATGAGTGTTAGGTGTTGTTGTATTTTTGATTGGAATTTTCATAAATTACTTATATAAAAAAAGTTTGAGTAAAAGACTACAAAGTGCAATTTTAGAATCAAATATCAATCCTTACACTTTATGAATTAATGAAACAAATCAAAATATTTCCGGAAAAGATGTTTCCAAATTGTTTCCTAAAAATTATGAATCTGCATCTAATGTGGATGAATTTGCAGCTGGCCTTAAAAAGTATAACGATAACTTATCACCTTCAAATATAAATGATTATAAGGATTTGAAATACAATATGAGCGGGGCAAATTCAGTTGGGTTGTCCAAAGAGTATGATTTATATAATGGAGTTATTTTTAACAATCCTTTTTCATTATTTTGTGGTGTGTGACATTCAAAAACTACAATACAAACAAAAGACACTTACAATGTTGTAGATTATTATGACTATTTACCATTATTAAAAATTGAAACAAACTTATTCACAAATAATGTGGTGAGAATTACCAATTCTAAATATTTTAGTGATTTTACAAAAAAAGATATTCAGTTAGAAGATGATGAATTTAATAAAAAATTTTCCATAACATCAAATGATGAAAATGCTGTTAGAATGATTTTGACACCAATTGTTCAAAATAAGTGAAAAGAAATAGAGCATTTACCACCTTTTAATATGGTGATTAAAAATGGTTATATAACTATTCTTTTTAAAACTAACTCAAATTTTATGGATATGGATAAAATTGCTGAATTGTCTGCACAAAAATTTAAAAATGTGAATGTAACTATTTGAAATGACATTAAAGCATTTCTCAATATTTTAACTTTAATATTTTCCGTTTCTATTTTTCAATTTGAAGAAATCCAAAAATAGATTTTAAGTATTTTATTAAAGATAATTCCAATTATTTATTTAGAGTTTTTTTACTTATCAATATCTTTCATTTTGTAGATATTATAAAAATCATAACAAACAAGGAATTTCCTATTAGTTCGGGAATGCTAATAAAGGCACCAACTCCTCATGTTCCTGAAAAATCTACAAACCCCATTATCAAAGAAAACATCAATGCAATGGTAAAAAGCACACTTATGATTATTCATAATGTTTTTTTAGTTGATAACTCATTTATTAAATTTGTTTTCTTTTCAGTTAAGAAAATGGTAGGAGATCATTTCATAAATATTACAGAAAAAACCAACATCAATATTGGTGTTATAAAACTAATGAAAAATCAAAAGAAAAAAGCTAGATATCCAATATTTTCACTTTTTGTTAAATAAGGTGATATTAGGTATAAATCACTTAATAATAAAACTCTAGCAATTCATCCTATTCCAATACCTGCATAAAATATATAAGATGAGTTAAATGGTATTTCTTTATTATTGTTTATTATATAAATAATGGTAATTAAAAGTCACGAGACATTTAAACATATAGAAAAAACGCTAAACACCATTGCTGTCAAAGTTAGTATTTTATGTTTCTTGCTTAAACGTTTCATTCACTATATATTTAACCCTATAATTTAATTATATGCTTAATAAAAAAATATTAACTATTTAAATTTAACTGCTGTTCCATAGATTCCTGTTCCATTATTTGCTGTAGTAAAAACTCTCATGCAAACAATGGCATCAGCTCCCATTTGCTTTGCTTCATCAATCATTTTAATTTCTGCCTTAGCAAGTTCTGTTTTTGCAAAAAAACTCATTGTTCTATTTGAATATACCGACCCAATTATTTCATATGTTTTTCCTGGTATATTTTCTGTCGTTGTTACGATCATATATTCACTTCTTTTCATTTTAATATTTTATTTTCAAATAATATTACTTAAATAATTCTTTTGGTAACTATTTCAAATTATCATTATTTATTCTGATTAGTAATTAAAGCATTTATTAAAAAATTAATATTTTTAATAAATAGTATAAAATAGTATAATTATTTATAAAATAAGTATAGCATGAAGGGATAAAATTGTATGAATATTAAAAAAATATCTTTATCTATTGGAATGGCAACTTTGTCAATAGCTCCCTTATATTTAATTGCCTCATGTTCCTCAACTCCTTTTTCAATAGTAATCCCTAAAATTTTAGAAGATAAAATAACACAAATCAAAAGCGAAATTGCAACAGAATCTCTTGATACTTGAATTTTAACGAGGCAAAATTGAACTACAGAATGACTTATGATCAACAATCCTCAAGTGGGTTATATAAGTGGTGGTAATGTCACTAATGAAACTATCAAGAATATAAAAGTATCTGTTAATGCAGATGGTAATCTTAATTTTTTTCTAGAAGTTGATAAAAATTCACTAAATAGATTTCTAAATGATAAAACTGAAATAAATCTTGTAATTTCAATTGCTGCATAAAATATTTTGCACCAATTCTATATATTAAATATTAAATAATTATTGACTAAAAAAATAATGTATTTGAAAATTTAAAACAAATAATAATAAAACAACATAGAAAGTAGGTGAACCACTTTGTCTAAACCCATAATTGAATTACAAAATGTTACCAAAGAATTTGATCAAAAAGTTATTTTAGATAATATTGATTTATCTATTAATGAAGGTGAGTTCATTACTCTTTTAGGACCATCAGGATCTGGTAAAACAACTATTTTAAGAATCCTAGGGGGCTTTGAATGAGCCACTAGAGGAGAAATTAAATTTAATGGTGTAGATATTAAAGATTTGCCGGCTCACTTAAGAGATACTTCCACAATTTTCCAAGATTATGCATTATTTCCACACTTAAGTGTTGAAAATAATATTAAGTATGGTTTAAGAATTAAGCGTTTCCCCAAACCAAAAGAAGACTTAAAAGAAAATATTAATAAATTATTAAAAATTAAAATTAAACAATGAAAGAAAAAATCTGAAATTGAAATGAAAAAATTGGATAAAATCCAAAATGAATATATCCATAATTTAGAAAATAAAAAAATGCCCTCCAAACAAAAGGCTAAAATTCAGAATTGATTAGATGATTCTGATTTTAAATATTCATATTGAGAAACATATGTTAATCAAGAAACAAATAAATTTAATAAAAAACACTTATTAAGAAAAATAACCAAAGAAGAGTTAGACACTAAAATGTTTGAAGCTTTAAAGTTAGTTGAATTAGAAGGTCATGAAAAAAAATCCATTGATAAACTTTCTGGTGGACAAAGACAAAGAGTAGCCTTGGCTAGAGCTATTGCAGTTAAACCAAAGATTTTATTATTAGATGAACCTCTTTCTTCTTTAGATGCTAAAATAAGAGAAAAAATGCAAGTACTTTTATCGGATTTACAAAGACAATTAAATATTACCTTTATTTTTGTCACCCATGATCGAGAAGAAGCTTTGCAATTATCTGATCGAATTGCCATTATCAGAAACGGTAAAATTGATCAATTTGATACACCAAAAGAAATATATGATTACCCTAAAAACAAATGAGTTGCTCAATTCATTGGTGATTACAATATGTTTGACGGAATCATTGTTGATGATTCAACAGTTACTTTTTTAAATAAAGAACATAAATTTTGAAAACAAAAATATGTATTTCAAAAGAACGACAAAGTAGATGTTTTAATAAGACCAGAAGATATTGTTATCAAAAAATCAGGCGGTTTAATTAGTGGAAAAGTTATTTCTTCTACTTATAAAGGAAGTTATTACATCACTATTGTTAAAACTAAAAAATGCAACTTTATTGTTGAATCAACAAATGATTATGATGAAGGAGATAAGGTTTATTTAGATTGAACAATAACCTCAATGCACTTGATGCTTAAGGAAGAAATTTCAACTAAGGAGGTGAGCATTGAAATATCTGAAGAATCTTAATAGACAGTCATTTTTATTTGTTCCATATGCAATCTTTTTTATCTTATTTATTTTTGTCCCATTACTCTTTATTTGCATAACATCTTTTTTGATACCTCAAGGAGCAAGTCCTGATTATGACAATACTGAAATTTTAAAAGACTTTACTTTTTGAGTTATTTTTTTTAGGTCTCTTGGTATTGGTATTGTAAGCTCCCTTATTTGCTTACTAATTGCTTTGCCTTTTGTTTATATTATTTTATCAATCAAAAATAAAAGTTTAAAATTAGGTGTACTATCTTTAATATTGGCGCCATTGTTTATTTTTACTTTAGTCAAAATATTGGCTTTAAAGGGATTTTTCACATATGTTTTCGATGAAAGATCTCTAGACAATTCAGGTATTTTGATTATCGGGTTAGTTTATTTAAATTTACCATTTATGATTATCCCTTTGTATGTTGTTTTTTCTAATATGCCCAAAAATATAATTGATGCCTCGGAAGATTTAGGATATACCAAAATACAAACTTTTATCAAAGTTGTTATTCCTTATGGAATGAAAGCAATTTGTTCTGGTATTACCATTGTATTTTTAATGAGTGTTTTAAGTGTTGCGGTCAGTGATAAATTAATAATTAATTCTGAACAAAATAAGTTGTTAGGAAATATTATTAATGATTTGGCAAATCCTTCAAATGGTTTTGATATGCAAAAAGCATCTACCGTTGTTATGATAACTATTTTTTCAGTAGGAGCCATCTATGTATTCATCAATTCGATTCCTTGATTGTATCAAAAAATAAAGGGTGGTATTAATGACTAAATTTAAAGAATTTTCTAAATACTTTTATGTATTAATTATATTAGTAATATTTTATATTCCACTTTTTTTTGCAGCTGTATTTAGCTTTAATCAAACTAGTGATAAAGGCTTTATTACTTTTACACATTGAAATGGGTTTACATGAGAAGCTTACCAAAACTTATTTTCTAACAAAGTTATAGCAGCCTTTATGAGTTCTTTGTTATTAGGAACTTTATCAAGTTTTATTGTTATTGTTTTTTCATTATTAACTGTTTTTAGTATTTGAAAACAAAAAAGTAAAACTATAAAAATTGTCAAAAATGTTTCCACCAATATTTCGATTATTAATCCTGATGTTATCATCGGCGTTTCTCTTGCTTTATTCTTTTCAATCGCTTTTGGAGTTTTATCATCTGAATCTGAAGGTTTTTTTCGAGCTGTGATGGGTCATGTAGTTATGATATTGCCTTACGGTATTTTGATCATGTATCCTAAAAGTGAAAAATTTAATAAATCAATTTTTGAAGCAAGTTATGATTTAGGTTATCCCAAAGTAAAAACTTGATTTAAAACTTATTTCATATATATGTTGCCTTCAATTTCATTTACATTAATTGTTTCCATGGTCTTAAGTTTTGATGATTTTATCATTACTTCAATAGCTTCTAATTCTGAAACAATCGGAACTGAATTGTATCAGGGAAGATTCCAATCTTGAGCACTTGCTATTGGTTCTATTTTATTAATTTCAGTTATCTCTGTCAACATCGGATTATTCATTAAAAGCTCAAGAAAGAAAAAGGAAAAAAAATATGAACATTAAAAAAATATTATCTTGAATAGTTGCTCCCATTGCTTTCTTTGGAGTTTTAACTGGTGCCATCATATATAAAAGTGTTAATCCATACAAACCAGCAATATATAATTACCAATCATATGTCAATCCTGATATGATTCCTAAAATACAAAAAAACTATTCTTATAAAGAGTATAAAAATAATTCTGAATTCAATAATGCCATTGATAATAATAAAGCTGTTGGTGGAATATCAACAGATTATATGTTGGTTGACTTAATAAACTCTCAAAAAATTTCTAAAATTCCTTTTAAAGAAGCTTTTGAAATTACCGACCCCAAAGCATTTTATTCCGACCAAACAATTAAGCAGTTGGATTTTTTCGATAAATTCTTAGGAGTTGATTCAGAAATCAAAGGTGATGTTGATGGAGATGGTTTAATTGATCATTTTTATGAATACCTAATTCCTATTTGATTAAATAACAAAGTTTTTATGTATAACTCAAATAAAATAGATCATAAAATTCCTGATTTTAATAATGATTTTTCATACATCAATATATTAAAAGAATTAAGCAACAAAGGCGTAGATGTTTGATCATGAACAAATGCAGCAATTGAAAATAGTGTTATAGGATCGGAAATTAGCAATGATCATACATTCAATACTGAATTGACTAATGAAAACTATGTTCAAAGAATTGATGAATTTGCCCAAATTGTAGAAAGAGGTACTGGTTTTACAATGAACAATACCAAAGTTAATATCTTTGAAGATGATTCAGATATTGTTTTACAATCAACAATAGATAGCAAATCATCTATAAAGGGTTCATATTTATTTAATGGCGATGCTTTAGATGCATATTGATCAGAAGATAATTTCTCAAATGTACCAAACGGAACTATTAAAATAGTAAAACCTAAGCATTCTCCATCATTCATTGATGGATTTGTGGTTTCATCATCAATCTCAGAAGAAAATCAAGTTAAACTTTTAAAAGAAATGAATGAAGTTTTTTTTCGTGGTAAATTTATGACAAAAGAAGAAATTAGTGCTGAAATTGTTACAAATGAAGGAATTGACTGAAATATGTTGCCTTCACTAAGTAATTTTGATTACGTTAACTATACACCAACTTCTAAGGGAGAATATGATTTTATTTTAGAAAATTATTTTCAAGATGAAGATGAACCAGAAGTTGTTAAATCATTTTATGAAATCAAAGCAAATAGCATTGTTCCGATTCATCCCCTAAATGAAGAATTACAATCTAAAATTGTAATCGAATTCAAAAGAAGATTAAGATTATAATATTATTAAATTAATCATAAAATCAAGATAATTTTATATAATTAATTTTATGATTAATAAAAAAATGAAAATTCTATCTTTGACAGCAATGATAAGTTGTTCTGTAATTGGTGTTGGATTAGGTGTTGGATTAAGTTTTGTAGACAAAATACAAATTCCAAACAGTGTAAAAATGGAGAATTCCAAAATCCTTTCTTCCTTTATTTCCGATATAGGAAAAGAAGATTTTTTTACTAATTCTGACTTTGATAAATCAATTAAATTAATGAATGGTGAAACTGAAATAACTGATTACAAAGATATTTTAATTATAGATGCTTATAAAAATGATTACTTTAAATTTGAAGTACCTAATAAGGTTGCCTTTTTTGCCAAAAAACAAGGAATTGATGTTTTTCTAAAAACATATAATGAAAGTGATAGTAGTTATAGTGTATTTCCTAGTTATTATAATTCTTCTGTACCTGAATTCAACATATGATTCGGTAAGGGAGAAGGGGCAAATAGAGTAGAAGAAAAAATTACTCTTACTGGCTTAAACTTTTATGGCTTCAAGAAAACACAATTAGAACATGATGTACTTAATGTTAAGGCTCTTTTTAAAACTTCTATAAAGTTAAAACGTGAATTTTATACAGATGATAGTCAAACGAAAATAAAGGCAGGAATTTTTGCTAAAAATATTAAAAAAGAAGATATTGTCTCAGATTTAACGCCTGATCAACTAAATAATGTTAATTGAAGTGTAGCTAGTCAAAAACAAGACCCTATAGATCCTAGCAAATTAATTGTTCACATTGATTTTAATAAAGGTGAATTAGATAAAGATTATTTCCAACAAACATACCAATCATTTACAATAGAAGGTTTTTCTATTGCATTTGGTGTTGATGACAATGTATCTAAGGTAAAAAATTTTATTGCAAAAAGTGAAAATCAAACAGGTTTAGGGGAAGCTTTCAAATATACAAAACCGGAAAAAACAAATAAAGTCGGGACTGTATTAGAAAATTATAAAGCTGGCGCTTTTGCTTTAGAACTTCCTTTTTCTTTTAAAAATAGAGCTACAACAGCTGGTGTAGAGTATATTTTCAAACCATGAGTTAGTGATGAAGAATCTGATTCAGTTTTTCCAGACGAACAAGACTCTTCTATTCCAAAATTCAAAATATATATTAGATCGGGTTCAGGAACTCCTTTACAATATGAGGAATTTTTTGTCATCAAAGGAAATGGTCAAGTTACAAACATTCCCTTTGATCAAACTCCAAATGATATTGCTATGACAGAGATAAGAGAAATGAGTCAAGGATCTAATGATATTTTTAAAGATAAGATAACTTTGACATTAATTAATGAATTTGCTGAATTTGACTCAACAAGAAATATGATAACAGCAAAAATTATAGCTGATCAACCAGATGCTATAGATAATTTATCATTAACATTATTGCCGATAGTTTTAGATCCAGCAATATTACCTGAAGGAGTTAATTTTAAATTAAACATTAAAGAAACAACTAGTGATAAAAACAAATTAAAAGTGAAGGTAGAAATTTTTATTGGAACAGAATTTAATGACAAAGCTTCTTTTATCAAAACAATTTACTTTCCTGACTTTGAACTAGAAAATGTTTTTGAAGAAAAGCTAATCAAACTTTTTACTGATGAAATTGCATTAGATTCATCCCAAGAAAAAGTGGCTTTAATCTCAAAACCAGTCACAAATAAAGAAGCTTTCATTAATTCTATTAAAAAAGGTGATGGTTATTATTTTAACAGCGAAG
This sequence comes from uncultured Mycoplasma sp., assembly GCA_947039505.1. GTDB lineage: Bacteria > Bacillota_I > Bacilli_A > Mycoplasmatales > Metamycoplasmataceae > UBA710. The sequence continues at coordinate 52,944 of CAMQYZ010000001.1, forward strand.
TTATTGTTGGTTATGACAATATTATGGAGAAAAAAGAATATAAATGAACGAATAAACCATCTTTCAAAATTGATTTTACTAGAACCTCAATTATAGGGGAAAATATTAACTTCAAAATATCAATAAAAACCAAAATTACAACTAGCGTTATCGATGTTGACAGGCCCATAAATAGTTTTTTATAAAAAAATAACATATTTAAGGGAGAAATAATCATGAAGACCAAAAAAAATAAAATAAAGAAAAAAATTGAATTAAATAAACCTACTATTTTTTTTATGTGCTTGTTTTTGGCGTTTTGTCTTGGAATTGTTTTAGGATTAATCTTAAAAAATTAAATTTTATTAAACTCTATTACAAAATCAAATTTAAAGTTTGGTTTAGGATTCAAATTATTAATATTTAAAAATTCATATTCATATTCTGTAAATATAGAATTGACAGATGCTTGAACACTTACTCATTTATAAATTTTATTACCTGATACAGAAGAAGAGATGTTGTTAGAGATTGTATATTTAATTTTAAAAATATCATTAATAATTTCAATACCTAAAGGATCTAATAATTCTGTATATAAATTTAATCAAAGAGCTGGAAAATCTACATTTTCAAATTCTGAAAAATCTTTAGCCGTTGTCATTACAACATTATTTAAAGTTGTAATTCTATTATTTAATTTTTCATATAAATCATTAACATTTTTGAGCTGTGTAGTAAGAAAACCAGTGATGTAAAAATTGGTTTCATTTTTGGCATTCCCAAAAACTGGTTTCCCATTATTATCTCTAACAGATGAAGGTGGCTTTATTTTGATTCACTTAGCTTCTGCTCCATCGCCAATTTTTAATTCTAAAACAACTTCAGAAGAAATAAGGCCAGTTGCATCATTTGTTTGTAATGTAAATGTTTGTGGTCTAAAGATAAATGTTTGTACTGTACTTTCAGGAACTTCTTCTGTTGGATAAGAATCAACACTAATAGAAAATTCACCAACATACTTTGGATCTATATTTGAAATGGTAGAAATATCTAAAACATCATTGTGAGTGCTAGGGAGAGTTGTTTCAAATTCTTTTTTTGCCTGAAATTGTTTATATTTATCATAAGCATCCATGGTTGCTTTCAACATTTCATATGATGGCTTTGTAAAATTTGAAATATTTCTCGAGCGAGAAATTCCTGGGCTAGGATTAACTAATTCTTTAGTTACTTTGTCATAAAAGTTAATTGTAATATCTAATCTTTGATTATAGTCAAATGATTCTAAAATAATTTTTGAATCAAATTTACAATCACAATCAGGTTTATGTTCTAAAAAACAAGGTATATTTATTTCTCCTGGTTGCAGTGGTTGTAATATTTTGTAAAATGCCACAAGATCTTTTGTGGTGTTTATTCCAGAGGCAAAGTATTTTCCTTCAATTGATAGAAAGTTAGCATTAGCAAGATTAATACTTTTAATTTCATTTGCACCTTTATAAAGATTGTCAATGCTCTCTTGATAACTTTTTTCAGACATAAAACCAGTTACTTTTTTATCTGTAGAAATAATGGTTTGCTTTGGGTTTAGGGGGTATCCTGATTTTGTAGTTAATTTTAAAGATATACCCAAATTTCCTTCAGCATTATTTGGTGTAAATTCAAAATAATAATTATATTTAATTAGATTTTCTTGATAAAGATTAGAACCTGTGACATCGTTAAAGTTATTTATTGAAGAAGGTAATGTTTGTGGATTACCCGTTAGCACTAATGAATTAAAGTTGATATATTGTGCATCAATTTCTTCTTGTTCCATGGCAGGCAACTCTTGAAAATTTATAATTTTTGTTATTTCTTTTCTATCTGATTGATCAGAGTATTTAACAACTTGACCTTGGTAATTATAAATTTGGACATATAATGTTAAAGACTTCTCTTTTTCATCTTTATCAAAAGAAAAAGAGAAATCAATTTCTGGAAAAATATTTATAGGCGTAGAATAAATGTTACTAATATTGTTATTATCAATTGATAAAAGTAAATTTTTAGAAACTTGATCTTGTTTAACTAAATCAGGTGTAAATAAAGCATATTGCGATTGAAAATCAGTTTCTGAAATTGTTGTGGAACAAGAAGATATGGCAACTATAGGTAATGATACAAAGGGAATCGAACTAATAAAAAAAAGTGACTTTTTCATAACCCTCCAATATCATATTTAGATAATTATATAATAAAAAGTATTTAAATTTTAATATTTTTTTGTGTATAATAAATAAAATACATTATAAATTTAAAAAGGAAATATTATGATTACAGATAGAATTTTTATTTCATCTTCAAAGAGTGATGAAGGTAGATATGCAGTTAGAGAATTAACTGAAGGACTTCGTAAAATAAAAAGAACACACGATTCTTTTCCTATAGATGATAAATTTGATTTCCCTACAATACAAGATAAAGAAGAAATTTTAAATAAGATTAGTGATTGTGGTGTTACCATTCTTTTATTGTCAAGTGATTTTTTGGAATACAATAGTTTTTTGCTAAAAAGAAATGACTTGAATCAATCTGCTTGAAATTATGAAGAGTTAAAAAGTTCTTTAATTTGAAACAAGGAAAAAATGCATAATTCAATAATTGTTGCTTATACTGATGAATTCTTCAAAAAATATTTAGAAAAGCCACACTTATTTTCTTTTCCAATTATTCATGACAACATCAACAACATCAACAAACTAAGATCAAGTACTGTGGATAGCGACCATTATTTAGAAGTTTTAAGTTTAAATGAATTTTTATCTAAACCAAAACTATATTTAAATCGTGTTGATACAAGAAAAGTAAAACAATCAAAAATTGGTTTATACAATTTAAAATTTTTATAAAACTTTATTTAATATTAATAGTTGCCATTTTATTAGTGGCTTTTTTAAGTAATAATTCATTTCTGATAGTTTCAGAAGCAGATATTTTTGCTTTTAGTTTTTTCTCAGTTTCAATTATTACATTTTTAATTAACATTTCGTCAAGATCTTCTTTGTAAACTATATCATCAGTAAAAATATCTACATATTCTCTTTCCACATAAATAAGTCCGCCACCAATAGCACATATTTTTTCTTTATTTGATGCTTTAGAATTAATATACATTGTAGAAATTTCAATATTACTTATAAAAGGTAATCTATTTTTTTGAATACCAATGAATCCTTCTGCTGTTTTAACGGTAATTATATCCACTTCACCATCAAAAAATATCCCTTTGGGAGTTGATATTTTTAAATGTGTAGTATTGGCCATAAAGAATCCTTTTTATTTTTTGTTTTTATTATTTTTTTCAATTGCTTCTTCAATTGTTCCAACATATAAGAAAGCGTCTTCAGATAAATCATCATGTTTTCCATCAAGTATTTCTTTGAAACTTCTAATATTATCAGGAAGTTTTACAAATCTCCCTGGAATTCCTGAAAATTTTTCAGCAACATCAAAGGGTTGTGAAAGAAAATTTCTAATTCTTCTTGCTCTATGAACAATTAACTTATCTTCTTCAGATAATTCATCCATTCCTAAAATAGCAATAATATCTTGCAACTCTTTGAATCTTTGGAGAATTTGTTGTACTGCTCTTGCAACTTCATAGTGTTCATTACCAATAATCAATGGATCTAATAATCTTGATGTCGAACCAAGAGGATCAACTGCAGGATATATTCCCAAAGAAGCTATATTACGATCTAAAACTGTTTTAGCATCTAAGTGATTAAATGTTGTTGCTGGCGCTGGATCAGTTAAATCATCAGCGGGTACATAAACTGCTTGTACAGAAGTTATTGAGCCTCTTTTAGTAGAAGTAATTCTTTCTTGAAGTTGTCCCATTTCCGTTGCCAATGTTGGTTGATATCCCACAGCAGATGGCATTCTTCCTAATAGAGCAGAAACTTCTGAACCTGCTTGTGTAAATCTAAAAATATTATCAATAAACAATAAAACATCTTGATTTAATACATCTCTAAAATATTCAGCCATTGTTAAACCAGATAAGGCAACACGCATTCTAGCTCCAGGAGGTTCATTCATTTGACCAAATACTAATGAAGTTTTATTTAAAACTCCTGACGCTTTCATTTCATGATAAAGATCATTACCTTCACGAGTTCTTTCCCCCACTCCGGCAAAAACAGATAACCCTCCATGTTCTTTTGCAATATTGTTAATCAATTCTTGAACTAAAACTGTTTTACCAACTCCGGCCCCGCCAAACAAACCAATTTTTCCACCCTTAACATAAGGTATCAATAAATCAATAACTTTAATTCCTGTTTCTAAAATATCTGATGAAGCTTTCTGTTCTTCGTATGTTGGAGCTGCTCTATGAATGGGCATTCTTTTTTCTCACTCAGGAGATGGTAATTCATCAATGGGTTCTCCAAGAACATTAAACATCCTTGAAAGAACTTGTTTACCAACTGGAACTGTGATAGCATTACCAGTATCAAATACTTCAAGACCTCTTATTAAACCTTCTGTAATCCCCATCGAAATAGTTCTTACAGTATTGTCTCCAATGTGTTGCGCTACTTCAAAAATATATTTATTACCTTCGTAATTTAATTCTAAAGCATTTAACATTGAAGGTAATTTAGAATTATTGAATCTAACATCAACAACTGGTCCTAATATTTGTACTATTTTTCCTGAATTTTTTTCTATTTTTTTATTCATTTCCTGCCCCCGCTATTATTTCTGTAATTTCTTGTGTTATTTTTGATTGTCTCTCCTTATTATATTCTTTTTCTAAATAATCTATGATATCTGTGGCATTATCTGTGGCATTTTCCATCGCAATTCTTCGCGCAGATACTTCTGAAACTTTAGAAGATGCAATTGAAGAATAAATGAGTGCACCCAAATACAAAGGCAGTGATTTCTTAATAACTATTTGTGGGTTTGGTTCAAACTCTATTGAGTCATTAATTATATTTTGCTTTGAAAGAAGTTCTTTTGGCCTTTGTGAAAAGGGATATATTTTTCTATCTTCTGCCTCATAAGTCAAACTATTTATATATTTTGTATCCAATAAATGAATTGAGTGGATTTTATTTCCAAACAACAAAGAAGATACTTTATTAGTAATTAATGTGACAACACTATAATCAGGTTCATCACCAATATGTGAAAATTTCAACAAAATATTTTCTTCTTTAAAATTTTTAGAAATATATCTAACTCCCTTATTTCCCAAAACAATAACAAAATCATTTTCAGTGACATTTTCTCTAAATAACTTAAAAATATTGTTATTATATCCACCACATAATCCCAAGTCAGAAGTAACAACAATGAATGCTCTTGGTAATGAAGGATCTAGTTTAATTATGTCATTTCAATCTTTTATTTTGGTATTTAAGTTATGAAAAATATCTTCAATTCTTGAAGAATAAGTAGCAACTTCTTCATAATTTTTTTTAGCTTTTCTTAATTTAGATGTTGAAACAAGTTCCATTGCTTTTGTTATTTTTCTAGTTGTATTAACCGAAGAAATACGAGATTTTACCTCTTGCAATGATGCCATTTATTACTCCTTACCTTTTAATTCTGAATTTTTATTTTCAGAATTATCAGTATTTTCAACAACATCAGATTCCACATTAGAAATTACACCAAGTAAAAATTTTTCATTGAATTTTGTAATTGATGCTATTAATCCATCTTCTGTAATTTGTGAAATTTCTTTTGAATTTTTGATTGATTGTTTCAAAGCGCTTGCTTCAGAATCTATTTTAAAAAAATCAATAAGTTCGTTTTTATATTTTTTAATTTCAACTAAAGGAATTGTTTCTATCAATTTATGTTTAATAGCAAATAAAACTATTGTTTGAGATATTTGAGAAATTGGTTCATATTGTTTTTGAATCAACATTTCATAAACTTTTTTTCCATGAGTCAAAATATTTTTTGTAGAATCATCTAAATCAGATGAAAACTGAGCAAAAGATTGCATTTCATTATATTGAGATAATTCTAACTTCAACGATGAAGTTACTTGTTTAATTGCCTTTATTTGTGCAGCCGAACCAACTCTAGATACAGAAAAACCAATATCTACTGCCGGACGTTGTCCAGAATTAAATAAACTTTCTCTAGTAAAAATTTGTCCATCAGTAATAGAAATTACATTTGTAGGAATATAAGCTGAAATATCTCCTGATTGTGTCTCAATAATTGGCAACGCAGTTATTGATCCACCACCATTTTTTTCATTAACTCTAGCAGCTCTTTCTAATAATTGTGAATGTAAATAAAACACATCGCCTGGATAAGCTTCACGACCAGGTGGTCTTCTCAATAATAAAGATAGTGTCCGATAAGCAACCGCGTGTTTCGATAGATCATCATAAACAATTAAAACATCTTTTCCTTGTTCCATAAATTCTTCAGCCATTGTCACAGCGCTATATGGTGCAAGATATTGTAGTGGAGCAAATTCAGAAGCGCCTGCCGAAACTACTATCGAATATTCCATTGCTTCTTTGATTTCTAAACTTTTTACAATTTGTGCAACTGTTGAATTTTTTTGACCAATAGCTACATATATACAAATAACATTTTTACCTTTTTGATTCAAAATTGCATCAATTGCTATGGCTGTTTTTCCTGTTTGACGATCTCCAATGATTAATTCTCTTTGACCTTTTCCTATTGGAATTAAAGAGTCAATAACAATCAGTCCTGTTTCAAGAGGTTGATTAACAGTTTCTCTTGTCATAACTCCTGGAGCAACTCTAAAAATAGTTCGTGATTTTTCAGAAACTATTTCACCCTTCCCATCAATAGATTGACCCAAAGCATTAACAACACGACCAATTAAAGCATTACCAACAGGAACTGATACTACTTTTTGGGTTCTTTTAACTTGATCACCTTCCACAATGTCATCATTTTCTCCCATTAAAACAACTCCAACAGATTCTTCTTCTAAATTTAGTGCCATTCCAAATGTGCCAGATCCAAAATCTAATAATTCACCCAATTTAACATTATCTAATCCTGAAACCAAGGCAATTCCATCTCCTATAGATAAAATTTCTCCCACTTCAGTTGTTTTGGTAAGTAATAATGAGTATTCTTTTATTTGTTTTTTTATGACTGCTGATATGTCGCTTGCTTTTATTCCCATTTTCTAACCCCTTTTAACATTTTTTTCATTTCTTCTAAATCTGAAATTACCGAATTTTCAATTATATTATTATCTATAACTATTTTAATACCCGATATTAACTCTTTATCTATCAAATTATTTAAACTTATCTTGACCCCTTGTTCAAGTGAAATCTTTTTTTCAATCTTCCGAATTTTTGAAATATCCAACAAAGAAACTGAATATATAATTCCTTCTTTTATTCCCAAATTTTCAGAACAATATTTAACAAATATTTCTAGAATATGAATGATAGATTTTGCTTTATTTTTTAAAATTATTAATTTTAAAAAATTAGAAAAATATTTTTCTACATTTTTAAAAGTCTCATCAATTATTTGGTCTTTTTGAGCAGTTGTTAAGTTTTTTGAATTAAGAATATCGATCAATGGTAAATAACTATTATCAGAAAACACTTCAAGTATTGTCTTGGCATTCTGAAAATATTTGTTAACCTTATTTTCTTCTTCAGCAATAGAAAATAAAGCTAAGGAATATCCAATTATTTTTTTATCTTTATTCATTATTCACCTTTGATATAAGAATCTAAATATTCTTTAACCAAATTTTCATCAACATTTTTAGAAATAATTTTTTTAGAAATTAAAATTGCCATATCAATTATTTCATTATTTTTATTTTCTTCCATTTTTAGCATTTTATAATTAATTGAAACATTTGCTTCATCAATTAATCTTTTAGCTTCTTGTTTACCTTCATCAATATAATTTTGTTTTAATATTTCTGATTCTTTTTTAGTTTTAGAAATAATTTCTTCTGCAATTATTTTAGATTGAACTAATTCATTTTTTGCTTTAGACTTAATTTTTATAGAATCATTTTTTGAATTAATTGAATCATCAATATTTTGCTGAATAAAATCATGTCTTTTTTTCATCATTTTTTTGACAGGTCCATAAAGTAATTTAGACAAAATAATAAGTGTGACTAAAAATGCACCAATTGTTGCAATCATAATATATATAGACGGAAATAATCCATCCACCATATCATTGATGTCTCCTGGATTGGGTTTTGCTGTTTCTTTTGAAACAATTTCTTTTATCACTATTACTATATCTTCGTTCATAAATTTCCTAGTTTAGTTTTATGCAGTTGCTACTGTTCCGTTGTAAACAAAAACCAATAATATTGAAACCACAAATGCATAAATTGCAGCAGATTCTGTAATCGCAAGTCCCAATATCAACATTTTTCTAATTTTTGCCTCAGCTTCAGGATTACGACCTACCGATTCAACAGCTTTACCTGTTGCATAACCTTGACCTAAACCAGTTCCTACTACACCTATTATTGCAACTCCTGCTCCAATAGCTACTAATCCATATTGCATATTATTCATAATTTTATCCTTTAATTTAAAACAAGATTACTTGTTTTTTTACTTTCTTTTTTTTGTAATTTAGCTTCTTTAGCAATTTTTTTTGCTTCTAGCAATTCTTCTCCACCTTCAACTTCTGTTGATCAATATATACATGTTAGCAAAGCAAATATATAAGACTGAATTAGTGATCCAAATAAATCAAAATACATATGGAATCAAGGAGCAATCACCATTCCTAATAAATTAACTTCACCCACCACAGGAATTATTCCTCAAGCAACGCTACAAACATAATAAATCAAGAACGTCATTATGGCGCCTCCTAATATATTTCCATATATCCGAAATGACAATGATATCAAAGGTGAAAATTGGCCAATTAACTCAATCGGATTAATAAATTTTTTAAAAAACGTTAATCGCTGATGCATAATACCAAAAACATATATCCCTAATCAAGAAACTATCGCCAATATCAAAGGTACCGAGTACGAAGTGGCAATTGGTTCTAAAGCAAGAAAACCAGATGTATTACCAACAATCATAAAAGTTACTAATGTAAATATGTATGGGCCAACACGATCTATTCTTCCTTCGGTTGAAGCAGCAAACTCTGAATCAAATACTCCAACATATTGTTCAGCAATTAATGCTATTCCCTTTGGAGATTCATCAGGTTTGACTTTCTTCACTTTAAAATACACCACTATTGACAAAACAGAAACAACAACAACAACATAAATCAATGTTATTAATTGTGGTTGAATTCATTCAAATAAATTACTCCCTAATTGTCCCATGTTGTTCCTTTTTCTTTTTTCATTTTTGAATCAAATAATCTAAAATATGATAAATTAATATACTTATTTGAAATGTCAATAATCCTACAAATACTGTAAAAAAATTGAAAATTCCATCTATATTTAGCGAAGAATCATTACTATTATTAAAAGCTTTGTTAATAAAGATAATAGATATCAAAGTTCCTATCAATAAACAAGATGTTAATAAAAATTTTATAAATGAAATAATGAATGTTTTTTTGAATGTTTTTTTAGTACTTAATAACTTTCCTAAAAAAAATCTATTAGCAAAAAAAATTGATATTGATACTAATGAACCTAACAAAAAACCTGTTAAATATGTATAACTAACAATCGAAGCAATAGCAAGCGCTATAGAAATCGTTATTACTAGTATTAATCATACTTTTAAGATGTTTTTTTCAAGATTAATATACTTCATAAATATCCTAGGTAAATAAATTACCTATTATTATTTTACTCTTACTTTATAATATTTTTTAAATAATATTTATATTAAAAATCAAAAGATAAATTTAGGCAAATAATCTGGCTCTCACTTCATCACTTTTATTTTTTGAAATTAAAATTTCAATAACTTTTAAGCCTAATTCCAAAGACGAAGAAGGTCCTCTTCCTGTTATATATTTACCATCAACAGTTATTGGCGCTTGATTTTCTCTATTAGAACATGCTTTTAATTCAATTCCTTCAATAGGGTAAGAAGAATATTTTTTATCACATAATAATTTGGCATCACAAATAGCATTTCCAGCATCACAAATGGCAATAATATATTTATTATTATTGATGAAATTTTGTATTACTTCAATAGCTTTTTGATTAACACGCAATTCTAATGCTGATTTTCCTCCAGGAATGAAAATTGCATCATAATCCTCAACATTATATATAGATGTTGTTGTAATTGAACCAATATTATTAGAACCAAAAATATTTGTTTTCCCATCAGGATTAAAATATGTATTTTGCTCTAGTTGTCCAGAACTATTAATTGCACCAAGAACGCCTGATAATTCAATGTCTTGGTAACCATCCAAGATTAATGTTAATATTTTCATAATAACTCCTTTAAAAAAATAAAATATTTTTATAATTCTTAATATCTAAATAATACTATATTTACTTTATTTTGCATTAAAAATAAGTTACATCAAGGGAGCAAAAATTTTTATTAAGAAAACTTCAATAATTTTAATTGGTGATTTGCTTTTTTTCAATTTAGGCAACAAAATTGTAGAATATTGTTTATATTCATCAAATATTTCATCCAATTCTAAAACAACGCTTCCGGAAACAAAATTTAATAACTCATAGTTAGAATAAAGTGTTCTCATGTCTCAATTTATTGTTCCTAAATATCCATAAGAATTATCGAATGTTCCGATTTTAGAATGAAGAAACATATCTTTTAATTCATACACTTTTGCGCCAAGCAAAATAAGTTCATTCAAAAATAAATGAGTTGCTTTCAAAATATATTTTTTATCAGCTTTTCCTGGAATAAAAATTTCTACTTCAACACCCTCTAATAAAGCAAACTTAAATTGTTCAATAATTTTCTTTGAAGGTACAAAATAAGGCGTAGCAATTCTAATTTTTTTATTAGCAAAAGAAACGCAATTAATTAATGTTTTTTCCAATATATATTCAGATACATTTGGTCCTTCTTCAAACATTAATGATTTTGAATTGGTGACTAATTTTTTTTGTTTAATAATATATTTTTCAACATCTAAAGTTTCTTGCGAAATTTGAAATCAATTAAATATAAATAATTGTGAAAAGTCATTAGATATTTCACCAGTAACTTTGGCATTAATATCTACTCAATAACCATATTTTTTATCAAAAGATGAATATTCATCACTAATATTCATTCCTCCTGTGTGTGTAATATTTCCATCTATGATAATCATTTTTCTATGAAGTCTAAATGATTGTTTAATGTTGATGAAAGGAAATGTTATTTTATTAAATATTTTAATTTGAATTCCTTGTTTTGTCATATCTTTGATTTCATAATCATCAAAAGATCATTTACCAAAATCATCAAGAAGAATCCTAACTTCAACACCTTCTTTTACTTTCTTGATTAAAAGATCTTTAAATTGATCATAGGTTTCTGACGGTTTGACAATATACATTTGAATATGTATATGATGTTTTGCATCCTTAATATCCTTAAATAGTGATTTGTATGATTCAAAACCATGTTTATAAATTTTAAATAAAGCTGGTTTTCATTTTCTTTGAGTTATAGAAGAAATTTTATTTTCAGCATAATTTTTAGCAGATATTGCGTTGTTGGTTTTAATTTTTGTATTAGCAAACTTTTGAAATTTTTTTTCATATTCTTTTTTCGAAATTTGCAATATGTTTTTTCTACCCAAAAATAAAAATGTAACATGCCCAATTATCGGTATTAAAATTATGAAAAGTAATCATGATATCTTAGTTTCAAAATTTCTTTCATGAGCAAATATGTAAATAGAAATAGCAATATTTAAAACATAAGAAATAATGAGAGTTATTATGAAACCCATTATTCCGATTTTTCCCATTAAAATTAATAAAGATACTGTTGTAAGTGTAATTATTAAGATTAAGATTTCTATTATTCAACGTATGTTTTTTTTCATTTAATGATAATTATATTTCAATATCTTCAAAAAAAAGCAAAAAAAAATGGCGGGGAAGAGAGGATTTGAACCTCCGCGGGGATTGCTCCCCCTACACCCTTAGCAGGGGCGCCTCTTCAGCCACTTGAGTACTTCCCCATTTTTTTAAAATTATATCAAACAATTAAAGCAAATATCAAGATTTATATTAATAATAATAACATTAAGAGTGTAACCCCAAAAAATATTAGTGTTGATAGTGCGTCAATTAATGTTGTTAATACAGGTGATGCCATAACAGCGGGGTCTTTTTTTAGTTTTACACCCAATATAGGTACTACAGATCCAGCTATTTTAGAAAGCATTATGACTATAAATAAAGCTACAGAAGAAGCGGCGGATATTACCAAATAAATTTCAAAATCTTCTCCTAATAAATCTCCGGTTATTAAGTAATATATCATCAATCTAATAAAATTAGAAATCATTAAAATCACCCCTAATATAACACCGACTTTAAATTCCTTCAAAATAACTTTTGAAGGTTTGGTATTTTTTAGTTCATTTAATGCAATGGATCTGGTAATAGTAGAACTAGCTTGCGATCCAGCATTACCTGCAGAAGAAGAAATAACAGGAATAATTGCCAAAATACCACCCATAAGAGCTGTCGATGTGATTGTAACACTTATGGCATTCTTTAATAAAAATTGTTCTGTGATTTGATAAAAAGAATCTATAATCATTTGAGATAATGTAGCTCCTATCATTAGCATTAATAATCAAAAAACACGACTTTTAACTATTGACAATATTTTGGCTTTCGGATAATTAGTTAATTCTTTAGAACTAATTCCTGAACCTTTATAAATATCTTCAGTAGCCTCATCATTTATAATATCAATTACATCATCATGAGTCAACATACCAAGAACAATATTGTTATCATTGACAACAGGCAGTATTGGAGATAGTTCAGAAATAAATATTTGTGCAGCCTCTTCTTTATCTTGAAAATTGTTAACACTTTCAATGGGTTTAATATTTTCTAAAATTATTTTATCTTTAGTTGCAAAAACTATATCTTCTAAAGTTATACTTCCCAATAATTTATTTTCATTATCAACAACAAAAAATATTTGTGAAATTTCTGATTCTTCACGCTTTTCCTTTATTTTTTGTAAAGCTATTTTATTAGTATATTTTTTATTTAACAAGATAATATCAACAGACATAATTGAACCAACTTGGTTTTCTGTATATTTAAGTAATTCATTAACTTTTGTTCTTGTTTCTTTTTTGACATTTTTCATTATTGCTTCAGAAAGATAAGTGGGTAATTCTTCTATCAAATCTACTATTTCATCTGTATATAATTCATTAATGATTGAAGAGGTTTCTTTTTGTGTTAAATTTTTAATTATATTTTCTTGCATATCTTCATCTAAATGAGAAAATACTTCAGAAGCTTTTTCAGTTTTTAAGAATCTAAAAAATAAAATACCTTGATTATCATCTAATTGATTTAAAATTTCTGCAATTTCAGACATTGTTGATTGTTCAGAAAAGGCTCTTATAGAATCAATATCTTTTGTATTTATTAATTCTTTTATTTTATCAAAATTTTTTAACATATAAAAATAGCCTTTCTTTTTTTAGTAATTATTTAATAAATTTTAAATATTTTTTAATCACGAAGAAAAAAGATTAATTTTTCTTGAAACTCGTTTATATCAACTTGCGTCAAAACAGAATTTTTAGCAATAGTTACTCCACCTGTTTCTTCAGAAACAATAATTGTGGTTGCATCACAAATTTCACTAATACCCATAGCCGCTCTATGTCTTGCGCCATATTTATTATCAATTGATTTTTTAGTAATTTTGTAATATGTTGCCGCATATAAAATCTTATTATCTCTTATAATAATTGCTCCATCATGTAATGGAGAATATTTATTAAATAAAGAAATAATTAAAGAGGAAGAGATGTTCGCATCCAAAATAATTCCATCTGTTCTAAAGTTGTCAATAACATCATGGTTTTCAATAGTTATAATCGCTCCTGTTTTAGTTTTAGATAAAAATTCAACGGCTTCACGAACTTGATTTATTAATCTTATTTTGCTACTTGTTCCAACTTTATTTTTCTTTTTGTCAAAAAATATTTTTTTAAATAAAGAAAACAAAACAGGAGATACAACCACTAAAAAAATAATAGATAAAAATATTAAAATTATTACCAAAAATGTTGTTTCTGTATTATTTCTCATTTACATCTCCTTAGTTAGTTCTTTTTCAAATTCTCAATAGGTACAAATCATAAAACAATTGCTGTCATCAATAGCATTATAAGTATTGACAAAATAACTGTTAGCAATCAAAATTTTGTATTCTTACTCTTCGCTTTATCAACAGTTTTTGCAGAAAAATCTTCTTTTGTTGAAGAATCATTTTGAAAGTTTTGAATTTGTGTTTTTTCATAATCAGTATATTCTTTAATTCTTCCATAATCAACACTTTTCGTATTTGAATTTTCTGTTTTATTATCAATAATACTCTCAATAGTTGATGTTTCTTTCGTCAAAGGATCATCATTAAAAGATATTTTTTGAGAATTAATAACAATAGGTTTTTGAACTTTGTCTTTAATATAAATAGTGTTTTCTATAGTATCTGTGTTTTCAAAATCTTCTTCTCCAGAATCTGTAAAATCTTCTGTTCAAGAATTTTCAACAACACTTTTCCTATTTAATATTTCATCAATGATAGAAGTATTAAGCATATCTTGTTTTTCAAATTCATTAATTCTGGCTTCATCCAATTGTTCTAATTCCAAAAATAAACTCGAATCTCTGTCCAATCCTTTATTTGCAACTTTATTATCTTCAATTGTTTTTAACAAACTTGCTAATTCTTCATCAGTTATTACTTCTCCAGTATTTGAGTCTATTTTTACAATCTTATCAACATAAATTTCTTTCACTATAGGTTCAGCTTGAACAACGATAACTCTTGGTTCTGGTTCAACAGTAACTACTGGCTCTGGTTCAACAGTAACTATTGTCTCTGTTTTTTCAATAATTTTTTTAGGTTTCTTCTTAGTTTCTAATGTTTTTGTTTTTATTTTCGTCTCATCAAAATATTTATCACTATCTTCAACAATTTGATGTTCAATTGTTTTAGAGGCTGTTTTCATTCCTCTTTTCGACATTTCTTCAATAGTATAAACTATTTTTGTAAACTTATTTCCATCAGCTTGTTGAACCATCATTTGCGCGCCAGTTTTCAAAGGTTTAAAATAAGCAATAGCTAATGATTGAGTTTTAAAAATACGATAAAATTTTTTATCATTTTCAATAACTACCCATATTTTTCTGCCCTCTTTATTCACTCTTCTTGTACAAGTGTATTGTCTTGTTTTTTTCATGAGGTTCTCCTAGGTAAATATTAAATAATTAAAATTATAAAGCATTTTACTTAAATATTAAATATTTACTTTAATTTGTAGTTAATAATATCTTAGAATTGTCTTATTTAAGCTTATCTTTTTTTTCACGATCTTGGTTAAATTTATCTCCAAAAACATAGTAACTTAAATCTAAATCACTTTGATAAATTTTAATAGAAGATTCATCACTAACAATTTTTTTATTAAGTTTGGCTTGCTTGCTAGTGTCAATCAATATATTAAATGGTTTTATTAAAGGTTCTTTTTTAGGAAAAAGATCATCTACAAAAGAAAAATCATAAATTATTTTAGATTCATTTTCCTTAATATACTCATTTTCATTTTCTGAATTTTTTTTAGATTTTTTATCAAAATTAAACATATCCTCATCAAACAATGTATCACTATCTTCAACAACTCCACCAAAAAAATCTTCAAAATCCTTTATCAAACCTTTTTTAACTGTTTCCAATTTAGTGAAAACAATTCTAGAAAAAACATTCTCTATTAAATCTTGCACCAACATTTCAGCGTATATAGTTTTTAATTTTACAAAATAATTTATTGCCGATGAACGATTTTTAAAAATACGATAGAACTTTCTTCCATCTTCTAAAACTACTCATATTTTTCTTCCTTCTTTATTCACTCTTCTTGTACAAGTATATTTTCTAGCAACTTTTTGTTTCATGCTATTAGTGTATTTTTGTTTGGTCTTCATAATAATATTTCCTAAAATCTATATTTTTAAAATTATAACAAAAAAAGCAAAAAAAGCAAAAAAAAATGGCAAGGGTGACAGGACTCGAACCCACAACATGCGGGGTTGAAGCCCGCTGTTCTACCAATTGAACTACACCCTTACAAAAAAATTATTTATCTTTAATAATCTTAAACAGATCATCAATGGTTTTAATATTGGTTAATTCTTCGTCAGGAATCTTAATACTTAATGTATCTTCAATTTCCATGACCAACTCAACTAAATCTAAAGAATCAAGACCAAGTAATTTAATTTCTGTTGAATTGTTAAATTTTTTGTCTGTTCTTTGCTTAATAATATTGAAAACTTTTTCTTGATTAATCATATAAAAATTATAGAGCATTTATTAGAATAATGTAAGTTTTTTTTATTTCTTTTTCTTGATAAACTCATTTAAAATAAATTATTTTTTCCACATCACTATTTTCCTTTATGTAAAATTTAATATCTCCATTAACTGTACCTAATCTCGTTACAATATCTTTTATAATTGCAGCCATCATTTTATTTCCTATAAATGGTTTTCCGTTTTCAAACTCAATCAAATGATAAAAATCACTTGATTTAATTATCGGAAAAACATCTTTATTCTCTTCTGTATTGGGTGATTCAATATTTAAAATGGGGGTTTTGTTGTTACTTTGATTTTTGAACATAAAATAACAACTTACTGAAACACCAACTATTATTATTGGCAAAGAAATCATTAATATTTTTTTATAATTAATATTAATTTTTTTCTTTTTAAACATTTTTCTCCAAATTTATAATTTCCATTAATGATAAAGTTCCTGAAATTATATTAGCGAAATTTGCATTTGAAATTATATTTTGATTTTGGTAATCATTATCATACAAATCTGTTGATTCGTTTATATTTAATTTTATTACACCACTTTCTTTATCTAAATAAGCATTTTTTATAGGATTAGAAAATCCAATTAAAATATTTGTTATTGAATCAATGTCTATATTTAATATTGGTATCATATCTCCTTTAAAATTGTAAGGAACTATGTAACCTTTTTTTGAATTCAATCCAATGCCAGAATATGTATTTTCATTTTTAAAATCATAGTAAGTATTTTCGACAAAAGATATATTACCTAAAATTCCTTTTACAGAATCTGCTGAATTATTTGATTTAACAAAAATTATTTTATTCTTTTTTGAAGTATTGTGAATTTTTAAACCTTCAATAGTTTTTGCTAAAATCAATGGAGCTTCAGTTTTTGATACATTCATAACATAACATAAATTAATATTATGCTTTCCTGAAATAATTTTTATTGGCAATATTTTTATTAGTGATTTAACATTTTCCACACTTACTTTATTTATATCTTGAATAAAAATAATTGAAGTATATGTTTCAACAAGCAATCCTTCGTCATTTACTAAAAAGCTTTTGTTGGATAAATCATTCTTTTTAAGTTTAATATTTAATTCAGATATTCTTTCTCAATGAGTACCTTTATTAAGTCTATTAAATGGAACATATGTATCATACAAAGATACCTTAGCGTTTATAGCTATTGCTATAGTAGAAACATCCTTAAATAAAGTGCCTTTTAAATTACTTGAAGTGATGATAATGTCGCTTTGTGATTTACTTTCAATATCAGGACTCATATAATTTATTTTATTATTTAAAGATACAACAAAACTTTTATTTACAAATGGAACATTTTTAATAATAATTGTAAATTTTCCATCAACTGAATTTTTTTTCAATATGGTTGTAATTTCTTGCTTATTTCTCCATCAAATTTTTGTTATCATTTGCTTGTATTCTATTTCCTCAAAAGATGATATCTTTTGAGGCTCTATTTGCAAAGGTTCTTTATGAACTATAGGAACATTAAGCATAAAGATAAAACAAAAATGTATTTATTGCATCATTTTTTCTTTTATAAAATGTTGATTTTGATCAATAATCATTACTTCAATCTTCCTTAATATTATCTAAAAATTCTTTTTGAATAATTAATTGTTGATTTTTGTCTAGTAAATCAAAAATGCTTTCAAATATTGATCTTGATTTTAATATTTCCATTTTCTGTTCTTGTATTTTGTTTTCATTCATTAGTTTTTTTCCATTTTTTTGATTTATTTCTAAAAGTTTTAATTTTTTATATAAAAGGCACATTTCTTTCACAATAATTTTCTTTTTCGATAATGGTATCGATTCTATTTCTTTTATTTTCATTTTTTTCTCCCACACATTAATTCCAAAAAAAGGCAAAATTTGAATAAAAAAAATAAATTATTAAAATTCATTCATTTATGAATGAAAAAAATAAAGATAAATAATTTAAATGTTGATAACTAGCAAAAATGTGTATAACTTCAGTATTTTATAAAATAAAATGGCATAAAAAAACTATTCCATAAGAATAGCATTAATTCAATCATTAATTGGACATGAATGATATGGTGGCCCCGGTAGGAATCGAACCAACGACACACAGAGCTTCAATCTGTTGCTCTACCGACTGAGCTACAGGGCCTAAATATGGCGGTCCAGACGGGGATCGAACCCGCGATCTCCTCCGTGACAGGGAGGCGTATTAACCACTTTACCACTGGACCATGGTTGCGGAGACAGGACTCGAACCTGTGACCTTTGGATTATGAGCCCAACGAGCTACCAACTGCTCCACTCCGCGATATTTAAAATAGAAATAAAATTTTCTATTATTTTGAAAGGCAAAAGCTATAAGTGGGTTAAACTAATAACTTTTAAATGGCGGGCAATGAGGGATTCGAACCCCCGCGGGCGGTAAAGCCCCTGCTAGTTTTCAAGACTAGTCCCTTCAGCCAGACTTGGGTAATTGCCCTTAATTGGTGGACCCAGCTGGGCTCGAACCAGCGACCTACCGGTTATGAGCCGGGTGCTCTAACCAACTGAGCTATAGGTCCATTCTTCTACAACGAATATGGAATTCCAAATTTGGTGGCGCCAAAGGGAGTCGAACCCTTGACCTTCCGGGTATGAACCGGATGCTCTAACCAGCTGAGCTACAGCGCCATAATGGTGGAGAGGAAGGGAGTCGAACCCTCTACCTCCTGCGTGCAAGGCAGGCGCTCTAGCCAGGTGAGCTACCCCCCCATAATAATGGTGAAGAAGACAGGATTCGAACCTGCGACCACTACGTCCCAAACGTAGTGCTCTACCAAGCTGAGCTACTTCTCCATAAATTTAACATTAATAATAATGCTTTTTAATTATATATAAAAAAGATTGTTTTTAAATTAAATTATTGAAATAAAAACATAATTTTTTATTTAGATATTAAAAAAATAAATTTGAATAATAAAATAAAGCAAAAAAAGACATATTAAAAATGAATTACTGTGATTAATTCTTGTCTATTTTTCAATAACCTTTTTGTAAAGATTCAAAAATTATTGTTTTTTTATTATTCAATTTTGAAGATGTATCATCCTCAAAATCACATGTTTTAATATGTCAAAGCATACTTTTCTTTAAATCTTTTTCATTATAATAAGAGCTTGTCATATTATCTATAAACACATCTCCAAAAATAAAATTAACTAGATCTTCTCGTTTTTCATTATTGGAATTTCCCATAGATAATTTGTGAATTTGATTGACGATACTTGGCAAAGATTTAAAAATTCCTTTTTTTGTAATTCAAAAAATATTAATAGAAATATCTTTTTGAAATAATCTATAACCAATTCATAAACTTGAAACTACAAAACGATAATAAGATTTGTAATAGGGATTAAATTCATTTTCAATTTTAGGATTTATTTTTTTGAATTCTATAAATGAATTATACAGAGTATTTGCAATAGCTAAATATAGTTTTTCAATTTTTAATATTTTCTCCACTACATCCTTTGCAATATTGAATAAATTTGATGTTAAAGAATTTTCTTTTAGTTTGGGATTGTGTATGTTTAATAAAATATTATAAAAGTCACTATTGGTTATTGATGATTTTTCAAATATTAAATTTATTACATCTGCCAAAATAAAAACATCACTTTTGTTTGTTCATATTTTGACCACCTTAGAAGATTTAAAAATATTTCAAAAATCATTACCTGCAAAAGACCAAATGAACTCAAACAAAGATATTGAATTTTTTTTGTCAACAAATTGCACAGCAATCTTACTAAAAAGATTAATGATAACTTCTTGGTTATTGATTTTTGCAACAATTAATTTAATAAATTTTTTAAATAGTAAAACATCTTGAATTGAATAGTCTTTAATTTCCAGTATATTAAAAATTATTTCAGAAAAAGCATATTCAACTTGATCATGACCAATAATGTTTTCTAAAATTGATTTTAGTTCAATTTTCTTAAAAAAATTATTAATAAATTTAGTTAAAAAAACATTGATACTTTTGATATCACTAATTGTTGATAAACTATAAAAATATGTTTTTATTAAATTTATAATTATTATTTTCATCTCTATTTCTAAAAAATTTTCAACCAATATATCAATTAATTCATTTTCAATAGATTTGAATCTTTTGCATAAAATATTAACGGCTTTATTCTTGATATTTTTTTTGAGTACTTCACTGTATTTTTCAGAATTGCTAATATTTAATAAAATTGAAATTGCAGCTTTTTCAATCAACTTTAAAAGTGTTTTATGATTGGGAACCTTGGTTATTTCTTCACCAAAATCTCTTAATAAATAAAATATATTGGTTACATCAAATAACTTACTAATTAAAATGTCTTGGAACATGGTTAAACTAATTTTTATTTTTAATTTATTATTCTTATCAATTTCATCTTGAATTTGATTAGTTACAATATCTATATAATCACTTTTAATAAAGGTGCTCAATAAAACAGAAAAATATTTTTCATTGTTTAAAATTGCCTTAATTTTATTCTGAGGATCAAAATTGTTTTGTTCAACAAATAATAAAATTGAATTTATAATACCTTGAACATTATTCGTAGAAATCGAAGTTTCATTATAGTAAAAATATTTTTTTACACTTAACTTTCTTTTCAAGTGTAAAAATTCTTTTTCATGTGAATTATTTGACCAAAATAATTTTTCATTAGCAATTTTTGATAATTCTATTAATTTTTTGTCAGTTAAATGAATTTTAGAAAAATCAAATATATTGGAAAATGTTTTATAATCACTTTCCAAAAAATCCTGATTTACGTTGGGTAAAAATGTTTTTATTTCATCTAGTGATTGATCATAAAAATTATTAGACAAAGAAGTTTTAGCGAAAATTTCATGAGCAATTTTTTTATAACCATAATATGTTGGATGAACATCAAAAAAAACTGTTGCTAAATTATCGCTATTCTCTTCCCAAAATTTCTTATTTTCAAAATTTATATATTGAATGTCATTTTTTTGTGCAGCTTTAAAAATCACTTGATTTAACAAATGAACATATTCTGAAATAATTATTCCATTTTTTTCATTAAATAAATCTTTATCAAAACTAAAAAGAAGTGATAAAGTTGTAGGATAATTTATAGCAACTATGTTTGCTTCAGGATTAATTCTTCTAATCTCAGCAAACATATGTTTCATGTTAACTAATAATTCACTATTTTTTATATGGATTATTTTATCAAAATCTTTTTTTGATAAAACATTTTGTTTAAGTGATGAAATTTCAAAAATGGGGAAATTCGCCAATCAATCATTACCACCAATTGTAATAGTAATAAAATTTGCTTCTTTAATTTTTTGTTTCAATTTATCAAAATCACGTGCATCACTTCTTCCGAACATACCAAATTGCTTATATGCTCGTGACTTTTGCGGATTATTTTCTTTTTCATCATATTCTTGATCTTCCATAATTTGTTTTTTAGAGTTTTCATAATTATATTTTTTTGGTTCAATACCCAAAAAATATAACCAATCCACAACTCTTGTCCCTGTTAGAGAAAAATTATCAAAGGTTTCAATTAATTCAGGATTTATATCATTTATTATTTTTGATAAAATTGCAGGAAAACTCATTCCGGTAATAGTTTTTGTGTTATCCACATCATTTATTTTAATTTCTCCTGGAAAGCCCACACCATATCTAGAGTTGAAACCTTCAGAAATAGAGTCTCCAATAGCCAAATATCTAATTTTTTCTTTTGACAAATCAATAGATTTTTTTGACATATTACACCTCTTAAAAATTATAAAATATTATTAAGAAAAATAATCATTGTTTTGCCATATTTTTTATTTTTTTCAATAATTAGATTTTGAGGAACTAAAATTAATGGCAAATTTTCTTCTTGCGTTTCAATTATAATTTGACCATATTTATTTAGAAATAGTTCTCTAGATAAAATCTGTAAGATATTGTTTAATAAATCAACATTTTTGTAAGGAGGGTCTAAAAAAATGAAATCATATTTTGTGCCCTTTTTAGAATTCAAAAAATTTATTGCATCTTGATTATAAACATCGATATTACTAATCGATAATTTTTCAATATTATTCTTAATTATGGCAACTGCATCTCGTGAATTATCATTGCAAATTGATTTCATAGCACCCCTTGAAACAGATTCAATTGCCATTGCTCCTGAACCTGAAAATAAATCTAAAACAATCGCTCCCTCAATTTCATATTGGATACAATTAAAAATAGATTCACGAACTCTATCTGTAGTTGACCTAGTGTTTTTAATATCTGGTTGATTTAATATAGATTTTCTATATTTTCCGGCAATAATTCTTAACATAATCATTAAATAATAACATTATAAGTTATAATAAATATTAATTAATAAGACCTAAGGAATTAATCATGTTAAAAATAATCGAACACCCACTAATCAAAACCAAATTAAGTGTTATGAGAAATTCTGAAACAGATCATACAATTTTTAGAAATAATTTGAATGAAATAGCATCTCTTATGGTTTATGAAATATTACGAGATTATAAAACAAAAGAAGTTAAAATAACCACACCAACTAACCACAAAACAATTGGCTATGACTTTGACAAAGAAATAGTTATTGTCCCAATATTAAGAGCCGGAATAGGAATGGTCCATGGAATTCAATCATTAGTTCCTCAAGCTAGAGTTGGTCATATCGGAATTTATAGAAATGAAAAAACTATGGAAGCAAATGAATATTTCTTTAAAATGCCTGATGTCAAAAATGATTCACATATTCTTGTTGTTGATCCTATGTTAGCAACTGGAGGAAGTGCTTATTATTCAATTAAGAAATTAAAAGATGAAGGATTTACAAATATTCAATTAGTTTGCATTGTAGGAGCACCTGAAGGTGTTGAAAAAATAAAAAAAGAGTTCCCTGATGTAACGATTTATTTAGCTGCCTTGGATGAAAAATTAAATGAAAACGGATATATAGTTCCAGGCTTGGGTGATGCTGGTGATAGAATATTTGGAACTAAATAATATTTTGTGACCAACAAACATAACAAAAACTTAAATTAATTTAAGTTAAATATTTTAATAATATATAATTTTAAATTATGATTGAAATAAAAGAATTAAAATTTAGATATGATGGAGCAATCGAAAATGCTTTGGATGGAATTAATGTAGTTATGCCTAAGGGCAAATACATTGCTATTCTTGGTCATAATGGAAGTGGAAAATCAACACTATCAAAATTATTAGTAGGTCTTTACAAACCCACTGAAGGTGAAATCATCATCGATGGTATTAAAATGAGAATTAATTCAATTAGTGATATAAGAAAAAAAATCGGAATTATTTTTCAAAATCCAGACAATCAATTTATTGGTTCTTCAGTAGAAGATGATATTGCTTTTGGATTAGAAAATAATTGTATTCCAAGAGAAGAGATAAAAGAAAGAATAATGACATTTTCTAAAAAAGTGAGTATGAGTAATTTTCTTGAAAGAGAACCTCATACATTATCTGGTGGACAAAAACAAAAAGTTGCAATTGCTTCAGTATTAGCATTGAATCCTGAAATAATTATATTTGATGAAGTGACATCCATGTTGGACCCCAAAGGTAAAACAGAAATATTAAAATTGATTAAAGAAATTCAAGAAAAAAGAAATAAAACACTGATTTCTATAACGCATGATATGGATGAAGCTATACAAGCAGATCATCTTTTAGTATTTGCTAAAGGAAAATTGATTGCTGAAGGTAGTCCTAAAACTATATTGAAAAATAAAGAAATTATAGAAATTGCGAAAATAGATTCTCCATTCATATATAAGTTATCTTCTAAAATAAAAGGTATTAAACCTACTTTTAATGCTAAAACATTGCTTGGTGAAATATGAAAATAATAATTAAAGAGATAAGCCAAGAATTCCTTTCTGGTATGAATAATAAATTTAAAGCTATTGATTCCATTTCTGCAGAAATTAATCAAGGCGAGTTCATTGGTGTCATTGGACACACCGGTTCAGGTAAAACAACTTTCATAGAGCACTTAAATGCTTTATTAATTCCTACTAGTGGAGAGTTAATTATTGACGATAAAGTTATTAAAAAATCTTGACGCAAAATTAAAAATGTAAAAGATATAAGAAAAAAAATTGGTATTGTTTTTCAATTTGCTGAATATCAGTTGTTTGAAGAAACCATTGAAAAAGATATTATATTTGGACCAATAACCATGGGAGTAAGCAAAGAAGATGCAAAAGAGATAGCTAAAGAAATAATAGTTGAAGTAGGACTTCCTTTAGATTATTTATCAAAATCTCCTTTCCAATTATCTGGTGGACAAAAAAGAAGAGTGGCGTTGGCTGGAATAATGGCCATGAAACCAGATTTTTTAGTTTTCGATGAACCAACAGCAGGACTAGATCCCGCAGGGGCTAGAGACATATTACAATTATTTAAGAAAATGAATGAAAATGGTAAAACAATTATTATTGTTACTCATGATTTAGATAATGTATTAGAATATACAAATAGAACTTTGATGTTATGTGATGGAAAACTGGTAAAAGATGGTCCTACAATTGATGTCTTGGAAGATACTGACTTTTTAATAGAAAAAGCCTTAGAGCCACCAAAATTATTAGCCTTTGCTAATGAATTGAGAAAAAAAGGTGTTCCTATTTCAAAAGTAAAAACAATTGATGAACTTGCAGAAGAAATAAATAAATATATGGAAAAATAAAAACCAATAAAAGAAAGAGGGGGTCAAATGAAAATAAATATTGGGCGTTATGTTCATTCAAATTCAGTAATACATAAATTAGATTCAAGAGTAAAACTTTTTGGTGCAATAGCTTTTATTGTTTTAATTTTATTATCTGATACATTCTTTACTTCCTTCATCTTATTAACTCCTTTAGTTATTGTTTTTTTAATCGCCACAAAAAAACCCTTAAAATTAATTGGAATGATGTTAACTCCTTTGTGAATTGGAATATTCATATTTATAATAAATATTTTCACAAATCATGCCCCACCTATAAGTGAGTGAAAATGAAACATGCACATATGAGTAAATGAACCCTCTTGATCAATCCAAATTTCTTGAAAAACAATTGTTGACACACTGAATATAACTTTAAGAATATACTCTATTTTATTAGTTATGACCATTTTAACATTAACTACCAAACCTGTCTTATTAACTAAAGCTCTTGAATTTTATTTTATGCCATTAAAGTTAATGAAAATTCCTGTCAATATTTTCATTCAAATAATAACAATTGCATTAAGATTTATTCCAACGCTATTAGACGAAGCTAGTAGGATACTAAAAGCTCAAGCCTCTCGTGGTGTTGATTTTTCAAATGGAAATATGAGAACAAAAGTAAAAGCAACTATAGTTTTAATAGTGCCCTTATTTGTATCGGCATTTGCAAAAGCAGATGATTTATCAAATGCCATGGAGACAAGAGGATATGATCCATATGCTAAAAGAGTTTCTTATAGAACTTGAAATGCAACAATTTTAGGAGGAGTTTGCTTTATGTCATTAATTGGCATAATAGTAGTCATTAGTTTAATTTTGCATGGAGTGATCCCGATTCCTCAATGATGACAAAATATGCCAACAAGTTTGAATTAATATAATTATGAATGAAATTAAAAAAGAAATAAATTTACTAATTGAAAAAATTAATAAATGAGATGTAGAATACTTTGAAAATGATTCACCAACTGTAAGTGATCAAATTTATGATGCAACTCTTAGAAAATTAGTAAAATTAGAAGTACAATACCCACAATATTTAATGCCTAATTCACCAACAAACAAAGTTGGATCAAATATTATAAATAAATTTAACAAAATTACTCACAATAAAAAAATGTTATCTTTGGATAAGGCTTATACTAAACAAGATATTGAAAAATTTATCAACAACATCTTAAAGACAACACTCAATGCAAAAGAAGTTTTTTATGTTGAGCCCAAAATTGACGGATTGTCAATTGCATTACAATATGAAAACGGAAAATTGATTAAAGCAATAACTAGAGGAGATGGTTATATAGGGGAAGATGTAACAGATAATGTCTTAAATGTCATTAATGATATTCCATCTTCTATAAATTATCAGAATAATATTGAAATAAGAGGTGAGGTATTTATCACTAAATCTGGTTTTCAAGAAATAAATAGTATTGAAAATAAATTTTCAAATCCTAGAAATATGGCCAGCGGAACATTAAGGCAAATGGATAAAAAAATAGTTAAATCAAGAAATCTTTCTTGTTTTGTTTATGAAATAGTATCTCCTGAATTGCATTCCATAAATAATTTCAATGATTCTTTATTGTTTTTGCAAGAAGAGGGATTTAAAACAATATCAACAAACTTATTGACAAATAACATTGAAGAAATTATGGAATACATTAATGAATTTGAAAAAGATAGAGAAACATTGGATTTTGAAACCGATGGAATTGTTATTAAATTAAATAATATTTCCTATTATGAAAAAATAGGTTTTACTTCTAAGTTCCCAAAATATAATATCGCTTATAAATTTAATGATGAATTAGCTTCTACAAAATTAATTGGTATAACTATTTCTATTGGAAGAACCGGAATGGTAACCTATAATGCACAGTTAGAACCAATACCTCTAAAAGGCACAATTGTTTCTGCGGCAACTTTACATAATTTTAATTACATTCATAAATTAGGAATCAATGTTGGTGATGATGTTTGAATTAAAAAAGCAGGAGAAATAATTCCTAAAGTATTTTCTCTTGCTAAGAAAAATAATCACAATGAAGTTCAAAAAATATTAGATTGTAATTATTGTCATCAAAAATTATTTGATAATGAATTAGAAACTGATCAGTTTTGTAAAAATAATTTATGTCCCGAAATTAATGTTCGTAAAATTATTCATTTTACTTCAAGAAAAGGAATGGATATTTCTGGCTTGGGTGAGTCATGAATCAGAAAATTTTATGAACTAGGAATTATTCAAACATACTCCGACATCTATCTATTAAATGAAAAAACTACAGAAATAAAAAAAATATCAAGAATTGGAGAAAAATCTTTACAAAATCTTTTGTTGTCAATTGAAAATTCCAAACAAAATAGTTTGAGTTCTACCCTATTTGCAATCGGGATAAATCATTTAGGTGATAGAAATTGTAAATTGGTAGCATCTGAAATAAAATCATTATCTAATTTTGTAGATTTTGATTTTACTAAATTAAGCAACATCAAAGATATAGGACCTATTACAACAAATACTTTAATTGAATTCCAATCTAAAAAAGAAAATATACAAGATATTCAAAAAATTATTTCATTAGGAATAAATCCTCAAGATCAAGTTAAAATTATTAATCAAAACACTTTCTTTACTAATAACACTTTTGTCATTACAGGAAAGTTTGCAATGAATCGACATGAAATAAAAAATTTAATTGAAAATAATGGAGGGAAAGTCGTATCAACAATATCAAGTAAAATAACTTATTTAATATGTGGAAGTGATTTTGGAAGTAAAAAAAGTAAAGCTGATGAGTTAGGAATTACAATAATTTACGAAGAAGCATTAATAGAATTAATAAAACAAATATAAAAAATGTTAAAATTTTAAATAATCAACAAAATTAGAAAAAAACAAGGACAACATAATGGCAGGACATTCAAAATGATCAAATATCAAACATCGTAAGGGAGCCCAAGATGCAATTAGATCTAAAATATTTGCAAAATTTTCAAAGGAAATAATGGTTGCTGCTGCATTGGGTGGACCGGACATGAATTCAAATTCATCTTTAAGATTAGCAGTTACAAAAGCTAAAGCAAAATCAATGCCTAAAGCCAATATAGAAAAAGCTATTGAAAAAGGTTCTGGAACTGGTTCTGCTGGAGCAAATTTTAAAGAAATAATTTATTCTGGAAATCTTAGACACGGAATCATTTTGTTGGTAGTTTGTTTGTCGGATAATTATAATCGTGTTTCTTCTGAAGTTCAATTTTTATTTAAAAAAGCCAATGGTTCAATTGGTAAAGCTGGTTCAATTCCTTATAATTTCGAAAGAAGTGGTGTTTTAGAGTTCGACCTTACAGATAAAGATGAAGATGAGTTGACGATGATAGCAATTGATGCAGGAGCTTCTGATGTTGAAACTGAAGATGGTTATTTGTCAATATATACTCAACCTGCTAAATTTAATAATATAAAAGAAGCGCTAGAAACTAATGGTGTGGAGAATTTTGAAACTGCTGAAGTAACATATATTTCTCAAGAAAAAATAAAGCTTTCAAAAGAAGATACCGAACAATTTGTTGCAACACTTGAAAGATTTGAAGATAATGAAGATATTCAAGATGTCTTTCACAATGTTGATTTATCAATTTTAGAATAAACTTGCTTTGCTTATATATTTTTTTATGGTATATTTATTAATATGAATTATTTAGTTATAGTGGAGTCACCCAACAAAGAAAAGACAATCAAAAAATATCTTGGAGATGATTATGAAGTTTTAGCTTCTGTTGGTCACATAGTTAAAATGTCAACTTCTGGGGAAGGAAGACTGGGAATAGATTTTGAAAATTGAGAACCTAAATATTCAATTGAACCAAGTAAAAAAGATGTTGTTGAAAGATTGAAAAAACACTCAAAGAAAGCAAAAATTGTTTATATAGCAACCGATTTAGACCGTGAAGGTGAGGCTATTGGTGATAATTTAGTGGAATTTTTAAACATTAAAGATAAGTACCAAAGAATAAAATATAACGAAATTACCAAAGAGGCCGTTTTGAATGCAATCGCAAATCCAACTGTCATTGATGAAGATTTAGTCAAAGCACAAAAATCAAGAAGAATGTTAGATCGAATTATAGGTTTCAAATTAACTAATTTAATAAAAACTAAACTTTCAAATTATCCAATTTCTCCGACAGCAGGAAGAGTTCAATCTATTGCATTAAAATTAGTAGTTGATCGTGAAAATGAGATAAAAGCTTTTATTCCTTTTAAATATCATTTAATTGATGCTGTAATTAACGAAGAAATAATTGCAACTTACTTTAACCCTAATAATAAAGATATTGACAAAAAATGAATTATTCCTGAAGATATTGAGGAGATTTACAATTCTCTAAAGGGACCTTTAGAAGTTGTTGAAATAACAACAACAATTAAAAATGATGCTAGTATAACTCCTTTGAAGCAAGCTGTTTTGTATAAAAAAGCTGATATGTCTTCTAAAAGCACTCAATCAGCTTTACAAAGATTATATGAAGGTTTTGGTGATGGCGGTCTTATTTCTTATCCTCGTACTGATTCTACAAGATTATCACTTCCTTTTTTAGTAGGTGCACAATCTTATATTAAAAGTGTTTTTGGACCCGAATATGTTTCAAAGACTATTAAGGGTATTGCAGGTGATCAAGATGCCCATGAAGCCATAAGACCAACCGATATTGGATTAACTCCAGAAAAAGCCAATGCTAAATATTCTTTATCTTCTTCAGAAAATAAAATATATTCTTTAATATACTATACAACAATGCAAGCCATTATGACAGTTCCTAAAAGAGAAATATTAAGATACAACCTTATGAACTCTGGACACCTATTCAAACTATCATCTTCCAAAGTTATTTTTGATGGATATTTAAAACTTAAAGGATATGAAAATTCAAAAGAATTACCAAAATATGAAAAAGGTCAAATGATTGATGTTAAAGAATATATTGCTACTGCTCATGAAACAAAACCACCTGCAAGATACAATGATGGTTCGCTTATTCAAAAATTGGATGAAATAAAAGTTGGTAGACCTTCTACTTTCGCCACAACTATTAGTAAAATAGTTGATCGTCAATTTGTTGAAAAAGAAGGAAAAGCTTTAAAGGCTACCGAATTTGGAGAAAAGGTTATTGCAAAACTAATAGAAGGTTTTCCCAACGAAATTACTGAAGGTTATACTGCTCGTGTAGAAGCAGACTTAGATTTAATTGCTGAAGGTAAACTTGATTATAAATTCATTATGGAGCAATTTTGAAATCGATTTAACGCTTCTTATAAAACTGCAGAACTAACACTAGAAAAAACTATTTTAATGCCAAAATTTGTTGGTGAAACTTGTCCTGAAGATAAAGGTGAATTAATATTTAAAAATTCAAGGAGCGGAGAAGAGTTCATTGGATGTAACAATTTTCCTGAATGTAAATTTACTAAAAATCCTAAAGCTAAAAAAAGATTTGCTTTTCTTAAAAAAATTAATTAATTTTTTTAATATTTATTGTCAAAAACGAAATATAAAAAACTCTTTAATTAGAGTTTTTATTAATAATTATTTTTGTTTAATTTTTTCTTGAGGATTTTCTAAAATTAATGTTCTAGTTCCTTCATCTCTAAATAATTTTTTAGATTCTTGTACTTGTGACAGTATATTTTTTATATGTGCTTCAATATCTTCAGATTCTAAAATCATTTTTGACTCATCAACATTTAAAGCCAAAATAGTAATTTGACTATAAATATCAATATCAAATTCACCAATGTATTTACATATAATAAATTCTTTATCTTCTCCGATAATAGAAGTTAAGATATATCTAATTCTATCAATCATCTTCTTGGTGATGTAAGGCGTTTTAATTGTTACTATAAATGTTTTTGAAGCTTCAAATGAACCATGGAATATAGGATTTGATAAAGCTTGGACAATTGATAGATCCAATCAATCAATTTTAGAATTTGAAATTCCAATAGTAGGAATTATCTTATTGGCAAAATTTTTCTTATCTTTATAAAATAAAGATTTAATTAGTGAAAAGTGATTGGGATTTAAATCGGGTTCTACAAACGGAACTACAAATGACTCAACTAAATCTAAAACAAACCTAGAAATAAAATGTTTTCTATTAACTAAATTTGCTTCTTCATAAGCTTCAATAATTGTTGATTCAGCAATTGGAATATAAGGTTGAGAAAATTTAATTGCTTCTTTCTTTAATCTATTATAAATTTTATCTTCTGAATTACTTGTAATAAAGTTTTCTACTACACAATGAAAAGAAAATACATCATAACGATTTAATATATAGGCCAATTCAATAACATAAGAAAGCATAAAAGAATTTTGTGATTTATACAAAATAATTGCTAAATCAGCATTTGCAACAATGCTCTTTATTTCTTCAATATTATTTTGAAAAAATGTTGGAGCAGGAATTATTTTTTCATTTTCTCTTGGAGAACTTCAAGATAAAAATGATTCTTCAAATTTATTTTTAACATTTGAGTTATTTGAAAAGGTTTTTTCTGTTCCTATTTTAAAGAACCTTGTGTTGGCTCTAATAGATTTATGAATATTTTCAAAATTTCCTAATTCAATATCTGAAAAATATATAATTACGGTATTTGCAACATAATCTTTCTTGACATTCTTTATTTCTTTTTTATTAAACATATAATCCGTCCTTATTTAATGCTATCATAATTATGTTTAATGCAAATGATGATAAATTATCTTTTAATTATAAATTAAAATTCATTATTAGCATTAATTTTATTTAATTTTATTTCCAATTACTTTACCTGCTATTGAACCATCAGATGCCGCAGTAACTATTTGTCTAATCTTTTTTTCTCTAATATCTCCAACTGCATAAATACCACTTTCACTAGTTTCCATATCTTCATCAGTAATTATAAAACCATTCGAATTAAAGATATCAAGATGAGAAGCAAAAGAGGCTACCGGCAAAAATCCTATATAAGGAAATAAAGCATTTACTTTCATATCCACTTCTTTACCTTCGATATTAACTTTTATTTCTTCCAAGTTTGGAGTTCCACTCAATTTCATTACAAAAGAATTATAGTAAAAATTAATGTTTTTAATTTTAGTTGCTTTTTCTAAAATAATTTTTTCAGCAATAGATTGACTGTCTTTAATGAAGATATTTACTTCACTAGCTAGTGAAGATAGATAAATGGCTTCTTCAATGGCACTATTTCCGCCACCAACTATTGCAGCAGGTTTACCTTTATTAAAGGGACCATCACAAATAACGCAATAAGAAACACCTTTATTATCATAATCCTTAATACCTTCTATATCATTTGGAATTCTATTGATCATTCCAGTAGCAATAACCACAGCTTTACATTTTAAAACAATATTATTTTCCAAAATTACTTCTTTATCTAAAGCAGATTTTGATTCTATCTTAATAACATTTCCATATCTATGCTCAACACCAGTTTCTTTTGTGTGTTTCAACATTCTTAACGCTAATTTTGCTCCAACAATTTCTTCATCACCTATTCAATTTTCAATTCTAAATGTTGAAGTCATTTTTCCGCCAGGAGCTCCTTTTTCAATTACTAATACTTTTAAATTAGCTCTTGCAGCATAAAGAGAACAATTCAATCCACCAGGACCTGCTCCAATAATTATTAAATCATATATTTCTGAGTTTTCTTTATTCATTATTCATTAATTCACTTTCTACCAACAGCTACTAATTGTGCTTTTTGTTGAGTTTTTAAAATATATTTTTTTGTTTTACCAATAATTTCAATATTATATAATTTAAATGATTTTTTATAGAAATAAAACACTAATACCAATCCTAAAAGAATAGATAGAACAGAAAGAATTGTATAATAAGCATAAGATTCTTCACGAAGAGGTTCCATTGAAACCCTTGTTAATCCATATCAAATCAAATATAATGCTCCTGGAGTTCCTGGTTTTGTTAAACCTAAATTCAAGATTACTCACACTATTAATACATAACCAATAAGTGATGAAATAGATTCATATAAGAACAACGGCGCTCTAAATTCAGGGGTTCCACCTGCTTCAGAAGCAATAAACATATGCGAAGAAATAAAAGGACCTAATCAAGAAACTTCTCATTCTTGAACTATTTTTCCATAAACTTCATGATTAGCAAAATTTCCTCATCTTCCAATTGCTTGACCAACTAAAACTGTTGGAAGAATGATTCCGAAAGTTTTTCTAATATCTAATACATCTTTATGTCTTCTTATAAACAAAAGATTAAGAATTGTAGGAACTACTACTCCACCTTGGATTGATAAACCACCTTCTCAAACTGCATATCAAGCAGAGCCAGGAAAGGGATCACTAGGATTATAGATTAATCTTTCAAAAATATAAAATAATCTTGCACCAAGAATAGAGGTAGGGATAGTAATAATAATTATTTTTAAAAGTAAATCTAATGGATAATTTTCTTTCCTTCAAAAATAAGCAACCGTCACAATAGAAATTAATATACCTATGATAATACAAAAGGGGTACAAAGGAATAAGGCTATTCATAGAAACCCCTTGAACATAACCATCAGAAATTTTATTCAAGTTTCCCATTAGCAATACTCCTTTCTTCAATAATCTTTAAAACATCAACTCCACTTTGCTTAGAAATTAATAAATTTGCTGCAGCAACAACTAATGAAGAGGCGCTTCTTCCAGCCTTAACTGGTATACTCATTTTACTTATTTTACCACCTAAAATAGAATATGATAAATTTTTATCACCAATTCTGTCAAAATCAACTATATCTTTTGAATGAATCAATTCAACAACCAAATCAATGTTTGTTTTAGTTCTTATTGCTCTATCACCATAAATTGTTCTTATATCCAACAAACCCAATCCTCTGGCCTCAAGAATATCTTTTGTAATTTCTGGAGAATATCCTATAAAATTATTGCCAATTCTTTTAATG
The DNA here is from genome assembly GCA_947039505.1 of uncultured Mycoplasma sp. Classification (GTDB taxonomy): domain Bacteria; phylum Bacillota_I; class Bacilli_A; order Mycoplasmatales; family Metamycoplasmataceae; genus UBA710. The sequence continues at coordinate 87,298 of CAMQYZ010000001.1, forward strand.
AAAATAGCATCATCAGAAACAAATATATGCTCTTTTTGAATCAATTCAAGAATTACTTCTGATTTTCCTATTCCACTTGCTCCAATGATCATTACTCCAACGCCATTAATAATAATCAAAGAACCATGAACAAATTCTGTTTGGGCAAATTTTTCTGCCAAATATACGCCAATGGTTGTTGTCAATGAAGATAATGGGATGTCAGACAATACAACAGGAACTTCATATTTAGTAGCAATTTCTATAATTAGTTTTCTGTTTTCTTCATTTACTCCTGAAGAACAAATAATCAAAGGTGGTTTTTTGCAAATTAAAGTACTTAAGGCATTTTCTCTTTCCTTATTTGATATTGATAACATTCAATTTGATTCACTAGTTCCTCAACCAATTATATTTTTAGAAATTGAATTTTCTCTATAAAAATAACCTTTTAACTCCAAACCAGCTCTATTAATTGCCGGTCTTTGAATATTTGATCATTTTTTAATAGAGTTTCGATTGACAACCTCAAATTTGTTTTCTTGACAAAATTCCAAAACATCAATATTTGTTTGTAACTCATTATTTTTCATTTTCCATAACCTCCTTCAAATATTTTGCTGTTAATGAATGTTTATTATTAATAATTTGCTCTGGGGTTCCAGAAACAATTATCTTGCCACCTTTGTTTCCGCCACCTGGACCAAGGTCGATAATATAATCACTAGATTTTATTATATCAAGATTATGTTCAATAACAATAACAGTATCTCCATTATTTACAATTTTATTTAAAATATTTAATAAGTTTTGGATATCGTATGTATGTAAACCGGTTGTTGGTTCATCAAGAATATAAATTGTTTTTCCGGTGGCACTTTTTTGAAGATGTGTTGCAAGCTTAATTCTTTGAGCTTCACCACCAGATAAAGTTGTTGCATTTTGTCCTAACCTAATATAACCTAATCCCACTTCTTCCAAAATTTTTAATTTTTCTCTAATTTTGGGTTTGGATATAAAGAAATTTAACGCTTCTTTAACACTCATTTCTAAAACATCAGATATATTTTTATTTTTATATTTTACTTCAAGTGTTTCTAAATTATATCTCTTACCTTCACAATGATCACAAACAACATAAACATTTGGTAAAAAATGCATTTCTATTTTGATCGATCCGTCTCCATTACATTTGTCACATCTTCCACCCTTAACATTAAATGAAAATCTGCCTTTTTCATAACCTCTAGCTCTTGACAATTCAACCATAGTAAAAACATTTCTTATATCATCAAAAACTGTTGTATATGTTGCGGGATTAGATCTAGGTGTTCGACCAATTGGAGATTGCGAAACTTTAACAATTTTATCAATGTTATAAATTCCATTTATTTTCTTAAATTTTCCTGGTTTGATATTTGGGTTAGTCAATTCTTTTTGAAGAGCTTTTATTAAAACATGATTAATTAAAGTTGATTTACCACTTCCAGAAACTCCAGTTACAGAAATTAATTTACCTAAAGGAAATTTAACATCTATATCTTTTAAATTATTTTCTTTAACTCCTATAATTTCCAAGACTTTTCCATTACCACTTCTTCTAATTTTAGGAGTTTTTATTTGTTTTACCTTAGATAAGTACTGTCCAGTTATAGAATTGGGATTTGACATAATATCTTGCAAAGTTCCTTGAGTGACAATATTTCCACCATCTTCACCAGCAAGAGGTCCAATGTCAACAATATAATCAGCTTTCATAATTGTTTCTTCATCATGTTCTACAACAATTAAAGTATTACCAATTTCCACCATATGTTGTAATGTTTTTATAAGTTTGGCGTTATCGCTTTGATGCAATCCAATTGAAGGTTCATCAAGCACATAAAGAACACCAACTAATTTGGATCCTATTTGTGTTGCTAAACGAATTCTTTGGGCTTCTCCACCCGATAAAGTTTCGGCCGTTCTATTTAAAGTTAAATAATCTAATCCAACATCTTTTAAAAAAGTTAATCTATTGGAAAGTTCTTTCAAAATCAAATTTGCAATTTGTTGTTCTATTTCATCAAATCGAAACAACAATAAATTTTCAATCGCTTGGTCTATTGATAGCGATACAAAATCATTAATATTCATGTTATTAATTTTTACTGATAAAGCATATTTATTTAATCTTTTACCTTTACAAAAATTACATTTAATTTCGGACATCTTTTTTTTATAATATTCCCTAACATCATCACTACTGGTATCTAAATATTTACGATCAAGTTTGACAAAAACTCCTTCAATGATATTATGTTTTTTATAAGTGTTTTTTTTGGAAAAAATGCTATAAGAAATTTCTTCTTCAGAACCATATTTTATTATTTCTAAATCTTCTTCAGTCATATCTTCTATAGGTAAATCTTTATCTATTTTGTAATAATTTAAAAGAGCATCAAATTCTTGTCATTCTAGTCCATCTTTACTTGGTATAAAACCACTAAATTCAATTGCACCTTGATTAATAGTTAAAGCTTTATTAGGGATTAATAAATCTATATCAGGTCTCAACATTAATCCAATTCCTTTACATGACTCGCACATTCCATAAGGGCTATTAAATGAAAATAATTTAGGTTCTATTTTTGGCATTTCAAAATCCTTATTAATACAAGAATATAATTGAGAATATTTCGCTTTTTCTTTTCCAACAATCTCTACATTGACCAAACCCTTTGAATATTCTAAAGCAATAACTATTGCCTCTGAAATTCTGTCTCTAGTTTCTTCAGATAAAACTATTCTGTCTACAACTATTTCTAAATCATATTTCTTATTTTTAGGTAATGAAATTTCTTCATCTAAATTATAAAAAATATCATCTACTTTAATCCTTAAAAAACCTTCTCTCTTAAGGTTCTCAATTAACTTTTGATTTTCACCTTTTGCTCCGGTTAAAACAGGAGAAAGAATAACCATTTTAGATCCATCTTCATTATTCATTATTGAATCCAAAATATCTTTTAATGTTTGTGCTGATATTTCAATATTATGTTTAGGACAATAAGGTTTTCCTAATCTTGCAAATAGCAATCTTAAATAATCATATATTTCAGTAATTGTACCAACTGTTGATCTTGGATTATTATGTGTTGTTTTTTGTTCAATACTAATGGCTGGAGAAAGTCCCTCAATGGAATCAACATCAGGTTTTTTAGTTCCTCCTAAAAATTGACGGGCATAAGAAGAAAGAGAATCAATGTATCTCCTTCTTCCTTCCTCATATATTGTATTAAATGCTAGAGATGATTTACCACTTCCAGAAAGACCTGTAAAAACAACCAATTTGTTTTTTGGGATTACAACGTCTATATTTTTTAAATTATTTTCTTTAGCACCTTTAACGATAATAAAATTCTTTTTGTCTAAATTCATATAACAATTATAAATTAATATTCTTTTATTTAATAGTTTGTTTTGGTAACACTATATAAACCAGGATTAATTTCTACACAATGCAAATTATCATATTCATCAATCATGTTCAAAAAAGTAATTTGCATAGCACCCATTCCTCTTCCTGTAATGACTAATAACTCACTTTCATACTCATTAGATGTAAAAGAGAACAACTCTAATGAAATTTTGCTTGTTGCCTCTTCAACACTAAGTCCGTGTAAATCTAATTCCATAAAAACCTCCACACAAATAATGTGTTATAATTAATTATATGTTAAAAAAAGATGAAATCTTCATTACTACCACAGATACTTTAATTGGTATTGGTTCTAAAATCAACAATGATAACCTCAAAGCTCTTTATCAACTCAAACAAAGACCATTGAATAAAAAAATTGTTATTGTTGTTGGTTCAATTGAACAATTAGAAAAATTAGAAACAATAGATGATAAAACAATGGAATACATTTCACAATATTGGCCAGGTGCCACAACATTGATTATTAATCATAATTCGTATAGAATGCCAAACAATAAAGAATTGTTAAATTTGATTGAAAAGGAAGGTCCATTCTTTTTAACTTCTGCAAATATTTCAGGAAAAGATAATTGTCTAACGATTGAAGAAGCAAAAAAAATCTTTCCATCCATAAAAAAAATATATAATTTTGGATATGGAACAAATGTTGGCTCATCAATAATAGATGTTGCAACTGGAAGGAAATTAAGATAATGAAATTTATATTAGCAAATGACCACGGAGGTTATGAATTAAAAAATGAAATTAAAGACTATTTATTATCTAAAAATTTTATTGTTGAAGATTTGGGTTCTGACGGAAAAAGCGCCTCATACGCTGAATATGGAAAAAAATTAGCAGAACAAGTATTAAAAGAAGAAAGTTCTTTAGGAATCGGAATTTGTGGAACAGGTTTAGGAATTAGTTTTGCAGTAAATAGATTCAAGGGAATAAGAGGGGCTAGATTAACATCTGTAGAAGATGCTAAAATGGCTAAAATGCATAATAATGCCAATATTTTATTATTTGGTGGTAGACAACAAAAAATTGAAGAAGTTATTGTAATGATAAACGAATTTGTTGAAAATAAATTTGAAGCAGGGCGTCACATCTCAAGATTAGAAGAATTAGATAATTAATCTATTCTAGAATAATCAAAATTACCAGATTGATCTTCTATTTTGGTTCTCGTGATTCAAGCATTTGGATCAATTTCAATAACTTGATTTTGGATATCTTTAAACTCTAGCAATAATAAAACGGTTTCAATTGTATATACCTTAACATCTGTATATCCAGAAATTGATTCTGTAATTTTAAAACCATGTCAATAATTTGTATCTCTAAAATGTTGAACTATTTCTTTGTGTTTTTTAGAATCTATCTTCATTACAACTTTTTTGTATTTAGGATAAAGTTTATTGATAATAAAAGAACTAAATAAAATATAAAATAATGAGCAAATTGTTCTGATTCCAAATAATGAATCATATTGTCCACCAAGGTGTAATGCAATAATTGAGCAAAATGATAAACACATTGAGATAATTCATAAAAAATTACCTACATCTTTCTTGCTTTTAGTAGAAAAATAATAAGCAACTATATCTGTTCCTCCAGTAGAAGCACCTGATTTTCAAGCAACACTAGCTGCAACTGAATTAATAAGTAATCCTAAACTTACATAAACAAAAATAGGTCATGTAGAATACCCTGGTGTATCTATAAGAGCAATGTCTCAACCTTGAATAACAATAAACCAATCATTGATTGGTTCACCAAATTCTCCAAGAATAAATCCTCAAAAAGAATTAAATAACATAAATAAAAAAGATAAGAAAATAAATTGTTTTTTAACCTTATTTCAAAAAAAGACAATCAACGGAATGTTTAAAGCAAAATATATTAATGTTACATATGGTTTTAATTCAGAAAAAAAATATAACAAAGTTTGAGAAATCGAAGAAACTCCTGAAGGAATAGTGTTTGCTTGTACTAAAAAAATAACAGTTCCAAATGCATAAAAAAACGCTGCAATAAATAATATTAAAATTTTTTTTCATTCTTTAACTAAAAATTGGATTATTGAAAATTTAATTTCTTTGTCTTGTTTTGTAGATAAAGTTTTTTTTTCGTTAGCAATCATGTTTTTTATTATAATATATTTTGCTAAAATTAAGATAAATAATAAATTCCCAATAGAAAATTATGTTGCTATTTTAATAATGATAAAATACAAAACTTTCATAACGAATCAACAGAACAATTACTTTTATTTGAAAACTAGGTTTTATTATTTGAACTCATCATTTTTTCTCTCATTTTGTTATCAATAGATTCAATTCCTAAATCATATAATTTTCTAGGATTAAAATTAAGAGATTTTTATCTTTTGCACTCTAATCTTTTTGCACTTTAGAAACACTTATTTTAATATCTTTTTTTATGATTTGATAATTATTTCAAATTTAGGTATTTGTTTTTTCTTATTTTTAATAACTTTAAAAATAACTTTACCTTCTCAATTGTAAACTAAATCGATTTTTATATTTTTATTTGTTTCATTCATAAATCAATTTGTTAATGTTTCATTAGATGCAAATTCAATATTTGTGTCATTACTAACTTTAGTCATTAAAGTATTTCCTAAAACTATGAATTTATGATCTTCTATTTTTTGGATTTTTGTTTCTTTGTCATGTTCATCATATATTTCACCAACCAATTCTTCCAAAACATCTTCTAAAGTGATTAACCCAATAATGCTGTTTTCGTTGTTACTTTTTTTAACAAAGGCCATTCCCACAGCACTCGATCTAAAAACATCTAAAACATGGTGTAAGTTATTATTAATTGTAACTGTAGGGACTTCAACAATATAATTTAATATTGAAGTATTTTCAGGTAAATTAAAAATATCTTTTAAAAGCAAAATACCAATAAATGTTTTTTTATTTTTAACTGGTAATCTAGAAAATCCTGTTTTTTGGAATATTTCTTTAGCCTCTTCTAATGTTGCGCCTTTTTTTAAATATGTTATTTTTTCAATTTTAATATAATGTTTTTTTATCTTAGTAGAATCTAAATCTAAAGCTCTAGTTGCTAACGACAGTTCTCTATGCTCTAAAACTCCTTCTTTGTATCCCATTTTTAAAATGGTTTTCATTTCGTCTTCAGTATTTGTGATATTTGATTCAAATGCAAATTTAGAAATAAAAAATGTTATGGGATAAAAAAATCATCGAAATCCTTCTAAAATAAATACTACTTTTTGCAAATAACCTCAAGCATATTTTTTAGCCAATATTTTTGGAAAAACTTCTCCAAATACGACAAGTAGAGGAGTGGCTACAAATATTGGCAATAAAACGGTTAAATAACTATCAGCACCTAACATACTGGTAAATAAAAAAGTAATGATAGTAGAAATGGCAACATTAACTATATTATTACCAATTAAAATGGTAGAAATAGTTCAACTAAAACTATTAACATGTTTTTTAATTAACTTCCCTGTTTTGGGGTGTTTTTTTAAATTAGTTTCAATAGATGCTAATGATAACGAAGTGTAAGCTGTTTCTGCCGCTGAAAAAAGGGCTGATAAAGCAAATAAAAGTAAAAGTAAAACTATTAACAAAATTAAAATAGGTAGTGGTAATGCTTGCATATTATTTAGTCCTATCTGTAAATTTACCTTTTGCAAGGTTAAAACCTAATTCAATGGTTCCAACAGAGCCATTTCTATGTTTGGAAACTATAAAGTCTGTTTGTTGCAACATAACATCATGAGCAGCTTCTTTGTCCTTATTATAATAATCTTCTCGATACAAAAAACCAATAATATCGGCATCTTGCTCAATTGCTCCTGATTCTCTTAAATCTGACATCATAGGTGTTTTATCTTCGCGTTGCTCAACTTTACGACTTAATTGAGAAAGAGCAATTATTGGAATTTCTAATTCTCTTGCTAATTGTTTTAATGTTCTTGAGATTATAGAAACTTCTTGCTGTCTATTATCAGAATTTGATTTATGTGATAATGGAATCAATTGTAAATAATCAATAATAACCAAATCTAATTTTCCCTTGTTTTTGAGTCTTCTAGACTTTCAAACTATTTCACTTAATTTAACAGTCGGGGAATCATCGATAAATAAATTAATTTTTTCAATTTTGTCTTGTGCCAAGTATAATCTTTTTCAATCTGTTTCATCCATTTTGGAAGGGTTTTTTAATTTATTTCCATCAATATTTCCTTCAATAGAGATAATTCTGGTCAAAAGTTGATCAGAAGGCATTTCTAAAGAAAAAAAGGCTACATTGTGTGATTTAGAAACATTATTTGCAATATTAAGAGCAAATGCCGTTTTCCCCATAGATGGACGAGCAGCAATGATTATCAAATCTCCTTTTTGCAAACCAGATGTCATAGAATCAAAAGAACTAAATCCAGTAATTAAGCCGGTTAATTTTTTATCATCTTGTCGACTAACAATATCCTCAATTATTTTTTTAACCAATATTTTTGATTCAACAAATTCATGTGTTTGTCTAGATCTTTCTAATTCATACATAGTTGCTTGAAATTCTTCAATTAATTCTTCATAATTGACAGAGGGTAAATCAAGTTTATTTAAAATAACTTTCGTGGTGTTATCAATTTTTCTCAAATTTGCTTTTGAAGCCAAGGTTTCAAAATAATTAGTAATATTTGTTTCATAACCAGATGATTCAATAAGATATTGAATATACTTTCCGTTGTCTACTTGGTCAAAAAGTTTTTTTTCTTTTAAGTAATTAATTAAATTTGCACTTTCTATTAATTGATTTTTTTCAATAAGAAAATAAATTGCTTCAAAAATGATTTTATTTTTTGGATTATGAAAATCTTCATTAGTTAAATAGGCAACCATTTTAGTAGCAACAGAATTATTTTGAATAGCCAACCCAAGGAGGGCTTCTTCAATTTCAGGAGAATTATGAGTTTTTTTAGTTTGTATATTATTCACTTTTATTCACCACTACTTTTAACATAGCTTCTATTTTATCAAAAATTTTAATTGGAACATAAGTTGTTCCTAACGATTCTATTTGAAGATGTGGGACTGAATGTTTGCTTAAATTAAAGCCCAATTCTTTCAATTTTAAATTTACTTTTTTTGTAGTGATTGATCCGTGAATAACCATATTCGTAACTTTGAGTTCAAACTCCAAAGCAAGCTTAGAAAGTTCTTCTCCCAATAAGATTGCTTCTTTTTGTTTTTCTTCAAAAATTTTATTTTTATCATCTAATCTTTTTTCTAATTTTGAATTAGATAATTTATTAACTGGCTCCGCAAAACCATTCTTTATTAGAAAATTTGTTCCATATCCAGACGAAACTTCAATAACATCATTTACTTTACCATCTTTACAATTTTTTATTATAATAACTTTCATTTTTCTATCCTTAATTTTTATTACTAATAATTGCTTGAATAACATTATCAGTGAAAACCTTGATTGTTTCTTTGTTCTTGAAATCAGAAATGGCTGCCGACGCTGAGAAATGACCACCACCACCAACTTCTTCAGCAATTATTTGAACATTAGTTTTGATTCCTCGAGCAGATAACTTAAATATGTCGTTATCTGAGCTGTGTTGTTTTTCTTGCTTAGCAATAACAAATGCGGCTCTTCTATCATCAATTCTTAAAATTTCATCAGCCGCCATAGAAACAACATCACTAGGCACAACTTCATCATATGAAGTTAATCAATAGCCTGGCTTGATTTCTCTTAGGTTATTTAATATCTTAATAATTAATTCATGAATATCATTTGATATTTTTAAAATAGAAATTGACTTTTCAGATTTAGCACCTCATTCCCCCAAGAGAGAAGCAGCAAAAAAGGTTTTTGAACTTGTTGATTTTTGAAATTGATTTGAATCCATATACAATCCATCCATTAACATTTGAATTGCATTATTTGTTAAAATTGATTTCATATCATTAAATGCAATTAATTCTGTTATTATTTCACAAGTTGAAGAAGCAGTTGATTCCACAAAAACATTTAAATCAACAAGGATTTCATCTAATTTTGAAATCCTATGATGATCAAATATAAAAATATTATTAGGAAGTGGTTTTAAAAATATTTTTGGATTCTCAACTCTCGATGAATCAGCACAATCCAATACTACAACTAATGTTTTTTTATCAGTAATAGAATTGGCCTTTGATGCAGATATAAAAATTTTTGATTCATTAGGAATATATTTGCTAATTGATTTTTTTGCAGTATTATCAAAAGTTTGATTTTGGATATAAGCTTCTTTATCAAAATATTTTGCTATTTCATATATAGCCATTGAAGAACCTATGGCATCAAGATCAGCAAACTTATGACCATAAATAATAACTTTATCAATTGATTGATCTAATAATCTTTCTTTTAAGTTTTGAGAAATATGTTTAATTCTTGTTCTACTTTCATTAACAGAAATTTCAGATTTAGAACCATAATATCTTGGTTTTTCTTTTGCAGAAATAATTGTTACTTGATCACCACCACGTGTTTGAGATTGTCTAATACCAACTTTAGCCATTTCATTTAATTTATCAAATTTATTTGAACCAATTCCAAATCCAACAGAAACAGAAACTTGAACATTTTTTAAATTATCATTATTTTTTAATGATTCGAATTCATAAAAGTTAGTTTCAATCATTTTATCCAAATGAGATTTATTAGTAATTAAAATAAATTTACCATTTACATATTGACGAAAAGTTAAATTATATTTTCTGGAAATAGAATCCAATAAATTAATTACCATTGATTGAACAATGAAGATTTCTTCTTCTGAAAGAATTGATTGAAATTGTTGAAAATTATCAATATCTAATTCTCCAATTACTGTTTTTTCTAGTTCATGATATTTAATAGCTGTTTGTTCTTCTGTAATGTCCTTAAATGTTAGCATTAATTGTTTAGGGAAATATTTCACTTGATAAAATAAATTATTTTTGGAAATAATTGTTTCATATTCTTCCACAATAGTAGCGATGTTCAATGAAGGAATTAATTCAATAATAGATTTATCTATAATTTTTTTATTAAATCTAGAAGAAATAAAATCAGAAATTCAAATTATTTTTCCTGAAGATGATAATACAATAATTCCCATTCCTGAGTTAGAAACAACATTTTCAAAATAAAAATTAACAGATTTTTTAACACCAAAACTTCTTTCTTTATTTCATTTGTAATTTCAAACTACAAAAAACAATATGGCAGGAGAAAGAAATGATAGCAATATGACTATAGGAAGTTTAATTGCGATATCAAAATCCAATGAACCAATTAAAATAATGGTCACCAAGATTAATGCAACAAATATAATTAATGTGGTAATTCAGAATGCTTTTATATTTTTTTTCATAATTTATAATATATTATAACAATTTTATTGTGAATATTAAGCATAAAAAGACAAAGAAAAACAACTCATAGTTGTTTTTTGTGTTCTTATTAAATATTTTATTTTCTAACTCTTTCAGAAATGAAAGGTATTAGAGCCATAATTCTAGCTCTTTTGATGCTTGTAGATAATAATCTTTGGTGTCTTGAACAAGTTCCAGTAACTCTAGAAGGCAAAATTTTACCATGTGAATTGATAAATCTACCAACCAAAGCAACATCTTTAAAATCGATATACTCAATTCTTTCTAAACAGAAAAAACATGGTTTCTTTTTGAAAATTTTTTTTGTTGGTTTTTTATTAAAACTATTCATAATTTACTCCTTTTTTTAATTTTTTAATTTTTTATAAATCTAGTTCTCAAGGAACATCATCTTGCTCATTTTCATCTTGAGAAAATGTTGCTTCTTGAAAATTAGAATTTTTTGGTTTTGTCTCAAATACAGCTGTACTATAGTCATCATTAGTTTTTCCTGATGTTCTAGCCAAAACTACACTTCTTGGTTCTAAGTGTTTCACTGCTATTGGAACAACAGAAAATGAATTAATTATTTCACCTTTATCATTCTTATAACTAGAAGTTTGAATAGAACCATCAACTGATAATAAATCTCCTTTATTAACGTATTTACTAAAATACTCTGCAGTTTTTCCAAAAATAGTTAAAGGTATAAAATCAGTGGTGTCTTTTGAAAATTCTCTATTAACTGCCAAAGTTGCCCTTGCATATGTATTTAAATTTTTTGATTCAAACATTGATGGAGTAGATGAAATTCTTCCCACTAATAAAACTTTATTCACCTTATTCTTCTTCCGAAACAAATGGTTTTGGTTTTCTTACATATGGTTTTTTAGTTGTTGAATCACTTGATGTTTCAGAATTTTCATTTTCTTCTCTTTTAACATATGGTTTTTTAACAAATGGTTTTTTAATTTTTTTAGGATTAGCTTTTCTGTTTAAACCTTTTTCAGAATCTAAATTAATAACCATTTGTCTTCAAATAACTTTTGTTATATTACATTTTCTTGTGAATTCAATAACTTCTTCACCGGTTGCTGAAACATTAATTAAAATGTAAATAGCATTTTTTGATTTATTGATTTTGTATGCTAATTCAGTATTTTCTAATTTTTCAACTTTTAGATCTTTTGATTTAAAAGTTGATTCACACATTTCTTGTGCAATTTGAGAATTTGAACTAGGGTCTAAAATCAACATTATTTCATATTTTGACATGTTGACCTCCTTATGGTCTATAATCTGGACTAATGTATTTAGTCAAGGAGTTTAATTACTCAATAAACATTATAATCTATATTTAATATAAAATTCTAAAATCTATTATTTATTCGTTTTTTAGAGAATAAATAAATTCTTGTAATTTGTCAATGTTTTTATTTTTTTGAGATGAACACAGAAATAAATTTTCAGAACCAAATGATGCAATGATTGGATTTTGCTTAATTTTATGTCTTTCTGATTGTGTAGTACGATCAATCTTGGTTCCTATTAAAATAATTTTGAAATTCTTCTGAGATATATAATTAAAAAAGGCAATGTCTTCTTCAAGCATTCCGTGTCTTGTATCAAATAGTAAAAAAACATGTGATAGTTTCGTTGAATTACTAAAATATTCATCAAGCATAATATGCATTTTTTCTTTTTGACTTTTTGACATTTTTGCAAATCCATAACCAGGTAGATCCACTACCATAATCCCTTTATTTGTATCAAAGTAATTAATAAGTTGGGTTCTACCAGGAGTTTTTGAAGTTTTAGCTAATTTGTTATTATTGGATAAAGCATTAATTAAAGAAGATTTTCCAACATTACTACGACCAATAAAACAAACTTCTGGAAAGTTGTGTTCTAATCAGTTTTCTTGAGATGAAGATGATTTAATAAAGTTTCACATATATTTAATAATACTTTATTAATTAATTTTCAACAATTTTTTATGTCGAATCAATGTGGATGAAATATTTTTATAATGATATTCAGGGAAAAATAATATTGTTTCCAAATTGTTATTAACAAAATTATTAGTATTAGCAAGATTTAATTCATAATCGAAGTCTATTTTGGTTCTTGAGCTGCGAATCAAAAAACCAGCTCCTAACTCACTTGCTAGCGTCGCTGTTAACTTTGTTTTGTTAATCAAAATAACAACTTGATTATTATCTTTAAAAATGTTTTGAATATTTTTTTTATTTGCTTCAAAATCATTTTCAATTGCTTTATCAGGATTAAGAGTCACCACAATATATATTAAATCAAAAAGTTTAAGAGCTTTTTTAATTATAGATATGTGACCTTCATGAAGGGGATTAAATGATCCAGGATAAATTGCTATTTTCATATTTTAATTTTACAATAAAACAAAAAAAACAAAAATTTTTGTTTTTTATGGTTATATAAAATTTTCTAGAATAATCCCGGAATTACTAATCCACCAATTAATCCTAAAGACGCAATACTTATTAATATTACAATAATTAACATTGTTTTAACAACAGGTTTACTTGATAATTTTAAACGCTTTTGTGTTCCAGCTAAAGAAATTGATGAAACAACAATCATTCCGACAGCTATTAATCCAACCAATATAGGTCACACTATTTGAACATTTATAAAAGGATTTATTTGAAATAAAGCTGATTCTTCTTCAATAATTCTATCCAAAATATCTATACTTGTTTTTATTTCATCTGACAATATTTTTGTTTGAGATAAATTCATAGAAAAGTCAGTTGTATATACTTCTATATCATTACCAATTTTTTGAATACGAGATCACACAAAGATATTTTTATAAGAAGTTATTCCAGCATCTAGTATATTCATAATTTTTATTAAGTCTTTTTCTGGAGACACAACTCCTATTGGAGTGTTTTCTTTTCTAAACATTAAAGAATTATAAATGTTTGAAGAAGTAATCAAAGAACTAAGTATGTTATATTCATAATTTTTTTCTAAAATATTAACTTTTTCTCTTGAACTAGGATTTAATTTTTGGAAAATTGTATCAATTGCTGTAGCAAAATCAACTTCTCCTCACTTTAATTCAATTGCATTTCCTGTTTCTAAAGAATTTTCTGTAATATTATTAATTCCAAATCCAAATGTTGACAATAATCTATCATAAATATTAATTGAATTTATCTTAGTTTGTGACGCTAAAGAATTAAAGCTTGATAAAGTTTCTTGATTAGAAGCAAAACTAGTAAACAATTCCAAAACTGATTGTTCTCCACCATTAGTAGAAATAGCACTAAAGATTGAATTTCCAAAATATGTTATTTTTGAATTATACTCCTTTTCACCAAAGTACAATAAATCAAATAATGATTTCATTTTTTGAGATCCAGTTAAAACATCTGCTGTTTCTAAAACTTTTGGATTTGAACTTGTTCAATTAAATAATCCTGCTGTTTGATCAAATTTTAAAAATGAATTAACATCAGTAATTTTCATTTTATTATCCACATTTGAATCTAAATATTTCTTAATTTCTTTATAATAAAATTCATTTATTGGATTAATTAATACATCTTTCATTTCTGCAAATTTAATTTTTATTAGTTCTGCAAGTTGTTTTTCAACCAACAAATCTTTATCTTTACTTGTACTATCAATAATTAGTTTGACATTATCTAAAATCAATTGTCTTTGAGCTTTATTTTCAATTGACAACAATCTTTCTTTTACAATATCATTTGCAGTTCCGCCAACACCAATCTCATAAATATTTTTAAGATTTCATGGTTCAGAGGGCATTAATTGTTCCATTATTTCTTGATATATAGAATACTCATCTACAATACTAGAATACATTTCTCTTCCTGTATAATCATTAGATTCGCTTCTTCAAGAAATATCTTTATAAATTTGACCCTCTTGAGAATAAGTTATTTTATTATAAAGTTTTTGTCCTAACTTTGTAACTCCAACACCTTGATCTTCTTTTGATCATGATTCATAAATTTTAGCTAAATAAGCAATAACTTCACTTTCTGAATTAATTCATTTAGATGAAATGGCTGTTGATACAGCAGGCTTTACTGTGGTATCTGAAACAAAACCAGGATCTTCAAAGAATATTTTTTTAGTCAAAATAGTATTTAAAGATATAACAAACCCTGTTCTTGAAGGAATAGGAACACCAGATACAGAAAATCCCATTAAATCATTAAAGTAAAGACCTTGTTTGTAAATATTTTTAGTTGTTGAAGTTTCGGTTTTTAAAGAAACAGATAATTGAGATAAATCATCATCAGAAACTCCAATTTCAGCCATTACTTCATCAGAAAATTCAATTTTTGTAGAACCTATATTACTAATTGCACCTTCAAGTACACCCAAAATTAAAGATTGTTTTTTGGTAGCGGAAACTTTATCACCTTCAAAACCAAAAAGATCTTTATATGCTTGGTCTTGTTTATTTTTGTAAAATAAATTTAAATTGAATTCTGTATCATTACCTAAATAATATTCATATTTTTTGTTTATTTTTGTATTTGAAGTTCCACCAACATCTGTATAACTAGCATTTGAAACCAATAAGTCTGTTGAGAAAAATTTAATGTTTGTTATTGTATCATCTGTTGGATAAGTTGGAACAGTAGAATCTATTGTAGAATTTACAATTCCAAAATTTGAAACACCAGAAACTTTTATATTACTAAATTGATCTCCATCTCTTAATTTAACTACAACAAAAAGTTTACCATTACTTTTAGATAATACAAAATTATCCATAACTTGTTTAAAGTTATTTGCAGGATCTTCCAATGAATTCATTCCTAAATTAGTTCATCTACCGAAAATTTCTAAATCTGTTTGACTTTTTGATAATTTAATACTTGGATCTGTGATTTGTTGATTACTATTTCTAATAATTAAACTACCTCTTGCTGTCATACCAGTTAATGATGAATTAGAAAAATCAAAATCTAATTTAATATCTTCCGAAACTGATGCTAAATCAATTTCCGCAATTGTTATTTCCGTTTTATAATCACCTGTCAAAGCAACATCAGTCATTATACCTGTTACAAGATCAACAACTTTAGATGGCTTGTTACTCAAAGTTCTTATTCTATGAGAATCACTTGAACCTGAAACAAAACCTGACAACATTTTTATATTGGTATCTAATTCTTCTTGCGTACCTGAAACTGCTACAAATTCTTTTCAACCAAGAGTATCTTTAATTGTTTCTCAAATAGCAATATTACCTGATGAACGCAATGATTCTCTAACAACCAAAACATCAGATCATGCAATTAAATCATTAATTTTTGAAACTATATATTTAAAAGATGCTATTTCTGAAAATTGAGAAAAGTTTGATTCCAAGTTTGTTTTAATGTCTATTCATTGTTTTTTTGCAATTACTAATTGTGCTGTTGTACCTGCATCTCCTGTATCTGGATTTATAAATGTAAAATTTTTAAAATAAAATTCTGAATTTGTCAAAGCATCTTTAGAAACCTCGTTCAAACTTCTTGAATTATAAGAATTGTTTGTCATTTGATTATTAGATAATTGATTAATTGATGATCCAACAAAACCTGCTGATGATAACAATAAAGTGGTTGCAGAAGCAGCTATAACTCCAAATGTTTTTAAAACTGAATATGCTTTTTTATTTTTTAATTTATTCATAATTACGCCCCAATCTTATCTTGTGTTCCAGCACTTTGTTTTTTCGCTTGTTCAGCTTCAATTTCTTGAGTATTTCTCATTCCCTCATTCTTATTAACTTTTTTATCTTCATAAACTATCTTTGAATAACTCAATAGTTTAATTCCTAAATTCATTGAAGAAGCTATTAAAGCTGGTAGTAAAGTTAAAATTATCATTTCCACTCCTTCAAAAATATTTGTCGCTGATTCTTGAGGGAATGTTGATTGAAATAACACCATTCCTGATACTCCTAAGTAAGCAATAATATTTATGATGGTCGATGTTGTGTTTTTAATATTTGGAAAATTAACACCAATTAAAATTGTTGAAATATTAATTACAAATATCGCAATGAAACAAGTAGATAAAGACATATAAACAGATATATCAACACCTTTAGCCAATCCAGCAATAATAACAGTTTTAATTAATATAAATCATGATATAAAATCCATCAATATTGAATTATCAATACTTGATATCAACATATTCGTTTTACCTTTTTTACCCATTTTCTTGAATCATATGATTATTGCTACATATACAAATAATATAATAGCGTCTATAGACATAGAAACAATAGATAAAATTTCAATTTTATTTCCTGATCATACCGATAAAATTGGCAAAGCTTTTGTAATACCTAGAATTATCAAAGATAAAGCAGGCATCAAAACCATCAAGAAAGAAATATTTCTAAAGAAATCTATTTTTTGGATTTCTTGTTCTGTTTTATTAAATAATACTAATTCTTTGAAAGTTTTAACATATGAAAATGAAAATGAAGTATACAATAATCCTATTGAAAATATAACCAATTGAATTATCAAAAAAATAGTTGACATTTGAGGCATAATTGAAACTCCTCATGATACCATTGCTAAAATTGGAAAAATAAGCATTGTAAATAAAGATAACTTGGTTTTAATTCACGAAGAAGGGAAAGCGCCCTTTATTTTGAAAGCATTAAACATTAATGTTGAAGCCATAAAAATAAATCAAAAAATTAATCCAATTCCAAAAATTAATGAACGAATTTGTGACACTTGACTAATCTCATCTATTGATCCTTTTGCAGGATAAGCAAATGGAGGAATAGACATAATTATGATTATTAACGATAATATTACTGCATTAATCAAATGGATAATGTAATAATTAATAATAAAAAGTTTTTTCAAAGAGCCTTTATATATTCAAGAAATTAAACCTATTGAAAATAAAGCCAAAAATAAACCTATAAAAATATTGATAAAATCTATATATTGAAAATCCAACTCTGGAGCTTGTGCTCCTGAAAACAAAAAAGAAAGAGATAATAAAGAAATGAATAGTGAGTACATAAAATAAGAAGCTGCCTTCAAATAATTATCTCACCTTATTTTTTTAGTTAAAATATCTTTATTTTGAGTGATGTAACCTTTGTTTTTTTCCAGGTCTAAAGATTGTGTTGCTTCGTATGCCATAGTTTTCTCCTTATTAATAATTTTTTTTATAATTATAACACTTTAAATGTTAATTATTTTTATTTTTAAGTATTTATATTTAATACTTTTTTATATGGTTTTTTTAAAAATTATCTTAATTTTATGAGGGTTTGAAACCTTTTGTAATGTCTTTTGTATAAGAATATTTAGCTTCAGGATTAATTTTACTTTTTATATAAATTTCAACAGAAATGGCCGGTTTTCCTGATAAAACTATTTCAGAAGCCATAGTGACTTGGTATTCAAAATCTGGGTATAGTGTTTTTGTGAATACAAATGCCTCAAAATTATTAGATTCTATAATTTCTTTAATTGTTTTATTTTTGTAAATTGGAGAAATTGTGGGTTTTATCGCTCATTCATTATAAGGATTGTTAGCAATTATATTGTTCAATTCATTTTGTTGAACTGATAGCAATCCATCTAATTTAGTTTCATATGTTTTTGTATTAACACTTTCACTTTGTCAAACAAGAACTTTTATTATTAATGACTCTTGTTTGATATCATTTTGTTGGGTTTCTGCTGATATTATTTTGTAATTAAATTTAGGTATAGATGGTAAATCTTTGAAAACTAAGTATTTTTGAGAATTATTGTCATTAATAGACTGTATTACATCAGCTGCAGTGGGGTGAATAAAGGGATCATTTAATTCAACAGATAATTCATCAGCATTTTCTATAAAATTAGAAGAATCTAAATTATAAAAATCTTTTACCATAACAGTACCTGAAGAGGTTTCCGATAATCCATCATTAATTTCAAACAATATAATTGTTTTCCCTAAAACAATGTTTGATGCAATTTGACTATTTAATTGTTCATCAGTCAACATTGTACCTAATTCTTTAAATTTTGTTATAAAACTCTCGACTTGTTCAGTAGTAGAATTACCATCTATTGTTAGTAATGCATTTAATTTTGCTCCATTATTATTGTATATAAAACCTAAAGATTCTGCTTTAGAAAAATAAGGTGAATTGATAGCAATTGATTCTGGAGTTACTGTAGTTCCAGGTTCAGGAAGTTTGGTTGCATCAACACTTGAAGAATAACTAGGCAAATCAACAATTGTTTCTTGAATAACTGTTTGCGCAGAAATTTCAGAAGTGGCAAATATATTGGTTAATTTTGTTGTATATTTAAGACTTTCGTTGTTTTTATTAGTTATTTCAACTTCAACTTCTAAGTCTTTATTTCCTAATGATTTTTTAGATATAACTTCATAAGTTAAACTAGAATCATAACCTTTTACTTTTTCAAAAATAAAATCTTTATCTGTAGCATATAATTCCATTCATTCAGAAGAATATTTAGTCATTTTTTCACCAACATTAGGTGCTATCTTCATTTCCATAGCTATATTTAGATGTTCAGATGGAGTTTTTGTATTCTCTTTGTAATAACTTATTACTGCTCATCCACTAAACGATGCACCTACACAAGCTAATGTTGAACCAACACCAATAATTATTCATTTTGCTTTTTTTGATATATACATTAAACCTCTTTAACTAATATTTAATTCATAAATTATAATACTTTTTCAATCTTTTTATTTAAATTTATCAATATTCCTAAATTAAAATTAATTATATATTATTCTTAAGTAAATATTAAATATCAGTCATTAAATCAAGTCCTGAATTAATATCATTATATATAACGTTTGAACTACTTCCAGGTTTTATAGTTAGATTATTTCCAATAAATGAATTATCATTAATAACTAAGATATTGGATAAGTCAATTTCAAATTGGTTATTAGAAATTTTTAAATCCTTCAAAAAATTAGAAGGTATAAAATAAATATCTTCACCAAATTTTATTTTCTCAATTTTTAAACCATTTAAATTTTTAATATTTCTAATTATTAACTCTGAACTTGAAATCATCTCTTTAAAATAAAGCACTCCATTTTCTAAACTTCATGGTAATTTATTTGAAGCAATAGAGTGAGCAGGAGTTCTATCAACAAATTGTCATTTATTTATAGAAAAAGCACCTCCCGAAACATACAAAATAGAACTGGGTATAATGATTTTTACCAAATTATCATTTCGAATAAAGGAATTTTGTGTTATTTCAGCTTTTACACCATTTTCAAAAATTAAATGAGTAATATTATTCCCTTCGAATGAATTAGCATCCAATATTTCTAAATTTGAATTAAATCTTAATTCTCCTTCTAAATTATTAAATTTTTGTATATAAGAATTTTGAAACACAGCTTTTCCTATTATTTCAACATTTTCAAGACCCACAACTTCATTTATTTTAATATTTTGAAATAAATAATCATGCAACTTTCTTTCTCTATAATTTGTTTCTGGCTGTTTAATCGTTAATTTGTTAATAGATGCTATATTTGTTTGTGAAAACCCTGTAATAGACGATTCATTTTCAGGGATTAAATCTAAATCTCAAATAACCTCTTCTACGTCAACTTTTTTTGTTAATAAAATATTTATTTGATTAATAGCTTTTGCATAAGAATAAGGTTCTGGTCTTGCATGACTAAAATCAATAATTATGCCATTCGAACTACTTAATGAAATTAATTCTGGAATAAATGTTAATTTATCATCTATATTAATTTCAACTCCTTGATCAAAAGAAGTTTTTGTAATTTCAGGAACAATATTAAAATTAACTGATTTTAACTTTTCATTGTTTGAAAATGCATTTGACCCAATAGATTGTATATCAAACAAAGAAATTGCTGTTAATAAATTTTTATCAAATGTGTTATTCAAAATAACTGTTATTTTTGGAATAAATATTGAAATTAGTTTGTTATTTTGAAAACCTCCTACACCAATGGAAATGACTTCAGGAAGATTTATAGAAGTTAGATTGTTGTATGAAAAAGAGTTTTGACCTATTTTGTTAACAAAGGACATATTTAAATTTCCCTTTAATGAAGATTTATAGAAAGCAAAGTTTCCAACTTCTTCAATACTATTTAAAATATTTATGTCAATTTTGGAAAGATTAATATCATAAAATGCATAGCTTGGAATTGTTTTGATATTTGTAGGTAATGTTAATTTTGTTATATCTGTTTTTAAATATTTAATATTAGTGTAAAAATTATCAACAAATATGTCTGCTGAATTTTCCAAATTTAAGTGACCATCAACTAATAATATATTCGTTAAATTTTCTGGCATAACTCTATCTACTTCTGCTTTTGAATTAGTTATTGAATTTATCAAATCATTTGTCAATAAATTAGTTTTACCATATATAAAAATTTTAATAGGATTTGCATGATCAAATGTTTTAAAAATATTATGAAAGTTCAAAGATGTAGGAATAGCCTTATTTTCTAGATGTAAATTTTGGACAATATTATTCTTGGGATCTCCAGAATCAAAGTAATTATTTAATTTAAAATTTGCTTCTTCATAACCAGGAATGTTTGGGATTGCAGAATCTAAATCAAGACTACCATTCTTTACCAAATTACTAATTTTTGAATTAAATTTCCTATCGATAACTCTCTTTTTCTTGATGGCAATCATATCGATTGACAAAATATTTTCTAATATAGTTATTTTTTTAATTTGTCATTTGTCTAACGATAATTCATTATCTATAGAAGTATCTACATTTCCAGCAAAAATTACTTCATCAATAGTTAGAGTTAATTTATTAATGTCTTTTATAAGTTGATTTGATTTCTTTGATTGATTAAATAACTCACCATTCAATTTTATTGCATTAACTATTATTGAATCTGGTTTATGAATTAATAATTTTAATACATCTAAAAGTTCTTGCAATGATTTTATGTTTTCATTTATAAAATCCATTGTTTTAGTTTTTTCGTCATAATACAAACTAAGTCCAAGTGAAAGCAAGTTTTCAAACTTTACATTGGAATCAAAGGAATTATTGTGTATTTTTTTTATTTTATTTTCAGTATCAAAAATTAATATCTTATTGGATAAAAATAAACTGTCTCCCAATTCAATAACTTCTTTCGGTAATTTAATATGCGTAATAAAATTTGATTGAAAGTAACCTGTGCCAATTTCTTGGTTTTTTAGCTCTCAATTTTTGAATTCAGAAAGATCAAGTTCTCCATAGACAGCTTTACCCAATCATTTTTCATTAAATTTAATAATGTTGTCGCTTGTTCTATTAATAAAAACTACTTCAGCATTAATTCCTAAATTGTCTTCTGAATTAATTTTTACACCTTCGTCAGTTACAACAAAAACATAAAGTGGTTTTTGTGCACTTTTAAAGTTATTTGTAATTGATATCGATAAATCTTGATGTCGTTTTTTGTCTTTAATTAAATAGAAATATCCAATAACTAATTTTTGATTATTAAAATCATACCTAGTTGTTTTAATATCATTATTGAATTCAAAACCAAATCCTGGTGGACATTTAATGTCCAATATATTCATTCATTCTTTGGTTTCATTTTTTTTTGGTAAAAAATTTTTCAAGAATTCTTTCAAAGTATATTTATTTTTATGTTCTGTGTTTAAATTTAAAGATTGAAAATATGATGTTACTGATCTAGCATAACTATGTCAAGTTACAAATCCAGAAACTACAGAATTAGTTTCTATCACTTCATTTCCAATTACAATAGAAATATTAAACTCAAGTTTAGTGCCATCTATTATTTTGGAATAATTGAATTTTACATCAACATCTTTACCTTGAATTAAATTTTCAAAATCTGAAGATAACTCAAAATTAACCAAAGAACTCGAGTCATTATCAATATATAATTGAGCAGGGTATTGTAATATTTTCGATTGTTGTTCTTCAATCGGAACAACAATTTCTGAATTTTCTTCTAAAAAATCATTTATCAAATCATTTAATAAATCATTGG
Organism: uncultured Mycoplasma sp.; assembly: GCA_947039505.1. Lineage (GTDB taxonomy): Bacteria > Bacillota_I > Bacilli_A > Mycoplasmatales > Metamycoplasmataceae > UBA710. Next base: position 110,251 of record CAMQYZ010000001.1, read on the forward strand.
AACTACTGCATGAAGATAGTAAAACAATTGGAGATATAATAGTTGATGACAACATTATTGTTTTTAATATTTTTTTTTGTCTAAGCATAATTCATTCTCTAAAATCTAAAAATTAATCAAATTGTTTATATTTATCAAAAGAATCCATATATTCTGAATAAAATTGACTAACTCTTGATATTTTAACACTTGGATCAATGATTGAATAAATTACATAATCAAAAACTAAAGTTCGACTTTGTGATGTAGGTATAACTTTAGTTATTTCAATTTTATAAGAATAATTTTTTAATTGATTTTCCTTAGAAAAGGTAATATTTTTTGTAACTACATTTTCTACTAAATGCTGACCACTAAGATTTGGTTCTGGTTCAGAAATAATAAAATTATTCTTTTGAAATAAAGAGCTTTCCTCTGCTTCAAAAAAATCAATTAAATCTTTTTCTTGGGGTGTCATTTTAGATGTATTATAAGCATAAATTGATCCAATTACAATTGCAGGAGTTCCAATTACAATAATTGAACCTAATGTTATTAATGCTAATTTGGTATTTTTGTTTTTCATGTTAACCTCTATTTTATATTATTAAAAAAGTATATTTTCTTTAACAATTAAATTGCTAAAAAAATCAGCAAAGTAATTGTAAATATCAATACTACTATAAATACTAATCCACTAATTAATATATTGTTTTTTTTCTTATTTTTGTTTTTTTCAAACATGTTAAGTCCTTTAAGTACTTGTAAATTATATTTATTTTTTTAAATATTTAAAATTATATCATAAATTAAGCGTTATAACATTCTTTTAAATATAATATATTATTAAAAAAACACCTTTGAATAGTGTTTCTTCAATAATATATCTTTAATCAATTTTGACTAATTATGTATTTAAATTAAGCTGTTTGAACAGCGTTTTTAGCTTCTAAACTTTCTTCATATTTAGTAACTACTTCTTCTACAACACCAACATATAGAAACATTGAATCAGGAATATGATTTAATTCACCTGACAAAATTCTTTCCATACTTGCTAAAGATTCATCAAGACTAACAAACTTACCTTTAATTCCAGAGAATTTTTCAGCAATAATAAATGGTTGTGTTAAGAATTTTTTAACTCTTCTTCCAATACGCACATTTGTTTTATCTATTTCAGTTAAAGAATCAAATCCCAAAATATTAATAATATCTTCAAGTGATTTTAATTTTTCTAAAAATCTAATTGTTGATTTAGCAATAGTTATATGTTTTTTAGAAGTATATTTTTTTGATAATAACTTCGAAGTTGAAGATAGTGGATCAACAGCAGGATAAATTCCCTCTGCAGCCAATTGTCTACTCAAAATAATAGTTGAATCAAAGTGAGCAAAGGCAGCAACAGCAGCAGGATCTGTAAAGTCATCGGCAGGAATATACATAGCTTGTATAGAAGTAATATCACCATCAAGTGTTGAATTAATTCTTTCTTGTAATTTCCCCATCTCTGAAACTAGAGTTGGTTGATATCCAACAGCAGAAGGAGTTTTTTCCAACAATGTAGAAATTTCTGAACCAGCTTGTACATAACGGAAAATGTTATCCATAAATAATAAAACTGATTTCCCTAAATTATTTCTAAAATATTCAGATACTTTTATCCCTGTAAAACCTGCACGGAATCTTAAACCAGGAGATTCGTTCATTTGTCCAAAAATAAATGTTGTTTTATCTAAGAAACCTAATTCTTTAGCTTCTTGTCATAGTTCATGACCTTCACGAATACGCTCACCAATTCCTGTAAAAACAGATAATCCATCATGATGCTTAATAAATGTATTAATAAGTTCTTGAACAACAACTGTTTTACCAACACCAGCTCCACCAAGCAATCCTGTTTTCCCCCCTTTTGGAAGCGGTAATAAAATATCAATAACTTTTATTCCAGTTTCTAAAATTTGTGATTTAGGAATAATGTTATATCTTTGATTTTCACGTTTTTCAGTAACTTGCATTGGTGTATAATTTTTACCAGTCAATTTAAAGTTAGGATTATCTAAAATACGACCAACAGGATCAACAACACGTCCTAAAATTGAATCACTAATTTTTAAAGAATATGGTTGATTTTTAGATTCTAACAACATTCCTATAGTTAAACCTTCTTCTTTCCCCAATACAAAAGCAGAAACTAATTTATCATTTTTAATATCTGATATTTCCAATATACGTAATTCACCATTTTCTAACTCTATTTCAAAAACAGAATTAATGATTGGTTTTTCTATAGCTTTAATTATTTGTATTTTATAAACTTGAGATTTTATTTCTACAATCATACCTGTTATAACTACAGCTTTGTTTTCCATAGGAATAACTGGATTTGTAGGAATAAATTTGTCAACTTTTTTTTCAGTTGCAAGAGTTTTTCTTATAAATTTAATATCTGTTTGAGCCAAAAGAATTGATTTAATCATTGTTATTTTGTCAGAACGATTTATGTGTAATATATTGTGTATATCACAAATAACATTTAATTGATGTTCATTCATTAAAGCTAAATTTTCAGGTAAGTAAATTTTAAACTTTGATTTTTCAGATAAATCATCAAAAGATCTTTCAACTTCATTAGTCATTTTATCTAACGTTGGAGAAACAGCAGAAACAGAATTTGAAACAACTGTTTTTGACTTTTCAGGAGTTAAATCAATTTTTAATGTTTGTGTTTTTGTTTTAACAGGCGCAGATGAAGACGAATATTTAGATTTGTTTTCAACAATATCGTTAATTATCATATCTTCATTTAATGAATCAAATTCCATTATTTTATTGATAATTGTTGATTTACTAATTTTTCCTGGAGTTCCAAGTTTACCTAATTTTGCAGCCTTTTTTAAGTTGTCTATTGTAAGTTTTTTTAGAAAATCCTCTTTTTCATTTTTAGAATTAAATTTCATATGCTATCCCCTTTTCATATCCTCTTCTCTCGTAAGACAATAATACCCTTCCATCATTTCTAATGTCTTTGAAGACTTTAATAAATTCTGGATTATTACGCAATCATTTGTTCTCTGATAAAATGTGGTATTTCAATAAAGGTAAAATGATGTGTTTTAAATACAATTGAATAACATCATCTGTCATTTGTTTTTGATTCATTAAACTTGCAAGTTTCATACCTAAAATATCTTTTGATAAAAATACTTTTAAAACTTCTTTAATAATTGAAACTTCACTTAATGTTTCATTTTTGTCATTATTATAGAATGATAAGAATCCATTTCTTAATAAAAAGAATAATATTACTGAAGTATTATAATCAATAACTTCATATTCCCCTTGATCAATCATAACTTCAAAAGCTTTACCTTTTTTATTTCTATCAGCATCTTCTGCAGATAAATTTGAATTAAATGAAGAAAGTTTCTTTTGATCTTCATATTCCGAAATTAAACGTTTAAGTCCTGAAGTAGCTTTTGCCATAGAAGGAGTTTGTACAGCAGATCCTAAACGAGAAACAGATACAGTAATTTCTAAAGCTGGTCTTCTACCTTCATTAAAAACTGAAGTAGAAGTATAAATTTGTCCATCTGTAATTGAAATTAAGTTTGTAGGAATATATCCAGAAATATCTCCACCCAATGTTTGAGCTATAGGAAGAATTGTAATTGAACCTCCACCAAATGCTTCAGTAAATCTTCCACATCTTTCAAGTAATCTTGAATGTGTAAAGAAGATATCTCCAGGGAAAGCTTCACGACCAGGAGCTCCACCAATAATAAGTGAAAGTTCACGATAAGCATCAGCATGATTACTTAAATCATCCAACACCAATAAAACATCTTCTCCTTGTTCTTGGAAAAACTCTGATACAGATGCACCAACATAAGGAGCTAAATACTTAGCAGCAGCAGTATCATCAGAAGCAGCAACAATAATTATTGTTTGATTCATAACGCCTCTATCTTTAAGTGTGTTATAAATTTCAACAACTTCTTCACGCTTTTTACCAATAGCAACATAAACATTTTTAACATTTGTTTGAAATTGAGACAGCATAGCTGTTACAGCAAGACCTGTTTTACCAGTTCCTCTATCACCAACAATCAATTCTTTTTGACCTTTACCTACTGGCAAAATTCCATCAATAGCTGTAGTACCTGTAACCAATGGTTCAGTTAAAAGTTTTCTAGCATAAATAGGTTTGGCTTCTCTAAAAATATCTAAGGAAGCTAGTTTTTTAACCTCAGTAACTTCAGGTCCTGCAATCATTTGCAAACCATCTATATCAATTATTGATCCTCAATAATTGTTGAAGATATCTGCCTTGTATGGAAGACCTGTAGCAGTTACTTTTGAACCAACTTGCAATGAAGCATGTGCTTCAACTTTTAGCAAAGCAACAAAAGCTTTTGTATGTGTAGCTTTTAAAACTATACCATTAACATTCTTGTTAAATTTTACTTCTTCAAGAAATTGATAGTTGTGTTCTCCCTCAATTGTAATAATGTTATCCTTGATAGCTATTATTTTTAATTCTTTTTGTTTTATCATAAATACCCCTTATTTTTTATTTCCTTATCTCTCATGCCACTATTGACTTTAATAATACTTTTTTCGAAACTTTAATTACACTATCTTGATGTTCTAAAAGTTTAAAGACATTATTATTTTTAGAATAATTCTCTGCCGAGAAATAATTCGATAATCGACTATATTCTTTCAATGCAGGTTGATTTTTAGAAATTTCTAACATATCTTCCAATTCTTCCAAATTAATGGTTTTCAAATTTGAAAAGTTTTTGTAAATTTGAATTAGCATCTTATCCGGAATTATATCAAACTTACCATTTAACATAACCAAATCTCCTAGTTGATTTGATACTCTCATTACATCTTCAGCCATAACAAAAGATGTTTTTTCTTCATTTGTTGAAGATTCTCTATCTTTATATTTTATAACCAAGGCAGCTACATCATAAATTGTTATAACATCAGAAGTATTACCTTTTACCTTAAATGGCATACCTAGTAATAATTCAACAGGTTTGTAATCTACAGTTAATATTGTGATGTCAGTCACTATTTGACTTTCATCTAAATATATTAATTTAAGTAAATCAGGATTGATGGCTGTAGTTAGCGTTAATTCTCTTTTTTCCATTATTCCACCACCCCTTTTACTTTAACTAAGGGAAACTCTTCTTCTTGCTCTCTTACTTTAAATGCTGCATACAGCAATAGAGATTGCATTGTAGATTCTTCTTTTCTAGTTCTATTATAAAGCATTTTTAAATCAAATTGTTGTTCAGATAATTTATTTTTTTTCTCTTCAAGTAATTGAAGTTCTAAATTAAACTGTTCAATATTGCTAAGAATTTTAGTTTCATAAATGTTTTGCCTAATAATTGTTTTAGTTAATTGTTCGTACAATACATAAATGTTGGGATTTCATTCAGCTTTATCAATGTTAATGCTAGACATAATCTTCTTATGATGCAATATATATTCTTGCACAGATTTTAATTGATCTTCATTAACTGGTTCATCATTACTAGTTCTTAATTTTTGTTTTTTCTCATTAGAATTTGACAAAATATTTTCAAAAGGTAAAATTTGTTTAGAGACAACTGGTTCACTATTTAAGTTAGATGCTTGAGTAATTAACATCAACGCTCTACTGAACAAATTATTCTTTAATCCTATTTCAACTAATTCACTAACTTTTTGAGAAAGTCCTTCTAAATCTTCAAATAATGAATATTCAAAATGCTCAATAACATTTAATTCCAACTTTTGACAAATCTTATTAACATTATTTCCAAAAGTAATAATATAATCATTTGGAGTAACTACTTTAACAAGGGTTTCCTCTAATTTGTCCAACATATTTTTTGAATATATGTCTAATTTCTTTGGATCAACCAAGAAATACATAGTAGAATCAATTTTAGTTTTTTCAATTTTTTCATTATCTCTATCAAAAAACATCATTCCTCTTTTAAGAAATCAACGTTCTTCCACTGCATTCAATAAATTTAAATTAACTGTTTTTAAATTTTGAATATTTTCTAACTTACTTACTTCTTGATTTAATAATTGCAAAACACGTATTTTAGATATTTCAACAAAATTTAAAAAGAAAGTTAATTTTTCTGATTTATCTTTGACTTCTTTTAATTTCATACAAAACCCCTTCTTTTCTTAATATTTATTTTTCTTTTTTAGATTTGTTACCCAAAGAAATTACAAGTTTGTTAAAATTATTTGCTGCTTTTTCATCAATAAATAACGAAGTAATTCCACTAACTCCTCTAACTAATAAAGTTCCTGCAAAAAATTCAACTTCATGTCCATTATTAAGAGCATTATCTAATAATTTTATAAATGAATCAACAATTAAAAAATTGTTTCCTTCATTTTCTACCAAAGAAGTTCACTCAACTATTCCAATTGGCGGCAATAACTTTGGATTTGCAATAGCAACTGGGATTATTTTAGATTTATCAAAACGAATAACATCAATAATTAGAATTGGATTTAATACAACTGGATATCCTAAAATAATTTTTTGCATTATTGAGTCTAAAAATTTATTTAATGTTTTTTCAACTTCATCTATAGTAATAATTACACCATCATAAATATAAATATGTGTTTGTAAAACAATGTCTTTAATAGAAAACTTTGTATTTCTTTGAAAAACTTCATTATAGTTTCATACTGATTTGTTTAATACTAAATTATAGCTTTCATATGAATCAATTGAAGACAATGGTTTAGCATTTAAATCATTGAAATGTTCTTCCAATGCATTTATTTTTTCAATTCTCATTTTTGAATCTTCTTCAATAAGTTCTTTTTCTGTTCTAACTACTGAAAAAGCTATTTCTTTTGTTTGTGAAATAATATCTTCATAAGATAATGTTCCTGCAAACTTTTTTCCCTCTTGCACAGATTTTGGTTCAAAAGAAACATTGTTCTCCAAATTATTTTGTTTATTTTCTTCTAAGTTTCTATTTTTTTCTTGCATATAATTCCCTCGTCTTGATTTTTCAAAAATATTTTAATAAAATAATAAAATAAATTTTCTCAATTATAACATAATATTATTTTAAATACAAACATTTATTTTAAATACAAATAAATATTTTTTAAAATTTTCTTCACCTTATAAATAAATCATTTTATATTATAAATCATTAATTAAATTTAATCTTAAAAAAGAAACAATAAATTACAGTAATTGCTTTATGTTTATTGTTTTACTAACGGTTTTTGACATTTCAAAATTTGAATTACCAACTTTGATCAACATAGAAAAAGTTAGGAGTGCATCAGAACTAGAAGTTACAGAAGAAATGTCAATAGAAATTGACTTTATTGGTTCAATACTATATTGTCTTTGGAAAAAAGGTGGAACAAATATTCCTCCGGGTGTTTCTGTATTTATTTTTAAAATTTCTTCAGCATTTTTACCGATAATTAATCCCGGATTTTTTACAACAGGCATAAAAGCAAGCGAGCTGGATTCAATTCTTTGCCCAACTTCAGAAGCTATTGAAGAGTTTTTGTTTTTATGTGTTGTTATATTGCTTTCTGTAGGATTTTTAAAAATAATGTTTGGTTCAAAAAAATAATAAATTTTACTAAATGAAAGATTGTATTTTTCTTTAGCATAAGAAATTGCAGCACTATTAAAATAATTGTCATTAACTGGAGTAACTTTAATTTTATAAATACCTTTTCTTGGATTGGTTTCATCAAAATCTGCAGATTCAATATTAAAGTTATATCGAGTATTATTTACCAAGGCACGATTAGGTGGCTCAATTAATCTTTCTATTGAATGAGCATCAATAGCAGAGAAATTAGCAGCATTTTCTTTAATGATAACTGGTCTATTGTTAATTATTGAATCCTTTGAATAAAAATCTATATTAAAATTCTTGCTTTTCTCAAAAATATCTTGCCTTATAGCTTGAAATTCATATTTTTTATTTTTGTTATTTTCATCAATTCCATTATACACATACATAGATGCTTCTAATTCTTTTGGTTCTTCTGCAGAATCATTTTCTACAATAATAGTTTTCTCTATATTAATAGTAAAAATTTTAGATTTGGTAATAAATTTATTCGAGTTTCTTAATCCAACATTAACGTTAACTTCAAAATAAATATTTCCATCAAGATCAAAAGAAACAATATCTTTTTTCGTAAAATCTCATGAATAAAAAATACCATATTCATCATTAGTTTCTGCAACTTTAGGCTCAGGTAAAATAAAAATATTAGATAATTGTTCATTATTATTAATGTCGATTCCTGAATTAGTAATTTGTTCGTTATTCGCACCTAAATCTAATAAATTTATTTTTTTCAAATTTAAGTCGTTACTAATCTTTAATTTGGTTGTATTTTTTAACTCTAAATCTAATAATTGATTTTCAATGGTATTATTTGAATTATTTGAGCAAGATAAAAAAAATGTAATAGGAGTTATGGAAATAATTGACATTCCTAGAAATAATATTTTTTTCGCAAATTGTTTAGTCACTCTGGCTCCTTTTTAAAATATTTTAAAATTATATCATTATTGTTGTTTCATTGGAAAAATTATCTCAATGCTCTAGCCGCAAACATAAGAACATTAACAAAATCTATGAATAAACGAATTCCAAATATCAAACCTAATCTTATTAAATCTTGGCTTGTCATACCACCTGACGATTCTATTTGATCAGATGTTCTTTGAATTCATCAAATATCAAAACCTATTCATAAAGAAAATATTACAATACCGATTAGTGAGTATCATTTTTCAGCTCTGCTACCACCAAAGAAAATTAAGAAAATAGAAAAAATCATCAATCCTATTGTTGCAAACATTAAAAATGGACCAATTTTAGAAAAATCAAATATTTGAAAAAAACCCAATATACCCATCAACACAAAAATACTTGAAGGCACCAAAAATAATAAAAATACATTTTTCATTCCTTCAGCTTGAACACTAAAGCCTGAATAATATAATGTTGATGAAACAAATAACCCTTGAATAAACACAAAAACCATGTACATTAAAATCAATGTTGGTAAATTTAATTTTTGAACTAAAAATGATATTCCTATTACTAAACCAATGTTAACAACCAATAAAATTGGTCATCCTTGTGATGATGCTATTTTTGAAACTATATTACCTATTGATGGGACAGACATAACCAAATATGTCATTAAAAAAATAATAGCCACACCTAATCCCATTCACATTAATGAATAAGATATTAACCTATTTTTAGTTGAGGCTTTTTCTGCAGATTTTTCAAAAATCTTTGGAAAGCTTTTATTTGAGTTCATCTGTTGACCCCCCAACTTTATCAAAATCATATTTTTCAATATCATATTTTAACTTTAAAAAACAAGGAGTAATAGCTTCTAAACCGGTATGTATCGAAATTACGGGAGGAATAAATAATTCTATAAATGGTTTTTTTTGTTTAGTTAATGTGGAAATTTCCTGCATCAACAAGTTTTTATCAACATTATTAGAGTGACCAAACATAATTATTCAATCTTCAGATGATGAATTTAACTTTTTATAAATATCAAATGTTGTATTAACTACTGTTTTGTTAAAAATTCTACCTTTTCCATATTTTTCTAACTTACCGTTTTTCAAAGTTATTATAGGAACTATTTTTAATAATTTTGCAAGTTTAGCAGATGATGGAGACAATCTTCCCCCTCTAACTAAATTATCATTAAATTTTGGGAAAAGAGTCATATTATTTAAGTCTCTAGGTGTTTTATTTTCAATAATGTCTATTCCTTCTTCAATAGTAAATTCTTTATTATTCACACCAATTTCTAATTCAACCATTTCTTTGATAATAGGAATAGAAATATTTTCAGAATTAATAACATGAACATTTTCATATTTCTTAGAAGCTAATAGAATATTTTTGTATTGAGATGATAAATGCTTTGAAATAGAATAAAAGACAACAAATGTATTTGGTTTAGATATTTTCTTCAATAAATTATCAACTTGAAGAACTGAAGAACAAGAAGTAGAAACTGTAGATTCCACTTTACATATATCAAAAAAGTTCTTTGAAGTAATTTCTACTCCATCTTCATATTCTTTGCCATCAATAGTTATATAAAGTGGTAAATAAAATCACCCTCTTGCTTCGGCTTCTTTTTTTGTTAATCCTGATGAAGAATCTACTACTATTGCTAATTTCATACAACAATTATACAAAATACTTTATAATTTTTCTAAATATTTTTTATTAAAAATTCCAATAAATGGAATGTTTCTCATTTTTTCTTTAACATCAAGACCAAAACCAACCAAAAATTCATCCGGAACTACAAATCCAGAGATGTCAGCTTCAATTTTTGATTTGCGATTAGCAGGTTTGTCAAGTAGAGTTACAATTTTTAAAGATTTAGGATTCCTTAAAATCAAGTTTTCTTTAATTTTTTCTAAAGATCTTCCACTATCTATAATATCTTCCACTATCAAAACATCTTTATTCCTTATATCTGTAATTAAATCCATAATTATTTTAATATTTCCAGAATTTGAAATTTCGCCACCATATGAAGAAATAGTCATAAAATCTAACGTGTGTTCTGTTTTTATTGTTTTGATTAACTGCGCCAAGAAAGGGACAGAACCTTTTAATAACCCTATTAAAACAAGATCCTTAGAATCACTATATGTTTCATCCACTCATGTAGATAGTTCAACTATTCTTTTTTCAATTTCTGCTTGTGTTAAAAGTATTTTAGTAAATCTTTCATCTTTAATATCTTTGGTATTCATCTTGTTATATTGTAATATTTATAATTTTAACTTCATATTTATCAGGAGCTTCAACGATAACTACATCACCTTTTTTAGATCCCATTAATGCAATTGCTAATGGTGACTGATTGCTTATTTTATTTTCAAACGGATTAGTTTCATAAGTTGTAACAATTGTAAATTTTTCAGTTTGGATAGATTTATCTCTTTGAATTTCAACAGTTGATCCAATTGAAACCATTGAATTAGAAGATTGTTTTGTTAAAATATCAGAATTTTCCAATAAATCTTCAAGCTCTATAATTCTATCTTCAATTACACCTTGTTTCTCTCTAGCTGAATCGAATTCTGCATTCTCAGATAAGTCACCTTGAGCTCTTGCATCTTTTATTTCTTGAATTACTTCAACTCTATCTTTTTCTATTAATTTTTTTAATTCTTGTTGAAGTTCCTGTATTTTTTCTTTAGTAAGTAGTGTTTTTTCCATTTTCATATTATTCGTTCCTCATATTTTATTTTACAATTAAAATAAAACCCTTATATCAATTAAGAATATCATAATTAAAATTACTTTTACTTATTTTGCTTATTATTTCTTTTTTTCAAACTTTATTTTTAGTTACATTTGCAATTATAAACATTCCTTTTTCTCTTAAATTATCAATATATGTTTCATAAGTTGGCAATCAATTTGTTTTCGCTGATAACAACAAAATAGCATCATATTTCTCTGATTTATCAATTTCTTTTAAAATATTTAATTTATGAGTAAAATTTAGTTTTTTATTTGAAATAACTTCATTGTATTCTACTTCATTAAATTCATTTACCAAAATATCAACAATAGCATTGGATTTATTTGATATAGCAATAATTTCATATGATGTTTTACTACCTAACATTAAAATTTTTTCAAAATTATTTTTAATAATTGTATTAATGCAAAATTCTACTATTTCATCATCCAAAGGATTTGATATAGCATCTCTTAATTCAAAGATAGGTTCTCCAAAATCTGTTCTTTCAATTACTTTTAAATGACCATTAGTTATTGATTCTTGACTCAGAATATCCATTTTATCTTTTTTAATTGTTTTTTTTATTTTATAAACTTTAAATAAAACTACTGACAAAAATATTAAAGCAATAATAACAAAAGCTACAGCTGAATAAATAAGAATATTTTTAGTTAAGTCTGATATTATCATGTATTATTCTTCGTCTTCAAAGATATCATTTTCTTCATCTTCCATAAATTCATTAAATATTTTTTCAACTATTTCTCATTCATCATCTTCAATCATTATTAATGAATCATCTTCAGCTATTTTTGCAGGATGAACCATATCATTAATAGCATACAAAATAAAAGTATCTCCATTTTCTTCAAACGTAAATACTACTTCAGCTTCTACTGTTGTATCATCTTCTAAAGTGATTGTTACGAATTTTGATTTTTTTTCTAAATTGTCTTTCATATATTAAAACAGCTCTCCTTCAATTTAATAAACCTTGTTAGTTAAATAACAAAAAACATAAAATTAATTATGTTTTAATAACTATTATTTTTTAGTTTTGGTTTTTTTAGTTTTGGTTTTAGTTTCTTTTAATTCTGGATCATTTTCAAATCCTGGATCAATATCTATTGATTCATCCGAATTGTTATCAGCAGAGTCTTGGGCTGTTTGATTAGAAAATGATTCTACAATTTTTTGAATTTGATCGATTTTTATTTTTAATTCTTCAATGTTTTTATCATCGATTAATTTTTTAATAGTAGTTATCTCACCTTCCATTTGTTTTTTAGATGATTCTTCCATATCTTTTTGTTCTTCAATTGATTTTTCTAATTGATTAACTAAAATTTCAGCTTTTATAATTGTTGATTGTTCATCTTTTCTTTTTGAGTCAGCTTCTTTATTTTTTTCTGCATCATCTATCATTTTTTGAATTTCTTCTTCTGACAAACTAGATGAATTAGTTATTGTTATTGTTTGTTCTTTTCCTGTGTTTTGATCTTTTGCAGTAACTTTAGTAATACCGTTAGCGTCAATTGAAAAAGAAACTTCAATTTTGGGAACTCCTCTTTGGGCTTTATCTATACCCGATAAATTAAATTGTCCAAGATTTTTATTGTCTCTTGCAAATTGTCTTTCACCTTGAACAACTGATATTGTAACCTCTTCTTGATTATCTTGAGCTGTTGAAAATACTTGAGATTTAGTTACTGGTATAGTTGTATTTCTTTTTATCAAAGGTGTTGCAATTCCGCCCTCAGTTTCAATACTCAAAGTTAAAGGAGTAACATCTAACAATAAAATATCATTAATATCACCAGCTAAAACTCCACCTTGAATAGCTGCACCAATAGCTACAACTTCATCAGGGTTGATTGAGCTATTTGATTTTTTACTTGTTGTTAATTCAACCATTTTTTGAACAGCAGGGATTCTAGTAGAACCACCAACCAAAAGAACTTCATCCAAATCATTGGCAGTTAATTTGGCTTCTTTTAAAGCATCAGTAATTGGTTTTCTTGTTCTATCTACCAATGATGCTGTCATTTTTTCAAATTCACTTCTTGATAATGATAATTCTACATTCAAGGGTCCTTTAGGAGTAATCGCTAAAAATGGTAGCATTATTTGTGCAACATCAACTCCAGATAATTGAATTTTAGCTTTTTCAGCTTCTTCTTTCAATCTTGACATAGCCATTTTATCTTTTTCAATATCAAAATCATTTTCTTTCTTGATTTGTTCAATCATTCATTTAACAATAACGTTATCTCAATCATCTCCACCTAAGTTATTATCTCCACTAGTAGACAGAACTTCGAATGTTCCTCCTGATAATTCTAATATTGAAACATCGAATGTTCCTCCACCCAAATCGTAAACTAATACTTTTAAGTCTTTAGATGTTTTGTCTAATCCAAATGATAAAGCTGCTGCAGTTGGTTCATTGATAATTCTCAAAACTTCTAATCCAGCTATTTTACCCGCAGTTTTAGTAGCTTCACGTTCTGCATTATCAAAATATGCAGGAACTGTAATTACAGCTTTTGTAATTTTAGATCCAACTTTTTTTTCAGCATATTCTTTTAAATAAGTTAAAATCATTGCTGAAATTTCTTCTGGTTTATAATCTTTTCCATTAGCTTTAACTTTTTTATTAGAACCCATTAATCTTTTAATTGACGCAATTGTGTCAGGGTTTGTTTCTAATTGTCTTTTTGCTATTTCACCAATAATTATTTCATCATTTTTAAAAGATACTACTGACGGAGTTGTTCTTTTACCATTTGGATTTTCCAATACTTTCGGAGTTCCATCTTCTACTATTGCAACTACAGAGTTGGTAGTACCTAAATCTATTCCTATAATTTTTTCTTTTGCCATAATACACATCCTTATTTTAATTGTTTTATAAATACAATATTACCATAAAATTAGCAGACTAAACAAAATATTGCTAAAAAAATAAAAATGTTTTAAAAAAGTTTTACAAATGATAAGTTCTATTTTTTAGATACCAAAACATTGGCAGGTATAATCACACGACCATTTAATTTATATCCTCTATTTCTTAATTCAACGATTTTATCTTTTTTAAATTCTTTAGATTCAATTAATTCAACAATATTATGTAAAGCAGGATCAAACTCATCTCCTATTTTAGGTTCTATAGGAGAAATTCCAGAAGACTCTAGAATAATAAACATTTGATTTACCAATAACTCAAAACCCTTAACATATCCAACAAGTTCTGGATTATCATTATTTTTTGTACCAAATTCTACAGCCATATATAAATTATTTAATGGACTTAAAAATTTTTCAAAGAAACTTTGAAATTGAAAATCTTTAGCATCTTTTAATTTTATTTCAAATTGTTTTTTATAGTTTTCTTTAAAATCATTTATTTGCTTTTGTGCAGTTTCAGATATTTCAATAATTTTTTTATTCAATAAATCTTCATTTTTATTCATTTCGTTTAATTTATTTTGTAAATTATGGATTTCTTTTTGCAAATTAGAAACTTCTTTTTTTAAATTTTTATCGTTTTTGGCATTATTTTTGACTACAACATTGTCGTTTTCATTTGGTAAAACTGTATCTGGTTCATTATTTTCAAAGCCATCATAACTAAAAATTTCTAAATCTAATTCAACTATTTGATATGTTGAATTAATTGGATTGTGATAATCAAAATCCACTCTTTGATTTTTAATTGTGTAATCCAAACCCAATAAGACATTAGATAATCCAGGTAAAATAGTATCACTACCTACAACCATAGTAACAGGACCTGCTGAAGATACTCAATTGTTACTTTTGTCATACATGTCATATTTAAAGGTTATTACACCATTTTGTTTAATTTCATTATTATTTTTATTCATATAACCAATATTTTACATTAATATATTAATTTTATTCCTTTAAATATTTTTCAATCATGTTTAATATATTTTTAGCCTTTGAATAATCCATTCTATGAGTTCCTACAATTGACATTTCTTTTGAAGAATCGCCGATAGTTATTTTTTTAGAAAGCATTGATGATTTGTCTTGACCAATATCTATTTTTAGATTTTCTCCATAGAGACTACGACCCTCTATAGAATCTCAAATGGATTCATGTTCTATCATATTGATTAATTTGGCTAAGTCCTGTCTATTGATATCTTCCGATTCTATTATGAAAGATTTTCCATAAATTTTTCTATTATGATTAATTGCAAAATCAAATATTTCATTTACAAAAGTCACAATTAATTCTTCAGCATTTTTAATTTCATTTTTAAATATTTGAGACAACAAAGATAGCTTTTCACCCAAAACATTAATTGGTGTATCAATTAATCTTTCTTGAATTAATCTAATTGCAATTTTTAAATCTCGAGATTTTATATTATCACTTAATGAAAAAACTTTAGTTTCTACTCTTCCGGTCGAAGTGATTAAAACAATTATTGACTGATTATTATCAATTTCTGTTAAGGTAATGGATTTAAGCAACTCACTATCATCAAGATTTGATGTAACAAAAGTTAAACCAGATAGTTCTGAAATTGCTTTTGCAGCTTGATCTATTGTTTCATCTATAGAAACTCTTCTTCTAGAAAAAATATCCTTTAATTTTAATTCAATAATTTTATCAGGAGAAGCAGTTAATTTTTCTGCATAATATTTTAGACCCATAATTGATGGAACTCTTCCACTAGAAGAATGATGTTTTTGAATATAACCTTCTTTTTCTAATGCGGACATAGCATTTCTAATAGTGGCAGAAGATACTGTTAAATTATTTTGTTTTATTAAGTTTTCGCTACCAATAGGAATTCCATACTTAATAAAAGATTCAACAATCATTCTTAAATAATTATCTTGTTTTTTAATATTTTTATTCATACAATTAAATTATACACCTTGTTTTAAATTATATTTTTATGTAGTTGTCAATCTCAAAGTAAATATTTTTACTCTCTGAATTAAATATTATGGTTTTGTTTTTAGCAAAGATATCTAAGGTTTTGTTCACGGCATTTAATTGATTTTTATCTAGACAATATTCTAAGAAGTCAAAAAGAATTATAAATGTATCAAAGTAAAGAGCTCTAGCAATTGACAACATTTGTCTCTCACTATCAGAAACTTGCAATCCTTGCGAATTTATGTTTCTATCTAATTTTTTTATTCTAGAAACTAAATCTTCTATTTCCAAAGATTTAACAATTTCGTTATATCTTTCAACATTTGCAAAAAGCGTTTTTGCTTCTAATGATGATGAAAATAATTTTGGAGTAAGTGCTTGATATGCAATATTTTTTCTTAAATAATCTATTTCATATTCCTTTATATTAATTCCATCTATTAATATTTCACCAGAATCAATTTCATAATATCTCAATAGCAATTTAAAAATTGTTGTTTTTCCCCTTGCATAGTCTCCATATAAGAGTGTTCTTTTGTTTTTAGGTATATGTAAATTAAAATCTTTAAATACAACATTTTTTTCGTCATTAATTTGATAAGAAAAATTAACATTCTTAAATTCTATCTCTCCTAAAAATGACTTTTTATTTATACCTTTATTTATTTCAAATTCTCAATTATGAAACTCTTTAATTCTGACCACTACTGCGTTTAATGAAATCATATCTGTTATCATATTTGAAGTTTGCTCAATTGGTATTATTAAAATATTTGATGCAATAACTAATCCTAACAGTTCAGAAGAAGAAATGATGTTTTGAGAGTTTAAAATAGATCCAATTATTAAAACTGCACTAGATACCATTATTGAAGCTGCAATTCCAGTCATCTTAAAAAGTGAAGTTTTTTTAATATATTTTTTAGTTGATTCATAATAATTATTTTGTAATAATTCAAATTTTTCAATTGTTGTTCGAGAATTACTAAATGATTTAATTTCTGAAATCATTTGAACATGTTCTCCAAGACCAATACTCATAAAAGTATTTAATGCCTTATTTATTTGCTGATGATAAACTAAATTTTGTTTAAAAAAAATATACACAATAAGAGTAATAAGATATATTGATAATGTTATTATTCCAGCTATTCAATCAACATAAAAAATAAAAGAAAAACCTCCAATAATTAAACAAAAAATAGTTATGACGTTTTGTATTAATTTACTTGCATAAATTTTTGCTTCTTTTAAATCATTAAAAATTCTAGAAAAAAATACTCCAATAGGTGTATTGTCAAAAGTATTCATTGACAAATGATGTATTTTATCCATCATTTCAGTTCTAATATGTTTTTCCATTTTGACTTCAAAGATACCACCAATATAATTTAATAAAAAATAGAGAAAAATTTTAATCAAAGATACTCCTAACAATATAGAAGATATATATATTATTTGTTGAGTTTTTTCCTGTCCTGCTAATTGAGATATGAAAGAAGATAAAAAAGGCAGGCTTATTGTTGTTAAAGAAATTAATAATGATATTAAGGCTATGCTGATAGTTCATTTTTTATTTTTTTTATAGTAAGATAAAAAAAATAATCAAGATTCTTTGTAATTAGTTTTAATATTAGGATATCGGGAATTTAGGTTTTGTTTGTTTTTTTTCATTTAAATTTATTATATAACATTGAGTAGTTTTTTGATGTGATTATTGTCAGTGGAATAAAAAAACTGCATAAAAAAACTACCACTTTTAACAAGTGATAATTTTTTAAACATATTTTATTAACTTTTCTCGGAAGATTTTGGTCTTCTGAATATGATGAATCAATAATGTTTGAAGCATTGTTCAGATACCACCAACAATTCAATAAATTTGAACTCCAGCCTCGAATATTATTGCCATAAATATAAATATAACCATAATAATATTTTGAGTTCTGTTCGCTTTTTTCATTGCTGCTTTTTCAGCAACATTTGAACGTTCATTCATTCTTTTCTTGTTTAGATATCTAGGTAAGAATTGAGATCCTGCTTGCACTACCACAGCTAGTATGATTAAAAACAAGTACTGCCATTCCCCTGCAAATAACTCCCGCCAGGATGTTTGAGAAAAATTAATTCCTCAAAGAGATGTTGATTTTATAAAAGGAATACCTTGAATAATTCTTCACATTGATAAAAATATTGGCATTGAAACAAGTGTCGAAAGAAGAGGTGTTAACATATTAATGTTATTCTTCTTATAAAGTTCAGATGTTTCTTGTCTTTTTTTCTGCTCCATTTGCTTATTACCCTTATAAGCTGCATATTTGGCATCAATTTTAGCTTTTTTAGGAGCTAAAGTTTGTTGCTTAGCTTGCGAAAATACAGATTTATATGTTAATAATAGTGTCAACATTCTTGCAAGAATAACAGAAATAACAATTGATAGCAATGCTACTCCTCCACCTAAATGTGATGGCAAAGAACCAACAAGAGAATTAACCAAATATGAAAGAGGATAAACAACAAAACCATAAAAAGGCCCTAGTCCTCAAGCATCTCCTCAAGTAACTATTGGTTTTTGACCAATAACTGAACCATTTGATAAAAATTTATAAGCTTGGCTATTGCCTGCTCCAAATTGCAATTTAAAAGGATTTGTATTTGGGGCAGGTCATGAATCTGCATCATCTCCAGACAAATTCAACTTAGATATTGAATAACCTGATTTACCTAATAAGTCTACGATATTTGACTGATAATTTAATATTGCCATTCTCATTTCGCTAGAATATCTTGCATTACTAAATTTTAAATCTTCATAAAATGTTGGAGCACTAATTTGAGATGTTTTAGTTGTTGTTACTGGTGGATTATCAATAAATTTTCCTGATTCTAAAGAATTTAAATTATTCAATCTTTTTTCAGAAATAGATAAATTTTCAGAAATAGATAAATTTTCAGATGTAAAAGTTGAGGGCAAGTTATCAATTTCACTAAATTGATTGAATTGCATTACAACATTTACCAATGATTGCAAATAATCTCTTGAAAATTTTTCTGATGCAAAACTATTAGATAAATCGACTTGTAAAACTATTTTTTCAAATTCAAAAGAATATTCAAAACTATTTATTTCATCAATATCAGCCTTGACACTAACATCCAAGGGAGTAATGCCGTCTTCTTTAAGATATTGTCCTTTGTCATTGATTTTTACAGGAGTTGAAGAACCGGGTCTAAAAGCTTGGAATTGACCACCAATTCTAGCATTTTCTCAACTAGGGAGTTCATCTGTTTCTGGTTTTATTTCCGGTAACTTTTGAATAAATATCGGTATATTAATAAGTTTATTAGCATAATCATAAGTTAAAGAAGATGAATTATTAATTTCACTTAACATTGAAGAATTTAAAAATAATAATTCATTTTCCTCAGCAGTTCCTCTAATTAATTGTCCTACTTCTGCAATGCTATCAATATTTAAAGTATTATCTATTAATTGATCATCTTCATTAACAATTCTTAATGAAGATGAATAATTGTCATATGCACCATATAAATCATCATTATTTGTTTGAGTACTAATTTGTGCCTTTAATGCTTCAATCGTTCCATCATTATTTGTAACCAAATAGTTTGCCTTAACATCTTGAATTAATTTTTGTTCGTATAATAGATTTCCTTCTTCATCTCTAATGTTATTGCCATATTTATCCAACAAAGGACTATCTAAATTATTAACTATTTTATAAGTTGTAACAAAAGGTGCTATATCATTTTTACCACGATAAAATTCTATACCACTACCAGTAGTAGAAGAAGATTTTATGGCAATAGATTGAATGCAGCCCGTTAACGAAAGTCCTAAAAGGAAAATATAAAAACCGATTTTAAGTCACTTAAAAGCTAATTTAAAATTTTCTTTAGGAGTTTTTTTTATTTTGCTATTATTAGATGACCCTTTGAAAAAATCATATTTATCTGATCTTTTAATTTGTTTACTCATTTAATTACCTTTTCATTAATCTTTCTATAAATTTTACTATTTCTTCTTCTTTTTCAATATAAGTTAATTTCATATAATCTTTTCTTATTATTAAAATTATTTTATATTTTATATTCGAGTAATCCATATTTGAAACTATTGATCTTATCTGTCTTCTCAAATAGTTTCTTCCTACAGCATTAATAAATTTTTTAGGAATAGATATTCCAATTTGAAATGAGTCATGTTTAACATAATATAAAATAATATTACTAGACACCAATTGTTTTTTGTTCTTAATAATACTTTGAAATTCTTGAGTTTTTTTAACAATTTCATTTTTTTTCATTATTTATCTGAAACTGTTAACTTAGATCTCCCTTTTGCTCTTCTTGCAGATAAAATTTTTCTTCCACCTGGTGTTGACATTCTAGCTCTAAAACCATGTGTTTTTGCATGTTTTCTTTTATTTGGTTGATACGTTCTTTTCATAGCATTCTCCTGTTTTGTAATTGAATTATCCTTATAAGATATAACAATTTATATATAAAGTATAACAAAAATATTTTATTTATAGTTGAATACTATAAAATTTTCACTTTTTAAGAATTAATTCTCAATGTAAATGTAAATTAGTTTAAGATTATTAAATATGGATATGAATACAAATACTAATCAATTATATACAAAAAATCTTTTAATTGAATTCGAAAAAGAATTAAATGATCAATTAATATTTTCAAGCTTTATTAGAGGGTCTAAAGTTCATGTTATTAATAGTAAACTCATTTATGTTGTTTTTGCTTCAAAGGAAAGCATTCAATATATCAATTCTAAATACCCCAAAATTATAAAATTGGTTAATGGAAGAATTTTTGGGAATAAAATCAAAGTTGTTTATATTGATAAAATTAATTTTAGACAGTTGTCGTCAAATTCTCCTGAATTGTTAACAATTAATTCAGATTTGATAAAGAAATCAAACATAAAGCAAAATTTAATATTTTCTGAATATATTTTAGGTGATTTTAATGAAACTGTTATAAAGGGAGCTAAAAAGATTATTGCAAACCCGGAAGTACTATTTTCCCCTTTATTTATATATTCTTCTTCTGGACTAGGAAAAACGCACTTATTGCATGCCATTGGTAATGAAATGATTGCCAAAAATAAAAAAGTATGTTACATTAATCCGGACCTTTTTACCAAGAAAATAATTCCTTTTTTAATGGATAATAATCAAGAAAAAATAAATAAAATAGTGGATACTTATAAGGATTTTGATGTTTTAATATTTGATGATATTCAAATGTATTCAGGTAAAAACTCAACACTTTCTGTATTATTTAATATATTAAACCATCATATAAATGAAAATAATCAAATTATTATTGCTTCCGATAAAGAACCGGAGTTATTGGGTGGATTTGAAGAAAGATTTATAACTAGATTTCAAGGAGGTTTAACCCTTGAGATTGAAAATCCTTCACATGGCGATTTAATGCATATTTTAAAAGTCAAATTATCCAAAAATAATATTGATCCAACCGAATGAGAAGAAGAGGCGCTAAATTTTATTGTAAGAAACCATTCAAATTCAATAAGAAATTTAGAAGGCGCTATAAATAGAATAAAATTTCATGAAGATGAAATTGGGAATATTAAATATACTCAACAAGTTGTCGGTAAAATATTTTCATCTTTAAAACAACAAAAAGAAAATATTACAAAAGAAAGAATTGTTGATACTGTTTCTAAATATTATGGATTAACAAGAACAGAACTACAAAATAAAAGTAGACGAAAAGATATTGTTCTAGGTAGACATATTTCTATGTGATTGATTAGAGATATGTTAGGATTAACCTATAAAGAAATAGGTGTATTTTTCAAAAATAGAGATCATTCAACAGTTCTTATGGCTATTGAAAAAATAGATACTCAAATGAAAATGAATGATGCTATTCAATCAGCTCTCTTAAAATTAAAACAAAAAATTGAATATATTACATAAACGAAGTATAAGTTAAGTAGTATATTGTTATTCCAGATGAAATCATAAAAATTCAGAGTACAAATGATATTTTATAAAACCTAGTATATTTTCTTATACTTTTATTTTGAGTTGTAATATTTTCATAGGAAATTATCCTTTTTACTTTTGTATATTTATCAATTCTTTTTTCTCCTATTCACACAGTTGTTAAAAGAAGTCCTGATAATATGGTAGGAACTATAAAAAACAATAAAGTTGAGAGCAAAGAAAATATCTTTGAAATTTCACCAACCGGTCCATATTTATCATCAAATAGTTGTTTATATATTTGTGTCTGGAGTCATTGAGTTGTACCTGATCCTCCGGGAGTGGGAGATAGCGTGTTAGCACTACTTAGTATTGTAAAGCCAATTATAAAGTTGATATATTGACCACCTCATAATTTATCATTTGGTTTCATTAACCCTGTAGATATTGCTAATATTGCCCCCAAATTAACAAAATAAGGAAGGATTCTTCAGAATATAAATTCTAATGTAACACCTAAATTTTTGAAAATAACAAAGGAACTAGTTCTAATTTTCAAAAAAGCATATTTGAAAGAGGCCGCTTTGAAACTAGAATCCCTAGAAACAATAAAAGGATTAAATTCAATTAATTTTATTCATGATTTAATAAATAGAGATTGCGCACTTCTTGAAAATGAAAAAACAGCAATAAATGATGCGGCTATTACATTACTAGAAAATCCTATTAAAACCATAATCATGATTATTGTCGATTCAGCAGATCCAGAAAACAGAATATCGCTATATGCAAATAATCCCATTGGAATAAAAATCAGAGAAATTAATGCACCAACAACTTGATACAATAGAGATGATGCTAAAAAAGTTGCTATCAAAGATTCTTTTTCAAATGATTTTCTTTTTAAGTATCAATATGAAGCAATATCACCACCAACAGATAGAGGCGTGATATTAGAAATAACTACAGCAATACTAGAACTAATAATCAAATGTCTTATTTTAACTTTTTGACCTTGGACTTTCAACATCCGACCAATTAATATAGAATTACATATTATTGGAAACATAAACATCAACAAAATGAAAGGTAACGAATACATCAAAAAACTATTTGTTTGAATTAATTCATTAATTTTATCAAAAATTGTTGATGTTTGGTCAGTGCCACTATACAAAGTGGTAAATAAAATAACAAAAATTAAAATAAATATGGCAATAAACACAAAATATTTTAGAAAATCTTTTCAATTAAAAGTTTTTTTGGAATAATCATCTTTAAATAATTTAATTGCTTCTATTATTTTTTTCTCTTGAATTATTAAGTTCATGTAGTTATCATTTTTATCTAAAGAAATTATTTTTTTAGATTTTTTGGATTTTTTAAATTCTTCTTTTTTGTCAACAAATTTTAAAGATAAATATATCATTAAGGAGTTGGTTCTTTTTGAGTGCACAAAAGAAACTTTTGTTTTATCTGCGAGTATGGCTTTGAATATTTTTATGTTGTTGTTATTTGTATTTATTTTGTCAAACCTAATTATTTTTTGATCTGCTAATTTCATGTCTTTGGAAAGAATGTTAAAAAATTTCCTTACAGTAGCATCATCAATTATTTGTTCATTAATAGAGTGTCTAAATACTCCATATTCGGCTATTATTTCTACCATGATGTCATAAAGAGATTTGTTTTGACTTTTGAAAAAAGAAATCATTTCTAAAAATATTTGTAAATTATAAAATGGATCAGAAATATAATTTTTTTGTCCTGAAGAAATAAAGTAATTTGTTCCATTAGTAGCAAATAACATATTGGCATCTAAATCTTTATTTACATAAATTTCAGAATAAAAAACCTGATATTCCTTCATTTTTATGTTGTTTTTTTTAGCTATTTCTGAAATTAAATCACTAGTACTAATATTACCGACAATATATTTATCTTGTCAATAATCTTTATCTGTTTGCAAGTATTTTGTTTGATAGTACAAGTAAATAGCGGTTAAATCATTCATATTAAAAAATTTATATTGTTTTTTATGACGAACTGCAATTTCAAAATAATTATTCCCAGGAAATAAACTAAGTGCTACATCATGCTTTCTTCTTATGGAACTAAATATTGCTTTTTTAATATTTTTATTTTTATTAGGATTACTATTTTTTGTTTCTGCATATTTTATTTTATTTCTGTGAAAAAATTTTTGGATAATTTCAGGATTCATGTTGTAACTATTGTTAATTGAAATTTCTAAATTTGATAAATCTTGTTCTAAGGATAGTGTTGAAATATATTTATCAACATCGAATAAGGGTAATAAATCAATTTTTTCATCATATACTCGTAAATTTAAATCTAATGTATTATTACTATTATAGTTAAATAATTCTGACTGACTTTGTGAAAGGAATGCTCCATTTTCATTAAGAAAACTAATTGATAAAAAATTTTTTTGAAATCTATGCAAAGAAAAAGAAATCATTCCTCCAAATGATTCATCCAAATTTGAAAAATTAGCACCCAAATTAGAAGTTTCATTTATTGGTGTAAAAAATACTTTTATATTATAGGCTTTAAGATATGATGCAAATATTTGCGAAAATACTTTTGCATCAAAATTTCCATCACTAACAACTAAAAATGATTTATTTTCTATTTTTTGCTCTTTTAAAAAAAATACATATTGATCACCAATATTAGAAATGGTTAAATCATTTATAGATCCTGAAGAATTATTTATTTCAGAAATAATTTTTCCATTAATCATTTCTAGTGAAGAATCTACAACATTTAATTTATCTTTGGAATTAGTTATTTTTTGCAAAGACTTTAAAATTACATTAACATCAGTATTATTAACATTAATTTTTGGAAGTGTATCGTTATTCATTTAATAATTATAAATTATTATAACAAGAAAAAGAAAAAATAACCTTGCAGTTTTATTTGCTTGGTTATTTTATATTATTATTTATTTGGTACTAATTGAAAAAGAGGATCGCCTATTTTAATATTGCCTTTAGCCAATATTTCAATTTTTCTACCTTTAATAGACTCATTCAGTACTAATACAGGACTAATATTTGAAGCTGCTAAAAGTTTTAATTTATCTGCATCAACTTCCACAATATTATCGCCTTTTTTAACTTTTTTGCCAGCTTTAATTTGTGGTTTGAAGATATTTGCTTCTTTACCATTTTCCTTAACGCCTACAGAATCAATACCTAAATGAATCATAATGCTTGTTCCATTAGCAGAATTTATAACATAAGCATGACCTCCAGGAAATGCTAGTTCAACTTTACCATCTATTGGACTAACAACTTTTTTGTTAGTTGTTATTATTCCAACTCCATCACCAATCATTTTTTCTGAAAATGTTTGGTCAGGAATATCTTTAATATCAACAATTTTCCCAGCAATTGGTGAATAAACAATTAGTGTTTCTGTGCTATTTTCTACATTATTTTCCACAATTTTCGCATTGCCTTCATTTAAGTTCTTGACTTCATCAAATAATTTTGATTCTAAAGAGGGATTTTTTGCAATATCTTCTTGAATTTTTATTATTTCATTTTTTATCAAGTCTGCTCTTGAGCCAAAAATAGCATAGACAGATTGTGCTGAAGGTTTAATAACTCCTGCAGCACCTAAAGCCATTAATTGATCTCGATCAACAAGGTCTTGCTCTGATATTTGAATTCTTAATTTTGTTATACATGCATCTGTATTTTTAATATTTTGTAAACCACCATATGCTTGAATAACATTTAATGCTAATATTCTATTTTCTGATAAGTCACTATTTTTATTTAAGAAATCATTTTTAGAAAATAATTTAACATTTTCTCCTCTTCCAGGAGTTCCTATGTTGAATTTTTTGATTGCTCATAAGAAGAAGAAGTAGTATATAGGAACATACACTAAACCAATTAAAAGCGAAACTCAAGCATTTGAACCACCTGGTATTTGAACAGCTCCGTAAATTACTCAATCTAATGCTCCACCTGAAAAAGTCATTCCAACGTGAGGTGCAATTGAAGGGAAGATTAAACCTATTCACACCATGAAACCAAATGATAGTGCCGCAAATAAAGAGTGGAAACCTCAAAATAATCAAGGTGCCAAGAATAAGAATGTAAATTCAATAGGTTCTGTAATCCCTGTTAAGAATGCTGTTGCTCCAGCAGAAGCAACTAAAGATGCAGCCATCTTTCTATTTTCTTTAGGGGCAGCTGTTACCATTGCTGCTGCTGCTGCTGGCAATCCAAACATCATAAATGGATATTTACCTTGCATGTATTGCCCTGCATTAACACCCGCTGAACCAATAGTTCCAACAGTTGTTAAATTATTAAAGTGACTTGTATAAACTGTTGTTGTAAAATCACTAAATTGAATGGTGCTAGTTGACATAACTCCATTAGCATCCATTATTTCTACTTGTCTTCCAGCTAAAAATGAATTTAGGAAAGCTCAAATTTGTTGATCTCCTGAATAATTTTCTTGTATTGTTTGACCAGGATTTAATTCCATAGCTAATTGTAATCATGTTTGACCACCTTTTAAAGCAACTCCATCTATAATTGCTAAATCATTTAAATCCAAGAATCCTCCAACACTTGAATATCAAAGAGGTGAGTAGAATGCATGGTGTAAACCAAATGGAACTAAAGATCTCTCAATATAACCAAAAATAAAAGCATTGAAACCATACATGTTAGAACCTAATGCTCCACCTATAATGTTAAAAAACATACCGATTAGTGGTCATACCATTAATAGCAACAATGTTATAGGAAACAAAGCTGCAAATGTTACCACAGGAATAAATCTTACTCCTGAAAAAAATCCTAAAACTGGTGGCATTTGTATATCTTTAAATTTATTATATAAAAATGCTACAGTAAATCCAACTATAAAACCTCCAAAAACAGAAGTTTGTAATTGATGAATTCCTAAAACGGAACCAAATAAGGAACTAGGTAATCCATAATCAGAAAATCCTAATGATCCTGCCTTATAAAAAAGAATATCAAAACCATCCCCATTTTTAACAATAAGAGATGCTTGAATTCCTGAAAAAACTAAAAATCCGACAAGAGCCGACAAACCCGCGGCCCCCGCATCTTTAGTAAAAGCTATCGCTATTGCTATAGCAAATAAAACTGGTAAAGCACCAAAAATAACATCACCAGGAAGTTTTATAAAGTTTCCTAAAACTACTAAACCCTCAATGTTAGCATTGGCACCCTGTGTTGCTATTGTGGCACCTATTCCAAGAAATAAACCCGCAATTGGTAACATTGCAATTGGCAACATTAAACCTTTGGATAATTTCGCAATAAATTCACGACCCGCACCAGAACTTTTTGTTCTTTTGGGTAATTTATTTAAAAATGATAATTTTAAATTCATATCTTAATTTCCTTTCAATTTTTATATTTTAATTATTATATTTATTTTATATATAATGTTAGTATGAATAACTTTATAAGAGACACAAGAATACAAATAGGAATTATTGACATCAATATAACTCCTCATTGAGCATATTATATTGCCGGTTCTTTTTTTATTATTCTTGCATTAATTTCTTTTTTTTATACATACTACTTCTTAACTCACCCTTCATCAGAAGAATTAATAAATGAGTTTAAGGGCTTCAAAAAACAATGACTCAAAAATAGAGTTGCTTTTATGATTATGAGCGATGTCATTTGCATATTAGTAGCAATTTTTTTCATGATTAATGGATCATAAAGTTACTAACTTTCTTTCTTACTATCTTTCTTTAAATATAGAGAGTAACTAGTTGCAGCTATAACAATAATTGTACCTATTGCCAAAAAAGATGATCCTGTAATAAATAATGAGTTTCACATTTCATAATTATCAAGTTTTGAAATATCATCTTTTGATTGCTTTATTTTAGTAATTTTTTGATTAATATCTTTAATATCTTGCTTTAGAGATAATATTTCAGAACTGTTTTCTGCTTTTTCTAAATTATCTTTAGCTACATTTAAAAGTTTTTTATTATCATCTGTTCTATTTTTATCAAATTCTGTTTGAGCTTTATCAACAGCTTCTTTAAAAGGAATTATTTTATTTTGTTCAATAATTAATTGTTTTTCCTTTTCTTGAACAGCAGCATTTAAATCATTATATTCAGGTCCGTCTATTTTATCTGACTCTATTTGTAAGTTTTTTTTCAAATGATTAACATACATTTCTTTTGTATTATAATCAATTGTTTTTTCTTTTTCAAATGCTGTATTAATTCCGAAGAAACCAGAATTTTGTATTTCTGGCAAAGTGTTTATGTTATTTCCATATCCTCCAACAATAAAAAACGATAATCCCATCGTCGCTATAGAAGTGGACAATATGGTTGTAATAACTAAAGATTTTTTTAGATTTATTTTCATATTATTAAGTCCTTTTTTTAATTAGATTTGGAAAATTAAGCTCATTGTTTTTACACAATAAGCTCATTATTAATTATACACTAAAATTATAAATAACATAAAAAAAACCCTTATTTTATAAGGGTTTTGTATATTTTGTTAATAATTATTTTTTAAATAATTTATTATTATTAAGTTTTTTATTTCTTTTAACAAATATGATTAATCCAACTAGTCCTATAAAGACAACTGATGATGCAGATATTAATGCGATCATCAATGTTTGTGTACTAGATTGAACTAAAATAGTTAAATCTTTAACTTCAAATTTAGTAGACTCCATTGAAGAAACTGATTCATCAATGATTAAGTTATTTTCCTCAGCTTCTTTAGAAGGAGCAATAGTTGCTCATACTATATCACCATTTGATAATCCAGCTTCACTAAAATCAGTTATTTTTCTCGGTATGCCACCTTGGCTAGTAGTATATACAACAATTTCTACATCCTTTGAAATTCCATCATTTAGGTTGTGTTCTAGAGTCAATGTTCCAAATTTATCAACACCATTGAATATTGGTATAAATCTACCTAATTCAATTTCGAATAATTCTTTTTGTTCTTCTTCTAAAGCTATTTCTACTTTTAGACCAGATACAACTCATCCTGAATTAGTTGGATATTGAGGAACACCATCTATATTAGGATTGATTTCATTTGAACTACCAATTCCTTCTTGAACTGTTTCTTCAATATTATCAACAACATCAACAACTCTAAACTTAACTTTACCATCAATCATATTAGAACTATCTAATAATGTATTGTAGTAATCTTCATCAAAGACACCATCTTTATTAATAATTTTTCATTCAACTTTATCACCATTTACTAAATTATTAATTTTAGTTTCATCTTTTGTTCATTCTGTTTTTAATGTTTTATCAGGATTTCAAACTTGATATTCATATCACTGATTAATTCCCAAAACAGCTTCATTAGTATCTGTTGGATTATTTGGATTTGTTACTTTAACATCAAATGATCCACTACCATTCAATATCCCTACAAAATTAGGTCTTAAGTATTTAAATAAATCATCACTCAAAGGTTTAACATATAAATCTTTTACCACTATTATTAAAGGTTCTATCGGTTGAGGTAACAAGAATATATCATCACTTGATTTAAAACTAATTGTAATAATGTCACCATTTTGTAAATCTTTAAATTGTGATATATTGACTCCCGAAGCACTTTGTGGAGAACCATTTTTCCTATTTAAAAACATATTAATTTCCACTTGTCCATCAAAATCAACTTTAATTTTATCAGAAATGTCTTGTCCTTTTAGTGTTGTTTCACCTCTACCATCTTTTCTTAAAATAGTTAATTCAGAAGAAATATGTGCATTACCAGTATAAGGTAATTCTTCTCCATCATCTGATGCATATTTTACACTTTCAACTTGGCTTTGAATAAATTCATATTTAACTCCATTTGTTTGAACAGGATACTTGATATTTTTTAATTGTATTTCTTGAGGCACCGCTACTGATGTATCAAAAATAAAGTCTGGATCTGTTGGAGTACCTTGACCTATCCTTGGAACAAATGATAATTTTACAAATTGACTATCAAATAATTTTCATTGAGAACTTGTTTCCTCTTGTGAAAATAATCCTAAAAATGATCCATCTTGCATTTTAATAGGAGTTTGTCAAATACCTGTTCTAAGAGGTTCGGCAGGAATAGTTCTTCCGCCTTCTTGAATAGTTCAAATTGGAATAGTGTTACCTTCATGATCAAGTATTTCTTTACCTGATCCATCTTTATAAGTACCATTTTGTGTAGAACCTATTGAATTACGCTTAACAATAGGGATACCATTAGTATCTATTAAAATTACTCCTGATGTATTTTTATAAAATTCGGTTTCCACTGACATCATCAAATCTGCTCCCAAATAATTTCCTAACGGATCAGTATTTAATTTTGCCTCTTCAATTCTTGTTTGGCCATCTATGGCATCATAACCAAAATAATCAATATTAGTAAGTTTTAAATCTGGATTAACAGACAATGAATCAGCATGAACCATCAATCCTTTTACTCTAATTTGAGGAGTAATTGTATCTGCACCAATCATAGTGAATTTATCATTATTAATAGCTACTCTTGTCATAACAAATTGACCCACACTTAAATCAGTTGGTTTTTCATCCACTCATTTACTTTTATCTAATTTAACTGCTTCAAGTTCTTCTGGAGTATATTCAAATTTACTAATGTTATATTCTAATTTTAAAACAGCTGGAACAATATCTGGATGTGTTGCATTTAAGAAAGCACTATCAACAACTGTTGTTGTTCCCTTAACATAAACCGAAAATGAACCTTCACCTTGATAAAAATTACTTCCATCATTTGCATTAAATCTAATGTCAGGAGCTTCAGTTAGAGGGTTTTTGATTTGTTTTTCAACTACTATATTATTAATTTTAATTATTTTTCCACCAGCTAAAAGTCTATTATTTTCTCAAACTTGATAACCATTTCTAGCTTCTAATTTAAATCAAATTGGTAGCGCATCTCCATTTACATCTAATTTTATTTTAAAATTTGGATGAAATTCTGAAATAAACCCATTGTTCCCAAATAATTTATAATCCTGATTTGAAAAATCTCCTTGTACATTAGTATAGTAAATATCAAATGGTGAAGTAGTTGGATCTTTGTAATAATCAAGCATTTCTCCAATTTTATTTCCAACCTCTAGTATTGGAGTTACATCTGAACCAACAACCTTAAAACTATCAGGATTAAATGTATTAATTAAATTTAAATTTATATAACCTTTAAATCCTATGTTTAAAGAAGAGGTAATTAAAGATTCATAAAATTCTGGTTTTGAAGGTGCTTGTTCATCAGAATTCACTCCATCAATATTTAATCTATAGTCTTTAAATCCTTCATTTGTTAGTGAAAATCTTGACTTTAATGAATCACGGAATAAAATTAATTCCTGTTCATTTTTAGCTCCTTGTAGATTTTCAAAAATTGTTTTAATTTGTGCTGCTGTAAATCACTCTATTTCCGATGGGATACCCAATCCTAAAGGTGCTTTATCACCAAAGTAATATTGAATAACAATAAATTCTTTACCAGGAACTTCGTTGGTTGCTAGCAAGTTCTCTAATTTTGTTGAATTAATATTAATGTTTTTAGTATTACCAGTAATCACAATATTTTGCATTCAAGCTTTTTGTAATTCAATAATCAATAAAACATTACTTGTATCAACTATAAACATTTTAATTTTTTCTTCAAATATATAACCGGTTTTAGTAACCAATCTTATTGCTAAAAATTTATCAGTTGGAGAAATTGTTGTTGGTTGAGTTTCAGTTCATTTTGGACTATTAATTGCATCTAATGCCAAAGAACTTGGATCAATTGAATATTGAATAATCAATCCTTCAGAAAGAGCATTTTTTAAATCAAGAATTTCTTGACCTCAAACAATTTCTGAAGATGTTCCTGATACCTTCAATTTACTTGCTAATGAATAATAATTAGATTTATTAATATACAATAAAACATTATCAATATTTAAATTAACTGCATTTTCATCTTTGATTATAAAATCATCTTCACTAATTCCATTAGCTAAAGCATATCTTGCAGTTATTTGTTTTTGTGCCAAAGTAATATCTAATATATTAGTTGCTAATAAACTAATTATTTCTTCTTTTGTAAATTCAAATTTATCTGGTTGGGTTGGATCTAGGTGCAAAGGAACTGTACCGATAGTATATAGTATTTGTACTTTTCCTTCATAAATTGGATCTTTTGTAATTAAATCTTCATAAACCCTTGAATCATTGATAACAATGTTTTTGGTATTTCCTGTTATTGAAATAAATCCAATTAAATCGTTTGAATCAACTTGAATTTCTTTAGGTAAAGCTAATATCAATTGGAATCCATTAGTTAAATGATCTTTATAATCATTTTCACCAACTAGAGAAAGTTGAATATTTGTTTCTGCATCAGCCTTAACAACAAATCTTATAAACAATTCATTATTAAAGTTTACTGCAGTAATTTTATCTAATGTTACTCATGCATCTCCATGGAAACCAGGAGCTTTAAATTCCATTTGAATAGAACTACTTAAAATGCTTTCAATTTGAGCATATGTTTTGCCACCAAACAATATGTTTCCTGGGGTCATTCCTGGAATTAATAAAGTACCTACATCCGCAGATGTAGTTCCGCTAGGAATAACTTTAACAGTTTGCAACACTTTTACATATTCTCTTAAATCAATCTTTGTTTTTATTTTATCTGTTTTTAACAAGGTTTGAGCATCAGGTGTAGCATTTATAATAAATGCATTAGGTATTTTGGAAACAAATTTAGCTGTGATTTGAACTCCTGGAATTACTCCATTATCAAAAATCATTATTCCTGAATTGACATTTTCAAAATCATTATAATAACTTAACATAAATGCTTTTAATTCATCAAAAGAATATCAAACACCAGGTCTAATTGATATTTCATAATTCAATTTTACATCTTTTCGATATATTGGATCTACTAATTCCATAGCTTGTTTTTCAACAATATCTATAGCTGCTCCACCATTTAAATCATTTGCAAATCCAGTTAATAATAATTTATTAACTAGTTCTGTAGTGTCAATATTAATAATTGTTGTTATCTTACTGGTATCTACTTTATAACCTAATTCAGTATTTGTAGGAACAAAAGATGATGTTGGTTCATCAATTGAACCGATTTCTATTTGATCTGTAGGTAATTTAGGAACAAATCTAATAGCAACAGGAAAATTAGTGTGACCTTCAGGAGTTGTTTTTGTATATATAGATGTTGGTCTTTCAATTGATCAAGAATATGCAACACCTGTATCTGTTTTACTATATGTTCCATACTCAACATTAACAAATTTTGATATGTTATTTATTAATCCCATATTTGCTCAATTTAAGTTTTCTGTAGTGCCTGTAAGTTCTATATTAGCAATACTTGCTATTTCTTGTGTTACATCAATTGATTTGATAATGTTTGTTGTATTTAAGTTTTTTATAGTGTTGGTAGGTGATGCTTCTGGATCATTAAATACTTCTAGCGAATAGTATTTAGCCAATCCTGCTTCAGTGAATTCGTACCTCACTTTAAAATTAGCTAATTCTAAATTATTTAAAGTTAGACCCCTCATTTCATTTAATGTTTGAGTAAATTCATTTTTTGCCAAATATGTAGTTCCATCAAAACTATATTTTATTTCAAATCATTTTTTAGCCTCTAAAACAGACATTCCAGAAATAGTATAAAGTTCATCACTTTCATTTATTATAAAATCATGAGTTGTTCCAGAAACTTGTAATTTATCAGTGATTAAATCACTAGCAATAACACCAACTAATTCTATTTTGGCAATAATATCCTTGGTAATGATTTGTGTTTGAGTTCCAACAGGGTCTGTAACTTCAATTACATTTCCATACATTTCATAAAATTCAGGTTCTTCAATAATTAAACGGAAAGACATTTTATTAGTAGCAGAAGCATCTATTGGTAAATCACCAAATGCATCAATGGTCAATCAATTAGTTGTTCCATCAACACTAACTTCTAGTTTTATCCCTCTTGCTTTAAAATAATTAATATCAAATATATTATCTTTACTTTGAATGAATACTGCATTAGATTTATTACCTTCAGCAGATAAAGATTCAGCTCAATTATCAGCAATTTTTGCATATGCTCTTAATTTGCTTCCTGCAACATCAATAGTATCAAATTCTGCATTTACTCCAGTTTCATTGTTGTAAACTTCTACAACTCTATTATCTCAAGTATATCTTGTATCACCAATAATATCTGAATTAACACCGGTTCCACCAATAAGAACTAACTTCATGTAAATATTTAGTTGTGTCTTTAAAATATCATTTGATTGATTAAAAGTTTCTATTGCGACTTTAAAGTTTGCAGCATTTGCTCAATCAATTGTTAAATTGTTTGAGACTGACCCAATCGCAAATTGCATTTCCATTTTTTCTTTAGCAAGTTCAGAAACATTTATTTGCTCTTCTTTAATAGTCATTGAAACTACATTGCCAACAACTCCGCTAACTTGATAGTTTGTACCCAATAGTTCAGATAAAGCAACAATTTCATTTAAACCTGTAATGTTTGGAGCATATCCCTTAACTATATCGGTATCAGTTGTAATATTATCTACTATATTTTTTAATTCAATAGAGTTATTTGCTTCATCCAACTTTACAAATCTAATTGCCACAGGATATAAATCATCAGGATTAGTTGGGTTCTTCAATATTGAAACAGATGTTGGTTTTTCTTCCACTCATTCAGAACGAACAATATTATTTGTTGCATCTTTAGTTCAATAACTTCATTGAATCTTCACACCCAAAGCATTTAAGGTATTTAAATCCAATTCATTAGCATATGCAATATCTAGAGTTGTACCTGATAATCTAACATCAGCAACTTTGGTTATATATTCATTTAAATCAAGAGTTTTAATTATTCCTGTTGTTGTTAATGATTTAATTGTTATTGCAGAAGTTGAATCTGGATCATTAAATACTTCTAGCGAATAGTATTTAGCTAGCCCTGCCGTAGTAAATTCATACCTAACACTAAAGTCAATTAAAGCTAGACTATTTAACGCAGAAGTTCTCAATCCATTTAATGCACTTACAAATTCATCTTTTGCAAAATAAATAATTCCATCAAAACTATATTTTATTTCAAACATTGTTTTGGCTTCTGCTAATGACATACCTGAAGCAGTATAAAGTTCATCATTTTCCACTATGATCAAATTATTAGTTGTTCCAGAAACTTGTAATTTATCTGTAGTTAAATTATTGGCAAGAATACCTGTTAATTCTATTTTAGCAATAATGTCTTTAGTCACAATATTAGTTGTTGTACCTGTAGGTGTTGTCACCGCAACTGTTGATCCATAAATCTCATACACACTTGGATCTACAACACTTAAACGGAAAGACATTTTATTAGTAGCAGAAGCATCAAATGATGTTGCATTAAATTCTTCAATCAATATTCAGTCAACTTCATTCACACTAGCTTCTAACTTTATTCCTCTTGATGTATAATAGCGAATATCAAACACATTTCCCAAACTAGAAATTGTAACATTTGATGATTTATTACCTTCAGCAGATAAAGATTCAGCTCAATTATCAGCAATTTTTGCATATGCTCTTAATTTGCTTCCTGCAACATCAATAGTATCAAATTCTAAATTAATACCTATTACATTATTATAAACTTCAACAACTCTATTATCTCAAACATATTTAATTTCATTAATTATATTTGAGTCAGGACCTGTTCCACCAATAAGAACTAACTTCATATAAATATTTAATTCTGTTTTTAAAATATCTTGAGTTTCATTAAAGGTTGCAATCGCAGATTTAAAATCTACAGCATTTGATCAAGGAATGGTTAATGTTTCTGCATTTTGTCCAATTGCAAATTGCATTTCAAGTTTTTCTTTGGCCATTTCAGAAACATTTATTTGCTCTTCTTTAATAGTCATCGAAACTACATTGCCAACAATTCCACTAACTTGATAGTTTGTACCCAATACTTCAGAAAAAGTGAAAATTTCATTTAATCCAGTAACATCAGTTGCATAACCTTTAGTCATATCAACATCACTTGCAACATTATCTACTATATTTTTTAATTCAATAGAGTTATTTGCTTCATCCAACTTTACAAATCTAATTGCCACAGGATATAAATTATCAGGATTAGTTGGATTCTTTAATATTGAAACTGCCGTTGGTTTTTCTTCCACTCATTCAGAACGAACAATTTCATTGGTTGCATTTCTAGTTCAATAACTTCATTGAATCTTCACACCTAAAGCATTTAAAGCACTTAAATCTAATTCATTAGCATACACAATATGTAAGGTAGTACCTGACAATTGAACATTGGCAACTTGGGTTATATATTCATTTAAATCAAGAGTTTTAATTACTCCTGTTGTTGTTAAAGATTTAATTGTTACATTGGCTATTGCATCTGGATCATTAAATACTTGTGTTGAATAGTATTTAGCCAATCCTGCTTCAGTGAATTCGTATCTCACTTTAAAATTTGATAAATTCAAACTATTCAATGTTGTTGTTGTTAATCCATTTAATGCACTTACAAATGCGTCTTTTGCCAAATATGTGGTTCCATCAAAACTATATTTTATTTCAAACATTGTTTTGGCTTCTGCTAACGACATACCTGAAGCAGTATAAAGTTCATCATTTTCCATTATGATCAAATTATTAGTTGTTCCAGAAACTTGTAATTTATCTGTAGTTAAATTATTGGCAAGAATACCCGTTAATTCTATTTTAGCAATAACATCTTTAACAATAATATTGGTTGTTGTACCTGTAGGCGTTGTCACAGCAACATCTTCTCCGTACATTTCAAACAAATTATTATCTTCAACAATTAAACGAAAAGACATTGTATTGGTTGCTGCAGCATTAAAAACTTGACTATTAAAGACAGTGATGTTAGTTCATAATTCTCCATCAACACTTGCTTCAAGAATAATTCCTCTTGCTTTATAGTATTCAAGATTTAATTGATTATCTCTATTTAAAATTTTAACTTCAGATGATTTTTTACCTTCAACTGACAAAGAATCAGATCAACCAGAAATAATTTTTGAATATGTTCTTATTTTGCTTCCTGCTATTCCATCAGCAAATGTGCCATTTAATCCTGTTTCATTATTATAAATTTCAACTTCTCTTCTATCTCAAATATATGTTATTCCATCAATATGATCTTCATTTGGACCAGTTCCACCAACAAGAATTAATTTCATATAAATATTTAATTCTGTTTTTAAAATATCTTGAGTTAAACTATATTCTTGAATTGCTGCACGAAATGCAGTTTTATCACCTCAAGGAATTATTAGTTCTGTTTTTGATTTACCAAGTGAAAATTGCAATTTTAATTTTGATTGTGCCTCTGCAGAAACATCGACAAACTTTTCATCTATAGACATAGAAACTACATTGCCAGATAATCCAGTAGCAATATAATTAACCCCTAACGTTTCTGTGAATGCAAATATTTCTCCCAAAGTTGAAATATTTGGCTCATAACCTTTAATAATATCAACGGATGATTCCACGCCTGTTGAAAACTCATATAACCCAGTGTTGTCATTAGGTGTGCTTGAATTCACTAATCTAATCGAAATAGGAAATACAGATAAATCAAGCGGATTCTCTAATACTGATACTTGACTAGGAGGGGTTGTTGTTCATTCAGAACGAACAATATCATTATCTACATTTCTAGTTCAATAACTTCATTCTAAATTAACACCAAGTGCTTCTAACGCAGTTAAATCTAGTGTATTTGTTCAAGTTATATTTGTTGTATCACCATCAGCCATAACTCTTGGAATAGCTTCAACAAAAGAAGTTAAATCATAATCCTTTTCCACATTTACCATAGAAATAAAATTATTTGTAGCAACATAACTTGGATCTCCGAATACTGAAGAAGAAAAATAACTTGCTTTTCCGAGCTCAGTAAATTCATACCTTGCTCGAATTGATTCATTTAAAACTAAATTATTTAAAGCATCACCTCTTAACATACCCAATATATCGTTTAATTCCTCAGTATCTACTCATGAAGAAGAATTGTTAAAACTATAAGTAATTTTAATCATTTGTTTCATAACACTAACTGGTTCAGGTATTGTAGGAAAAGTAAATAATTCATCTGACTCAAGAAGTCTTGGATTTAAAATTCGACCAAATATATTAACATGAGCAGGATCTGACAAATTAGTCAAATTTACAGGGAGTTCCATTTTACCTGTAGCATTTTTTTCAACTTCTGCTGTTTGCAGTCCTGTCGGTAATACATCAGAACCATACATTACATGATATGGACTATTAGCATCACTAATATTTAAACGAAATGCAAATGTTTTATTAATAACTGCATCATATTTTTTTACACCAAATGCATCAATATTTTCTCAAGTTAAAGGTTCACCTGTAATTTTTTGAGCCACTTGAAGATCTATACCTCTAGCTTTGTAATAAGCAATATCAAAAGTAGACGAAGTTATAGAAACCTCACTTATATTATTTCCTTCTATCTTTAAGTCATTTGATCAACCATCAAGAACTTTTGAAGTAGCTTTCGTTATTTCTCCACTACCTAGCATTTGATTATCATTAGGATTATATCAAAAATTAGCAATAGTTCCAGTTGCAGAATCATAAATTTTAACCGGTTCTTTATTTCAATTATATTTCACAAGACCT
Organism: uncultured Mycoplasma sp.; assembly: GCA_947039505.1. Classification (GTDB taxonomy): domain Bacteria; phylum Bacillota_I; class Bacilli_A; order Mycoplasmatales; family Metamycoplasmataceae; genus UBA710. Next base: position 149,315 of record CAMQYZ010000001.1, read on the forward strand.
ATAGTGTCTTCTTCAGGACCAGTACCTGAAGGAAGATACATTTTTGCAAATATATTAATTTCTGACAATAAAATGTCTTTAGTATTAGTATAAGTATGAATTGCATTATCAAAAATAGTAGAATCACTTCAATCGATAATCAAATTATTTACTGATGTACCTAAAGCAAATTTCAAATTAAAATTTGCTGCTTTAGCAGGTACTGAAGCACCAGATGAAAATCTAACTTCTGGAGGATTTTGATCAATAATATCTCTATTAGGAATAAATGCTGCTTCAAAAGATGTTATAAGATCATCTACTAAAGTAATGTTACCTGTTCATTTAATTACATCTCATTGTGCTCTTGTAAAACCATAATTAGGCTCTGTTGTTTTGAATTTTGCAGGCATTGTAATATCTATTAAAGCAAGAGTGTTTGTAAAAGAATCCAATTTAATTGATGTCACAGAATCAGGAACAATAATTTTAGTAAGTGCAGGATTTTCAGCAAAAGCAGCAAAACCTATACTTACTACACCAGAGGGAATTATCACTTCTGTTACTCTTGTACCTCTCAGCAAATGATGTGGAATTACAGTTACTCTTGGAGGAATAACAAATGAAATTAAACTAGTAACATTTCTAAATGCTCCTTCCGATAATATAGTGACAGAATCAGGTAAAGTTATAGCAATTATACGGGAATTATAGAATGCATTAGTACCTATCTCTGACAAAGTAGAACCTTCTTGAAAAATAACATTCCTTAATTGGCTAGTGGCTGAAAAAGCATATAAACCAATTACTTTTATTGTATTAGGTATTGCAATACTAACTATATCATCATTTCTGTTAAATGCACCCTCAATAGTTTCAACATTGGGCGCATAAGTGGCTCAATCTTCCAAAGTTATCGTTGTTTTAGTATTTCAACCAATACTTGCTGCAGCTGCTTCATTTAATTCAGTTCCTAAAAAAGGTGAATAAACTCACTTAATTGAATCTCATTGAGTTTGAGTAAAGCCATATTTTGCAACACTATCTCCCTTAAAACTTGAAGGCATAGTGATATCTGTAAAGTGTGATGATGTAAATGAATCTGATGAAATTGTTTCAACAGTTAACGGAATAACTATTTTAATAAGTTTAGTTAATCCTACAAAAAGATGACCTTCCATTACTTTTAATTCAAGAGGCAATACTAAATTTTCAAGATTTATAGAACTATTAAGAAGATTACTACTAAACGTTGTAACATTAGGAGGAAATGTAAATGATCTAAGAAGTGTCATTTGTGAAAATGCCCCTTGTTGAATTCGTAAAACAGAGACTGGTAAATTTATGTTTTCTAATCCACTACCTTGAAAAGCTCATTTTCCAATTTCTAATAAAGTGCTATTAGCTTCAAAGTTAACGTTCTTTAAATTTATTGTTTTTCTAAAAGCACTTTCTCCTATAATATTAATTTCTCTAGGCACTTCAATACTAACTAATGTTTGATTACTCAAAAACGCATTTTTACCTATATTAACTACATTTGGTGCCATAGCTCAATCATCTAAAGTTATCGTAGTTTTTTTATCTCAACCTAAATTTCTAACATTTTGATTATTTAATGTAGTTCCAGCAAATGGTTCATAAGTAAACTCAATCAAAGCTCATTGTGTAGTAGTCAAACCTCAACGGTGACTACCTCCACCAGTAAAAATTAATCTATGAGGCATTTTAATTCTTGTTAAAGTTCCAGAAGTGTTTGCAAATACTGAAGCTCCAACTATTGAAGTAACAGATTGAGGAACAATAATAGATTCAATCTTACTATTTGCAAATACATAATCACTAATAGTTTCTAATTTTGACCTATCTTGAAAAGTTATAAATTTTAAACCAGAATCAGCAAAAACACCTGTTTGCAAAGATATTACTGAATTAGGTATAGTAATCCTCTCTAATTTAGGGTTACCTTTAAATGCATCTACTCCTATAGTTGTTAATTCACTATTAATTGGAAAATCAACAGTTTCTAAATTAAGATTATAAGAAAATGCAAGTCTCTTTATTTCTTGAATTCCCAAAGGTATATCAATATTCTTTAATTGTGCATTTGCAAATGCATTATCACCTATATGAGTTACATTTGGTGCCATAATAGCTCAATCATCTAAAGTTATTATTTCTTTTGTATTTCAACCCAAGGCTTGAACATCAGCAACTTCTAAAATGGTACCAGTAAAAATAGGCGCCCCTCTTCAAATAATATTATTATATTGCGCCTCTGTGAAACCTCATCGATGAGTTGCCGATCCTTCTTTTAATGAATTAGGCATTTGAATTACTGATAAATTAACTGCATTTTCAAATGCAATATTAGATATTTCTAAGTTTGGAGATGGTAAAAGAATTTGTTCTAAACTGCTTTCTAAAAACAATTGATCACCTAACTCAATTTTTCCAAAATGATTCTCAGGAAATATAATAGACCTTAGTGCAATTGTTCTAAAAAACGCTTGATTTTGAATAAATCGCATAGTAGAAGGTATATCTAAATTTACTAATGTTGCATTATTTTGAAATGCATCAGTTAAAATTATCTCAACATTAGGGGCTTGCGAACTTCAATCTGACAACAATATTGATGTTTTAGTATTTCAACCTAATGCAACAACATCTGCACTACTTAATGAAGTTCCTGTAAATTTTTCTATTGTTTTTTCATTAGAAGAAGATGTTGTGAAGTTAATTGAATCAATTTGTTTAACTGAAAACCCATATGTATCAAGATTAGATTTGTGTTTATCATGAATGGTTATATTTTGCAATGAATTTGTTTGTAAAAATGCTGAATCACCAATTCTTATAAAAGGATTAGAAATTGCAATTGATGATAATTTTGAAGAAGCAAAAGCAAAATTACCAATTGATTCAACATTTTCAGGAATAATGATTGATTTTAAATTTGATGATTCAAAAGCTTGAAAACCTATTGATTTTAGTTGAGAATTTTGCTCAAAATTTAAAGATAATAAATTTCCGGTATAAGCAAAACCAAGCGACTCAATTGAAATAATTGATGAAGGTATTGTAATTGATTCTATTTTCGCAGAATCAAAAGCACCACTGCCTATTTTAGTAATATTTGGCGCCATTGTTTTTCAATCTTCTAATGTAATTGTTTTTTTACTATCTCAACCTAATTCTTTAACAATATCTGACGTTAAAGTTACTTCATTAGAAATCAACTTAGAACTATTCAATAGCATTTCTTTATCTATAATTTGCTTTTTGTTTATTTCAACAGTTGATAATCCAACAGCTAAAATTGTACTAACTCCAACAACAGAAATTGTTCCCAACATTATATTTTTAACATTTTTTTTCATAAACTCACCTTTAAATGCTTTTTTTACATTAATTAAATTTTAATATAAAGAATTATACCAAAAACATAAAAAGAATTTTAAAATTCATAATGTAATTGCTTTTTATTATCTCAATTTAATTTTTTTAATAATTTCTAACGTTAAAGCTACTTCATTAGAAATTAATTCAGAACTATTAGCTATCATTTCTTTATCTATAATTTGCTTTTTTTTATTTCAACAGTTGATAATCCAACAGCTAAAATTGTGCTAACTCCAACAACAGAAATTGTTCCTAAATATTATATTTTTAACATTTTTTTTATAAAATATCCTTTCAAAATTTATTATCTACAATATTTTCACAAACTAAACATTAATCAATAATCTATACATTTTTATACAAATTACTTTGCATTTTTTATAGATCTCATAACGTTTTTAATATGTGCTTCTGACGGCTTTCTACCCATTTGCAAAAACATGGCTCTAACCATTTTTTCAGTAATTGGAGGGTTTTCTTTTAATTGTTTTTCAAACATTTTTTTAGTAAAATAAAAACCTAAAAAACCACCCAAAATAAATAAAATTAATGATAATCCAATTATCAAACCAATTGCTAAACCTAAATCCATACTCTAATACCTCAATTCAAACTTTTTTATATAGTTCAATTATAACACTTGATTAAAATATTATAATTGTTTAATCATTTCCTTGTATAAATTCAATCATTTTTCTTCAAAAGTTTCATAAGTTAAGTATTTAATTGCAAATTCATAACAATTATTAGATAGCTCTTGTAATTTTTCAACAGATAAGTTATTAATTTCATCAAAATGAGAAGCATAATCTCTTATATTAACTTTATTATCTCAAAGAAAACCATTTTTATTTCTATCTGCCAAAAATGGCGCAGATATATGTGAATTACGTATAATTATGGGCGTTGATGAGCAAATAGATTCTACCAAGGATGTAGAAAATCCTTCATAGTTGCTTAACAATAAATTTATTTTAGAATGAAGATTAATATTAAGTACTTCATCATGACTAACTTTTCCATGAAAAATAATGTTTTTATTTTTGATTATTTTTTTGACATATGTCCCGAATCCATAAACATCTAATTTATTTTCGCTTATTTTCATCATTTTATTAACAACATTCATTTTTTTTTGTTCAATGGTAACTCTTCCTATATAAACTATATTTCTTTCAAAATTATTTTTTTTGTATATTTCATCTTTTAATTTTTTATTTTGTTCTATAGTTGATTTTCTTATGCTACTATTTAAAATAGTAAAATATCTTTTATTTTTATCTGGTTTAAATTTATTCACAACATAATTTTTATTTCTTTCATCAAAAAACAATATATTTTTAGCTAGTTTAAAACAGTTTTTAAATCCTGTCAATCAAATTAAAAATACTGCTAGAGGAGTAAAAAAACCATATCTTTTCATTTCAAAAAAATCTGCAGATTGATGTTGTATATATAAATATTTATCATTGTTAAAAAGCTTTTTAGATCTAACTAGCATTAATGAAGCATCAATAACCAAATCATATTCATCAATCAATTTATCTAATTGTTTTCTAGAGCGATAAACAATATTATAAGCATTTTTGAATCATCATTTTAATTTTGATTTTTGACAGTCATTAAATTTTTTGTTAGGAGAAATAATTTTAATATCATCTGTTTTTTTCAAATCTTTTTTAGACATATTAAATTCAAAAGTGTATTCATCAATGACACAATTTTCTTTTTGTAAAATTTTAATAATTCGAGCAGTATACATATCTGCGCCAGACATAAATAGATGATTATTTCCACTAATAATTAAAATTTTTTTCATATAAAATAAACCTATAAACTTTCTTAAGTAAAACAAACAATAAGTACAATTTGTTTTAATTTAAACTATTTTTATTAACTCTTCTTTTGATTCTCAAGATTGTTTGTTACTTCTAAAAACATGTATTATTTCTATTTTTTCATTTGATTTATCATTGTTTTTTCTTTTTCAACCAACAATAAATTTTTCTATTTCTTCAAGTGTATGTCCTTCGGTGATAATTTGTTTATCTGAAATTAATACGGCTTTATATTGGTACATAAATTATCCTTTTAGATTATAAAATATTTCAATCTTATATCAATAAAATTATAACTCATTTTTAATGAATTAATGGTTATAATTTTAAATAATGAAAATAAGGTTAGAAAAAATTATATCTTCACAAAATAATTGAAGCAGAAAACAAACCAAAAAATCAATACAACTAGGTAATATTTTAGTTGATAACAAAATTGAAAGAGATCCTTCTCTAAAAATAGACCCATTAATTAGCAAAATTATTTTTGATGGCAAAGTTGTTGTATATAAAGAATTTGTTTACATTGCATTGAATAAACCAAAAAATTATCTTTGTGCAACAAAAGACAATTTTCAATCAACTATTTTGGAATTAATAGATGAATATTCTCACTTAAATTTGCATATAGTTGGTAGATTGGATAAAGATACAACAGGGCTTGTATTGTTGACAAATGATGGTATTTGATCTCATAAACTCAAATCTCCCAAAATAAATGTTGAAAAAGAATATGAAGTTACATTGAAAAACAATTTAACAGAATTGGCAATAAAAAAATTACAAGGAAAAATAATTTTAGACAACAAAATTTTGAAGCCTATTAAAATTATTCCAAAACAACCCAATACTTGCAATGTTATTTTAACTGAAGGTAAATATCATCAAATAAAAAGAATGTTTCATATGGTAGATAATGAAGTTATAGAATTAAACAGAATCAGAATTGGAAAATTAGAATTAAAAGATTTAAATATAGCTATAGGAGAATGAAAAGAAATTAATAACAATTTTTAAATTAAAGGTTATTATTTAAAAATAAATATTGTTTAAATGAATCGTTGGAAGGAATATATGAAAAAAAATATCTTTGATGTCATAGTTGTTGGTGGTGGTCATGCAGGAATTGAAGCTGCATTTGCTTTAGCAAAGCAAAATTTTAATGTGGCTTTAATAACATTAAATGAACACAAACTTGCTTCCATGCCTTGCAATCCTTCTATTGGAGGTCCTGCAAAGGGTATTATTACAAAGGAAATTGATGCTCTTGGCGGTATGCAAGGTTATTTTGCCGATTTAGCAATGATTCAAGTAAAAATGTTGAATCTTTCAAAGGGTCCAGCGGTGAGAGCAATTAGAGCACAAATTGATAAGGATAAGTATTCTGAAATTATTCATCAATATGTTAAAGACAATAAAAATATCAATTTAATTGTAGGAATGGTAAATTCACTAATTATTGAAGATAATAAAATAATAGGAATTGTTTTAAATATAGAAGAAGAAATAATTGCTAAAATAGTAATAATAACAACTGGTACATACATGGATTCTAGAGTTCTAAGAGGTAGTGATGTTGTGATATCAGGACCGGATGGTGACTCAACTTCATCAAATCTATCAACCAATTTAAAAGAACTAGGTTTTAATTTAATGAGATTAAAAACAGGAACTCCAGCAAGAATATTTGCTGATTCAATTGATTTTTCAGAAGTTGAAGAAGAAATTTTAGAAGAAGAAAATTTAACTTTTTCTTCTAGATCAAATGTTGAAGTAAAATTACAAATACATTGTTTTTTAACTTATACCAACAAAGAAACGCATAAAATTATTCTAGAAAATCTGGATAAATCTAGTATGTATTCTGGATTAATTAATGGTGTGGGACCTAGATATTGTCCTTCTATTGAAGATAAAGTAGTTCGCTTTAAAGATAAAGACAGACATCAAGTATTTTTTGAACCCGAAACATCTGTAGGTGATATTTATTATATAAATGGTCTTTCAACATCCATGCCAATTGATGTTCAAAAAAAGTTTATTCATACCATTCCGGGATTAAAAAACGCCAAAGTTTCTAAATGAGGATATGCAATAGAATATGATGCCATAGACTCTTTGCAAATCAAGAAATCTCTTGAATCTAAGTTAATTGAAAACTTATTTTTTGCCGGTCAAATAAATGGTACAAGTGGATATGAAGAAGCGGCTGCACAAGGTTTAATTGCAGGAATAAATGCTGCACAAAAATTAAAAAAAATGAACCCTCTAAATCTATTGAGAAGTGACTCTTATATCGGTGTAATGATTGATGATTTAACTATTAAAGGAACTAAAGAACCTTATAGAATGCTAACATCTAGAGCTGAATATCGATTGCTTTTAAGAAATGACAATGCGGATATACGTTTAGCTAAATATGCTTTTGAAGCAAATATGATTAATGAAAAAACATTTAATGAAATAAAAGAGAAATATTTAATTATTAGCAATAAAATAGAAGAATTAAAAAAAACATATCTTTCTTCTGGAGATCCAATAGCAGTTAAATTAGGTATTTTAAATGGTCAATCAATATTTAAAACCCTATCTAGACCAGATGTAAATATCGATGATTTTATAAAAGATTTTAAATACAAAGATAGTTTAATCATTCAGATTCGTTTAGATGGATATATCAAGAAACAAAATATTGCTGCGGAAAAGATGCTTAGACTAGAATTTTTAAGAATACCTCAAAATATTAATTATGAAAATGTTCAAAATTTAGCTACAGAAGCAAGGCAAAAATTAACTTTGATAAAACCTGAAACATTGGGGCAAGCATATAGAATACCAGGAATAAATCCTGCTGATATTGAAATGTTATTATTTCACATAAATACAAAGTCCATTTAATAAAATAAATATTTTGATATAATTTAATAAATATTGAAGGGACAGAAATTTTGTGGAAATAAAACCTATTTATAATACAGGGACAATAACATTTGTTGAAAATCCTTCAAAAATTAGTACAATTAAGATAAATTCTAATTACAAACAAGATCCAAAAGGTGTAATACCTAATGGAATTTACAAAGTGTTTAAATATGAAAATTCAAGATTTTTATTTGTTTTTATTTTATCTTTTTTGTTATTTTTTTCACAAATAATAATTATATCTTTGATATCAAATGTTTTAAAATGAGGATGATTTTGATATGTCCCAACTTCTATTATAGCTATAGCATCATTAGCTAAATTCATATATAACTTTATCGAATATAGGGGTTTGAAAAATTCAATTAATGTGTACAGAGACGATTTGGGTTCTGGATTAAAAACTACACCTCCCTTTATTTCAAACATTTATATTAAATTATATAAAAAACAAGTTACTCATAATTGAATAACTATTTCTATTTTATTTTATGGAACTATTTTTGTTCTAATTTTTTGATGATTAAAAGATGTTAATTGATGAATATTTAATTTTGAACAATGAATAAATGATTTGGGTCCTGCTCCTGAAAATTTAGCCATATACATAATATTGGGGTTAATAGGTGTAATGGTCGTTCATATTTGATTTACTATTTTTAGAAAAAAGAGAGTTATTGATATCCAATCTTTTTTTGGTAACGAAGTTATTTCTCAAATAGAAATTCAAAAAATAACTTCTGACATGAATAAAGCATATAGAAAAATTTTCTTCTTGTCTATTTTAACGATTTTAGTAATTCCAATTATTATTAAATTGATTATTAGCAAAGTTAGAAGCAAAAAATAATTTTTATTTATTCTTTATAGATTCTAATATTTTGTCAATTTCTAATGCTTTTTTTCCAACAACATCTAATTCAAAATTTAATCTTGGAACACTTCTACCTAAATCATATTTTGAAAGCATTGTACGAATAAATCCCTTTGAATTATTAAGTGCTTCCAATGATTTATTTTCTAATCTATCAAAAGAAACATATATCTTTAAATTAGAACCATCATTAGATAATTTAACATCCACAACTGTAATATTGCCAATATTTACATTTGTAACATCTTGTTGAATAATTTGAGAAATCAACAACATATAATTTGATTCTTTTTTTCTTTTATTTATTTCATTCATAAATTATGAAACCAAAACTTCATCATAAGTTTGTAGTTTATCTCCTTCTTCTAAATTATCAAATTTTCTAATATGCGTTCCAAATTCAGTTCCTTTTTCAGCTTTTTTAATGTTATTTTTACCATTTTGTAAAGATTCTAATTTACCATCATGAATTACTTTGTCTTTTCTTAAAACCCTTAACTTTGTATTAGATTTAATTACTCCGTTAATAACTAAACATCCAGCAATGGTTCCAACTTTAGAAAAATAAAATAACTTTTGAATAAGTGCTTCGCCAGTAATTACTTCTTCATATTTGGGTTCTTGTTTAGATTTAATAATTAGTTCAACATCCTCAATAATTTTATAAATTATTGTCTCCATTTTTATCACAACTTTTTCAGAATCAGCAAACTTTTTAACAGTTCCATCAACACGAAGGTTAAATGCATAAATGATGGAATTAGAAGTTTGTGCAAGCAAAACATCACTTTTAGTAACGGCACCAACAGAAGCTCTAACTACATTTACAATAACTTCATCATTTTTAATTGTTGATATGGAATGTTTTAAAGCTTCAACAGTTCCTTGAACATCTGATTTAATAATTATATTAAAAATTTTTAAATCAGAATTCGCATTAGAGATTTGAGTTTGTTTTAAATTTAATTCATTTTTTTTATCTACAAAAGCTTTTCTATTAGCTAATTCTTTGGCAAATTTTTCATCATCAAAACCAATAAATCTATCACCGGCATTAGGAGTATAATTTAAACCTGTAACTATTACAGGAGTTCCTGGAAGAGCTTTTTCCAAATCCTCACCTGTTGTTGAAGTAATATTTTTAATTCTTCCATAATGAGATCCAGCAACAATAAAGTCTCTTTTCAATAAAGTTCCATTTTCAATAATTAAAGTTGCAATAGTTCCTTGACCAATATCAATACGCGATTCAATAACAGTTCCCATTGCTGAACGATTTCTATTTGCTTTTAATTCTAGTAACTCTGACTGGAGTAAAATAATATCAAAAAGTTGACTAATACCATCACCAGTTAATCCAGAACCATAGACAAAGGGAATATTTCCACCCCATTCCTCACAAAGAATATCATATTTAGAAAGATCTCCTTTGACCTTCTCAACATCAATTCCTTGTTTGTCCATTTTATTGACAAACACTATCAAAGGTACATTGGCAAATTTTGCATGATCAATAGCTTCAATAGTTTGTGGTTTAACACCATCATCTGCAGCTACAACCAAAATAACAATGTCAGTAACTTTGGCACCTCTTGCTCTCATTGAAGTAAAAGCTTCATGACCTGGTGTATCTAAAAAAGTAATAAAATCTTTTTTATGCTGAACTTGATATGCACCAGTATGTTGTGTAATACCTCCGCTCTCTCCAAGAGCTATATTAGAATTTCTAATTTTATCAATAAGAGTTGTTTTACCGTGGTCAACATGACCCATAATAGTAATTATTGGAGGTCTTTTTTCCAATTCCTCTGATGGGTCATCAACTTTAAGGTGATCCATAAAATTTGTTTCATTTGATTCTTCTTCTTTTTGAAAATCATATTCATATTCAAAACAAATTTCTGCAATTTCTTCTTCTGATAAAGTTGAATTTAAATTATATAATTTACCTTTTTGAAAAAGATTAATTAAGATTTCATTTGGTTTAATTTTAACATTATTTGAAAACTCATTTACAGTCATGGGACCAGTAAAAATAAAAACTCCGTCTTTTAATTCAGTTTTAACATTAGTTAATTGATTTTTTATTTGAAGATCATTTGTTCTTCTGTTTGCAATTTTATTTTGTGATTTGCTTCCGTTTTTAGTTTTTAATTTCTTCATTTTTTTTAACCTCTTGTTTCAATTTATCATACACATCTTTTGAAATGTTTGTTTTAAATGCTCGATTAAGAACTTTTCTTTCAAGGGCTTGAATAATTAATTTAATTTCATTAGTAATATAGGCCCCTCGTCCTTGCAAATGCATGTTATTATCTAAAAAAATATTATTTTCTTTATCTTTAACAATTCTAATCATATTATTGATATTAGTGACTTTATTTGTCACAATACATTTTCTTAAAATTTCTTTCTTACTCATTATTCTCTTCATCAAAGTCTGAAAAATCATAATCATCAAAATTAATATCAGATGCTAAATCAGAATCAAATTGAAATGATTTTTCAATATCATTAATATCTCTTTTTGAAGGTTTTTTAGAAGAGTTTGTATCTTGGATAGAATTATTCATATTACTAAAATTAATATCAGATTTTTTTTCATCTCTACTTTCGCTTTGATAATCAAAATAAGTTGGTTTAAAATCTCCAAATGCAAATTCACCAGATGCAAATTCATTAATTTCAGTTTTATATTCTGCTAATTCTCTATCAAATTCATCCATATTTAAATTTGGAGAATTATATCTATTACCATTATTTGAAAAAGAACTATTGTTATGTCTTGTATTTCTTTTGTTTTCAAATTGAAATGATCTTGGTCCATCATGAGATTCTATTTGTTCTAATTGTTCAGGAGTGATGTTTCCATTTCATAAAATGTCAATGTTTCTTTCTTTTGCATCAGCAATAGAAATAATGTCAATATTAGTTTTAGTTAATTCAACTGTTAACTTAACATTAATTCCTTGTTTACCAATCGCAATTGTGTTATGTTTATTAGGAACAATAATTAAATAATCTTTCCCATTTGGTTTTAAATTAATTGAAACAACTTTTGCAGGAGACATTGAATTTGAAATGTATTCATTTAAATCATCTGAATATTGAATAACATCAATTTTTTCTCCTCCTATTTTTTCAGAAACAGAATTAATTCTTTGTCCGCCCTGTCCTATTATTGAACCAACAATATCCATATCACCTTCAAATTCAGGATTTTTTCTAAAAGATATTTTCGCTCTAACTCCAGGAACTCTACTTATAGAAACTATTTGAATATTTCCATTTTCAATTTCAGGAATCTCCACTTTTAAAACTTCTTTAATTCTACTTGATGAAGAATTAGATACTAAAACTTGATAATCTCTTGAATTTTCATATACTTCTTCTATAAAAACTTTATGATAATCAGACTTTGATAAATCAATACTCATATTTCTAAATTTCATAGGCATTAAGCAATGTGTTCCATCTTCTAAAACAAAAGTTGCTGTCTTTCCGTGCTCTTCTTCTAATTTTGCATCAACTTGCTCCCCAATTAATGGAAAGTATTTATTGTATATTTTTAGTTTTTCTAAATTTAAAATTTCTAATTTAAATGACTGTTCTATTTTACTGAATGTTGTTCTTGAAAAGTCATCAAACTTAATTTCAGCAGGAATACAATCACCCACTCTAACTGTTGGATCCAACAATAAAGCTTCTTCAAGTTTGATATCAATTAAGTTCGATTCTTTTTCATAATTTTCAGAATCTAAAATTACAACTTTTGATTTATTAATTAAAACTAATCTATTTTCCTCTTCATTAATTGATAAAGTTAAATTTGCATCCGGATCTAATTGAGAATGAACTATTCTTTCAATAGCATTTAACAAAAATTGAACAATGTCGTTAATGTTCATTTCTTTTGATTTTGATATAAATTTAATTAATTCTAATGGGTTTGTTTGATTTTTCATTATTTTATTATTTCCTTTTTTGTTTTTATAGATTGTTTGAATTGTTTTATATTAGAATTCTGAAATTCAATTTTTCTAAAACAACCCTTCATATTTATTTTTAATATAACTAATTCTTCTTCAACTTTAATTAGTTCTCCTTCAAATAAAAGTTTATTGAATTGTTGATTTATTAAAACTATTTGAACATACTTCCCAATATATTCATTTATGTTTAAAAAATCAATGTTTTTTTCAGCTCCAGATGAATAAACATTCAAATAATATTTATTATCACTAGTATCTATTTCATCAATAATATCTGAAATAACTTTGCTCTTTGCGTGAATATCATCCATAATAGGACAATCAATTTCAATATCCAAAAATAAAAGGTTATCTCTTTTAGAAAATTTACAATCTATAAGTGGGAAATTCAATTTTTTCTTCAATTGTTCAATCAAAAGCGCCCCTTAAGTTATTCATTTTGCTAATAATTTAATTAAAAAAATTGCTTTAGCAATTCATATATATTACTTTTTCAATAATTAACTAGCATAATTATTATAACTCAAAAATTTATTTTATTATAAAATATTAATAACTTGTAAACTAAAATTAACAAGCTTTTAAAAATTCAGTAAACAAAGGGTGTGGATTCATTGGTGTAGAGTTAAATTCTGGATGATATTGAGTACCTAAATAAAATTTTTTATTTTTGACTTCGCATGTTTCCACTAAACCTGTTTTACTGTCAAATCCTGAAAACATAAATTCATCATCTTGCAAGATATCTATGTATTCTCTATTTAATTCATAACGATGTCTGTGTCTTTCTTTTGTTTTAGCTGCATTATAAATTTTTCTAAATTTAGTACCCTCTTGAAATAAAACAGTAGATTCTCCCAAACGAAGTGTCCCACCTAGTGAATTTTCATTTTTATTAATTAAATCAAAAATCAACGTTCCTTCTTCAAAGATTTCGGCTGACGTGGCATCTTCATATCCCAATAATCTTGCATGAGCAATAGTCATAACTTGCATACCTAAACAAATTCCTAATGTAGGAATATCTTTATCTCTTGAATAAGTTGCTGCTATAATTTTCCCCTCAAAACCTCTTAATCCAAAACCAGGTAAAATAATAATGCCATTTACTTTTCCTATTTTTGATTCTATATTCTCAAATGTTATGTCCTCAGAAGAAATTCATTTAAGTTGAATTTCCAATCCTTGGTAAACAGAGGAAATAAACAAAGATTCTTTGATAGATTTATAAGCATCTTCAAACGTAGTGTACTTACCAACCATTCCAATTATTATTTTTTTAGATTTAGGAGCTTTTATTTTTTCAGTAAATTTAGTTCAATTTTTATGATCAGGTGTTTTTAGATCCATTTTAAATTCTTTCAAAATATTCTCTGCAACATTTAAGGTTTCAAAATACAAAGGAACTTCATAAACTGAATCAACATCATGTAAAGGAATAATTTTTTCTGATTCTAAGAAAATAGATTTTGATACTTTAACAGGAATTTCTTTTGGTAATTTTTTATGTGATCTCAAAATAATCATATGTGGTTTAATTCCCATTGTTAATAAAGAAGAAATTGAAAATTGTGTTGGTTTTGTTTTAAAATCTTTTGATGTTTCTAAAAATGGAATGTATGTCGCATGAACAAAATAAGCAACATCAGAATTAAAAGAACCTAATTCTGAAATAGCTCTAATGAAAGCAATAGATTCCATATCTCCAACAGTACCACCTATTTCAACTATAAGAAAATCTGGTTTATTGGTTTGAGCTGTTTTTACCATTAATTCAATTATTTCATTTGTAAAATGAGGAAATATTTGAACAGTTTTTCCTCTATATTTACCACTTCTTTCCTTATTAATAACGTTTTGAAATATTTTTCCAGAAGTATAATTTGAATCTTTAGTTAATTTTTCGTCTATGAATCTTTCATAATGACCTAAATCTAAATCCGTTTCACCACCATCATGTGTTACATAAACTTCTCCATGTTCATAAGGAGATAAAACTCCTGGATCAATATTTAAATAAGGATCTAATTTTTGAATAAATACTTTAAAACCTCTTGCCTTTAAAATATTACCTATTGAAGCCGCTATAATTCCTTTCCCTATTCCAGAAACAACACCACCAGTTACAAAAATAAATTTTGTTTTTCCTATTAATTTTTTCATAATTTGTCCTTAAAAATTTATTATTATAATTATTATTATATTTTAAATAAAAATTTATTATTGATTAAAAAATGTTTTTATATTTAAAAAGGTGTTATAATGTAATTAGCTTATTTAGGATAATCTAAATGGGTTTTAAAGTCGTGAGACCTATAAAACATCTTTACAATATCAGTTTTAATGATATTCTTCACTCTAATAATAAAATAAAAAATTGTAGGCGCTTATAATAAACCATTCTTTAAAAGAATGGTTTTTTTATATATTAAAACCTAACAAAATTCAAAAAATGAATATATTTTATTTAATTAAAATTACAACTTATTTCGGAAATTACTTTAAAATATATTAAGCATAAACTTTAGAAAACTAGGAGAACAAACAACATGAAAAAAGCTATAAAGCAAAAATTATTAAATTTAATTACAATTAATCCGATTGATTATTGTATTAGAACCAACTTAACCACAAGACATATTGATATATTAAAATATGTTAAGAAAGATGCTTTTCTGTCTTTTATCAACAAAGAAACAAATCAATTAGAAATATCAACAGCTTCAGGTGTGGCTTTTTTTGAAGAAGAATTAAACACAGCAAATGATTTAACCAAATTTACAGAAATTATTTTTGATAATGGTTTTACACTTTCTACAACAATGTCAAGTAGCCTAACTAAAGATTTTGAAGCAAATAGAAAAAAAATTACAAACCATTATGTTGCAGAAATGAAATCTTCTAAAAAAATATTTTTAGGAATTAACAAAGTTGCCAAGCAATTTTATAATGATGCAGCAATATGACCATTACATGTTTCATACCAATTTTTAAAAGGTAAATTTGGTAATAATGTTGCAATTAAAGCTCCAATAGTAATTCAAAAAGTAGAAGTTATTGAAGAAGGTGCCAAACTTTTTTTAAGAAGAATAGAAGATGAAATTATTGTAAATGAAAAATTATGTGTGGTTTTAAATAAAGAATATAAAAGTAACTTGAATTCTTATGAATTACTACAACCACTATCTTTAGAAGATACTATTAGTAGATTTGAAGAAATGGTTGGTTATCCAATTTCTTATCAAAAAAATGGCTTAGAAAGTTTTACCAAAGAAGATACAAAAGAATTAATTGAAAATTATTCAATACTGCAAGTTGAACCTTCAACAGTATTTGGTATTTTTGAACCTGGAGGTTCTTCCTTAAAACAAGATTTAGAAAAAATAATTGAACTTAATTCTGATCCTTTTGAATCTCAAATGGAAGGTAATTTTAAGTCAATAAAACATTATCAAGATAAAGTAATTAAAGAGTCTGATATCTTAGAAATAAATCGTCCATTAAATATTTTCCAAAAATATGCTGTAGCTTCTTCATTACAACAATCAACACTTATTTATGGTCCACCAGGAACAGGTAAATCAGAAGTTATTGCAAACATTATTTCAAACGCATTGATAAAAGGTAGAAGTGTTCTAATGGTTTCTGAAAAGAAAGCAGCGCTTGATGTTTTAACTTCGCGTATTAATTCTCTTTCACAATTTACCCTATATCTTTGTGACAATAGAAATGTAGAAGGTTTTTATAAAAAAATTGATTCATTAAATACAATATTAGGTACTCAATGATATCGTGAACCTTCACGTTATTCAAAGAATGCAGTTATTGAACCTTTAAAAATGGATAAAAATGAATTGATGTTTTTCAATAATTATCAAGATTGATATTCTGAATTAGTTATATTGGTGAAAAAACATTGAACAATTGAAGATTATAATGATAATATTTTTAACTTGGATTATTCAAAATACCAAGACTTAAAAAATGATTTAGGCGAGCAAATAACTAATGAATGATTATCAAATATTTTTTCTGAAGATGGTGGAAATACAACAGTCTATGAATCAATGCAAAAATTTTTGGTGGAATATAACATTTCAAAAATTGATGATTTTTTTGATGAATATTTAAAATACAAAAAATTTGTTAAAAAATATAAATTAGAAGAAGATTTTACTCCAAATGAAATGGTTAAACAAATTAAAAAAATTAAACAAAAAATTTCTATAAATATTAAATTAGTAGAATCATTTTTATTGGGTGGTAAAAAAATGATTACTTCTTTCGAATCTTTCTTTCTATTTAAAGAGAAATATGAACACGCTAAAGAATATGAAGATTTTATCTCAAAATCATCAAAACAAAAATCAGATTTTCTAGAAAGAATTAATGATTACATATCATTTAATAAAAGATTAATTTCCAAAAAACCTGAACTTTCAGAATCTCCTAAAGAAGATTTAATTAATTTTTCAATATTATGTGAAAACTTTAAAGATAAACACAAAAAAGAAATTAGTAAATTTGATTGATTATCTTTCTTTGTAGAAAATGGAAGAAAAATTGAAAAATTTTTAACAGTATTCAACGAGTCCAAAGAAGATATTTCAAAAGCTGAAATTATATTTGCAGAATTTATAACTAACAAAAAAATAATTAATGATATTGACAATTGTGAATTACCATTAAAATTAGTTAAATCTATTTCAAAAAATATGAATGAAAATATTGATATGTTTAATGATTTTATCAAAAACATTGATATATTAGAGTCTGAATTTGTTGAAGAATTTATTGCATTTAAAGACTTTTTTGTATTTGACAATGAATTTTTATTGGAACTATATAAAGTTAAAGATGCATTTAATGCAAAAAATCAAACAATTCTTAAAGAATGATCTTGATTATCATTACCTTACATTAAAGTATTATATCTAGAAAATTTTACACTTTTTGATTTAACAACAGTACGTGGAATTATGCACCATATAACTGCACCTATTAGACACTCTCAATTTGAAAAACTTAAAACTATTGCTCTATGAAATGATATTGTTAAAGATATTCCAATGTTCTTAGAAATTAAAGGTATACATTTGCAAGACATTATTACACAATTGAGAAAAGAAGCTATTCGTTCATCATCAATTATTGAAGAATTAGTTTTCAAAAAATATGTCAATTCATTAAGAAATTATTTAATTAAACTTTCAAAAGATGAAAAAGATGAAATTGCAAATGTATTACGTATTGCCTCATCAGGCACATATCCTTCAATAACTCAATTTGTTAAAAAATATTATAGTTCTCTTAAGAAATTATTCCCTGTATGAGTTTGTCGTCCTGATAATGTTTCAGACATGATTCCTTTAATTGAAGAAGAATTTTATTACGGAATATTTGATGAAGCTTCTCAAATGTCAATTGAGAGATCATATCCTTTAGTTTATAGAACAAAAATTAAAGTTGTTTCAGGAGATGACAAACAACTAAAACCTTCGTCATTCTTTATGTCAAAAAGTTCAGAAGAAGATTTTGATTTTGATGATTTTGATGCCGCAGAGTCTTTATTGGAAAGAGCTAAAGTTTCTTGATGAAATGAATTCCACTTAAAAAATCATTATCGTTCTGATTCAAAAGAACTTATTGAATTCTCAAATAAATTTATCTATAACAAAAACTTAGAAGTTGCAACTAAGTGTGGTGTTGTTGAAAGAGGAATTGATGTTTATGATATCAATGGTGTTTGAAATTCAATGAATCAAGAAGAAGCTGATAAAGTAATCGACTTGTTGATTGAGCATCATGAAACATATGAAAAAATACTTGTGGTAACATTTAACTCCAAACAATCTCAACTAATTGAAAACTTATTAGTTGAAAAATCAGCCTCTTTCCCTGATTTATTAAAAGAAAAATTAGAGAATAATACCATTATAATCACTAACCTTGAAAATGTTCAAGGTAATGAAGGTGATTTAGTTATACTATCAATTTCATACGGTAAAAATATTGATGGTGTTCTAAAAAATAACTTCGGTCCTTTAAATGCCAAAGGTGGTTCTAATAGATTAAATGTTGCCATTACTAGAGCAAGAGCTAAAATGATTGTTGTAAAGTCTCTAAAAGGTGATGAAATTAAAGTTTCCAATGTTAACAATAAAAATGCAATTATCTTCAAGAAATTTATTGAATATTTAGATGCAATAAAAGCTAATCAAACTATTGAAACTATAAATGAAGATATGGAAAACATCGATGAAATAAATGAAAGTACTCAATTATTAGACTTAAGACCAATGGAAGCAAAAGATGAAGATCATTTAGAATTTTCTTCAATTATTGCCAAAAATATTTATGGAGATTTAATTAAAAACTTAAGTAGTAAATATGAAATACAAGTTAATATAAGAGTTGGTTCTCAGCACATTGATTTGATGATATTAAACAAAAAATCTAAAGTGGTTTTAAAAGCCTTATTGATTGAAGAATGAAAATCTAATCGTACTGTTAAAGAAATGATTGAAGAAATTGATCGTCAATACTTTTTAGAAGATAGAGGTTATAGTACTTTTAAAATTAAAGAATATGAATGAAACATCGATAAAATTAAATTAATTGAAAAAATAAAATCTTCATTAACAAATGAAGTTGGTCAATTAGATTACATTATTTGACAAACAGAAAAATAATAATCACAAATAAAATAAGGTTGTCATGACCTTATTTTTTTTATATATTTTATAATATAAAAAATAATTATTTAAGTGCCAAATAATTATTTAAAATTATTTGTGCAGCTAATTTATCTCTATTTTGTTTTTGTTTTTGTCTGGACATTTTCATATCAATCATTATTTGAGTAGACTGTTTCGAACTATATCTTTCATCTACCAAAATAACTGGTATTGAAAAATACTCTTCAAGTTTAATTTTAAACTTGCTAACAATATTGCTCATAATAGATGCATCACCACTAGGCATTAGTGGATTCCCTAAAACAAATGCTTCTATAGGACCATATTCTTTTTTTATTTCTAATAACCTTAAAAATATTTTCTCAAAGTCTTGAGCTTCATAATAAATTATTTCCAAGGATTGCGCTATGATTTGCAGGGGATCCGTAATTGCTAATCCACACTTTTTTGTTCCTAAATCTAACGCCACTAATCTCATCATATTAAATTATTTTTCTAATATCATCTAAAGATATTTCCTCTATTGAAGAACCTTGTCAAATTAAATTATTTCCACCACCATTAATTTTTTTGATAGAAGATAATTTATTAGCAAAGTCTTTTGAATCTATTTTTTTAGAAGATATTATCAAAGAAGAGCTTTTTTCAAAAGTGGACAACAAAATAACTAATGCTTGTGGAAATTTTTCCCTTATTAAAATTGCTGTGTTCTTAATAATACTTTTTTCAATATTATTTGCAAAATATAACTCAATATCATTGACTTTAATTGGTGTTAACGAAATATCTAAAGACATTTTTTTAGGTTTTAATAATTCTTTCATCAATTCTTTATGTTTATCTATTTCCAGATAAATATCTTTTAAATATTGATTTAAGTTTTCGATATTTTTAAATTTAATTTCTATTTTTTTACCTGATAATTTATTTATTTTTTGGATTAATAAATTTAAGGACACTAAATTTTTATCTATTTGCTCCTGAATGCTGTGATTTACTAAATCATTAGATGTTAGAGCTCTAATTCTATAAATTCCAGAACCCTTATTATCCACAGATACTATTTTAAAACTTTCTAAATTTTTTGTGAAATCAATATGAGTTCCTCCACACAAGTCAGTAGTTACATCATCAAATTTAACTACCCTAACATTTTCAGTGTTAAAATATTCCATTTCTTCAATAGTCATAATAGCACCCATTTTTTTTGCTTTTGTTGTAGTTGTTATTATATATTCTCGTTTAATATTATTATTAATTACTTTATTGACAAAATCTTCAATCATAATTATTTCTTTTTCTGTAGGTCTTTGTTTTAAAGGAAAATCAAAAGTTAATCTATCCTGATTATTATTAGAACCTAATTGTACAATAGAATTTCCGTATATATGTCTTAGAGCAGCAAATAATAGGTGTGTCGCTGAATGATTCCTCATTAAACCTAATCTTGTAAATTGATCAACAAAACACTCAATAATATCTTGATCATTAATTTTTCCTTCGACTTTATGAATATGATTATTGTTTTTGTCCTTAAAAACATCTAATACCTTTATTTTATTTCCCGCTTGTATTAAATAACCCTTGTCATGCAATTGACCACCACTAGTTGCATAAAAAGGTGTATTATCCAATATCAAATAACCTATTCCACTAAGTTCGCTTATCTTTTTTTCTTCATTCAATAAAAATAATATTTTTGATTTACTATACTCATGTTCATAACCAATAAAATTACTAATTGATTCATTAATTATATTAAGAGAATTTAATGCTTTTGAAAAATTATTGTGCTCTTGTTTCCCTTTACTAATTGCAGAATGCTTTTCCTTTAGTATCTCCAAATCACTTAAGTTCATTTTAATATTATGGTCAGATAAAACATCATTAGTCATTTCTAACGGAAAGCCATATGTTTCAAATAATTTAAATGCAATGTTGACATCAAAAAAATCTATTGTATTAGCAATTTCATCATCTAATATTTTTTTTCCTTGAAGAATAGTTTTTGAAAAGCTTTCTTCTTCTTTTTCAATAATTGAAGAAACAAGTTCAACATCAATTTCAAAAATCAACGTATCCTTTGTAATTTGAACTAATTTATTTAAAAAAGTTTTTTCTTTAATTCCTAATTTAACACCTGAATAATAAGCTCTTCTTATTAATCTTCTAATAATATATCCTCTTTGAGTACTAGAAGGTTCAGCACCATCATTTATGGCATTTACTACTGCTCTCATATGATCTGATATTATTTTAAAATGCTTATTAATGATTTTTTGTTCAAGATTATTGGTGAAATAATTTGAAATATCATATTTTAAATCCGTATATTTTTCCACTTCTTTGATAATTTCTTGAAATAAATCTGTGTCAAAGTTTGTCGGAACATTTTGCATTATAGATACTATTCTTTCTAAACCAGCGCCAGTATCAATATTTTTTTGAGCAAGTTCAACATACTCATTATTACCTAAATTATTGTATTGACTAAAAACAATATTTCAAATTTCAATAAATCTATCATTTTCAATATCATCTTTAATTAATTCAGATCCACCATCATGATATTTAATTCCACGATCATAAAATATTTCTGTATTTGGTCCACAAGGTCCTGAACCAACATCTCAAAAATTTAAGTCTCTATTTCCTGAAATTATTTGAGATTCTTTATAACCTAAAGAAAGTCATTTTTCCTTAACTTCTAAATCTTCTTCAAAATAAGTAATATAAATTTTATCTTTATCTAGTTTTAAAATATCTATTATAAATTCATTTGCAAATTCAATAGCTTCTGATTTAAAATAATCTCCAATAGAAAAATTACCAAGCATTTCAAAAAAAGTATGATGCCTTGCTGTAATTCCTACATTTTCTATATCATTTGTTCTTATTGATTTTTGTGAATTTACTAATCTAGGCGCTGGAGGTTTTTTCTTTCCTGAAAAAAAATCTTTCAAAGTTGCTACACCTGAATTAATTCATAGTAATGAATTATCGTTGTGTGGTATTAATGATTTTGACGGAATAAATAAATGTTCTTTTGATTCAAAAAACTTTATTCATTTTTCTCTTACTTCTTTGGAATTCATATTATTTAATTTTATATTAAAAAAATGTCAATGCTTATATTTAATTTAGAAAATATGTCAATCAAGGATAATTTTAAAATAAAAAAACAAACTCAGTTAGTTTGAATTTTTTTCTATAACATTAAGATTAATACTTGAATTCTTTAGTTGTATAATCACTATCAGCAACAAGGAATTTATCACCTTTTTCAACACCAAATGGTTTCAATGTTTCTGCAGCTTTAGAAGGATCTTTTTTAATTTCGTTAAAGTAAGCAATAGAATCCAAAGAAACAAAGACACTATTTGTAATACCAAATTTACCAATCATATCTTTGTCGTTAACAATACCTATAATTGCTGCATGTGGTCTATATTTTGCAATAGTTTGCAAAAGGGCTCCTGTTGCTGAACGCACAATAACAAATTTAAATTCTCCTGATTGAGTTTTTTTAGCAATTTCAAAAGCAATTTTATTTCTTTCATCTTTTAGTGAGTTATCAAAAGCTTCTTGCATTTGAACAGGGTAGTAAAGTTTGTTATAAAATTCTTTTTCAGCTCTCATATTAATTGTTGACATAACTTGCACTGATTCTACTGGGAAATCTCCAGATGCAGATTCTCCAGACAACATTGTAGCATCTGCACCTAATTCTGTTGCTCAATAAACATCAGTAACTTCAGCTCTAGTAGGTTGTGGAGATTTCTCCATTGAATCTAACATTTGTGTAGCAACAATAACTACTTTGCCTAGTTTACGACATTTTCTAATGATTTTCTTTTGGTTGTAAGGAACTTCAAAGTAAGGAATTTCTAAACCTAAATCACCACGAGCAATCATTATTCCATCAGAAGCTTCAATAATTTCATCAATTCTTTGAATAGCAACATTAGATTCTATTTTAGAAATTATTTGAACTTTTGAACCACCAACTGAATTAGCAACCTCTCTTAATTCTTTAACATTAGCAGCAGAGTTAACAAATGAAGCAGCTATATAGTCTATTCCATTTTTGATACCAAACTTAATATCTTCTTTATCTTTTTCTGATAAGAACGGTAAAGAGAATTCAATTCCTGGAAGATTAATTCTTTTGTTTGTTTTTAATAAATGAGTATTAACAGTTTTAACAACAATAGAACCTTTAGAAACAGATGTAACAAATGTTACTAATTTACCATCATCAAATAAAACTTTATCTCCTTTTTTAACATCTCTATCCATTTCATAAGAAACTGTAATTTCTGAAGCTGTTCCAATTTTAGAAGTATAGTCAGCTGCAGTAGTGTAAACAACTACTTCAGTATTAGCTTTAATTAATTGAGCTCCATCCTTCATTTTTCCAACTCTAATTTCTGGACCTTTAGTATCTAGTAAAATTGAAATTGGAATATTTAATTCTTTTTCAATTTTTCTAGCTAAAATAAACTTTTCTAATTGTTCTTCTCTATCTCCGTGTGAAAAATTTGCTCTTATTGTTGTCATACCATTAACTATTAATGCTTTTAAAACATCATATGTTTCTGATGAAGGACCTATTGTTCCTATTAATTTTGATCTTTTGTCTATGAAATGCATATATTTACCCCTTAAAATTATTTCTTTTAATAATATTATATAGAAATTAATTGATATAAATTTAAAAAAACAAAAGACTTTTACAAAATCAAAATTTTAATTTATATTAAGGTTCAAATTCAAAATGCTAAATCTAACTTTTCCATTAATATCTCTATAATTAACATATTTTTTATTTGTAAAATATTCTTCTTTTAAGGGATTAATTTCAAATAATAACTTCCCGTTTTCTGAAATATAATTCAAAGCCTCTTTTTCAATTTTTTTGTAAAAAAACATTCCCTCATCATTTGCAAAAAGTGCTTTATGTGGTTCAAATTTTAAAACTGAATTACTCATATTTCTTTTTTCTACAACATCAATATAAGGCGGGTTAGATATTATTAAATCGAATTTCCCTAAAACTTTTTCAAATAAATTTGATTTAATGATTTCTATATGTACATTGTTTAATTTTGAGTTAATTTTAGTTTGAGAAATTGCATTTTTATCTATATCAACACAAACAACTTCTAACAATGGATTTCATTTCTTAAGTGCAATTCCTATGTATCCACTACCAGTACACATATCTAAAATTTTTGTGTATTTGTTTTTCAAAATTATTTGTTTAGCTATTTCAACCAGTTCTTCTGTTTCATATCTTGGTATGAGAATTTTTTTATTTACTTTTATAGTGATATCACTCATTTCAATATAACCAAGTATTTTTTGAACAGGCATTCCTTTTTTTAATTTAAGTTTTTCAAGAAATGAAATTTTTTGATCCAAACCATATCTTTTTTTTTCTAAAAATAAATCATCAATAGTAGGCATTAAAAAATGCCTACATTTTTAATTTTTTCAACTTGCTCTTCAGCCAATAAAGCACTAATTAATGTAGTTAACTTACCATCTAAAATTCCTTTTAAAGAAGCTGAAAAATTTATTCTATGATCTGTCACTCTATCTTGTGGATAATTGTAAGTTCTAATTTTTTCACTTCTTGCTCCAGAACCAGCCAATTTCCTAAATTCACCTTCTAATTGTTTTTTCTTTTGAACTTCTAAATCAAATAATCTTGTCTTTAAAACACGCATAGCCATATCTTTATTAGATATTTGAGATTTACCATCTTGACAACTAGCAACAACACCGGTCGGTATATGTGTGATTCTAACTGCAGAATCAGTAGTATTAACTGATTGACCTCCTGCCCCCGATGATCTATATGTATCAATTTTCAAGTCTGAATTATGAATTTCAATTTCCACATCTTCATCAGCCTCAGGCATAACAGTAATTGTTGCAGTAGAAGTATGAACTCTTCCTTGTGTTTCTGTTTGAGGGATTCTTTGAACTCTATGCACACCTGATTCAAATTTAAGTTTAGAGTAAACTTTTTCTCCATTAACAGAAAAAATTATTTGAGAATAACCTCCCGTATTACTAGGGTATGAATCTAAAACTTTTATTTTCATTGAATTTTGTTCTGCTCATTTTGAATATATTCTAAACAAATCACCAGCAAAAATATTCGCTTCATCTCCACCTGCAGCTCCACGAATTTCCACAATAACATTTCTATCATCATTTTCATCAACAGGTAATAATAATATTTTTAATTCTTCAATATATAATTTCATTTTCTTTTCAGATTCATTAATTTCTTGTTTGGCCATTTGAATTATTTCTTCATCATTTTCTAATAACATTAATTTAGAATCTTCAATAATATTTTCACACAAAATATACTCATTAAACTTGTTTACAATATCCTTTAACATGTTATATTCTTTATTAATTTTTGTATATAATTTTATATTTACTAAAACATCAGGGGATTTTAAATTTTCCTCAAGACTTTCATATTTTTTTTTAATCTCGGTAAGAGATTCATACATTACTTTTTCCATTTTAATATTAATTATACTTTAGAAGTATGAACATTGCTATAAATCATATTTAAATTTATTTTTTAATGTAAAATTTTATATATGAAAAAAATTAGAACTAGATACGCACCCAGCCCAACAGGATATTTACACATCGGAGGAGCCAGAACTGCTTTGTTTTGTTATTTATTTGCCAAACATAACAATGGTGAATTTATTTTAAGAATTGAAGATACTGATTTTTCAAGAAATGTTTTTAATGGCGAAAAATCACAATTAAATAATTTAAATTGATTGGGAATTATGCCAGATGAGTCACCCATCAATCCAAATCCTAAATATGGTAAATATCGCCAAAGCGAAAAACTTGACGTTTACAATAATTATGTTGAAAAAATGCTTAAAGAAGGAACTGCGTATATTGCTTTTGATTCAACAGATGAATTAACTCAACAAAAACAAGAACAAGAGGAATCTGGTAAATTTTCTTTTAGATATAATAAAGATTGATTAAAAATTTCTAATGAAGAGAAAGAAAGAAGAAAGAAAGATGGTGAATATGCAATTAGAATTTCTTTACCAAAAAATAGAGATTATATTTGAAACGATTTAGTAAGAGACGAAATTACTGTTAATTCAGATGAAATTGGTGATTGAGTAATAAAAAAAAGTGATGGATATCCAACATATAATTTTGCAGTAGTAATAGATGATTATGATATGGAAATTACACATATTTTTAGAGGTGAAGAACATATCACAAATACTCCCAAACAATTATCTGTATATGAAGCTTTAGGTTGAACTCCACCTTTCTTTGGTCATTTAACAATAATCACAAATATGGATGGTAAAAAATTATCTAAAAGAGATTTGACTTTACATCAATTTATTGAAGATTATAAAAATGAAGGTTATTGTCCTGATGCTGTATTTAATTTTTTAGCTTTACTAGGTTGAACAAGTGAAGATGCTAAAGAAATAATGTCAAAAGAAGAGTTAATAACAAAATTTGATTATAAAAGATTATCTAAATCACCATCAAAATTTGATATACAAAAGATGGATTGATTTTCAAAAATATATATGAAAAATAAAGATGATAACATCGTTTTGGAAAAACTAAAATTTTCAAATAATCAAAATCAAGATTGAAAATTATTGTTTTTAAATATATATAAAGAAAACGCCAAAAATATTCAAGAATTACAAAAAAATATTGAAATATATGAAGTTCCAAAAATTAAAGGTGATTATGAAGAAACAGAAGTAACTAAAATTTTTACACAAGAAATTTTATCTAGAGATTTTAATGTTGATAACATTCAAAAAGCAATTAATAATACTAAAAACATCACAAAAGAAAATGGAAAAAATTTATTTATGCCAATTAGAAAAATTGCTACTGGTGTAGAACATGGACCCGAACTTGCAAAAGCTATCTTTTTGTTTGGTGAAACTAAAATTAAGGCAAGATTAAAGTAATGACAATAACTTTTAAATCTACTTATGGACAAAATGAAAATCAACAGGAAATTGAATTTACTTCTCAATTAACTAAATCTATAGATCAAGATATGAATGTCCTAGAATTTATTGAACCGTCTAATAACATCCAAAATAGAATTGAATATAACGAATCAAAAGTGACCATATATGCCGGACCAACAACTATTGATTTAGAAATGAACAAAAAAATTAAAAATAATTTTGTTACAGAACATGGAACAATCATTATTGTTTCATTTTTAGAAAAACTGATTTTAGATGATAAAAATATAAAATTAAAATATGTTTTAAGCGATGAAAAAGGAAATCTAATAAATAACTTTAAAATTCATTTGGTTATTTCAAATTAATTATTTTTATCATTACCAGATGCTACACGACGATTAAATCTTTCAACTCTACCAGCTGATCTAGCAATAGAATTATCTCCTGTATAGAATGCATGACAACCTGAACAAATATCAATTGATACATCACTTGATGTAGTTAATAATTGATGATTAGTATTACATGTTGAACATTTAATTGTTAATAATTCTGATTTTGGATGAGTGTCTTTTTTCATAATTTGGAATCCTTTGTGACTTTTTATTTTTATAAATTATATATGAAATAATTAGAATTTAAAAAAAATAGAGTATCTATTTAGGAAATACAGTTTTTTGTTGTTGCAAAGAAAGTTTTCAAATACCCACTTTATTAAGTTTCGCGTTTATTTCTATTTTTAATAATTGATTATAATAGTCGGTATCTGGATAATAAAAAAAACTACTATCAATAGGAGATATATATTTCACCCTTGCTAATCCATTTTTTAATAATTCTAAAGCTAAATCAAAATTTTTATATTTTACTTTAGTTATTACTCTATTATAAAAATCTAGCTTTCATGTTTCTAAAATAACTTTTTTATTTAAAATTATTTTAGAACTTAAATTAGTAGCTTTAGATGCATAAAATTTTTGAATACCTTTTGTCGAATTAAAATTACGAGTGGAATCGAAACTTTCAGGAGTATCAACTCCTAATAATCTGTATTTAATATTTTTATCATCTTGAAATGTATCGCCATCAATTACTTTAGACACACAAGTATAGTTACTTGGCTGATAACAAGATGCTGTCACAAAAATAGGAAAAAAAACCATTGAACATAGAGTTCATATCCAAGATATTTTTCTTTTTCGTGCTCTTCATTCATTATTTTTTTTGATTTTACAATTCATCATTATTTAATTATAAAAACTTTTATTTATAACTTTGACAAAATAGGACAATAATAACATTAAAGAAACATTTTTGCTAAAAAGAACAATTTTACAAATCAATAATTCTAGCAAAGTTGTCATCACATTAATAAAAAAAACAAGCATCGATGCTTGTCCAAAGTTTAATTAAGCTTTGTTTTGTGAACCTAATTCTTTTATTTTGTGTTTTACAGTTTTTTCCATAGCTTTAATACCTGGAGCATATAATTTTCTTGGATCAAAGTTTTTACCTTTTTTCGCCTCACCAGATTCTACATAAGCTCAAATAGCTTCTGCATTTGATATTTGCAATTCAGTATTAATATTAATTTTAGAAATACCATTTTTAATAGATTTTTTAATTTGATCTGAAGGTATTCCTGAACCACCATGTAAAACCATTCCAATACCACATGCTTTAGATAAATCCTTCAATGCTTCAAAATTTAAAGATTTTCATGATGAAGGGTAAGGACCATGAATATTACCAATTCCTGCAGCAAGAAAATCAATTCCTAATTGTGCCATTTTAATAGCTTCTTCAGGTGAACCTATTTCTCCATCACCAATAATTCCGTCTTCTTCTCCACCAATTGAACCAATTTCAGCTTCAACAGATGCGTTATATTTTTTAGCCAACTCAACCACTTCTTTTGTATTTTGGTAATTAACTTCAAAAGTTTCATGTGAACCATCATACATAACAGATGTATAACCCGCTTCTAAAGCTAAAACTGCCCCTTCTTTTGAACCATGATCTAAATGCAAGACAACTGGAACAGTAATGTTTAAATCTTTAATTAAACCATTTACCATACCAACAACAGTGTTGTAACCACCCATATATTTAACAGCACCTTCTGATGTTCCTAAGATTACTGGCGATTTTTGTTCCTGAGCTGTCAATAAAGTTGTTTTAGTTCATTCTAAATTATTTATATTAATATGCGGTACAGCATATTTTCCTTCAAACGCCTGAGATACAATATCTTTTGCATTTACAAGTAAAGATTTGTTTTTTGGTTTATTAAATATATTCATAATTATATTCTCCTTTTAATTTTGTAATATTTTTTTTCTTCATAATACATTATAACACTTATTTTAAATTATTAAAATCTCATAAATAGTTATTTTGAAATTTCTTTTGCCATTTCAACTATTTCATCTATTTGTTCTTTTTTTTGTATTACTGCTCCAGATGCTTTTTCATGTCCTCCACCACCATAAAATTGTGCTATTTGGTGAATATTATGAGTACTAGACCTTAACCTAACTCTTATATCGCCATTTTCTTGTTCTATGAAAAAAATTCATATTGTATAAGGTTGAATGTTTGCTAAAAAATCAACTCTATTTCTTTTTTCTTCTGATAAATTTAATTCTTTAGATTTTTCAATACTTAAAAAATAATAAATAACGTTTTCTTTTGTCTTATAGTTATTTAAAACTTCTTTTAAAAAAATTATTTCTTCTTTTGTTCTTTTTGATAAACTATTGTGAATAAATTGCACATCAAATTTTGTTTTTAATAATTTTGAAACTAATTTAAATGTTCTTGAAGAAGTTTTATCAAAAAAAAATCTTCCTGAATCAGTATAAATTCCTAAATAAACATATGCCGCTGCTTTTTTAGAAATTTTTCAATTTAGATAAATTGCTAATTCTGCTATTTGTTCTGCAGAAGCACAATAACTTTGATCTACTCAAGCAAGAGTTGGATTTAAATCATCTCCACCAATGTGATGGTCTATCCTTAAAACATTTTTAATCTTTTTGTTCATTATTAGTTCTGAATATTGAATTCTATTGGAAAAATTTGCATCCACAACAATTCCTAAAGATTGGCCCAAAATTTCATCACTAGGAATTTCATCATGTTTAAATTCCATAAAGGGCAAAACATCTTTAGAATCACCAATTGCATATACTTTAATGTCAGGAAAGTTATCGTTAATTAATTCTTTTAACCCAAATTGCGAACCTAAACAATCACCATCAGGATTAATGTGATGGAAAATAATAATTGATTGATGCCCTTTAATAATTTCTTCTATTTGCTTTAAATTCATATATTTATTTTAACTTAAATAAGTATTAAAATTATTTTAAAGTTTGATATAATTTTAATTAATAAAGATATCTTGAATTGACAAATGGGCATTATTAATGAAAATATGTATAAAATTACCCGAAATACATTATTCAGTATATTGTTGAAGATGTGCAATATAAATAAATCATACAAATAAATGAAATGGAGATAAAATGTCTAATACAAGAATTTTTGCCTTAGGTGGTTTAGATGAGAATGGTAAAAACTGTTATATTTTAGAAGTAGATAAAGACATATATGTAATTAATTCTGGAACAAAAATACCTATTTCTGCTTCACATGGAATCGACACTCTAATTCCAAACTTCAAATATCTTGAAGATAATGCCAATAGAATTAAGGGATTGTTTATTACAGATGTTCAAAACGAATCTTTCTCTGCTTTACCTTGATTATTAATGATGGTTCCCAACTTAACTATTTATTGTTCTGATTTTTCCTTGTTTTTAATAAAGGAAAGAATTTCAAAATATAATATTGGAAAATCTAACCATAAACTTAAAGAGATAGATGCCAAAGGTGAAAAGATTGGTTCCATTTTAGTTGAACCAATTGAATTAGCTGGCGCTCTTCCTGGTACACTAGGATTTAATTTCAAAACTTTGGATGGAAGTATCATTTTTATGTTTAACTTTGTTAATGCGGATTTGGGAATATATGGAAAGACAGATATTGCTAAAATAAAACAAAATAATCCTAAAATATTAGCATTAATAATGGATTCTGGAATGTCAAATTTTAATGGTATATCTAGCGAAAATATTGATATTAAAAATTTATTAGATGAAAAATTTAATTCAATAAAAGAAAATGAAAGAATAATAGTTGGTTCTTATGATCACGAAATGTCTTCGCTGCAACAGATTTTAGATTTAGCAAAAAAATATAATAGAACAGTAATTACATATGGAAGAATATATCATCAACTTTTAGAATTTTTAATTAATTCTAACCCTAATTTAGTTTTACCTAAAATTGTGGATTACAAAAAAATAAAAGAAGAAAAAAGTTGTGTAATAATTGTTTCTGGAACCGTTGAAAGACTATACAAAAGATTTGTACGAATAACAGATGATAATGATGTTTACCTAAAAATAAATAATACCGATCATATTGTGATGATTGCTGCACCAGTTAATGGTTTAGAAACTGAATCAACTTATGCCTTAGATGAATTAGCTAGAAAAACACCTCATATAATTGATTATACTGATAACGAATTTTATCGTTGTAGACCAGCAAAACAAGATATCTTTAATATTATTGAATTATTAAAACCTGAATATTTTATTCCTGCACAAGGTTTATATAGATATATGATTGTAGCTGTCAAAGAAGCTATAAGGGCTGGTTTGCCACAAAATAAATCTATTCCATTGCAAAATGGTAAAATTGCGAACTTTCAAAATGGTGAATTAATTTCACAAAAAGAAAGAATTGCTGAAGTTGGAGATATTATAATTGATGGTTTTGGAATTGGAGATATCTCTAAAGAAGTTATATATGAAAGAGAAGTTATTGCAAGAGATGGAGTTATTGTTGTTTCTGCTCTTTATGACAAAAAAACTAAAAAACTTTTTGATCATATCGATATTAAATATATTGGAGTTATTGCTTCTAAAGATAGAGAACAAATTGATATTTTAATAGAAAAAACAGTTATTAATATTTATTATGATGAATTAAAGTTTTTTACCAAATTTAGTTTATATAACGTACAAGACACCATAAGAAAAGTTATAAGAAAAAAAATATTCAAAACAACTGATAAAGAGCCTATGGTTGTTATAATTTTTAATGAAATTTAAAAATTATATATATTATAATTAAAAAATGATTAAATGAAAAAAAATAGATAAAACTAGAAAATTTCAAAAAAATAATTACCATATTTGGACTAACGGTCGTCTTTTGTCACTTATTTTAATTGGTTTATCTCTTTTATTTTTGATTTTATCAATAATTGAATTACCTATTTTATCGGCCGTTCCAGGTTATACAGTCGGATTTTTATTTGGATATTATTCATATATATTTTATTTTTTTATAATTTACTATTCTACTTGTAAGTTATTCAACATAAACATTTATTTAATTAAAAAAATTTCCAAGTTTAAAGTATTAAATTACTCTTGATTAAATGTTTTTATATTAACGTTTGGAATAATGTTAATCATAGAAACTTCAATTTATATCAACAATAATAACGAGGCTTTCCCTGGAGTTGATGCATGAACAGATAACTTTACTTCGTGATGGAAAAATTTTACATCATTCAATGACCCAACAAAACCCAACATCAATAACACTGGTGTTATTGTTAGTTTAATATTATCTATTTTGTATTCTTTGGGCGGTACTATTATTGCAATCATTTTTTCTTTATCACTTATATTTTATTTTATATTTTATTTATTATATTCTTCTCCTATTAAGAAAATTGGTAATAAAAGAGCAGCTAAAAAAAGAGCAGCTGATTTGAATCAAGAATATGAAACTAAAATAGTTGATCTTTCTTTTGAAGATGAAAATAAAATTATAGTTTCAGAATTTGGAGATAAAATAGTTGGTGATGCAACCCAACAAATAGAACTTCTTATAGAAGCAAAAAAGCAAAAAAGCAAATCCAAAACAACACTATTTCCAACAAAACAATTAAAAAACAATAAAAACGAAAAACGAAAAACACAAGAATCAATAATTATGGAAATTGAAGATGATCCAGAAGAACTAATTGATATTCCTTTTGATAATCCATTTGAACAAAATAAAATTGTAGTTTCGACTTCGAATATAACAGATGAAGTAAAGGTTAAAAAACGAGGAGATATTAAGTTAGAAGATACTGAATTTTTATTTAATAATATTGTTGAAAATAAAAAAGAAAAAAGTCTTAATATATATAATGAAACTCATGATATTAAAATAAAGAAAAAAAATAAAAAGAAAAATAAGGAATAAATTATGATTAAAGAAATGAAATGAAGTGACGCTCAAAAAGAATTAAAAAACACAGATGTTACATATTTGATATTTGGAGCAGAATGATGTGGAGATTGTGTAATGATGGAACCAGTTGTAGAAGAATTGGAGCAACATTTTAACAAAAATGAAAAAGTACAATTTATTAGAGTTGATGCTGAAGAATCACTATTATTTAGAGATGATAAAAGTGAATATAAAGTTTTAAAGATCCCTACACATGTTTTCATGAAAAAAGGAGAAATTGTTACTATAAAATACGAATATATGCCATTGAAAGAAATGATTGAAGAAGTAAATAAATTATTTTAAATAATTATGGATTTAACTAATGTAAGCGAGCTTTCTGGAGTATATTTATGAAAAGATAACAACAATAATGTTATTTATGTTGGTAAGGCAAAAAATCTAAAAAAAAGAATGTCTGATTATTTTACGGGTTCAATAAATTCTTTTAAAACCACTAAAATGATTGAAAAAATATATCAATATGAAACCATAATTTGTAATAATGAAAATGAAGCATTAATATTGGAAAGAAATTTAATTCAAAAATATAAACCATTTTATAATGTTTGCTTATTGGATGATAGAAAATATCCATACATCAACATTTCATTAAATAAAAATGAATTGTCTATTGCTCTAAAATATACAGTCAAACAAGAAAGTAAATACAATCTTTTTTATGGACCTTATTTAAATAATGGTAACTCTAAAATAATACTTAATTTTTTAAAAAGTGAATGTTTCTACAATAAAGGCTTGCCAATTAAAAAAGAAACTTTTAAATTTTGAGAACAAAAGTTTCTTTTTGCCAAACAAATATTGTCTAAAAACAATAATGATTTTTTAAATGAACTGACCAAAAAAATGTATTATTTTTCTGACAACGAACAATTTGAAAGAGCAAATGAAATGAAAAACGTAATTGGTTTTTTATCAATGAATAAAGATGTGCAAATTGTTGAATTAAAAAATAATACTAATTTTGATGTTATATCTGGTAACTATCACAACGATTTTATGGTTTTTTGTATACAATTTTACAGAAGTGGTTCTTTAATAAATAGTGATATTTATACAATTGAAATAAACATATCTATTGATGACACAATACGACAATTCATTAATCAATTTTATCAAAACAAAAAATTACCAAAAAAAATAATTACTAATTTAAACATTATGTCTAATGATGTATTTTTTGAATCAGAAGTAGTCATTCCTCAAAAAGGTAAATATTTATCAGTGCTTAACTTAGCTATTAAAAATGCAAAAGAAAATATTGATTTTAAAATATTAGAATATAAAAATAGACAAGCAATGATTATTAATGGTTTGAATTTTCTAAAAAAAATAAGCAAGCAAGAAGATTTAAATCACATCATTATGATTGATAATTCAAATACCAGAAACACCAACCCCATTTCTGTTATGATTTCATATAGAAATGGTATTCCGCAAAAAAGCGAATATAGAAAATTTAATATAACGCTTTCCAATAGGAGAGGAGATGTAGAGTATATGCATCAAGGTCTAACTCAATATTTCAATAAAGAAAATGTAATACCAAATATTTTAATTGTTGATGGAGGTATTCAACAATTAAACGAAGCTAAACTAACACTAAAAAAATTAAACATTAATATTCCTATAGTAGGATTAGTTAAAAATTCAAACCATAAAACTAGTTTTATAATTTCCAATAATTCACAAGAAGTAAATATTGATAAAGATGCATTTCTTTTTTTAAGTGGTATGCAAGAAGAAGTTGATAGATTTGCAAAAACAGTTCATAGAAACAAAAATTCTAAAAGTAGTTTAGAAGGTATATTGACTAAAATACCTGGAATTGGACCAAAAACTGAATTGAAAATTTTAAAACATTTTAAAACATATAACAATATATATAACTCTAATTTGGAAGAACTTCAAAAAGTTGTGAGTTTAGATGTGGCCAAAAAAATCCTAAACATTTTTAAGCATTAATTTTGCTATTATAATTCTTTAATATTTAAAGAATATTTAAAATAAATTATGATAAAATTTATTTATTAAATGGTCGCGTAGCTCAGGGGACAGAGCACGTGCCTTCTAAGCATGTGGTCGGAGGTTCGAATCCTCCCGTGATCGCCATTTTTTTTTGCTTTTTTTACAAAAATAAGATATTATTTAATATATATGAACACGAATAAGCAAAATTATTATCAAGAGATAATTCAAGAAATCAAAAGAATAAGAGAAATTGATTTGGATCAAGCAGTTTTATTACTAAAAAAAGAATTATCAATGCCATACATACCTTTAGAACATGAAAAAGAAATGAAAAAATTATTTAAAGAATATTCTGCATCTTTTGATCAGAAAAAAATGACCATGAATAGAGAAGAGTTATTAGAAATTATTAATGCTGGTGTTGAAAACGGAAAACAATCTTTAGCACTAACTCAAATTTCACAATTTAATTGAGTTGGGTTTGAAAGTGATATTCAAAAAATATTAACTTCGAATATTATTGCAAATAATGCCAAAACTATTTTTATTGAAAGTTTAATTGCTCAAAAACTAAACCATGATTTTATTATTAATGATAAAGTTATTAATCCTTCAAAACTAAAATCTATTTTTGATTCCAAATATTGTATTGAAAATATGATTGGAATTGAATCTGCAAATATTGATGATCCTATTGTAAAAAGAATAGCTATGGAATCTTTTTTAATTTATATATCAGTTATATTCCCAGAAAATTTATCACTTAAATATGTTAATCATGTTAATGAGATTATTTTGGTATCTAAAGCATTATTAGGAGATATTCAAGCCATAGAAGGTAATGATGTTGCAACCAAAATTTTCAAAACTATTTCAAAAAATTAGTATAATATTTAAAATATAGTTTTAGGAAAAATCTATTACTAATCAAATAAAAGAAGTGAGAGACATTAAAACATGATAAAAAAAACAATAGATAACAAAACATCTGAAATGAGAATTGTATTACCTGTACCAAAAGATGAATGAAAAAAATCACAAGAAAAGGCTTTTACTTTAATTGCCAAAGATTTGAGCATTAAAGGATTTAGAAAAGGTAAAGTTCCTTTAATAAAAGCAAAAGAATATATTTCTGAAGGTCAAATATGAGAAAAAGCAATTTTATCTTTGCTTGATAAATATGTCGTTATTGCATCAAAAGAACTTACTGACGAAATTGTGCTTGATAATCCCACTTATACTGTAGAAAAAGTTACAAGTGATGAATTAGAAATTATTTTTATATATCCTTTATTTCCAAACTTTAAATTAAAAGATTACAAAAAATTAGGAATTTCTTTGGATAAAGTAGCAACTGATGCTGAACTAAAAAATGATATTATTCAACAAGAAAATAAATTACTATCTAAAACAGGCGTTTTATTACCTAAAAAAGGTAAAAATGTAGTAGTTGAAAATGATGATACTATTATTTTTGATTTTAAAGGTTTTAATGATGGAGAAGCATTTGATGGCGGAGAAGCCGAAGACTTTGAATTAAAGGTTGGTTCTGGTAATTTTATTCCTGGATTTGAAGATGAACTTATAGGATTAAAATTAGGCCATGAAGGTAGTATATATGTAACTTTCCCTAAAGACTACCACGTAAAAGATTTAGCTAATAAAAAAACAGAATTTAAAATTAATATTAAAGAAATTAAAACTTTGGATTTACCAAAATTAGATACCGCATTCATTAAAACATTAAATATTAAAAACGTGGAAACTCCAAAACAATTAAATGACTATTTATTAGATTTAACCAAAAGAGAAAATCTTGAAAAATCAAGAATTAAATTTAAAAATGAAGTGTTTTCAAGATTAATGGATCAAAATGAAATACCAGTACCTAAAACATTAGTTTTAAAAGAAGTGCAAACATTGATGCAAAGATTTAATGAAAATTTAAAAAAACAAGGAATCAATAAAAAAGAGTATTTAGAAATGTCTCAACTTACAAACGAAGATATTACCAAAGAATTAACTGTTGAAGCAGAGAAAAACATTATCACCTCATTGTTGTTTGCTCATTTAGCCAAAGAAGAAAAACTAGAAGCTCAAGATGCTCATTATCAAGAACATTATGAAAAGCTTGCTAAATTATATAATATCGAAGATGTTAAAATGATTGAAGGTATGTTACCAAAAGATAAATTGGAACCACAAATTATCAACGAATTAGTTATTGATATGTTAATTAAATATAATAACAAATAAAATCAAAAATGTTTTTTACCATAAAACATTTTTTTTATATAAAATTATATATATGAATAGCACCAATACCAATACCAAGTCTTACAAAGAGAAAAACAAAAAGAGAAAAGAAAAATCTAAAGCAAATAAGGAATATATTGCTTTTCGTTCTGCTGAAATTAGATCTGCAGAAGCTTCTTTAAAAAAAATTAACTCATTAGAAAAAACTGTTAAAAATTTAGCTGATGATCAACTAAAAAATAAAACCAGAGTTTTTAAACAAAGACTAAAAAAGGGAGAAACTTTAGAAGATATAAGAAATGAAGCTTTTGCTGTTGCTCGAGAAGCAACATTTAGAGTTTTGAAAAAAAGACCTTTTGATGTACAAATAATTGGAGGAGTTGTTCTAGATTTAGGTTCTGTTGCTGAAATGAAAACTGGAGAAGGAAAAACCATTACTTCAATTGCCCCAATATACTTAAACGCCCTTAGTGGAAAGGGAGTAATTGTTTCCACAGTTAATGAATATCTAGCAACTCGTGATGCTGAGGAAATGGGAGAAGTTTTTAATTGATTAGGCTTAACCGTTGGAATTAATAAACCTAAAGCTGATAAAGAAGATAAAAGAAGAGCATATGCTTGTGATATTACGTATTCTATTCACTCTGAATTAGGTTTTGATTATTTACGTGATAACATGGTGGTTCATAAAAATCAAAAAGTTCAAAGAGGTTTGAATTTTGCATTAATTGATGAAGTAGATTCAATTTTAATTGATGAGGCGAAAACTCCGTTGATTATTTCAGGAGGTGAAACAAATGATTCAAAACTATATGAAACTGCAAATCAATTCGCTTCATCATTATCACCCAAAGATTATCAAGTAGATCATGAAACACAATCTATTTCATTAAATCACAAAGGTGTTAATAAAGCCAATAAGTTTTATAACGTTAAAAACATATATGAAATTCAAAATTCTGAAATTGTTCATCGTATTCAAAATTCTTTGCGTGCACAAATCATTATGAAGC
Organism: uncultured Mycoplasma sp.; assembly: GCA_947039505.1. GTDB lineage: Bacteria > Bacillota_I > Bacilli_A > Mycoplasmatales > Metamycoplasmataceae > UBA710. The sequence continues at coordinate 188,671 of CAMQYZ010000001.1, forward strand.
GTGATGTTGAATATATTGTTTTAAATGAAAAAATTGAATTAGTTGATTCATTTACAGGTAGGGTAATGGAAGGTAGATCATATTCTGAAGGGTTGCAACAAGCATTACAAGCTAAAGAAAAAATTGAAATTGAACCAGAAACTAAAACAATGGCAACAATTACTTATCAAAACTTTTTTAGAATGTTTAAAAAACTTTCAGGAATGACAGGAACTGCAAAAACAGAAGAACAAGAATTTTTAGACATTTATAATATGAGAGTGAATGTTGTACCAACAAATAAACCTATTAGACGAATTGATCACCCTGATGAAGTGTATATAAGCTTCCAATATAAGTTTCAAGCAATGGTTAAAGAAATTGATAAAATTAGGAAAACTGGTCAACCAATTTTAATTGGTACAGCCGAGGTAAAAGAATCAGAATATTTACATGACATACTTTTAAAAAATAATATTCCACACACTATCCTAAACGCTAAACAAAATAAATCAGAAGCAGAAATTATTTCTAAGGCTGGAGAATTAAATTCCATTACTATAGCAACAAATATGGCTGGACGAGGAACTGACATTAAATTAGGATTAGGAGTTGTTGAAGTTGGTGGACTTTATGTTTTAGGAACTAACAAAGCTGAATCACGTAGAATTGATAATCAATTAAAAGGACGTGCTGGACGTCAAGGAGATATAGGTGAATCTAAATTTTTCCTTTCAATAGAAGATCAGCTAATCCAAAGATTTTCATTGCAAGACAAATGAAAAGAAATATTTAAAGGTTCTGGCGAAAATAAAATAGAAGGTAAAACTATTTTAAAAGCGTTTTCTCGTGCTCAAAGAAAAATAGAAGGTTTTAACTATGATAGTAGAAAATCTGTTTTAAACTATGATGATGTAATTAGAAAACAAAGAGATTTACTTTATACACAAAGAGACATTATTTTAACTCAAGATGATTTATATCCTATTATTGAAAGAATTATCGCCAATGCAAGTGAACAATTAATTTATGTAGAGGGCGTATTAAATTATACAGGGTTAGTAAATTACACCCAATTAACAAAGTATATTAATGAAACTTTTTTAAATCAATGTGATTTTGTTTTTGTTGAAGAAAATTTTAAACACCTGACAAATGAAGCTATTCCTTTATTTTTTGAAAAAGTAATTTTGGAACTATATAATAAATCAAGGCAAATTTCTGCCGAGAAATCTTCAATAGAATGAATCAAATCTAACGAAAGAACAACATTCATTGAATCTATTGATGCACAATGACAATACCACATCGATATTATGGATAAACTAAGATCATCTACTAATATTGTTCAATATTCACAAAAAAATCCATATCAAGTTTATGCCGAACAAGGTTCTGCAAAGTTTAATGAAATGTGTCATGAAATTGCTTTTCAAGTATTAATTGCATTATTGAATAATGTTAATATAATCCCTAAACAAGAAACTGAAAATATTGAAATTAATGGTCAAATGGTTTCTATTCCTAAAAATATACCTAAAATTTTAAGAGATATAATCATAGATAAAATTAAAAGCGGGGTTCCCAAAATTAATTCAAATAATGGATTCGACATCGAACTTAAGTTAGAAGATATTTTATATCAAGAATTAAGTAATTTAGACGCAATGTTGTAAGATAAGTTGCAAAATAAAAACCAATTATCTTCTTTTTCTAAAAATATCTAGTTTATCAAGAATTATATTTGTAAAAAATCATTTTTTAGGCACTATTCTTTGAGAGAAAAATGTTTTATAATATGAAGCATTAACAATAATACCTGCATATAAAAAATAAGCCAAAACCAAAACAAATGTAATAGAATATAAAAATGTTCCAATTGATCCATATTTCGCATAATCAATTAAAGCAGAAAGATATCCAAATGACATTATAAATATGACGGTCGGAATAACTGTAATCAATATTCCTGGGGAAATTTCTTTTCATTTTAATTTAAATAGTGGCGAGAATCTGAATAATAAACCAACACCTAAATAACTTCAAAAAATCAAGTATATTGTTAATGTAAAATAAAATAAAATTTCATATTGTCAACCAAAAACTCGCTCATCAAGAGATAAACTAGGTCACTTTACTTGATATAAATTTATCAAGGGTATTAGTGATAAAAAAGATAAAATGAAAAAGACGGAAATAATAGGAACCATCATTATGCACCTTAATCTTTTAATAATAAAATTTGTTTGTTCTGTATGTTCGTAAATAGTAGATTGACTATCGATAAATTTAGAAATTCCTTTAGATGAAAATCATATTGAGGAGAATAACAAAATAACTATTGTAGTATTCATAAGAATGACATTTGTATCCGTGGCATTTATTTGTATCAAAAGGGAATCAAATCCAGGAATTATCCGAGATAAAATATCTTCACGCAATATTATTCCTCAACCTAAATCTTTACCACCAGTCAAAACTGGAATGTGAGAAATTGCCTCAATAACTGAAATAACAATAATTGATATGGGAATTATAGAGAAAAATAAATAGAGGCCTAATCCCGCTGGAATAAAGTTAAATTTAGGTGAAGATATTTTTTCATAAGTAGTATCTATTAATTCTCTTTTCTTAACTGGATTAATAGATATTTTTTTATTAAATGTCAATTTTAAAGAAATTAAAATTACAATTTTAATAATTTTATCAAAAAAAGTAATTTCAACAGAATTTCTATAAGTGTGTTTTGAAACTCATTTATAATTTTCTTTTTTCTTTTTTCTTTCAGATTTTTCAACAGCATCTCAACCAAATTTTAGCTTATTTTTCTTTGACATGTTTCTCCAAAATTTCCAAAGTTATTTGATTAGCAACAATTGGATTAGCTTGCCCTTTGGTTAATTTCATCAATTGACCTATAACAAATTTCAAGCATCTTTCTTGTCTTTCAATAAATTCATTTAAAAGTCCAGGGTTTTCATTGATTATATCATTAATTATAGGAGATAAAATTTTGCTATCAGAAATTTGCACAGAGCCTTCGCTTTTAATTAAATCTTCTACCGAAGTTTTTAAGTTAATTAATTTTGGAAAAAAAGTTTTTAATTGCTTTCCTGAAATCTTACCTAAGACTGAGAAGTTGATTAAATCAGCAATGTCTTGTTGTTTTATATTTAAATCATAAATGCTTTTATTTTTTGCCAAAACAAAAACTTCAGAGAAAAAGAATTTAGCCAAAATTTCTCTATCATCATATTTAATTGAATCAAAAAATTTAGAAACTTCTAAGTTATTATTCAACAATAAGATGTATGCTTCAGGAATTCCATCTTTTGAATATCTTTCTTTTTGTTCTCAAGGCATTTCTTCAATCACAATGTCATCTATTCATTTTGAGTCTAATATAATTGGTGGTATATTGGGTTCTTTAAAATATTTATAATCAATATCATCGCTTTTTTCTCTCATAACAATATTTTCAAATGAAGCTTCATCGAATCTTTTTGTTTCTTGTTTAATAACTTCCCCGGCAATAATCTTTTTAGTTTGGCAAGCTATTTCAAATTCAATGGCTTTTTTAACATTATTCAAGGAATTTATATTTTTAATTTCAACTTTTGTTCCTAATTTTTTAGAACCAAGCATTCTTAAAGATATATTGATATCGGCCCTTAATGAACCTTCGGACATTTTAGAATCACTAATTCCTAAAAACAACGCAATCATTCTAATGCTATTAATATAATTCATTGCTTCTTCTGCTGTATTCATTTCGGGTTCAGAAACTATTTCCAGCAAAGGAACTCCTGCTCTATTATAATTAATTAATGTTTCGGTAGATGTATGGATTTGTCTAGCTGTATCTTCTTCAATATGAATTCTATTTATATTTATTTCTTTAGTCTCATCATCATTTAAAAACAATGAAATTTTTCCATGAGATCCTATGGGGCGAAATTGTTGTGTAATTTGAAACCCTTTAGGAATATCTGTATAATAATAATTTTTTCTATCAAAGTGCAGTTCCTTGTCAATACTCATATTTAAAGCCTTACATAACTTTATCGCCTTGACTACAGCTTCTTTATTCAAAGAAGGTAATGTTCCAGGGTAACCTAAATCAATAACCGTTGCATTTGTGTTTGCTAAAGCATTAAAATCATTTTCTCCACAAGAAAACAATTTTGTTTTTGTATTTAGTTCTAAATGAATTTCTATACCAATAATTACTTCTAAATTTTTAATCATTATAATCCACTTTTTTCTTTCCACATATTTTCTAAATATAAAGAATATGCAAATAATTTCTTGTCTTCATAAATTTTAGAATCAATTGAAATATTAAAAGGCATGTTTTCAGAAACACCTAAATTAAAATTAATTGAAGGATTGCCAACCAAATTAGATCCAGTTAGTATTCAACTCATTAAGTTATTTGAATTATTTTCAACATCTTTAACTAAAGGAGCAATAGATGGAGATGATGGAAATATCAAAACATCACATTCATCATGAATCTTTGTGAATCAATCACTAATCAATCTTCTAATTTTTTGAGCTCTTAAAAACAATTTTTCTTGATTATCTTTTTCAAGATAAAAAGAACCTAAGGCCAATCTTCTTTGAACCATGAATCCAAAACCGGCAGATCTTGTTTTAGAAAACGAATCTTTTCAATCATTACCTTCAACTCTTTTTCCAAAATGTACACCGGTTAAATTAGACAAATTTGAAGAAGCTTCTGAAAAAGAAATAATGTCATAAACAGGTTTGATTGCATTTAATAAATCAAGATTTAAATTAATTTTATTTAATTTTATTCCTTCATTTTTTAAAGTATCTAGAAAATTTTGATATTCCATTGCAATGGGTTTATCTAAAAACTCAAAACAATCTAAATATGAAATTTTTTCAGGTTTCTTTGCAATCACATCTTCTAAATCAACATTAAGCGAAGTTAAATCTTTTTCATCAAAACCATAAAGAGTTTTTGCAATTTGCAAAGAATCATTTATGTTGTGTGAAAATCAACTAACAGTATCCAAGCTAGGTGCATAAGCAAATAATCCTCAACGAGAAACAGCTCCATAAGATGGTTTAAATCCTACTTTTCCAATATAAGATGCCGGTAATCTGACAGAATCACCTGTATCTGAACCTATAGCAAATCCAATGTTTTCAGTAAAGGTTGCTGCCGATCCTGAAGAAGAACCTCCAACAGCTCTTTCTTTGTTTAAAGGATTAGTTATTGTTCCTGATCTAGAATAAGTTCCTGTTCCAGCCATAGCTAATTCATCACAAAATACTTTAGCAACAATAGTTGCTCCGGCATCAACTAACTTATCAAAAATTGTTGCATTGTAATGAGATTGAAATCCTAATAAAATATTAGAAGATGAAGTTGTGTCTCAATTTTTAGTAGCAAAAACATCTTTCAAAGTAAAGACAACATTAGCAAGAGGTCCTATAGATTTATTCATGTTTTCATATACTTCTATTACTGCGTTATTTTTATCATTAGATAATTCTTTTTGAGCATTTTTAAAATTTCCTTTATTAATAAAAATCATTATTTTAAAACTCTTTTCATAATTACGTAATCAGCATTGTGTTTTGAAGCATTAGAGAGTAATTTTTCTTTTTCTAAAGAAGGACCAACAACATCATCTCTTAAAAATGTTATTGGTGGTGAAATTCTAGCCATTGGCTCTACACCATCAATATTAATGTTTTTAATTTTTTCCATATTTTTTTCTATAAAATAAAATTCATCTTGAAGAGAATTCAAAACTTTTTCATCAATATTAATCAATATTTTATTTGTCATTGAAATAAATTTTTCTTTAGTCATTTTAAAACTCCTTATTAATAATAATACTATCATTTCGCTTCAGAAACAAACATTGTTCCATTTAAATACTCTAATTCTTTTTCCAGATTGTGAAAAACTAATTTATTTGAGTGAAGAAATACTCTTTTACCATAATCTCCACCATATCTTCTATCACCCTTTATTGGATAACCTAAATGTTGTAAAGTGACTCTTATTTGATGTTTTTTTCCAGTAATAATCCTTGCATATTTTTTATTTCCTTGTGTGAAAAAAATAGTTTCCATTTTTTCTCCAGGTAAAGAATCTGAAAGTTTGTGTCTTTTTGTTTTTTTATCATATTTTGAATAAAAAATAAAATGTTGTTTTTCAAAGGGAAAATCTGATTTCATAACATAATATTTTTCAAAATCTCCCGTTTTCTCATTCATTTGAACAAGTGTAGAATAATTTTTAGCATAAATTATTAAACCTGAAGTTGATTTATCTAATCGTCCAATATGAGATGGTTTAAAAGAATCAACTTTCTTATATTGTAAATATGATAAAACTTGAAAATCCAAACAATCTGGTTCTCCATGCACTGCTATATTAATAGGTTTGTTAATAACCAATATATTATCATCTTCAAAAATTTTTTCAAAAGTAATTGATGGTTCAATAAAATCATCAATTTTGTAGTTGTCTTCTAAACCATAAATTCAAATTCTATCATTTTCTTTGATTTCATAATCTTTCTCAGAAATTCTTTTATCATTAACACGAATATCTTTTTTTCGAAATAATTTTTCTATTCTAGAAACTGGCACATTATCCAATACTTTTATAATGTATTTAAAACATGTTCTACCTTCATCATTTTTTGTAGCTTTTAATTTTGTTAAATTCATTTTATTCGTCTCTCTGAGATGAATATAAATCAATTTCATCTTCTTCATCTAAATCTAAATCAATATTGTTAAACTCTGATAGTCTTGGTAGTTGATTCAAAGATCTTATTCTAAAGTAATCATAAAATTTATCAGTTACTCCATATAAAATGGGTGTTCCAGGAGATTTAGAAATTCCCACCTCTTCAATTAATCCTTTCAAAAGCAAAACACTAACAATATGATCTGAATTTTTTCCACGAATATCACTAATAGAAGATCTAGTTATCGGAGCTTTATAAGCAACAATTCCAACTGTTTCAATTGCTGAATCTGATAATTTTTGTTTTTGCTCTCCTGTTATCAATTCAGAAATAAAATCTTTGGCTTCAGGAACAGTTGCAAGTTTATATATTCCGTTATATTCTTCAACTATAGTTCCTCTACTGCCATCATTATATATTTCAATAAATTTTTTCATCATTTCTTTTGCTGGAGCTATTGTTTCTAAAATAAAGATTCTTTGTATCTCTTCATTATTTACTCCTTGATCTCCTCTAATATAAAGTATAGATTCTATTATTTTTTCTCTTGATGTCATTAGTACATTTCTCCTTTACTGATTTTTATTTCTTCAAATTGTTCTATTTGTTCTAGAATCAACTCTTCTTTTCTAGACATATCTAATACAGCTATTAATGTAACTACAAAATGATTTAGGGTTTCTACTGAAAAAAGTAATTCAAATGTTATATTGTCTTCATTTTCATCAATAAGTTTACGTATTTGCTTCTTTCTCTCTGATGGAGATAAATTGAAAGTTTCAAACTTAATTTTTCTTAATTTACTTGCTTGAGTTCTTTCAAACATTTTACGTAAAATAGTAATTAATTTAATAGAAGTTCCATAACCATCTAAAATAGATTCATCAATTTCCTTAATATATTGTTCTGTATCAGATATTTTTTTAATAAATATTTCTTTTCTTTTTAGTTCTTGTTCTCTTAATTTAATAGAAAGGTTTTTAAACTCCTCATATTCATTAAGTAACCTTAAAAGCCTCAACTTATCTTCTTGAACTTCTAATTCAGCTTCGGGATCAGCTAATATTAGTTTAGATTTAATATAAATTAAATCAGCAGCCATTACTAAATATTCACTAGCAATATCAACATTTCGTCTAGTTACTTCAGAAATAATTGCTAAATATTGAGTAGCCAAATCCACAAGATCAACTTCAAAAATGCTTATATTCTTCTTTTTGACCAACATTAACAACAAATCTAATGGTCCATTAAATTTCTCTAAAGAAAAATTATGATCTAATAGAGAATGTTCTAATTCAGTTATATTCTTTGAATTTGCCATTTTGCTGTCCTTGTTTTTTATTTAATTTTGTTTGACTTTTTGGATTCTTTTTTGATTTTTTTCTTCTTTTCTAATTCAATAAATTTTTGTGTTTCTATTTCTTCTTGAACTTTTAATTTATTTTGTTGTGTTTCTATTTTTTGCTTTTGTTTTTCTAAATTAGTCACAATTTTATTTTCTTTTTTCAAATATATTTGTTCTTTTTTCTTTGCTTTCATAATTGAATTTTCACTAACTTCTCTATGAGCAAACAAAGGCGGGATAAAAGATGATTCAACTATTTTTTGAACTCTATTTGCTAAAGCTTGTGTTGATTGATTAATAAAAGAATTTGCTGGAATTTTTTTATGAAAAATAATCTCTGTTTCTAAATTTGTTTTTCTTCTTCAATCTATTCCTCTAACTGAATTATTAATAGTAAATGGGATAATGGGAATTAGTTCTCTTTGAGCTATTTTTAAAGCTCCTGGTTTAAATGCAGCTATTTTACCATCATGACTTCTTGTTCCTTCTGGAAAAATAATTCCATATGTTTTATTGGCTTTAATGAATTTTCCGAATTCTCTATATATTTCTAAAGATTTTCTTAAATTATCTCTTTCTAAAAAAAATACATTCATCAATTCTAATGGATATCTAACCAAATCATCATGCTTCAAAGTATCTTTAGCTAAAAAAGTAGTTATTTTATTAAAATCATCTTTTTCATCTGTTTTTTTCTGTAATGCTTTCAAAACTATGAATGCATCACTAAAATCTTGATGATTTCCGACCAACAAAGCAGGTCCGCCATTAGATAAGTTTTGAAAACCAGAAATTTTAACACTTAAATTAAATCCATCTAACATTTTTGAAGCATATTTAGAAACCAAGTCATTTCTTCATTGCAAAGAAAATCTATCTGGATCTTTATTCATTTTTTTCATAACTCTCTTACATTTTTTAGAACGTAAATCTCACAAGGGTTTTCTTAATACAGCTTTCAAATTTCAATTCATATATACATCCTTATTTTTTTAAAGCAATTGCTATAACATAGTTATTTTCTCTAGAAGTACTTATTTCGAAATTATTGAATCAATACTTTCCGTTAATTTTTCCTATATTTATAGTACTAAAATTAGAAAATGTATTGTCACTTTTAAAAATAGCTTCTTTAATGGCTCATCTAGTTGCCAAATATATTTCTTTAAATTCTTCATTCATTCATTCTAAAAATTCTTCATTAGACAAGATTTTTTTCGCAAAATTTTCATTTTTGTTTTTAAATCTATCAATTGATGTAATATCTATTCCAATCATATATTTATTAATTATATCAATGAAATTTTTAATTATATCAATGAAATTTTTATTTAATTATTTTTTTATGGTGGTTTTAACCATATGGTGCCGCTTACAAGAATTGAACTTGTGACCCCTTCCTTACCATGGAAGTGCTCTGCCCCTGAGCTAAAACGGCATATTTAATTATTTTATATTTGAAATTATATTAGAAAATAACATAAAAGTATTATAATATAGTTTAAAATTATATATAGATTTAATAAGAAGGTGCGTATGTCAAAATTTTCTAGAAACAATAAAAATGAATTTAATGATAATTCAAAAATAATGAATGGTTCAAAATCAATGAATCCAAATCAAATGAACGGGTCAAAATCAATGAATCCAAATCAAATGAACGGACCAAGACCAATGAATCCAAATCAAATGAATGGACCAAGACCAATGAATCCAAATCAAATGAACGGACCAAGACCAATGAATCCAAATCAAATGAATGGACCAAGACCAATGAATCCAA
>CAMQYZ010000002.1 GCA_947039505.1 uncultured Mycoplasma sp.
ATCAAATGAATGGACCAAGACCAATGAATCCAAATCAAATGAATGGACCAAGACCAATGAATCCAAATCAAATGAATGGACCAAGACCAATGAATCCAAATCAAATGAATGGACCAAGACCGGCTGACCACCAACAATTAACAGGTATGGTTAATTTGAATACTGGTGAATTTGTTCCAAATGTACAACCACAAATGAATGTACCAAGACAAATGAATTTGTCTCAAAGAACTACAGGATTATTTAACTTGAATACTGGTGAATTTGTTCCAAATGTACAAATTCAACAACCAATGAACATACCTCAAATGAATATACCTCAAATGAACATACCTCAAATGAATATACCTCAAATGAACATACCTCAAATGAATATACCTCAAATGAACATACCTCAGCAAAGAGTTATAAACCCTAACCAAATGAATACTGGAATGATTAATATGAATACTGGTGAATTCGTTCCAAATGTACAAATTCAACAACCAATGAATACTGGACCTATTAATATTAATTCGACTCCACAAATAAATGAACAAAGTTCAATTATAGTTCCTCAACACATTAACCCTAATCAAATGAATACTGGAATGATTAATATGAATAGTAATCAACAAATAGATTCTCCAAAACCAATTATAGTTTCTCAACAAACAGATTCTGAATTAATGGCTACTAGTTTAATTTCAATGCAAACTAAAAATAATCCTTTTTTTGATCCAACAATGAATACTTTTGAATTTGATTTTACAAATAATCAAGATGATTTGTCATCTGATTATTTTGGAAAAATAGAAATTGATTTAAAATTAGAAGAATTGCAAAAAATTTATAACAGTAATTTAATTACTAGTGAAGAATATATAATCAAAAAAAGAGATTTAATTAAAAAAGCATTAGATAAATTATAGTAATTAACAAAAATATTTAATCTATGGTAATATTTTAAATTATGAGTAAAAACAAAAAAGATTATTATGAAGTTTTGGGAGTTTCTAAAAACGCCGATACTAAAGAAATTAAACAAGCATACAGAAAATTAGCTATGAAATATCATCCAGATAAGAATTCATCTCCTGAAGGAGAAGAAAAATTCAAGGAAATTAATGAAGCTCATGAGCACTTGTCTGACAACGATAAAAGAAAAGAATATGATACATATGGACACAATGGACCTTCTTTCGGTTCAGGTGGACAAGGCGGATTCGGACAAGGTGGATTCGGACAAGGTGGATTCGGAGATTTCTTTAGTGATGTTTTTGGCGGCGGATTCAACCCTTTTGGAACACAAGGTAGATCAAGACAAGACAAAAATGCTAAATTAAAGGGAAATACTCTTCAAGCAAAAATTGAAATTAGTTTTTTAGATTCTGTTTTAGGTAAAGAGTTTTCTGAAAAATTAACAAAATATACTACATGTCACAAATGTATGGGTTCTGGAGCTCATTCAAAAGAAGATATTAAGAAATGTGCTACTTGCAATGGAACTGGAGAGCAAACCAGAAGAGTTCAAACACCTTTTGGACAAATAGTTGAACAAGTTTCTTGTAGACCATGTCATGGTGAAGGGAAATCTATCCTTAAAAAATGTCAAGAATGTCATGGAAATGGAATCATTAAAACTGTGGGTACTCCACAAATTAAAATACCAGGCGGAATTAGAGAAGGGCAAACTTTAATAATAAAAGGTTATGGTGGTCCAGGTAAAAATGGTGGAGAATCAGGTGATTTAATATTGATTGTTGGAATTCAAAAACATAATTATTATACAAGAGATGGAGATCACATTCTTTTAGATTTTCCAGTTTCATTTATAAGTATATTAAATGAAGATACGCTAAAAATACCCACACCTTACGGAACAGAAGATATTGTCTTAAAACAAGAAATAAAATCCGGAACAATTGTTAACATTAAAAAAAGAGGTTTTAAAAATTTGGAAACAGGAGTTTATGGTGACTTAAAATTAAACATCAAAATTTATGTACCCAAAATAAAAGATAAGGAACGTAATCAAGTTTCTGAAATTTTAAATAATGTAAAAGATAAGGCTCATGAGGATTGATTAGCAAAAGTTAAAAAATAAAGTAATATTTATGAATAAAGAAACCAGAGTAAAAAAATGAATGAAATATCGAGAAGAAATATTAGAGAATAAAAATATTAGAGAATCTCTTGTAAATACAAATGAAGATTTTAAAAAACAATATGAAAAAATTTCCACCATATTTCATAATATTGATTTTATTGAAAACGAAAATTTCCTTTCAAGAATTGATTCTATTGACTTAAAAACACAATTTAAAATTGATGAAATTGATAAATTATTAAATTTTGTAAACCAAATTGAAAAAAGAAGTGGTAAAAAAAACGATGAAAAGAATTATAATACCAATAAGTATGATAAATTTATTGCAAAATATTTTGTTAATGAAATTAAATCAGAAGATGAATTGGGTAAAATCAAAGTCACTAAAATAGAATTAGGGAAGTAATTGTTATGAGTAAAATTAATATTGCCATTGATGGACCTTCTGGAGTAGGCAAAAGTACTATTGCTAAAACAATTTCAGAAAAATTAGATTATCTTTTTATTAATACAGGATTAATGTATAGAGCCATTTCTTATTTTTGTATAGAAAATAAAATAAATATTCATAATGAATCAGAAGTTGTAAACAACCTTAAAGCCATTGAATTAGTTATTTTACCTCAAGAACAAATTACTTTAAATGGTATTAATGTTAGTAAAAATCTTAGAGAAGAAGAAATATCCATTGCATCATCAATCATTGCCAATTATAAAGAAGTTAGAAAATTTTGTGTTTTAAAACAACAAAAATATACAACCAATAAAGGAGTCATTATGGAAGGCAGAGATATTGGAAGTGTAGTAATTCCTGATGCAGAATTAAAAATTTTTCTTAATGCTAATTTATCAACAAGATCTCAAAGAAGAATTTTGCAATTACAAGCCAACAATATTAAATGCGATCAAGACAGTGTTCAAGAAAATATTTTAAAAAGAGATGAATTTGATATAAATAGAGCTAATGATCCTCTCAAAAAAATGTTAGATGCTATTGAAATTGATACATCTAACATTACCATTGATGAAGTTGTTAATCAAATAATAGAATTAGCTATGGAAAGAATAAATGATGAACAATAATTTAGTTGCAATAATAGGAAGACCAAACGTTGGAAAAAGCACTCTTTATAATAAAATTATTGGTAAAAGAAAGTCTATTGTTTATGATGAACCGGGAGTTACTAGAGATCGTTTGTACCATAAAGTAAGTTGATTAAATCAAATATTTACAATTATTGATACAGGAGGAATTAGCACTGAAAAAAAACCTTTTTTAGAAGATATTAAAATACAGGCACAAATCGCTATAGAAGAAGCGCTTGTTGTTGTTTTTGTTTTGGACGGAAGAATGGATGTTACTAAAGAAGACTTTCATGTAATAGACTTAATAAGAAAAAGTGGTAAAAAGATTATTATTGCCGCCAATAAAATGGAAGGAAATAAATCTTTTGACTCATCAATTTACACGCTAGGAGTTGAAGATATATTACCTATTTCTGCACTTCATGGAGAAGGTGTAGGAGAATTACTGGAAACTATATTCAAAGAATTCAAAGACAATGATGATCTTGTAAAAGACTCTTTTAAACTTTCAATAATCGGTAAACCTAACGCAGGGAAAAGCAGTCTACTAAATAAATTATTAAAAGAAGAAAGAGCAATAGTTTCAGCAATAGCCGGAACTACTAGAGATTCTATAAACTCTAAACTAATAATTGGTGAAGAAGAATTTGAAATAATTGATACCGCAGGCATTAATAGAAAATCAAAATTAGTGGAATCTATTGATCATTATGCTTTAGGAAGAGCTTTTAATTCTTTAGATGAAAGTAATCTTGCTTTATTAATGATTGATGCTACTAATGAACTTTCTCATTTTGATGCTAGAATTGCTGGTTATGCCATGGAAGTTAAAAAACCTATAATAATAGTTATTAATAAATGAGATTTAATTGAAAAAAATACATATACAATGGTTGAATATGAAAAAAAGATTAGAAAAGAATTTAAATTTATGTCATGAGCTCCAATTGTTTTTATTTCAGCTCTAACAGGAAGTAAATTAGATAAACTAATGGCAGAAATTACCCTTGTAAAAGTAAATATAGAAAGAGAAGTTAAAACATCTTTATTGAACGAAGTAATTATGGAAATGCAACAAATGCAACCTGCACCATCACTTAAAGGTAAAAGAGTTAATATCACATACATCAAACAAATTAATGGGGATATTCCTACTTTTGTATTGTTTGTAAATAATGTTGACTATTTACACTTTACATATAAGAGATATATAGAAAATCAGATGAGAGAGTACTTCGATTTTCGAGGAACACCTATTTCTTTAGTTTTTAGAAATAAAAAATAATTGTGTTATAATTTATTCAATATGTTTTAAACTGGGAGTATATATGAATAAAAAAGAATTAGTTGTTGAATTATCTAACGTAACAGAAATGACACAAAAAGATACTGAGTTGATTATTAATGCATTTATAAATGTTGTTAGTGATCAATTAAAAAAAGGTGAACAAATTACGCTTGCAGGATTTGGAACATTTAAAAAAGTAGATAAAGCCGCTAGAATTGGTGTAAACCCTGCAACAGGAGCAAGAATAGATATTGCTGCCAAAAGTGTACCAAAATTTATGCCTGCTAAACTTTTCAAAGATTCTTTTTAGGTCTCTATAAATATTTTAAAAAATCTATAACTCCAGGAAAAAGGAGATCAAGTTTAATGGCTTTTTCTTCAATATATTCTAGTGTTATGGATTTTTTTTCGTAATTTATCAAAGAAACATCAACCAAAAAGAAATCATTAGTTCCTTTAAATAATATTATATAAAACGCTAATCCTCCATGTCGCTTAATTGACTTTAAGTAATTATGTTGATGTTCTTTAAAATTACTTTTAGGTATTGTTTTAGCTTTAACTGATTTTGCTTCAAATGCAACGAAAATTCCATGATATATTCCGTAATAATCTACAGTACTTTTAGAAACAATAATTCCATTTTTAATTTTTTTAGTAATATCTAATGAAGAAAATTTTATATCTAACATTTTTTTATGAAAAATGGCAATTTCTTTTTCTCGATATTGTTTAATTGTATTGTTAATTATTGTCTCCAATAACATGCCTCTATTGTTATACATATAATCTATTTCCAAAAATTTATATTTTTGCAATAATAAAAAGAATAATTAAGAAAAAAACATGCTTTTAGTTATCTTTATTGTTTTTAAAGTTGTATAATTAATATAGTAGTTTTGAACTACCTTATAAAAAGATAAATATTATTGGAGAAAAAATGAAAAATATTGCTATAAATGGATTTGGAAGAATTGGAAGATTAGTCTTTAGACAAATTTTTGATTTAAAAATGGATAAGGAACTTAATATTGTTGCTATCAATGATTTAACTGATGCTGTAACATTAGCACACTTATTGAAATATGATAGTGCACAAGGACGTTTTAACGGTAAAGTTGAAGCTAAAGATGGAAACTTAATTGTTAACGGAAAAACTATTAAAATTTTTGCTGAAAGAGATCCACAAAACTTACCTTGAGGAGATCTAAAAATTGATGTAGCTGTTGAATCAACAGGTTTCTTTACAACTAAAGAAGGAGCGGAAAAACACATTAAAGCCGGAGCTAAAAAAGTTGCTATTTCTGCACCTGCAACAGGAGGAATAAAAACTATAGTTTATGCTGTTAATGATGATACTTTAGACAAAAATGATACTATTATTTCAGGAGCTTCATGTACAACTAATTGTTTGGCGCCAGTTGTTAATGCTATTGATAAAGCTTTTAAAATTACATCAGGTTTAATGACTACAGTTCACTCATATACAGGGGATCAAAAATTAGTTGATGCACCTCATAGTGATTTAAGAAGAGCAAGAGCTGGAGCAGTTAATATTATACCTACTTCAACTGGTGCTGCTGCTGCTGTTGGATTAGTATTACCACACTTAGCTGGTAAACTAGATGGTATGGCAATGAGAGTGCCTACAATTACAGGTTCTGTTGTTGATTTAACATTTGAAGTTAAAACTAAAAATGTAACTGTTGAACAAATTAATGAATCTGTTAAAAAAATGGCAAGTGCTTCATTGGAATATGTTGTTGATCCAATTGTTTCAACTGACGTTATTGGTTCATCAGCTGGTTCATTATTTGACGCTGGTTTAACAAAAGAAATTAAAGACAAAGATGGAAAACAAATGTTTAAAGTTATTGCTTGATATGACAATGAAACTTCATATGTTTCACAATTTGTTAGAACATTAGATAAATTCTCAAAACTATAATTCTTTGAATTATTATAAAAAACACTTTAATAAGTGTTTTTTTGTATTTATCAATTTATTTTAATATAAATTTTTAAGAATGTTAAAATAATAATTATAATTTTCCAAAGCTATATCTCGCTTTTCGTGAGTAAAGAATAAATATATTTTGATTTTAGGTTCTGTTCCTGAAGGTCTTAAAGAAATTCAAGACCCATCTAAAAATTCATAAGTTAACATATCATTAGCTTGAATTGAGCCTATGCCATTATTGTAATTGAGGAATTTAGAATTTTGAATGTTTAATTTTTCAAAAGATGTTTTAATTTTTTTCAAATCATTGTCTGACTTAATATTCAAAACTATTGTTCCGCTTTCTACATATCCATATTTGTTATATATATCATCCAAAGTTTGTATTAAATTAAGTCCTTTGGTTTTATAATAACTTGCCATTTTTGTCAAAATAACTATTGATTGTATAGCGTCTTTATCACGACAAATATTGGCATCAATAAGAGAACCATAACTTTCTTCAAAAGCGTAAAGTAACTTTTGTTTAGGATTTTCATTAGATAAGTGTTGAATTAAATTTCCTATTCATTTAAAGCCGGTTTCAGTCATATAATGTTTTAAGCCGTTTTCTTCAGCCATTTTTTTAGGCAAAGTAGAAGAAACAAAAGAATAAACTAAATAATATTTATCTAAATTTTCTCCTTTTAACTGATCTATCAAATAATTAAATATTAAAATCCCTGTTTCATTACCAGATAATATTTGATATTCATTATTGTGTTTAACTGCCAAACCCACTCTGTCTGCATCAGGATCTGTCACCAAAGCGATATCACAATTATTATTTTCAGCTATTTTCAATACATTATCAAATGATTCTTTAGCTTCTGGATTTGGATTTGCAGAAAATGTAAACTCAGTATCCTCTTGCATTTCATTCATTTCATAAAAAGCATTAACATTAAGTTCAGAAAATAATCTTTTAACCGGTTTAGCGCCTGTCCCGTGTTGAGGAGTGTAAGCAATATATATATTAGATAAATCTCTTATTTCTCCACCAATTTTTTTTACAAATTCAAGATATTCATCCATTAAAGTATTTGTTATTAAATGAAAATATGTTTTATTTAAATCAATTTTAACATTTATAGATTCACTATAAGGGTTGAAATATGTTATTAATTTTTTGATATCCTGAGGAAGTAATTGACAACCTTGATCATCATACAATTTAACACCATTGTATTCTTTTGGATTATGACTAGCAGTTATATTTACCGCCCCAATTGCTGATAATTGTCTTGTAGCAAAAGAAATGAATGGAGTAGGAGCTATTTCTTCATTGTAATGAACATTTATTCCATATTGAGATAAGACTGCAGCGGTAATTTCTGCAAAGTTTTTGCTTTGTCTTCTATTATCTCTCCCTATAACCACACCTTGTGTTTTTGCATTTTCAAAATTATCAATAAGATATTTAGCAAATCCCTCAATTACTCTAACTATATGAAATTCATTTAGTTTGTCTTCACCTTTCCCTAAAATTCCTCTTATACCAGCTGTTCCAAACTCTAATTTTTTCATTTTATTATCCTTATATTATCTTCTGTTTTTACTTAATTAATTATATAATTGAAACTCATTATATAACCAATAAATAAGATATAATTTATTGGTTATGAATGCAAGTGATAAAATTACCTCAATATTAATGAACAATGAACATATCTTAACTGATATAGATAAAAGAATCCTTAAACATATTTTAAAAGTACAAATCAAGGGTGATATATTTTTGTTAAAAATAGAAGATATTGCATTAGAAATGAATGTCAGTAATTCAAAAATAACTAAGACATTACAAAAGTGTGGTTTTTCTGGATACAAAGATTTTAGATATGCAATTTCACAAAATGATAAGCAAATAAATGATGAAAATTTAATTCATAAATATTTAAAAGATACATTAATATATTCTATAAATAAAAGTTTTGAAAATATATCGAATTATGATTTTGCTTTTTTTAATAAGTTGATTGATAGCTCTAATGATATTTATTTTTTGTCTGGAGGTTTAAATCATCATATTAGTTCCATATTCGCTGCCAAATATAATAAAATTGGTAAGCGTTCAAAAGCAATAGAAATATCCAATCCAGAATGTAATAATATCAATGAAAACTCTTTAGTTATCGTCGTTTCTTTGTCTGGTAAAAATTATAAAATTAAAAATAGAATTAAGTATATCCGAGAAAATATTCCTAATGTTAAAATTGTCTCCATTACTATTGCCAATAAAACAAATGTTTTTGAATATTCTGATAAAGAATATTCTTTAACTTTTATAGATTATGAAAACTTGAATGAAAGAGAATTGCCTAGACACTCATTTTCAATTATATCCACATTTTTAAACATGTTTTTTTTAGAATATTACAAAAGTAAAAGTGAAAAATTTGATAATATAATCAAAACTAATGCAGATAAAATTACTTAATTTCAAACTTATATGTAGCACTTTGAATATATGGTTTATTCTCATTAATAGTTATATTTTTAAAATTAGGATTATTTATAGATGTCGGTATTTCTTGGTACTCTAAGCATAATCCTTGTTGTGTATCTTGATTAGTATTTAATAAAGGATTGGTCGATTTTCAATTGTGTGTATACATTACTATATTTTTTAATGTAGAATCAGCAATCAAAGTGTTTTTAAAATCAGGAGATGATAAAGTAATTTTTGAATTTTTATCAAGTTCTATCGGGTGATCTATACCATCATTAACCAATGTTGTTTGTTGAATATCAAGTTTATCTTTTATGTCAACAACCTTAAGAAAATCATTAATAATAAGTTTTTCTTGTTTTATAGGATTAAAATTATTATTTAATTTTCAATAACTTTTTGAATTTAAATTAATATTTAAATCTAATATACTTTTACTATTAGGAATTTTTCAATAAAAATGATGTGTAGGATTGCAGATGGTTGTCTTATTTGTTTTAATAATATAATCAAAACTAATTGAATTTTCATTATGTCAAACTGTTAGTTTTATTTCTATATCAAAATGACAATCTAATTCCATATTATACTGACTAGCAATACCTGAAATAACATCAAAATTTTCAAAAGACTTGATAGAAATATCAAATATAATATCGGATCATTTTTCATTCATGCCATGAATATAATTATTTCTTTCATCTGTATTCAAAAAAATTTCTTGATCATTTAATTTAATCAAACCCTTTTCAATTCTACCTGCTACAGGACCAACAAAAGAATTTAAAAAAATATCATTATTTATAAAATATGAATTCACGTCTTGATATTCTAATAGAAAAGGATTATTATGCAATTTTATTTGTTTGATTGTAAAACCCTTATTGATAATTTCAACATTAAGTCCCACATTATTTTTAATGGTAAATATTTCTTCATTATATTTGATTTTATTTTGAATAAATTCAGTAAAGTTTTCATCATTTAAAACTTTACAATCCTCTAGACAACTTAAAAAAATATCAGACATATCTTTTAATAAATTTTCTTTATTTATCTTTATTTTATTTTTAACTAATTTTTTAATTCACAAATAATGTTTAGAAATTTTTTCATTATTCAAAATAACATCTAAATTTTTTTCATCAAAAACGTTTATTATTTCTTCTAATTCAGAAACTAATCGTTTTGGAAGAATAGCTAATCCTCCCGCTTCCATTAAGCCAATGTTTTCTTGTTTTATATGAAATTTGGTAGGATTAATATGAAAATTACCAAGAGGTTTTTCCTCGCTTGTTGAATTGTTTCTAAATATCAAATATACATTAAAAACTTCGCCAATCTTATTGGCTATTATTGTTGTAGAATTATTAATAGATTTTAATCCATAATCAGAATTGCTTTTTCATTCATTAATAAAAAAATTAACAACACTTATAATTTCATCTGAATTACTAGAAGATATTTTTATTGCATTTAAAGGTCAATTTAAAATATCAATATTTGCCTCTTTAAATTTAAATGATTTCAATATTTTTGCATTCATGATAGGCAGAGTATCTTCGCCTCCTTGATAATGATTGTGACCTAACAAAGATCCTCCAACAATAGGTAAATCTGCATTACTACCTAAGAAAAAATTATTGTTTTCGCTAATAAATGTAATTAAATTTCTAATTGTATTATTGTCAATAATCATGGGGGTATGTTGAATATTATTCAAAACAAAATGCTTATTAATGTAAGCATATGGAGAATATTGAAAAAACCATTCATTTTTGTTTTCTTTATTCAAAGTGATAAAAATCGCTCTTAAATTTTCCCTTGAATCTTTAATCAAACTTCCTTTGAAACCAATATTTTCAACACAAATAGGACATTTTGGTTCATCTTTATTTTCAGAAACAAAATTCTTTTCATTAATTATTTGAGCTTGCGTTTTTTCTGGTTTAGCATTATTGATAGAGATTTTTATTTCTCCATAATTAGTATCATGATTTCACATAGAATTTAATCTGTTTTTATCTGTTTTTATGTAATAAGAAATAATAGAAAGCATTAAAAGTTTTTCATATTTATCCGCATTGACAAATGTTGTATTTATTTTCAATTGTTTAGGAATTAAATACCCTAAAGTTTCATTTATTTTATTTTCAACCAACGAATCATAATTTTTACTTTTAAAATACTCTCTTAGCTCTTCTATATATATTAAGTGTTGATCAATTTTAAATTCCATATTATCAATAAGATTTAACTCACTTATGCTTTCTTCTTGATTGTCCAATAATATTTTATTAATAATTTCTTGTGCATTTTTTTTATCAACTAATTTTGCAAATAAAAATCCTTGAATAATGTTACTTAATATTTTTTGCAAAATCCACTACCTTAACCATATACATCTCACAAGGATAACCAAATTTAGCATTATATTGTTCTACTAGTTCTTCTTCCAATTCTTTTATGTTGTGTTTATTTACTAAAACAATTACACAACCTCCAAAACCAGCGCCTGTCATTCTAGCACCTAGCACTCCATTTATTTTATTTCCATATTCCACAATGAAATCTGATTCTTGACATGAAACTTCATACAAATTCCTTAATCCTTCATGACCTTCATTTAATATTTTACCCATTTGAGGATAATCATTTAATGCTAATAAATCAACAAAATTTTTAACTCTATTTTGTTCTTCTATAGCAAACTTAACTCTTTTTTTAATAACTTCATCATCAATCAATTCAAGAACATTATTTAATTCTGACAAAGGAATTGAGGTTAAATTTTCATAACTATTTGATTTATTTATTTGTTCTAAACCCTTCGATGTTTCTTCTACTCTTTCGTTATATTTAGAACCCACTAAATTTCTTTGTTTTTTAGTATTGAAAACCACAAATTGATAATCACCTAAATCTATTTTATAATTAGAGAATTTAAGAGTAGATGTATTTAATAGCATTAAATTATTTTCAATACCATTAGCAATGATAAATTGATCCATAATACCATTTTTAAGTTTCATAAATTTATTTTCAACTTCTTTAAATAATTTAGCAACTTGAATTCCATCAACTTCATAACCATAAAGTTGTAATAAACCTTTAATGATTAAAACGCCAAAAGAAGCTGATGAAGATAAACCAGAAGAAGGAGGAATGATTGAAGAAATAGAAATACTAGCTCCCTCTATTTCAAAAGAATTATCTCTTAATATTTGAACACAACCTAAAACATAGTTTAAAAATCCCAAAGATTTGTCATATTTAAAAATCTTTTGATCATCTGTTTTTTTAATACCCATTTCTTGAAAATTATCAGAATAAATTTCAAATATTTTATTTTTAGAAAACATTCCCATCATGTATAAATTAATATTGGCTGGCAAAACATTACCACCTAAATAATCTATGTGCTCGCCAATTATATTAATTCTAGAAGGAGATAAAATAACAACCTCTGGTTCCATACCAAATAATTTTATATGTGCTTCATTTAATTTATCTTTATTCATTTTTGTTTTTCTTTCTAAAATCATATTCTGTTTTAATCATGTTGTCCAAAGAGTGTTTTGGAGTTCACTTTAAAATTTGATTAACCTTGTTTGTATTTGCATAAAGTTGTGCAGGATCTCCATCTCTTCGTTTTGACATTTCATTTGGAATGTCAATTTTTAAAGTTTCAATAGATTGCTTTAAAACTTCCAATACTGAATAACCGTCTCCAGAACCTAAATTGAAAATATTTGAGTCTTGATTTTTCATTGATCACTCCAATCCTAAAATGTGTGCTTCTACCAAATCTACAACATGAACAAAATCTCTTATACAAGAACCGTCTTTAGTTTTATAGTCAGTACCTAAAACTTTGAAAGTTTTTTTCTCAATAGCACTCTGAACAACGCAAGGCAATAAATGTGTTAATGCATCTCCCCTAATTCCAATTTTTCCACTTTCATGTGCTCCAGCAACATTAAAATACCTAAAGATTACATAGTGTGAATTTGTCGCTTTTGATCATCCTCTAATAATTGCTTCCGCTGCTAATTTAGATTCTCCATATGGATTGATTGGTTCCTTAATATCATTTTCTGAAATAGGAACTATTTTCGGCTCTCCATAAACTGCTGCTGTTGATGAAAAGACAAAATATTTAATATTAAATAGTGATGCTACTTTCAAAAGAACCTCAACACCATGAGTGTTATTATTAAAATATTTTATTGGTTCTTTTACACTTTCTGGAACAACAATTAAACCTGCAAAATTCATGATAGCTTCAATATTTTTTTCTGTTTCGAAAATGATTTTAAGTTGCTCTTCATCTCTTATATCCGCTTCATAAAAAGTTGCTTCTTCATGAATGTTTGATTTAAAACCCTTTGATAGATTATCAATAATAATTACTTCATATCCTTTTTCAATTAATGAATAAACTGCATGCGATCCAATATATCCTGCTCCACCTGTTACTAATATTTTCATTTTATCTCCTTTTATTTTATTTTAATATCAAAATTCATATTAAAATCCTCAAATGTACATTTATACTTATCTAGTGGTTGGGGTCCACATGAATTTGACCCTAACCCATTTTGTTTATAATCAATGTTCAAAGTTAAATAATCTCTTTTTACTAAATCAATAGTATGTTTTGCATTTGTTAAATCTTTATCATCATATCAATGAAGTGAAAAATCATATCTATTTTGAAAACCATTACTATCTATTTCAATGATATTATCTTTATTTTTATCATAAATATTTGTTCATAAAGTTTTATGTTTATTTCCGTTTTCTTGTGGATGAATATAATTTGTAAAAGCTGAATCCGCATTTTGTTTTCAAACATTATAAGTATTATAACTTTGTGAATCTGAATATGATTCTCCAGGACCTTTACCAAAATATTCAAATTCAGATAAGTTTTTATCAATCTCTAACTTAAGACCTATTCTTGGTAACATTTTTGGAACTATATCATCTGAATTAATTACAACCGATGAACCAGATCCTGCTGCATTAGCCATTTCTTTTGTTACTTTTATTAATCCATCTCTTTTTCCATCAACATTAATATTGATAGTTCCATCTTTATAAATTTTATAAGTATATTGAGAACTAAAAAATCAGGCTTGATTAACAGCCCCATTAATCGTGTTCACAATAATTTCTAAAAAATCCTTATGTTCATTTATTTTATAATCCATTAATGATTCAGAGAATAAATGTACAAAAAACTGCTTAGTTCATTTTTGTTTATACTCATCAGCATCATTATCGGTAAGACCTCTTCAAAAATTTAATTGAGGTCCTTTTGCAATTAAAATTTTATTATCTTTAGTGATATTATATATTCTTCCATCTATTTTATTAAATGTAAAGCTAACATTTTCAAAACTAAAAATAATTTCAAAATCTCTTTCTTCTTTTGTAATATCAAATTTTGATTCATGCATTATTTTGGATTCTACAAACGGTAATTCATGTTCTTTTATTGAAATAACATGATTCTTATCTGAATAGTCTGTTTTCAATTTATTAGTGGTAATTAATTGAATTCAATAATATGTATTGGGTTGCGATTCAAAACTGGGAATTTTATACTCTATTGATTCGCGCGGCTTTAAATTTTCTATATCAATAATTTCAGTTAATATTATTTCACCTTTGGAGTTAATAATTTTAATTTCTGTTTTTAAATCAATAAATGTTTTAAAATCAAATCTATTGCTGATAGTTAATATTTTTTGATCATTTGAAATAGAAGTATGAACAGGCGCTATAACTTCTTTGTACTCAAATAGAGAAGGTGAAGATTTACCATCCGGCATTACTAAACCATCAATACAAAATGGACCATTGGTAGGATCATCACCAAAATCTCCTCCATATTTATAATAAACTTGACCTTTTTCATCCAAAGCTTCTATTCCGTGATCGTATCACTCTCAAACAAATGCTCCAGCGAAAATATCATCATGTTTATAGAAAAAATCAAAATAATCTTGTAAGGAACCAGGACCATTCCCCATAGCATGAGCAAATTCACATTCAATATGTGGTTTGTCTAGTCAACTAGGATGATAACTTCCATCTGCAACTTTTCCATCAATAACAGATTGTAAATCTCTTCTCTTAGGATCAGAACCTTCAATTTTAATTCTTGTATACATATTTGAATGAACATCGCTAACTTCACATTCAAAATCGCCCTCATATTGTATTAGTCTAGTGTTATCTATTTTTCTAATTTCTTCAGCCATTTTCACAAAATTTGGACCAAATCCTGTTTCATTTCCTAAAGACCACATAATGATAGAAGGATGATTTTTATCACGTTGAACCATTCTGGTCCCTCTTTCAACATATGATTTTTCAAACTTAACATCATTTGATGTTCAAGATCAATCACCAGTTAATTCAAAACCATGTGCCTCTAAATCAGCTTCATCAATAACATAAAGACCCAAGGAATCACAATAATCATAAAATTCTACAGTCTGTGGATAGTGAGATGTTCTCACCGCATTTAAGTTAAATTCCTTCATTCTTTTTAAATCTTTTTTGATTTGTTCAATTGAAACAGCTTTTCCTGTTTGAGGATTATGTGAATGAAAATTCACTCCCTTAAACATAATTGGTTTGTCATTAACTAAAATTTGTCTTTTTGCAGTTTTAACTTCTCTAAATCCTATTTTTTGTGGTAAAAATCAATTATTATCACTAACAATTAAAGTATAAAGATTTGGTTGTTCTGCATTTCATTCAAGAACATCGTTAATTTTATATTTAAAAACAACTTCATTATTAATAACGCTAATATCTTGTTTGAAAATTAATTTATTTTCTAAATCATACAAAGATATATTTAATTTATCCATTGTAGATAATTTAGTTTTTAAATTCAAGTCTAATTCATATGAACCTTGGCTTAAACGATGTGTTTTTATGAAAATGTCATTAATGAAATTTTTAGGTTCTAAAACCACTTCTACATTTCTATATAATCCTGAAAATCATCATTGATCTTGATCTTCAATATAAGATCCATCTGATCATTGATAACAAATTACTAAAAGTTCATTATCGCCTTTTTTAATATAATCATTAATATTAAACTCAGCAATATACCTCGAACCTTTTGTTAACCCAACTTCTTTTGAATTAACAAAAACCTTTATGCATGAATCTGCATTATGAAATCTTAAGATATAATCTTGTGAATCATCGATTTCTTTTAAAGATATATTTTTTCTATATAAACCTGTCGGATTATTAGAAATAACTTTAGGTGGTGTAATTGGAAATGTTCATCAAACATCTGAATAATGCATTTTCCCAAAACCGCTCATTTGTCAAGGTATAGGAACAACTATTTTGTCCATGTTAACCAAACTACTATTGTCAATAACTTTTTGATTTATATATAAAGGAGATTCAAATAATTTAAAATCTCATTTTCCATTTAAATCAATGATTTGTCCCCTATCTTGAATATTGAAATTTAATGCTTTTGACAATTCGTTATATTGTCTTGTGTAAGTTCTTGATTCTATTCTGTTTTTCGATTGTAAAGAAGGATCTTCATAATCTTGAAATACATGTTTTTCCATGTTTTTGTAATGTTTCATTTTTTTCTCCTGTGAATTGATTTGTAAATAACTAATTTAAATAACTAATTTAAATTATGATTTAATTATATTTCAATTAGAGATTTATCTATTTTTTTTCATATTGTGGAAAAAAAATTTCCTCAATGAGAAAAAAATAAAATTATATTTATTGTACTTATAATATATTGTGTAAAATAATTTATACATTATTTTAATCTTTGCTTAAAATAATAGTTAAATATTGAATACAAAAAATATATTTAAAATATTTAAATAAAAAAAATACGAAAGGCTATAATGTCAAAAAAAACCTTTAATTTAAAAGGGAAAAAAAGTGGTGGTTCAAAAATATCAATATTTGCAATGGTTGCTATTGCAATATTGGCTATCTTTTCCTTACAAAATGTTATTGACAACTATGTAGGAATGGGATTGAGTGCTTCAATCGCTTTCCTAATTGCTGTTTTAACATTTTTATTTCCTTTTATCTTTATGATTGCTGAATTTGCATCACTTAAAAAGAGTTCCAAGTCTGGTTTAACCAGTTGGATTCACACTTCTGTTGGGAGGAAAACTGCGTTTATCACTTCGTTTATGTTTTGATTTGCTAATTTAACTTATTTCTTCTCAGCAGTTCCACAAAGGATAAACTTTTTATCATTTGCAGTCACTGGTCAAGATTTTACCAGCGATACCATTTATAAAAGTGTAATTCCTTTTGTTACTATTATCTTCTTTGGATTAATTACGTTTGTTTCCACATTAAATACTAAAAAATTATCCAAAGTTGTTTCTTTGGGTGGTGGTTTGATGTTGGCATTAACAGCCTTCTTCTTCATTATGGCAACAATAGGATGAATAGCAGGTGCTATTGATCCTACATTATTACCAGGTACTGAAGCTCCCGGAATAGGAGATAATGTCAATCTTTGGGGTGATACCGGCGGTTTAAATTTTGCTTGATTATCCACATTTATTTGAGTCTTAATGGCTGCTGACGGAGGACAATCATTAGGTGTTTATGTTAAAGATGTTAATGGAGGTAGAAAAGCCTTTACTAAAGCTATGATTATTTCAGTTATGGTTATTGGTGGTTGTTATATAATTGGTACTTTACTATCTTCAGTATTTCCTCCAACAGGTGGTTTAGCTTCAGGTTGAGCCAACTCATTTCTTAAAATCTTTCAGTTCATCCTATCTCCAATGGGAGTTTCTGATGCAGTAATTACAAGAGCTGCTTACATCATAATCGGTTCTATCTTCTTTATATCATCAATTGGTGGTCTAATCATTTGAACATCAGCTCCAGTTAAAGTAATGTTTAGTGAAATAGCACCAGGAATCTTTGGTTCTAAATTATCTAAACAAAATAAAAATGGTGTGTGTTCCTATGGTGCCTGATTGCAATTTGCTTTAGTTGCTCCATTCTTATTATTATTAACATGACCTATGGGAGATTCATTGAGCGAAAATCTCTCTTTAATAAAAGGTGCTGCTGGTTGAATTGGAATGTTGCCATGAATTGTTATTTTTGTTTCTTATATTAACCTAAGACTTCGTAAAGAACATGAAGAAAGAAGTTTCAAAATGGGTAATAGGAAATTTGGAATAGTAGTCGGTGTTTTCTTAACAACAATTACTGCCATTATTTTAGTCTTAACATTTATGGATGGGACTCCTTTAGAAAAACCAATTCAAGATTGACCTTCAAATTGATGAATGGGTCCAGTTATGAAATTAGTAATGATTTTATTTATTGTTGTCCCTGCTTATTTATGATATTACTTTAAATATGAATATCAATTAAGAGATACAAAAATTTCTATTAAAAATGGTTTTTCTACTAAATATGCATTGATTAAATATTCATTAAGTAATAATTTTGTATTATGATTACATCCAGAAATATATGAAGAATATTTGGTCAAAAAAAATAAACTATTATTAGAAGGTAGAAATATATCATTATCTATTGTCGAAAAAATAAATGCAAAACTAGAATTTAAAAATGAAATTTCTGTCATGTTAGAAAAAGCTATGGATGCAGGCAATTATCTTGCTATCAAGAAAAGTAGTTTGCAAGATCAAAAAGATGCTTCTATTGAAATTAAGAAATTAAAAAAAGAAATTAATCAAAATAGCAGAGCTTTCAAAAAAGAGCTTGCACATTTAAAACGTGAATATAAACTTGAAGTTAAATCAATGGCATTAAAATTAAAAGAAGAAACAAAGGCATTTTATTCTAGCACTTTAACTCCTATACTTCAACAATATAAACTAGATAAAAAATCAAAGAATAACGAATTGAAAAAAATCATGTTATCAGAATTGCCAATTGTTCAAGAAAAAGATCTTGAATTTAATGAAAAATATAATGATATTAACGAGTATATGGCTTTTGGTGCATCATCATATTATTCTAAATTTACTAAATTTAAACTAGAAGATAAAATCATTATCAACAATGATGAAATAGTAATTATGAGAAACTTTGCTGATACTATAGTAGGTGAAAAATTTAGTATTCAAAACATAAAAATTTTTAAAGAAACCATTGACACAGAGATTGAGGTTATATCTTCTGGAAATTGAGAAAAATTAGAATTAGCTTCTGTTATTCATGTGGAAAATAATCAATTTGAAAACTTTAAAATTTATGTAAAAAATATAGATGAATTTATGCAAAATTTTAATGAAAAAAAATCTTTATCATTAAATAAAAATTAATAATAAATAACACATTATTTCCTAATCAAGGGGAAATGTGTTATTTTCAATATAAAAAGAGGAATATATGAAATATAAAAATATTTTAGATTATTGCAGTGTTGCTGACGCAGAAATTAACTTTCAATCATTGCCATATGATAGTAATTATAATTACAAGGACACTAATAAATCTAATGTTTTTTCGGATAATGGTGCATGACACGGCTACTATCTATCTAAAAATAAATCATTGAGTTCATTCATTGGTCCATTAGTTTTATCACAGGAAATTCCTGTTAATATCGGTAAATATTCAAATAAACTAATTATTAAATACATGAATAAAGAAATTGATTTTAATGAAGCCAAACATCAAATATACTCATTACCAGGGAAACTGGTCATGATGTATGAATTTAGTGACTTTATTATTGAAAAGAAATTGATTTTTGCCAGTTCTCGAACATCTTTAATAGAAACAAGAATTATCAATAAAACTAAAGAAAAGATTGCACTTAACATTTCTATACAAGGTCATATTTATCAACAAGTTAAAACTAAATCATCAGGTGAAAATAAAGATAATGAAAAGTTTTGGTTTAATTATTTTCAAAAAATTGAAAATTTTGATAATTTTATTGACATTACTTTTAATCCTATAATCAACAAAAAAGTTACAGAAAAGTTTAGTGTAGAATATAGTGAAAAAATTAAAAATTTCACAATTTCTAAATTTGAAGAAAATAATGAAATTCTTTT
Source organism: uncultured Mycoplasma sp. (assembly GCA_947039505.1). Taxonomy (GTDB): domain Bacteria; phylum Bacillota_I; class Bacilli_A; order Mycoplasmatales; family Metamycoplasmataceae; genus UBA710. The sequence continues at coordinate 20,005 of CAMQYZ010000002.1, forward strand.
TACTAGTGATTTTGGAACTTTTGAAATTCCAAAAGAAAAATCTTTTGAATTGAATTCTTTTGAATCTTTTTTATTCGATAGTGAAAAAAATGAATCTTCCTTTAATTTAAAAGATAAATATAATGTACAAAATGAAGAGAGATGACAAAAATATATTGCCAATATTTTAAAAATAAACAAGGATGTTGTGTATGAAGATTTAATTATTAAATCATTACAAACCTTGGTATCTAATTGACGTTCTCCAGCAGGAGTAATAAAGAACAATTTCATCATTCCTTCAATTACTTATCAAGACTTTATTGGAGCATGATCATGAGACACATGAAAAATTGTTGTGGGCGTTGCTCAATTTGATACTAAATTAGCTCAAGAAAGTTTAGAGTCTATGTTTGATTTTCAAATAAGTGAAAATGATGAAGTTAGACCACATGATGTTGGGATGATTCCTGATTGTATTTTCTTCAATTACTCTCCCGCAAGAGGTGGTTCAGGTTTTAATTGAAATGAACGGAATAGCAAGCCGCCAATAGCTGCTTGAGCAGTGTATGAAATTTATAAACTTTCTAATGATATGAATTTTTTGCAAAAAATGTATCCTAAAATAGTTGCTTATAATAATTGATGAAATGATAACCGATCTGTCAATAAAGATTTTATCTTACAATATGGAGGAACTGTTGATGATCAAAATGATTTCAATAATGAAAACTCTATTATTGAAGCTGCCGCATGAGAAAGTGGTATGGATAATGCACCAAGATTTGATTGAGATAGAGCTAAAGTCCAAAAAGTATTTAAAGACAAGGTATTAATAGGTTATGTAATAGATCAAATTAGCGTTGATTTAAATTCATTTAATTATTTAGATTTTGTTTCTTTAAAAGAAATAGCAAAAATTTTAGATAAAAATAAAGATGTTGATAAATATGAAAATGCTGCTCAAAAAGTTAATGAATTTATTAATGAATATATGTATAATGAAGAAACTAAATTTTATTATGACATCAAATCATTTGATAAAAGAAAAGTTGTTGACTATGGAAAAGGTATGGAAGGTATTCTACCTCTTTTTGCCAAATTAGCAACACAAGATAAAGCTAAGAAAATCATCGAAAACATCCATGATAAGAATTACAACCAATTTGTGCCTTTCCCATCAGTTTCAGTTAATAACTCGCGGTTTTCAGAAAACGATTATTGAAGGGGGCCTGTTTGAATAGATCAATTATATTTTGGAGTTCAAGGTGTAGCTAATTATGGTTACCTTGATTTCGCTAAAGAACTATCAATCAAAGCCATCAAAAATATGGATGGTTTATTAGGCAATGCACCAATTAGAGAAAATTATAACTCGCTAACCGGACATGGTTTAGCGACCACAAACTTTAGTTGATCAGCTTCTTTAATCTTAATAATCATCAAAGATATAATTAGCTAGCTATTATTTCTTCTTCAGGAGGAGAAATTAATCTTAAATCATCAGTATAGAAAATTGTTGAAGTAATGATTGGTTTTCTTCTTTTAGTTTTATAAAAATAAGGTTGTAATCTTTCTTGAATCAGTTTCTTAAGTTGCTGAGTAGTTCAATTATCATGATTTTTAATTTTATACAATAAAGCACCATGAACTAATCTTCTAGATTCTGTAATAATAGGAAGAGATGTTTTGACATACAAAGTTCCTCTAGAAATAATTTTAGTTCTTCCGATTATTTCATTTTTAGCTCTATTAATTGTAACTACAACATGGACAAAACCACTTTCTCCAAGAACTTCTCTTTCTTTAATAATTTTAGAGTTTAGTTCAGAAGCAATATCTCCATCAATATAAACTGGTTCTGCATCTATTCTATTTGTAGAAAGTGTTAATTTACGATTTAGTAATTCATATACCTCTCCATGAGCAGCTATAAAAATATTTTCTGGCTTTACACCATTCTCCACAGCTGTTTGACCATGAACTACAGACATTCTATATTCACCATGATAAGGAACAAAATAATCAGGCTTTGTTAGTTGAAATATTTTATCATGTTCTTCTCTATAAGCGTGTCCTGATGTGTGTAAATAACCATCTATTCTATTTTCTTTAATATCTGCGCCTAATTTATATAAATTATTAATCAATAATTCGATTTTAATTCTATTTCCTGGAATAGGTGAAGATGAAAAAATAATTAAATCTTTATTTTTAATAGTAACTTGTGGATGCTTACCAATTGCCATTTTTGCCAATGCAGCTAATTGTTCACCCTGAGAACCAGTAGTTAAAATAACTATTTCATTTTCTGCAAATTTAGAGATATTTTTTTTATCAATAAAAACACTTGCATCAACGTCAATATATCCTATTTCTCTTCCTATATTTACTCCATTAACCATTGAACGACCAAATGAAACAACTTTCTTGCCTAACTCAGCAGCCATTTTAATAATCGCACTAATTCTTGTCATGTTTGAAGCAAAAGCTGTAATGATAATTTTCTTTTCAGCTTTTTCCATATAATTTCTAATATCTTTTAAAATATCTTTTTCAGAAGGTGAATGGAAGGGTCTCATAGCATTTGTTGAATCAGAAAATAAAACACTTAAATTTTCTTCACCCATTTGCTCTAATTTTTTAAAGTCTGTCATATTTCCTATTGGGGTATAATCAAATCTAAAATCACCAGTAAACATCAAAGAACCATTAGGTGTGGAAAATCTAATACCAAAAGCATCAGGAATTGAATGTTGAGCAGTTCAAAAATCAACAACTACATCGTCAAAAACAAATTTTTCATCTTTTTCAATTTCAATAAATCTAACATTAGTGTGTAGTTTTCTTTCGCTAATTTTTGCTTCCAAATATTTAATGGCAATTTTGGGAGCATAAATAAATTTAAGATCTATTTGTTGCAACAAATAAGGAATCCCACCCATGTGATCTTCATGACCATGAGTCAAAAATAATCCTTCTATTTTGTTTTCGTTTGCTTTTAGGTATTTGTAGTTCGGAATGATACCTTTTATTCCAGTAATTGAACCATTACCAAATTTAATCCCAGCATCTAAGATAAAAATTTTATCGTTATGTTCTATTACAAGTGTTGATTTACCAATTTCTTGCATTCCACCTAAACCAAAAAATTTTGTTGGTTGCATATTTTACTCCTATATTTTTAAATTTTGAATATTTTGAATTTAAAGCTTTTAATTTTTTTAGTTAATATAAATTATAATGCATTTTTATAATTTCTTCACCAATATTAAATAATACTTTACAACATATTGACAAGCATTTTTTAAAAAGCAAATTAATCTTATAATTATAATAAAAATATACTAATTAATGAAATTGTTGGAATTACTATTTCACTACTTAAAGTAATGTCTTGAGTTCCGCCATAGTAATCTATTTTTATATCTAAAGAATAAGAAACTTTATAATTTCCGTCTGTTTGTTTGGTTACTGTAATTTTTTTATTATTTTGATTTTGTCCAATAACAATATTTTGGAATAATGCATTTTCAAATAAACCATTGTTGTCAACAAGTAACATTTCTAATAGTGATGTGTTATTTGATAATAAATTGAATGTGAATCCTTCATTACTTAAATTTTGCAATAAAGTTAAAGAATTATTTATGTCACCATTTCCTACACCAATTCAATTATTAGAATAAATATTTGAATTTGATTTTAATACTTCTCTACCAAAAGAAGTAACAAAATTTTGCAATGGTATGTCAACGCTTTCATCATTTGCTAACCCTTCAATTAATGCCTTGTTAGTTACAGAGTTTAAATCTTCTATTACTGTATTTTCAAAAGTTCCAGGTTTAGAAATTAAGACTTTATTATTTGTTTGATTTAATTTATCAGCAGTAAACAATTTATCTATAGTTTTAAAGTTTTTGATTGATATACGTATTGAGCTAGTAATATCAGGTGAAACTTCAAGAGATAAATGACCACCTATAGTTCCGGCTTGATCATTAAAGGTTAAAGTTGGTCCCATAATAAATTGGATTGCTTGTCCTGGAAAATAATGATCCATTATCCTTGGAGTAAAAGTAATATAATCTTTTCAAACATCTGGATTTTTACTTGCTTGCAATAATACTGTAGAAGCATAAGTTGCTATATTTTCATTATCTTTTATAGTAAATTCTTCTGCCAAAATATTAAGAGCGGCTTGTTTGATGTTTAAGTTAACTTTATAATCTATTAGTGAATTAGTAATTGGAGTAGCTTCTGTTCATTGAGTTCCATTGAATTCCTTTTGAGCAAACATTATTTTTATATTTCAATTAGTATTTGTAAAATTGATATTGCTGAATTCCATACTTGAAATAAAACCATTATTATAGAATTTATTTATATCCAAGTAAGTTAAAAAATTACTATATTGATATCTAACTAATAGCGGCGTTGTATTGTATCTAAAAAAATCTTCTATGGTGATACTTTGAGTAGTTTCATCTTTTAAATCATTAATAAAGTTTTTTTCATTTAACAATATCTCTGGATTCAAAATATCTAATTCCAAATTTGATTGGAAAACTGGAAAGTTAGAAATAGTTATTTTTTCATTATTAATTTCATGACCTTGATATTGACCATTTAACAATAAAATTAATTTTCCTGTTACTTGTGATGAGCCTTGAACAATAGATAATTTTAAATCACTATAGAAGTGATTAGCAACTAATCTTTGATTTAATTCTTCATTAGTTAATGTAGATATATTTGTGTATTGGTCCAAGTTTAATTGTCTAGCAACTGCAACATATTTATCAACTTCTAATTTGACATTAGGACTAAGAGCATCATCAGGAGAATTTGCTGTATAACTAATTTGTCCACCTTGTACAAATTCTGCCAAAACAGGAGGGATTGGGTCAACTGGTGGAATTATGTTGACAATTATTTCACTACTTAAAGTAATGTCTTGAGTTCCGCCATAGTAATCTATTTTTATATCTAAAGAATAAGAAACTTTATAATTTCCGTCTGTTTGTTTGGTTACTGTAATTTTTTTATTATTTTGATTTTGTCCAATAACAATATTTTGGAATAATGCATTTTCAAATAAACCATTGTTGTCAACAAGTAACATTTCTAATAGTGATGTGTTATTTGATAATAAATTGAATGTGAATCCTTCATTACTTAAATTTTGCAATAAAGTTAAAGAATTATTTATGTCACCATTTCCTACACCAATTCAATTATTAGAATAAATATTTGAATTTGATTTTAATACTTCTCTACCAAAAGAAGTAACAAAATTTTGCAATGGTATGTCAACGCTTTCATCATTTGCTAACCCTTCAATTAATGCCTTGTTAGTTACAGAGTTTAAATCTTCTATTACTGTATTTTCAAAAGTTCCAGGTTTAGAAATTAAGACTTTATTATTTGTTTGATTTAATTTATCAGCAGTAAACAATTTATCTATAGTTTTAAAGTTTTTGATTGATATACGTATTGAGCTAGTAATATCAGGTGAAACTTCAAGAGATAAATGACCACCTATAGTTCCGGCTTGATCATTAAAGGTTAAAGTTGGTCCCATAATAAATTGGATTGCTTGTCCTGGAAAATAATGATCCATTATCCTTGGAGTAAAAGTAATATAATCTTTTCAAACATCTGGATTTTTACTTGCTTGCAATAATACTGTAGAAGCATAAGTTGCTATATTTTCATTATCTTTTATAGTAAATTCTTCTGCCAAAATATTAAGAGCGGCTTGTTTGATGTTTAAGTTAACTTTATAATCTATTAGTGAATTAGTAATTGGAGTAGCTTCTGTTCATTGAGTTCCATTGAATTCCTTTTGAGCAAACATTATTTTTATATTTCAATTAGTATTTGTAAAATTGATATTGCTGAATTCCATACTTGAAATAAAACCATTATTATAGAATTTATTTATATCCAAGTAAGTTAAAAAATTACTATATTGATATCTAACTAATAGCGGCGTTGTATTGTATCTAAAAAAATCTTCTATGGTGATACTTTGAGTAGTTTCATCTTTTAAATCATTAATAAAGTTTTTTTCATTTAACAATATCTCTGGATTCAAAATATCTAATTCCAAATTTGATTGGAAAACTGGAAAGTTAGAAATAGTTATTTTTTCATTATTAATTTCATGACCTTGATATTGACCATTTAACAATAAAATTAATTTTCCTGTTACTTGTGATGAGCCTTGAACAATAGATAATTTTAAATCACTATAGAAGTGATTAGCAACTAATCTTTGATTTAATTCTTCATTAGTTAATGTAGATATATTTGTGTATTGGTCCAAGTTTAATTGTCTAGCAACTGCAACATATTTATCAACTTCTAATTTGACATTAGGACTAAGAACATCATCAGGAGAATTTGCTGTATAGCTAATTTGTCCACCTTGTGCAAATTCTGCCAAAACAGGAGGGATTGGGTCAACAGGAGGAATTGGGTCAACAGGAGGTTTAGTCATGTTATCATTTTGTGCACAAGAAATCAAAATAAGAGGAGAGCTAACCACCCCTATAGCCAAACTGCCAATGATTAAGTTAGATAATTTTATAGATTTTTTCATTTTTTCCTTAAGTATTAAAATAAGTTTTTGTAGTTCAATAAAGTTTAATTTATGTGAAAATACACACTCATTATAGCATAAAGATATAAAATAAAACATTCTTTAAAAAGTAATATTTTTTTCATTTAAATTTATAATTTTTGTTAAAAAATGTTATAATTTAAGTGTATTTTAAACTAAAAAATTAAAATATTGTCGACACAATTGTTGACATCACAACTTTATTAAAAATAAATTATGAAAGAAGATAAGTGAAAATATATGACGTTGCCATAATTGGCGGGGGAATTATTGGTGGAATAATTTCATATGAATTATCTAAATACAAACTAACCAATATAGTGTTTGAAAAGAATCCTGTTTTAGCAGATGAAACAACTAGAGGAAATTCAGGTGCTATTCATGGTGGTTTTGATCCTATACCAGAAAAAATAGAAGCTAAATTAAATGTTTTAGGAAATCAATTGTGAAGAGAAGAAATTTTTCCGAATTTAGACTTTCCTAAAGCTCAAGTAAATAGTTTAGTCGTTGCTTTTAATTCTGAAGAGGAAAAACACTTAGATATATTATTTAAAAGAGGTTTGACCAATAAAGTCCCTAAGGAATTTATGAAAATTATTTCTCAAAAAGAAGTAAGAAAAATAGAACCTAATATAAGCAAGGAAGTTACAAAAGCTTTATTGTGCACTAGTTCATGAGCAATAGATCCTGTTGCTGCTACCAAATCTTTGTTTGGTGTTGCTGAAAATAACGGAATTAATATCCAAAGAAATTCTGAAGTTACAAATATAAAATACATTAATGATTATTTTGAAATAACCATTAATAAATCTGATATATTTTATGCTAAAAATATAATCAATGCTGCGGGTCACTATGCAGATGCAATATCTGAAATGGCTGGATATCCTGATTTTAAACAAAAAGTTAGAAGAGGAGAATATAGAATTTTGGATAGATCTGAAAGTCACTTTATTAATTCTATAATTTTTATGGTTCCAACAATTCACGGAAAAGGTGTAATTGTAGCCCCTATGTTAGATGGTCATATTTTAGTAGGTCCAACTGCAGAAGAGGATATACCTAAAAACGAAACACGTTTAGTGACTAGAGAAAAATATGATGAAATAGGTAAAATTGGAAATAAATTAATTCCAGGATTAAAATTAGAAAAAACTATTATGACATTGTCTGGTTCAAGACCAATCGATATCGAAACCGATGATTTCATTATTAGATATGCAAATAATAATAAAAACTTTATTAATGTAGCCGGAATGCAATCGCCTGCCATAGCTTCGGCTCCCGCTATAGCCATTGAAGTAGCTAATTTACTTAAAAACAATGGAACAAAAATGGAAAAGAACAATTCTTTTAAACCAAAGTTTAAAATTATGTACTAAATTAATAATCAAAATAAAAGAAAGAAAAAAATTAAAAAATGAATGAAAAATATATACTAACGATTGATTCGGGAACTACTTCTTGTAGATCTTTAATTGTCAACAAAAAAGGAGATGTTGTATCTACTTCACAAGTAGAATTTACACAATTTTTTCCAAAAAGTGGTTGAGTGGAGCATGATCCTTTAGAAATTTGAAATGCTCAACTTTCTACAATTCAATCTGTTAAAAATAAAAGTAATATAAAATCTACAGATATTGCAGCTATAGGAATTACCAATCAAAGGGAAACCATTGTGGTTTGAGATAAAGCAAGCGGACTACCTTTATATAATGCCATTGTTTGACAAGACGGAAGAACCAAGGAATATTGTGATGAATTAATAGCCGAGGGATATTCTGATTTTTTTTCCGATAAAACAGGTTTAATTATTAACCCTTATTTTAGTGGGACAAAATTAAAATGAATACTAGAAAATGTGCCAGCAGCTAAAGAAGCTTTGTCTAGAGGAGATTTATTAGCAGGAACAATAGATACTTGATTATTATGAAAATTAACAAAAGGTAAATCATTTTTGACAGATGTATCTAATGCTTCTAGAACATTACTTTTTAATATTAATACTTTAGATTGAGATCAAGAAATTTTAGATTTATTAAAAATTCCTAAATCAATTCTTCCTAAAGTTCAAGCTTCAAGTTCATTTTTCGGAGATATGACGCCAGAATTTTTCTCCATTAATGCAAAAGGAATTGTACCAATTACAGGAATGATTGGAGATCAACAATCATCTTTATTCGGGCAATTATGTATTGAACCAGGAATGGTTAAAAACACTTATGGTACCGGTTGTTTTGTTTTAATAAACACTGGAGATAAACCAATAAAAAGTAAAAACAGATTATTAACAACTATAGCTTGACAAATAGAGGGTGAAAAAACTCAATACGCTTTAGAAGGATCTGTATTTATAGCCGGGGCTTCTATTACTTGATTGAAAAATGGACTAAAATTAATTTATGATTCATCTGAAACTGATTTTTATGCCGATTTAGTTGAAAAAATTAAAAAAGATAATCAAAGAATTTATGTTGTCCCTTCATTTACTGGATTAGGAGCACCTTATTGAGATTCAAACTCAAGAGGTGCTATCTTTGGACTAGAAAGAGGAACAAAGAGAGAGCATATTGTAAAAGCTACTTTAGAATCAATAGCTTATCAAGCGAATGATTTAATAAAATCAATGTCTAGTGATATTAATAAAAAAATTGAAGTGATGAAAGTAGATGGAGGAGTAAGTAATTCAAATTATTTATTAGATTTTCAATCATCACTTTCTGATGTAAAAATTGTTAAATCTCAAAATATCGAAACAACCGCAATGGGCGCTGCCTATATGGCAGGATTGCAAATCAAATATTGAAAAAATATTGATGAAATTAAAAAAATTGCAATTATTGATAAAGAATATAAATCTCAAATTACAAATGAAGAAAGAAAGACATTAATCAAAGGTTGAGATGAAGCAGTTAAAAGAACCTTCAATTGAACAAAAGATATTGAATAGAATTCATCATTAAATAAAAAAATAAAATAGAATTAATTTACTATTAAGAAAGAAGAAAATTATGGGAAATTTATCCATAAGCCAATTATTCCAATTTGGCGCTAGCGAATTTGTTGGTACAATGTTACTAATTTTACTTGGTAACGGTGTTGTTGCAACTTGTTCGTTAAACGGAACTAAGGGAAAAGGAAGCGGATGAGTTGCTATTTGTTTAGGTTGATTCACAGCAATCTTTATATCTGTAACAGTAGCAACAGCATTGGCTCCCGCAAACTTACCTACAGGATTAATAAATCCAGTATTTGCAATCAACAACATGATATTACATGCATCTGATAGTTCACAAGGACTTCCAGTAGCGGCAGGTTTTATTGCTTTGTTATTTCAATTTTTAGGTGCAGGAATAGGACAAATTTTAGTTGTTCTTATATTTAAAAAACACTACGATGCTACAGATGAGTCATCAGCTATTTTAGGAACATTTGCAACAGGACCAGCAATAAGATCTCTACATTGAAATTTTTTAGCTGAAGTTATTGCAACTTTTGTATTAGTATTTGCTGTGTCATCAATCGGATTAGCAAGTCCAACATCTAACTCAGAGGGTTCTTTGTTTGTAGGTTTAATAATCTTAGGTATTGGAATCTCATTAGGTTCTGTAACAGGTTATTCACTAAATCCTTTTAGAGATTTAGTACCAAGACTAGTTCATCAAGCACTTCCTTTAAAAAATAAAGGAACATCAGATTGATCTTATTCATGAGTACCTACATTAGGACCAATCACAGGTGGATTAATAGGTTTATTAGCTGCACCTGGTTTATTTTACTAAGATAAATATCCATATAGTATAAAATCAAAATCATAATTGCATGGTTTTGATTTTTTTTGCTTAATTATAACGTTTTTAAATCTTCATCTTTTTGTCAAGGATGATTATGATTAATATGGTCAATAAATAGTTTTCCTTGCAAGTGGTCTAGTTCATGTTGAAAAACAATAGCAACAAATTGATTACAATCAAATGTTTTTATTTTTTTTTCATTATAAGAATAAGCTTCTACTACTATTCTCTCCGACCTTTTGATAAAACCTTCTTGATTAGGATCTGTTTCCCTAACACTTAAACAACCTTCTCCTTGTTTTAAAGCTACCATTCCTTGGCTTTTGGCTATTATTTTTGGATTTATTATTGCATCACTAAAAAGAACATTGTCATCACTATCTAAAATATGAACAAAGAAGATATTTTTCAAAATACCATATTGCACAGCCGCCACTCCAACAGCTGGTCTAAAATGAGTTTCAGGTTTTGTACTATCTATTACATGATACATCATTTTTTGAACTAATAAATCATCTTCTTTTGTCAAAGGAATAGGTACATTAACTGATTTTTTCCGCAAAACTTTGTTTGGCAATTTTATAATTCTTACATCAAATTTCATATTAAAAATTATAAATAAAATAAATATTTTTTTATTAAAAATATATAATTAAAATATGTTAGATGTTAAATTACTAAAAAATGATATAAATGCAGTTATAGAAAGTTTAAATTCAAGAAATTTTGACAAAGATTTGTTAAAAAAAATTTCTATTTTAATTTCAAATAGAAATCAAAATATCAATATTTTATCTAAATTACAATCAAGTAGAAATACTATTTCAAAACATATTAGTTTAGCAGAAAATAAAGCAGATTTATTAGAAAAAGCAAACGAAATCAAAGAAGAAGTATTACTAATGGAAGATAAAGTTAGAGAACTCCAATATGAATTGGATTTATTATTGCCATTGATTCCCAATATTCCTTTACCAAATGTTCCTATTGGTGATTGTGAAGATGATAATGTTGTTATCACTGAATTTCCTAAAATAGGTAGAGGATTAGTAAAGGCTATGAAACCACATTATGAGATCGGTATTGATAAAGACATTATTGACTTTGAAAGAGCTGTAAAAATGTCTGGTGCTCGTTTTGTTATTTTCAAAAAAGAAGGCGCAAAATTAGTAAGAGCTTTATCTAATTTTATGTTAGATTCTCATATACAAAATGGGTATACTGAATTGCAAGTTCCCTTAATGGTAAATTCAAATACAATGTATGGAACAGGTCAATTACCTAAATTTAAAGATGATTTATTTAAAGTTGATAATAGTGATTTATGAATGATTTCAACAGGTGAAATACCATTAACAAATTATTATAATAATGAGATTATTGACTTAACAAAACCTCAATTATTTTGTACTTTTACTCCTTGCTTTAGATCAGAAGCTGGATCTTCTGGAAGAGATACAAGAGGACTTATTCGTTCTCATCAATTTAATAAAGTTGAAATTGTAAAATTTGCAAATGAGCAAGATGCCATGGATGAATTTGAAAAAACTGTAAGGGATGCCGAAAACTTATTGATTGCTTTAGAAATACCTTATAGAAAAGTTTTATTATGTACTGGTGATATGGGTTTTAGTTCAAAAATGACTTATGATTTGGAATTATGATTGCCATCTGAACAAAAATATCGTGAAGTTTCTTCAATATCTTATTTTGGAGATTTCCAATCAAGAAGAGCTATGATTAGATATAAAGATGGAGAAGATAAAATTCAATATGCCCATACAATTAATGGTTCTGGATTAGCTATAGATAGAGTGATTGCTGCTTTATTAGAACAATATCAAAATGAAGATGGAACTATTGATATTCCAAAAGTTTTAATTCCTTATATGAATAATTTGGTTAAACTATAATGGAAGAAATTATTGAAGATATATTTTCAAAATTTGATAAAAAAAACCAAAAAAAACCACTAGAAATAGATTCTAGTATTCCTGCAATAAGTATTCAAAATTACACCAAAACATTTAAAAAATTTGTTGCAGTAAAAAACATAAACATGGAAGTCGGACAAGGAAAAATTCACGGTTTTATTGGTCCTAATGGTTCAGGAAAAACCACAATAATCAAAACCTTAATTGGCGCATATGTCTATAAAAATGGTTTAATAAAAATTAACTCTTTTAAAGCAGGAACCGTAAAAGCCAACTCAATAATCGGTTACATACCTGAAAGAGCCTCGTTTCCTTCACATTTAAATTGCATTCAATATTTGCAAACTATGGCTGAAATTTCAGGTTTTAGTTCCAAAAAAGCAAAAATTAAAGCTCAAGAAATTTTGGAACAATTGAATTTAACTAAACTTTCCAATAGAAATCCAAATAATTTTTCTTCAGGAATGCAGAAAAAGATTTTATTGGCTCAAGCTTTGTTAAATGATCCTAAGGTTTTAATTTTAGATGAACCAGCGGCTAATTTAGATCCTGTAGCTAGAAAAGAATTATTTGATACTTTATTTCTTTTAAAAAATAGTGGTAAATCCATATTAATTTCTTCACATATTCTTTCTGAGTTAGAAAGAATTGTTGATGAAGTTACTTTCATTCATTATGGAAAAATAATTTATTCAGGAAATTTAAGTGCATTTGATGGTTTAACTCAAGATGTTTTCATAAAAAGCAAAGACAATGAATCTTTATCAAAATACTTAAATAATCTAGGGTATCAAACAGTGTTAAATTTGGGAAATGAATTAGTTGTCAAAGATATTGAAGATGAATTTAGAAAAAAATTACAGTACAACATTTCCCTTTCTGGAATTGAAGTTAGTGTTTATAGGTCTTCTGATTTAATGTCTATTTATGATCACTTATTGAAAGAAGAAGAAAAGGAGTCGAATGATGCCAATCTATAAATCCACTTTAATTAAATTTTTAAAATCTTTTTCTACTTGATTCCCATTAGGTATGACATTGATTATTGTAGCTTTAATTGGCGCTATTTTACCTTTTTTATTTTTGGATTTACAAGCCCCATCAATCATCCAAACATATAAACTATATATTGTCGCATCAGTGACAACCATTGGTTCTGCTACAGCAATAATTTCAGCTACTTTCGCTGCATACAAATCAGTGCAAATATATAAGCAAGAAATTGAAGAGGGAACATTTTTGGTCTTGGTTTCCAAACCAATAAATAGAAAGAGAATAATTTTTGAAAAATGATTGGCTCTTTTTACAATTATTTCATTTTATGTAATTATACTAATATCTTTTTATATATTTTTAGTTTTACTAATTGATCCAGGAGATCGAATACCCAATCTAAATATTCCGCCCATTAAAGACAAAATATTTATTGTTGGTTTAATCCTTATGGTGATTGTATTGGTTTTAACATTACTATTTTCTTCAATAGCTTTAATCTTATCATCTAAAATATCTTCATCAGCTACAATTGCTTTAGTGGCAGGATTGGGAGCAATTATTCCCATTACAGGATTAATTCCTACATTTACCAATAAACAACCACAAACTATGATTACTAACCCAATAAATATCCTTAATACTTCAACAATTCCTAGAGATCAAACCATTGATTTTATTGAAACTATAATTGACAATCCAGAATTAAATAAAGAAAATATTTTAACTCTTTTTAAAGAGATTAATTTTCATTATGAAAAAATTGAAAGTGATTCAGAAAATAAATATGTCAACAATCTGGGAGTTAGTTCTGGAGAATGAGATGTTTACAATAATTTATTTTGATTAGACTTTAATTATCAATTATCTAGTATAGCAACTATAGCTAGTGATTTACTTATTTCAAAACAAGATAGTAATTCCATTGCTTCAGCAGCTATGATTGGTGGTTTTACACAAAGCCCAACATTAAGTGGAAAAGTCAAAATTACAACACCAAATATTCCTATCAATGAATTATCCACCATGCTCTTAAATACTTTAAATGAATATGATGCCATTGTAAAAAGTGAAGCTTATGGAAATGGTATTTTTCCATTTTTAGATTATATTCTTGCCAAGCATAATGTCATCTTTGAAAAAACAACTAACGAGAACTTTAGTATTAACTTAAAAAAACTATTTGCTGCTATAGATCCAAAAAATTATGAAACATTTTTATTAGCACCTATTACACAAACAATCTTAAACGATAAAAATGTTTCAGATAATTTAAAAAAACAATTACAAAATAAAAATAATCCATATTGAGGAGAGATTAAAGCTATTGAAGCATTGCTATTAATGAGAATTAGTTTAGAAACTGGTTTAGGTTTAAATTTAATTATTGCCAATAATTTTGTTGATGATTTTTATAATAAAAATGAAATTAATAAATTTGTAGATGTCCAAGAAGCTAGTGCATATCTGAGTAAATTTGCTACAACAGATAATTCTTTAATGATGATTATAAATGAATATTGCAAAATAGACAACTTAGGCTATAATGAAAAAGCAATTATCCAATTAGCAAATACATTAATGCTTACAGAGAAATCTAAAAATGGTTTAAATGCCTTTGTATTCGAAGATTATGCAAACCAATGAGTTTTATTTGGAATATACATTGCAATCACTTTCATTTTATTACCAACATCATACTTAATAATTAAAAAACAGGATATTAGATAATAATGCCCAAAAATATGAATCTATATATTTCTATCGGTAATACTAGAACAACTTTTGCATATTTTCCAAATAACATAACTAGTATTAAAATTATTAAAAAAAATACCAAAGAATTCTTTAATAAAATGAATTTTGATGAAATATTAAGTGAGTTTAATATTTTAATTAAACAAATTTTTGTTTGTTCGGTCGTTAAGGAAGCCAATGCAAAATTAAAAATATATTTTGTCAATCAAAAAATTATATTCTTAAATCATGATAATCAAAAACTTATCAAATTAAATCAATTAGAAAATCCGCATGAAGTAGGGAACGACATTATTGCAGCAGCCATATATGCAGCACACTTGAGTGATAACACTACTGTTTTATCATTAGGAACAGCAAGTGTTATTTCTAGCATTATAAACAGCTCTTTAGCAGGTTGTATTATCACACCAGGATTAGAAATATCATATAATGCTTTAATAGAAAATACAGATATACCAAAAATTAAATTAACTTATACATCAAAAAACATTGGTAAAAATACTCAAGAAGCTTTAAGTATCGGTATGATTACAGGTCACAAAATATTGTTAGAAGAATTAGCTAAAAAATTTCACAACGAAAAAACTCTTTATGTTTATTTTGGAGGCAACACATCTTATATTAAATTAAATAATTGAAAAAAAATTAAAGACATGGATTTATTAGGTTTATATTTATTTTCCATCAATTTGTAAATTGTCCTCTGAAGTTAAAGAAGGTTTATTTAGAAGCTTCTATTTTTTCATTCAATTTTGAATCATTTTCATTAACTAAATTATCAGTTTTTAAATTTGGTGCTTCTACAATATTTTCTATAGGTTGTGAGTCTTGAAGATTCTCAGAATTATTTTGTGGCATAGGTGCTTTGGATCTCATCATTGCCGGATTTGCAAAATTTCCTCCCATTGGTGGTCTTTGCGTTTTTTTAGCAAATTGTTTTTTATTAATAATAAGATTTATACTATGGATTATTTGATTTTTATTAATAACTCAATTCATTTCATTGATTTTGATGACAGGATATTTTTTAATCAATAAAAAGTTTTTTAAATCTCTATCAACCACGTAGTCTTCATATGATTTAAAATATGAGAAATTATCAATTAAGAATCCTTGAATGAAATTCTGTGTAAACTTGTCAATAATAGCAACATCAATTTTCATAGTTCCTATTGAAAAATTCTTAATAACTTCAACACCTACTGAATTATCCAATCCTTTTTTAACCCCATCAATAAATGAATCTAAAAGTTTGTTTTTTGCCATTTCTAGAGTTGTCGGTTTACTGGTAGAAGCGACTCTTGTAATATAGTTTTTCTTTTGTTCTTCTGAAAAATCCAAAAATTTTAATCATTTTTTAAATACATTAATGTCTTCGCTGCCGCTAGGATTGTTAATATCCTCTGCTTTAATAGACTTAATAATAATCATTTTATCTTTAGCTCTAGAAATGGCAACATTAAGTGCATTTTTACCACCAGATTTTGCTACATATGAAGAATGTAATTTTGTATGCTTATCATAAACAATAGTCATAATAACCAAATCTGCTTCATCACCTTGAATATTTTCAATATTTCTAATTAACAAATGATTAGTTGCCATCGCTTGTTCAATTATTGGATATTGAGTAAATATCAACTTTTCTATTTGTGCTTGTTGAGATCCATTAAAACACAATAAAATTATTTTTTTATAGTTAGGTAAATTATTAGAAACTTCTCTAATAGCTACTTCTATCTCAATTGCATTAGTCGAATCTACTCAAACACCATCAACATTGATAACATCAATAGGTGTTATTTTTTCTCTTGAATTAACATCAACAACATCTAGTTCACCCTTGTAAAATGTTTCCGAATTAAATGTCATTAATGAAGCATGATTAGAACGATAATTCTTATCTAGTAAAATACTGTATACTCCTTTAGCTGTTGCAAAATCCAACAATGATTCAATATCGCCAAAAGTATTTTCACCTTCCACTTTAGCAGCAAATCATCTAGTAGGTTGCATTTGTTGATCATCTCCTGCCAATATTTTTATTTTAGCTAAATAAAGAATAGGAATTCCTTTTTCCAAAAATATTTGAGATGATTCATCAAGAATAGCATAATCAAATTCATTACGTGTTCATGACCTTAACTCTGTTTCTGGAGTAGTAATAATAATAGGGAATAATATTTTAACAATATCTGCATGTTTTTTAATAAACTGATTAGGTTCTAAACTTGCTGTTCTAACATCTAATGCTAAAGCGTTGTATTTGGCTTTCATTTTTTTATCAAATTTTTTAATTTTTTCAAAAATCATTTTCCCAATTACTTCTTTTAATTCACTAGCGTCATTAACTTTATTTTCATAGTTATTTAAATTAAATTGATGTAATTTATTAACACTTGTCATTAAATTTAAATCTATGAAACTTTGCTTTTTCACATAATTATCTAAGTCAATATTTTTATCCAGAAAATTAGTTTCAATAATTTTAACTGCTTCTTTAACTTCTAGTGTTGAACGCTTAAATACAGTTGATTTCAAATTATTTTTAGTCATTAAAAATTTCGTAATATTTTTAGCTTCTTTTAAATTAGGCAAATCATAAACTAAAGTTTTAGATAAATTTTGGATATCTTCAAATATTTTAATATCAAATTTATTCTGCGATACATATCAAGAAAATAAACTCATATTTTTAGTTCCATTAGGTGCTGATTTAATTTTGTTAATTAATTTCATAAAATCTTTTTCATAATCAGAAATTATTCTAATTGGTTCTTGAATCACATTGTTATCAAAATTTTCTAAATAATTTATATATGACTTAATCGGAGTGTAAAATGATTTTTTATTCATATCTTTATCATTAAGAATAAACAAACAAAACATTCCCAATTCTTCCATTCTATTTTTTAGAACTTCCAAGGCAGCCTTTTTTTGAGATGCAACAATAGCTGTTTTATCATACATTAAAACATTCGTAATAATATTAGAGATGGTTTGCGATTTACCTGTTCCAGGAGGGCCTCAAATAATAGTGTTTTGATTTAAGGCAGAAATTACAGCTTTATCTTGCGAGAGGTTAGAATGTTGAGTTTTATAAAAACCAAAGTTTTTTTTGAACATAGTGTTTTTTATTGTATCTTTGTAAATGTTCTTATCAAATTCCACTTCTAAAATTTCATCAATTATGCCACTTTCTATAATTTCAACCATTATTTTTCTTAAATATCCACCTGTAGGCTCATAAAAACCAAGAGTTACTCCAGGTCAAAATTTAATTTTAGAATTAATAATTTCATCTGATTTTAAATTAGGGGCAAATCCAGAAAGGGCAGATGGTATTTCAAAATTTTGTGATCATGATTTTTGAATAGTATCATAAAGTTCCTTAATTGACATTTTAGAAAAATCAAAATCTAAATCAAATAAAAAACCATTAGATTCTAAAAAGTAAGTTAGTTTTTCATTTATTTTAATATCTCCAATTGAAATAATAGAAACATTTGAGTTTTTAATTTGAATATTAACTTCTTTAAGAAAAAGTGGCGCTTGAATGGACTTACCATCTATATTTATTGTTATATAAATAAAACCTAAATGCAGCGGTCATAAATTATTTTGCTCATTAATTGTTTGCGCTTTATTTAAAAGTATCTTTCAATTAAATGATGATTTTTGTTTTTTAAGTTCAGCAATTTTAACAATTTCCTTTTTAGCTAATTCTATTTTGGCAGGAGTGCTTTTGGCTGAAATAATTTTTTGGATAGATTCAGGAATATCTTCATTAAATGATTTATATATTTCTTCTACTTCTGTCAATTCCTCCAAAGCTTCAATTTTAGTAATAAATGAAGAAGTGTCCATTTCTGTTAAAGACAATAAAAAATATTTATTTATTATAATATTGTCAAAAAATTCATTCCCAAACTTTTTGGCAATATCAAAAGAACTTTTGTTATCTATATTTGAAAACAAGCAAGAATCATTCATTGAAATATTCAATAAATTATTTAATATTTTTTTGTAATTTTTAGTGCTATGTTTAATAGGTTTAATTTTCTGATTATCACTTGTTTTTATGTTCATATAAAATATTATACATAATAAAATCAATAAGTTATAATATATGAGAATGTGAAAAAATAAGTTAATTTTAAGAGATATTTCCTTAGCTGGAATGTTTATGGGATTAATCAATATCTTAAATATAATATTTTATTTTTTTCCAGTAGTTATGGGTTATTCTATATATTTTTATTTTATTGTATTTTCAATAGGGTTAGTTGTTATTAAAACAAATATAGTAAAAGCTAGTTTTTTTATTATGACACCCTTTGTTTTGCTTATTGTGCCAAATGTTTATTGAATAAACTTAGGTCAAATATTAGTTGAATATTTTTTGGCTATTTGGTGTTTTTTCCCCTTCCTTTTCGGAAGTAAAATAATTGAAAAATTAAATGCTAAAAAATATGGAGATAGAATCCAATTATTAGTTTTTTCAACACTATTCATTTTGTGTTGATTATTAAAATTATTTTTACATGTATTAGCTGGATATTTATGATGAACTAATCATGATTGATGAGGTTCTATGTTGATTAATTTCCCAATTATGTTTACAAACATATTATTTACAATTCCTATTTTTGTTTTGTTATTTAATAGAACAATAAATTTAACAAAAACTTACTATTTAAACATTTGAAATGAAGTCAAAGTATAATATAATTAAAATAATAAATAATGGAGGCTTAATTGTGAGAAATTTTACAGAACAAGAAAATATTCGGAGAGAAAAAATAATAGATAATCAAAAGCAAGGAATTTCTAGTTATTTAACTAAGCAAGAAATCACTAATACTATAGCAAGTTTAAATACCTCTTTTTCTTCTTTTAATAAAGAAGAGTTAGAATCAAAACAAGAAATTGTGACTACTTATGGAAGACTAATGTTCAAAAGAGGACCTTTTGTTGAAATTGAATTAGAAAATTCAAAAATACAAATTTATATTAATAAAAAAATGGATGCAGCATTGTTTGATTGTGTTGATAATTTAGATATTGGAGATATTATTTGAATCAAGGGATCATTAATGAAAACCATGACTAATGAATTAGCAATTAAAGGTTCTGAATTAAAACTATTATCAAAATCATTAAAAGTACTTCCCGAAAAATATCATGGGTTGGTTGATGTAGAAGAAAGATATAGACATAGATATGTAGATTTAATTACTAATGCAGAAATTAGAAATATTTTTATTAACAGAACTCGAATTATTAAAGAAATTAGAAAATTTTTTGATGAAAAAGACTATTTAGAGGCTGAAACACCTATTTTATCTCCCGTTTCTAGTGGAGCTAGTGCAAAACCATTCACTACTTACCATAATGCTCTAAGTATGGAGTTTTTTTTAAGAATTGCAACTGAATTACCTTTAAAAAAATTAATTGTTGGTGGTTTATCTAAAGTATATGAAATTGGTAGAATATTTAGAAATGAAGGAATTGATTCTACACATAATCCTGAATTTACAACGATTGAATTTTATGAGGCAAATTCTGACATGTGAGAAATGATGGAATATACAGAACAATTATTTAAAAGAATAGGGAAAATGCTAAATAGAGAGAAATTTGAATACCAAGGAGTAAACATCAACTTAAATAACAAATTTGATAGATTAGAGATGAGTGAAGCTGTTTCAAAAATTACAGGATTTGATGTTAAAAAAGCTTCAGAACAAGACTTAATAGCATTTGTTAAATCAAGTGGTTTTAAAATTGAACCTTTTTACAAAAAAGGACATTTGATTAATCTAATTTTTGAAGAAAAAGTGGAAAGTACTTTGATTCAACCAACTTTTGTTTATGGTCACCCTATTGAAATATCACCATTTGCTGTCAAAATGGAAGACAATGGCAATTTTACACAAAGAGCAGAACTATTTATTAATGGGCGTGAATATGCAAATATGTTTACAGAACTAAGTGATCCTATTGATCAATTAGAAAGATTTGAAAGTCAATTATCTGAAAGTAAAACTGGCAATGATGAAGCTAATGATATAGATTGGGATTATGTTGAAGCTTTAGAATATGGAATGCCTCCAACCGGTGGTTGTGGAATTGGTGTTGATAGATTAGTTATGTTATTTACAAATCAAACTAGTATCAGGGAGGTGTTATTATTTCCACATATGAAAAACAAGTAATTTCACAAAATAAAAATTCTCAATATACTAAATCAAAATTATTTGTTTTTGATTTAGTTGGAATATTGCTAAATAATGGCAATATTGAAAACGACACTATTTTAGAAATGCAAAAAATTCATCAACAAGGTCATTTTATTGCCATAATCACCAACAAAGGTTATAAAGAATCTTTAAAATATTTAAATAGTGCTAAACAATGAGTTAGTTTTTTTATTACAAATAATGGTGCTATCTTGGTGGATGACATTAAAAAAGAGTTATTAAAAACTCCTCAAACTATTAATTTAGATTTTATAAATCAGATTTTACAAGACATTAAATTGTTAAATGGAGCTGCTCAAATTATTACTAGCAAAAAAACTTATATCTATTCATATATTAACTTCTTAAAAAGTGATCGTTGATTATCTCTCAAAGATAAAGAATTAAATATTGATGGTTTTTCTCAATATGAAAAAGAGAGTATTGTTAAAAAAAGTGAAATTATCCAAATAACCATAATATTGGAACCAGATTTAATGAATGAATTATTAATTTACTTTAAAAAGTTTTATAACATAAATTATGAGTTTAAATTATCGTCAAATGTTACATTGGACATTAATGTTTTTGGTGTGAATAATTATGAAGGAATTAAAACAATAATGTTGCTATATAAAATAAAACCACAAAACGTATTTGCTTTTGGTAATTCAATGTGTGATTTAGAGTTAATGCAAAACCTTAAGAATACTTATGCTACAAAAAATTCAATGCCTAAAATTAAAAAATTAGCAAAAAATATTATTGAATTAAACGAAACTCATACTTTGTCACTAGAAATTGAAAAAATATTAAAAAGATAATTTATAAAACATTTTGATCAATAAAATTAGCAATTCCTTCATCATCATTACTATCTGTAATATAAGTTGCAATTTTTTTCAAATCCACAACAGCATTATCCATAGCAACTGAATAGCGAACCGCTTCAAACATAGGGATATCATTATCAGCATCACCAAAAGCCAATGTTTTCAAAATATTTAATGATAATAACTTAGTAATGTATCTTATTCCATTTCCTTTGGATGAATTAAAAGGAATAATGTCTAATATATTTTTTTGAGATTGCAATATTTTGAAGCAAATAATTTCAGTTTCAAAAAAATGCATTAAATTGCTGATTAATTCTTCTTTCAAATTTATGGTAGGAACTAATAATTTAATTACATGATGATTTTCCAAAGTAAAATCATTATCTACTTTAATTAACTTTCATTTATATTCATCATTTAAATTAGCAATCGTTGACTTTAATGATATTATTCATTCATTTGAATCATCAGAATTATAATACATAAGTTCATTAGTATAAATAAGGTAAGGGTATTGGTTGTTTTTTAAAAATTTTTCAATTTTTAACAAAGATGGTAGATCAATTTTTTCTTGATATAAAGTTTGATTACTTTTTGAATCAATAATCATACCACCATTAACACAAATAACATTTTTATTAACTGGTAAATTTGTCAATTCCTTTTTTATCATATAAGGAGGTCTTCCTGTTGCTATAAAAACATTAATATTCTTTAACTTTAATTTTTTCAAAGTTTCTATAGTAGATATTGAAATTGTCTTATCACTTTTAAGAGTAGTACCATCTAAATCTAAAAACACATTTTCTATATCTAATTTTTTCATAGCATATTAAGATGGTTGCCCGATTTTTGGAGAAGGAACAACATGAATGTGTGTGTGAAAAACGACTTGTTTAGATGTTGCTTCATTATTCACCATAATTCTAAATCCGTCTACTTGTTGCTTTTTCATTTCTTTTAAAGCTAATTTTCTAGCTATAAAAAAACAGTATTTTAAATCTTTATCTTTAATTGTAATCAAATTACGAGAAAAAGATTTAGGGACAACTAAAAAATGACCTTTTTCTATCGGTTTAATATCATAAAAGGCAATTACTCTTTTATTTTCAAAAATAATATCTGCCGGTATTTCTTTGTTGATTATTTGTAAAAACAAAGTTTCCATTATTTTACCACATTAATTTTAGTTCTAGGAGTAGCGTAATCTGGTTTTTTTGATAAATAAATAATTCCTAATTCTTCTAAAATAACATTAACTTCTTTAATATTTCCTGGATGTATTGCCACATCATTCAATACCAAAAATGCCTTAATTACATTTATCAATTCTGCATCATTCATATACAATGAGAAAGCCAACATTCTTTGGTTGTTTTTATTTGTTGGTTCTGAAGATCAAGGTGTTCCATTCATTGAAAATGTTCCAACGGCCTTTTCTTTGCCATCAATTTCTCTAACTTCTTTAATTCCATCAATAGTTTTTCATGTAAATGAAGGCAATAATCTAATGTAGTAAGAAACATTAACTTTTCCCTCTACAATAGGATCAATACCATATATTTGTTGACTTTCAAAAGAATTATTTGGATCTAGATCATTAAAGAACATTGTGCTAGGTAATTCCGAAATTATTTCAGAAGCATCAGGATTATTAGTTTGAGTTCAACTAATAATAACATTATAAGGATAATCTACAAAACCATTGGTTGCATCAGTGTTGCTATATGTCATTGATAATTCAATTGACTGTTGAGAACTTGAATCATTTAAAATAGGAGTAATACTTAAAACTTTTCAACTATTTTTTGATCCTACTGGCGAATAAGATCCATCAGGAGTTAATTCACTATTATCAATTACCAAATCAACCAAATTTATTTGTTTAGAATTTTTACGAACAACATCAGTAGTGTTACGTATCGAAATAGCAGGCAAGAAAGCTTCTGCATTTAAAAGATCAATTTTTGCTCTCTTTTCTAAAGTGTCAAAAGAAACAAATTTATTTTTAGCATTCAATAAACCTGATGCATTAGCACCAAATCTTCTAACAATATCAGGATCAGTACTTAAATCACCCTCACCAGATTCAGTAGATAATTCTATAGTAGAATTGTAGCCATAAAAATCTAAAGCTGATTCATCAAATTTCATATCACCAGACTTAATTAATAAATCCTTTGAAAAGATTTTCTTCGGAGAAGATGAAGTACCCACTTGTTCTCCAGATCACAAGTTAAAATAATCTTGAACATTTTTAATTTTGGTATTAGTTAAATTAGCTATTTTATCAGGTTTTTCTGAGTTATAGTTTCATTTTATTTTAGGTCCTTTTTCTACTAAGTATTTTTCTAAAAAATATGTAGGACTGTTTATATCAAAACTAGTTGCTTGTCAATATTCAATTGCATTGATATCTCCATCCATAATGTCATTATAATCAGTTCCTCTTTGAATCATATCTGATGTTGTAGCAGTGAAATAAAATTCAGCAATCGCCATATTCAATAATTCTGTTTGAATTCCTGTTTGAATAATTTGATACAACAAATTAAAATCAGCTTTAAATTGTGTTGCTTCTGTAGAAGAAGAAGAATAAGCAAATTTTGGATTAAAATTTAATTCAATTGTTTGTTCATTAAGAGATAATTGATTTTCAACTCAAGCTTGTTTTTTCTCTCTAAAATAATTAATATTTGTTGATGTTTTTCATGCTGTGTAAAAAGTATATGCACTAAATAGTTGAGCATTAATTTCGGCAGAAATGGCAGCACCATTTAAACCATTAATGACAATGTCGTTGGTAATTGGAGTTAAGTTTAAAAGATATTTTTTAATGATTTCTTTGTTTGTTTCAAAACTATCAGAAGTAACATCTTCATCAGGAGATTTTGATTTTAAATAAAGTTCAGCAAAGGCATCTCTTGCTCAATAATTAGAATATATTTCTTTTGCAGCAGGTGAAGTTAAACCCTCTAATTGGTTAGCTAAATTTTCATCAATTTGTGGAACGGTTGAACATGATGTTAAAACAGCAGTAGTTAAAACTGGTAATGTTAATACAGATGGAATCAATAGCATTTTTTTAAATATAGACATTATTGGCCACCCGATTTTCTACTTGAAGGTAATATTCCTGGTTTTGCTTTAGCTTGTACAGAAATAATTTCACGTAGTTTATCATCAAATTCTGATTCAATCAACAAGTATCCATCAAGAGCAGCATTTTTATATCCAGAATTATTCATAAAACTCAAAGTAATTGGACCAGAGTTTTTTGGATTTTCAAAAAAATCATAACTATTCATCGGTTTAATCATTTCTTCAATAAAAGTAGACAAGTCTGTCATTGCACTTTTAACATCAGGATTTATAGTGTTATTAATAGTACTAATTAAATTTTTATAAACATCATCAACAATTTTGGTTGCATCAATTTCACTTACTGTATCTGATTTTAAAGTATCAACTACATATTTTTTGTTTTCCTCTATCAAAATTTTATTAATAATTTCAGGAGTTGTTATCTTATTGTATTGTGCAGCTACATCATACAAAATAACTTGATCAGGATTTTCTGCCACATCTATTGTATTTTGAATGTCACTTTGCAACATTTTTAAAGATGGCTGATCAGCAGGCGCTGCTGTTGTATTTGTTAAATTTTCAATATTATAAACTGTTAATCCCTTTGCATCAACATATAAAAATGTATCTTCTCCAATTTTATAAACAGTTCATTTTTTAGGTACTTCATTCACAGGACTAGTAGGTTTATCTGTAAAACCTGCATATGGATCTAAATCTTCAAAAGATGAGTTTAAAAGGTCATTAAATGTATTGGTAAAATCTTGTGAATTAATAGCATTTATCTTATCCTTTAAATTTTTATTAAATTTAAATAAATCAAAATTAGGTTTGAACTTAAAAATAATGGTTTCTCCACCAGCTGTAGGATCAGTCGCTTTTTCAGGTAATAATTCTTCAGTTAAAAATTTGGTTAAGTTTGTAATATTTTTTGATACTCCCGCCGCTATAGCAGGATCCATAAATAAAATTTTATCTAAAAATATATCTATTGGATTAGCATTTTTAACTTTAAATAATCCCTGTTCAGGAGTTGGAGTTAGCATCGCAGAAATTGCTGCAACATGAAATGATCTTAATTCATTTTCTTCACTTTTAATTAATGTTGCTAATGAAGTCACTTTTGATGATCCCAATTGTGAACCTGTAGTTGCCGCCAATTTTGTAGATGGTTCTGGTTCTGGTTCTGGGTCTGGAGCAGCTGTTAAGATAGTATTTAAAATAGTTTTGTCTTTGTCTTGTCTATTTGATGAAGTATTTGCTCCTAGAAAACCAGAAATGGTATTAAAAGGTATAACTTGCTCCCCTGAATTAGTTCTAGAAACTGTAAATAAATTAGTAAGCATAGCGGGAGTTATAGTCAATTCTAATTCTGTATTTTCAGCATTTTGAATCAAAGGAATTGAAACACTACTAATATTAGCAGACTTAAAATATTCATTGTATAAATTAGGTAAACGATTTAGTGGATTTCTTTCATGTAAAACATATGACTTAGTTTGATATACAGCTATTTTTACTTCTGAAGATGGGGTAATAGGATTTCTTTGTGATGGAATGGCAATGTTGTCTCCATTTGCATTTAAGAAATTTTTACCTCCAACTAAATCAGGCGAAAACAAACGAGTTCCTGCTGGAATGCTTTGTTCAACTCCGGCATCATCTTTATAAGTAATATTTTGCTTAGCTTGCAAACTTAAATCTGCTTGTGTTCAAGATGTTATATTAATTTCAGCTGTATTAAATCTTGCAAAGGCAGCATCTTTCAATTTATTTTTAGTTAAAAAATCAATTGCTTCTTGATCAGTTTCTGAACCACCATATTTTTCAGATTTTAATTCTTGACTTCATTTCAAAGGTCAATCCAAAGGATAAGATTCTCTCATGGCTTTTTTAGCTTTATTCAATTCTTTTTCTTGTGATTTTCTAACATCATCAAAAGATTGAGAAACATCAACACCAAATGATGTTGCTCCAACACTTTCGTTTGTATCTTTATACTTTGTATTATTAACAAAAGCTTCAAATTTTAGAAAAGCTTCTCTTTCTTCTTTATAAAGTTTTTCAACAATGATATTTTCAATTTTTTCTGCATTTTTATTAATTTTATCTTTGTCTTTATTAATTCCAATAATGTCATCAATAGTTGGTCCACCCTCAAAAACTGGTAAATCACCATCATATGGTTTATCGCTTATATACTGCACGCCAGCAACACCTATAGGAACTCCAATACCTATAGACAAAAGAGAAACTATTGCTGCACCAAAAATCCATTTTACTCTTTTATCTTTGGGATTTACATCTACATTTCCATATGAAATTGTAGATGTAGTATTAACACCAGATATTTTTTTTGAAAGTGATTTTTTAGGTGCTCTTGGGGCTTTAGGGGCTTTAGGAGGTTTTTGTTTTTTTGGTTTTTTTGGTTTTTGGATTTCTTCCATAAATTTCCTCTTTGGTATAATACAGCCTTATTTAAATTTATAAAAATTATATCATTTTTTAAATTTCCTGATAAAAAATATATTTAATTAACTTATTTATTAATATAATATATCTTAATTATGATTCAAGAAAATAACAATGATTATAAAAATATCTTTACCAAGTTTGTATCTATTTGTGAACGAAATAATTTATGATATTCTTTAGCAAATAATAGTTTGCTTAGTGCAATGACAAATACTAATTATTTTGAAAATATTGGTATTTTAGAAGTTTTTGTCACTTATGAAACTTTTTTATTCATTAAAAACAAGTATCCAGATAATATTATGGACTTTGCTTCCTCCGATTCTTTCTATTTGCCTACTCCTTTTTTTTATGTTAAAAATTTAAATAAGTTTATCAAAATTATTATCTTAACTCCTACTAGTGTGGACAAAGTAAACAAAGTTTATAAATTATCAAATAAAGTTAAAAATCAATATTCAAATTTTTTAACATTTAAAAAAGGATATAACTTATCCACTAAATTGATGTTTAATTTTTTTCGTTTATTTTCTATGTTTTTTTGCCCAATAGAACAAAACAAATTATTTGATTCCTTATATCATGAAGATTACAGAGGATTTATAGCAATTAATTCTTTAAATGAATCTAGCGTGAAAAATTGATTTCCTAACATTACTTTCCAAATGGAAAATATTGATTTTTTAGGTGTTAATACTAAAATCATTAAAGAATATGACAAACTACTAATAGCTAGATATGGTGAAACATGAAGAAATGGTGTCAAAATCAAACATGTTAGTTTTAATTATGAAAAATTGATTATAGAATAATGATGTTTTAAATAACTATATTATCTGCATAATTCATAAGACTATCTGAAACAATTTTGGATTTCGATAATTTAATTACTCTAGTTGCATATATAACCACTTCTGGATCATGTGAAACCATAATAATTGTTTTACCTAATTCTTGATTGATTTTTCTCAATAGATCCATCACAATAATTCCTGTTTTTTTATCAAGAGCACCTGTTGGTTCATCAGCAAAAATAATTTCACTACTTTTAGCAAGAGCTCTTAAGATAGAAATTCTTTGTTGTTGTCCCCCCGACATTTGAGAAGGATATTTATGGATAACATCTAGTAAATCAAAATCTTCAAACATTTTATGAATATCTGGTTTTTTGGTTTTATCTTTTTGTAAATATGAGCCTGTTTCAACATTATCATAACCACTTAAGTTGGTTAATAAATTATAGCTTTGGAAAATGAAAGATAAATTTTCTCTTCTAAATGTTGTTAACTCGGTATTGGATAAATATGGTAAATTTTTATCACAAACAATAAGATTTCCTGTAGTTGGACGATCCAATCCAGAAATTAAATTTAACAATGTTGTTTTACCTGAACCTGATTTACCAAACAAAACTACAAATTCGCCTTTTTTAATAGATAAATTTAAATTTGTTAAGACTTGTGTGGAATTACCACCAGAAATATAATATTTATTTAAATCATAAATATCAATTATATTGCCTTCTTGATTTACTAAATCTTTATCAGGATCTTTTTTACCCCTTCTTTTTCTATTATTAGCTTTTTTAATTTCTTGTTTGGTTTTAAAATCAATTTTAATAATATTAGAATCAAATAATCTCAAATCCAGTTCTGCTGTTTTTTTTAAAAATATTTCTAAAACTTTATTTTTCATTTTACTCTCCCTTCAGTAACATAATTGGTTTAATTCTATTTAAATTTAATCATGATATCAATGATGTAGCTGAAAATATGAGAGCAACTATCAGTGATGAGAACAACACATCGGTTGCTCCTAGCGATATAGACAGTGAAATTAATACTGTTGAATTAACGACACTACTAAACATTGTTATCAACCCTATAGTCAGTGGTATTGATAGAATAATAGATAATAAAATAATTGGAATATAAAGTGAGAAAAAGAGTTTCATTTTTTCAATATTACTATAACCTAAAATTGAGAATATGGCAACATTTCTTTCGTTTTCACTAATAATCAAAGTAGAAATCATAATTAAAATTGTTACTGATATTAATAACGATAATACAATAACCATTGTGTTAACTGAATTAATTGCATTTGTTGTATTGGAAATAAATCCTGATTCAATATTTTTAGATTGAATATCTTTAAAACTTGGTCCTACAACATTATTGCTATTATATATTTCAGAAAATTTCTCTAATGCATTATTCACAATAGTTTCCATTCCTGGGTTAATCATGTCAGGTAAAGAAACACTATTGTTTCCTAATAAAAATATTTCAATTAAAGATGATTCTTCAGAGTGTGAGAAATTAGGGTTAATAATTCTTAATGTTTTTGCAAATACAGAGTTATTAACAATACTTGTACCACTTCCTTGAATTTTATAAAATAATTCTTTAAATATATTGGTGTTTTTTTCTTGTTGCTCACTAGATAAATTAGTTGATATTAAATCAATTTTATTGTTGGCTGATCAATAACCATTTTCAGAATACAATCCTAGAGATTCAGTGGCCTGTACAGGATTTTCATCGGTTGATAAAATTCCATTAAATGGTATTTCATTATCAATAGATAATTGTGGGTCATCTAGATAGGTAATGGCATTAATCACTTTTTGAGTAGTGGTTCATTCTTCATTAATAAAGGTTTCATTAATACCAATAACTTCAGCTGTTCAAGTTGTTTTTTTTGGTGAACCTATATTGAGTGTTTTTTTGATATTTTCAGTAAATCTGTTGGTTGTATTGATAACAGTTAATTCTAATTGTGAACCTATATTTAAATTTCTTTTATCTTTAACAACATGATTAATAATAATAGGGATTACTTCTTTAGAATTATCTCATCTATTATTGGCAATTTCTAACAAATTATTTCCGTGATTATCTAATATTTGGACTTGTTTTGAATTTGGATCAAAACCATTAATTGTCGGCATATGACTTTGATCATTTTGATTTACAGTAGTTGCATATGAAAATTTTTCATTAGTTGTTTCATCAAACATTACACTACCAAAAGTTAAGAAGAAATCTTTTACAAATTCAGGTGCATTTTCATTTTCTGGACTAGTACTATCATAATTTAGTGATTTGTCATACGCACTTACTAAAAACTCTCTATATTTTTCTCTAATTCCTGATCGAGCAAGGGGTTGATGTAATTGATTCCCAGTAATCACAATATCTTCATAATAATATTCTCCCGTTGTATCATTAATATTTCTATAAACAAATTTTGAATCTTCAGGTTTTTCTAAATTAATTAAATATTTAAAGTAAGGAGCTTTATTAATCAAGTCATCTGCTAATTTATATTCATCACTTTGACCATAATTAGTTAATCCTTGGGTTCACTCTAATCATTTAGCAGCATATTGCGATGTTTCCACAACACTTACTCTTTGTGAGTCAGGCATAGAGTTAAACAATGAATCTCAAACATTAGTTTCTACACCTCCACTATTAAAAAATAAATCAAATGAGGACTTGGTAATAATATGTTTATCGTGAATAGAGGGGGTTCCATTAGGGTTGAAGCCATCAGCATAAACGGGATTAATAACATCATTGGGTCCAGGAGCAAAATAATTTGATAAATAAGTTGATCCTTCGTTTGGATTCCCTATAGGTACATACAACAAATTTCCCACACTTTGTTTGTCAAAAGTTGTAATTGCACCACCTTCTAGTGTCGGAGTAATTAATTCTATTTTAAAATCATATTTTCTATTTTTATATGTTTTATTTACTGCATTACCAAATGCATTTTGTGATGCTAGAGAAAAACTCATAATAGTAACCGTTAATAACAATGATACTAACAATGATATTAATTTTCAAATAGAATTTAAAGATAATGATAACGTAAATTTAGATTTAATATTTTTTGAATGAAATTTTCCCTTAATAACTTCTGCTGTTTTTGAATTATTTAATTGGAATGAACCATCCATTAATTTAACCGGTTTTACTTTTAATAAAAATAGTGTCGTAATTATTGTTAATAAAACCAAACCAATTAAAGGTACTAGCACAGTAATAATTAAGGACAAAACGTTGAATGCACTAGGACCTATGGGGAGCGTTCAATATATAGAAAAAATATTCATAACAGGGATTTGTAAGAAATATCCAACAATATAACCTAAGGTTGCTCCAAAGAAAGCGACAATCAAAGCAAAGAGACAAATGGATGCAGCTATTTGAATTGATCTATATCCTTGTGCTTTTAAAATACCCAATACCTTAGATCTAGATGATACATATCTTTTTATTACAAAAATAGTGATAATACCAATTAAGAATATTAAAATACTTGAAATCAATAAATTAATGTTGTTAATTGTTGATATCAAAGTTTCAATTGTTTGCACTCTCAATGATATTTCTGGTTTTAATGGATTAGTTTCGTTGTATAAATAGGCTTTTTTAAATAAAGCGTTGTTTTTTTCTTCTGTTGTTAAATTGTTATAATTATTTAAACCAGTAGTACTAACATAAATATATTCGTTTATTTTATTTTGTAAAATTGTTGGTGTAGTATCGTTTGGAGCAACAACTAAAAAATATTTATTAATAACTGCATTGGCATTTGATTCTTTAACTCTATCAAATCCTGATTGATTAACATAAACTAAAGCTTGAGTTTCTGTATTAACTTGAATATTATTTAAATCTGTAACTGGATATAAATAATCGACTGTTGCATCTTCTCCAATAATTAAAAATTCTAATCCATTAACATTAATTTTATATTTATCTAGTGTATTTTCTATTAAGTTTTGCATTTCTAAAGAATCTTTAGGAGCGTTCTCTAAGGTCATTGGATAAATTTCTTTTTTGTTATTTTTCAAGTATGCTGAACTTACTTTTGCTAAGTAAGAACCAACATCAGATATAACTATTTTATAATCATCTGTAGTCACTTCTGTAAAAGAATCGACAGCAGCTAAAAGAGCATCCGATAAATTTACACCAAAAATATCA
Source organism: uncultured Mycoplasma sp. (assembly GCA_947039505.1). Taxonomy (GTDB): domain Bacteria; phylum Bacillota_I; class Bacilli_A; order Mycoplasmatales; family Metamycoplasmataceae; genus UBA710. The sequence continues at coordinate 52,737 of CAMQYZ010000002.1, forward strand.
GGATTAATTGCTAACATTTCTGATAAATATTCTAAATAATCTAAATCTAAAGATAAAGTTATTGGACTATTCTCATAAATTGGTTCATCAATATAAACGCCTTCACCTATAAAAGAATTCACAATACCTTCAAAACCTTCATAATTAATAGCTGGTGCATCTGTTAAGTTTTCAGAATTAAAGTTATATAGCTTTTCTTTAATAACATAAGCTAAATTTCCCAAACTACTTGTATCTATAGCGTTTTGATTAACTGTAAATCACATCAAAACAGGGGCATTCAATACAGCGCTAAATGGACTCATAATAACACTTGATATTCCTAAATTTTCTAAAACATAATTAAAACCACCAGACAAAGTTTTTAATGTTCTTTGCCCTAGGGTTAGCATGATTTGAGATTTCTCTTTATCATTTTTAGGTAAAAATAAATTGATAAAATCTTTTGTGACCAAGTCTGCTTTAGTTGGAGCACTTGAACTTGTTGTACCTTCTATTGAAATGATTGAAGATAACCCAGAAACTAATGAAATAGTATTATTATTAATTTTTAATTTTCCTTGAATTTCATCATAATCAAAATAATAATTAATCGCTTCTTTAGTTATTCCATTTGACATTAATTCTCCTGGAGTATATTGAGTAAACTTCATTGCTGTAGCTTTAACATTTGAAAAACCATCTAAAATTTTAAAATTTAATAATAAATTAGGATTGAATGATTCTGTTGTGGAATTCAAAATTTTACCAATAAAAGAATTTTTATTTAAGACATTATTAACTAGATTAATTATTTGAGATGCAACACTATTTGTGGTAGCACCACTTGATTGTAGATTAATTTCTGCAAACTTCATTCAAAATGAATAGAAATTTAATATTTCCACAGTCATATCTTTTGCTTGCAAAGGGTTTTTATCATTATAAAATTCATTATAAACTTGTGTAGATATAATATCATAAATTGGGTTTTTACTTGCCGGCTTAACGTTTGGATTAATCATATTAATGAATTTATCAGCTAAAGAACTAGGAAGGGTTGGGTTAGCAATATTACCACCCAAAGCACCACCCGTTGTAGGTGATGCCATATTGGGATCAAAATTAACAAATTCTGTTTGTTGCATAAACTCTAAATAAACATCTACTCTTTTTTTGATGTCATAATTAGCAATGCTAATATCTCCTGCAAAATTAAAAATATAATTTGTTAAATATTTTCCCATAGTTGATTCTGGATCTACAAAATAATTGGGATCATTAAGGGAAATCGATAATTCTTTTAAAGATGTTTCTAAATCTTGTAGTTCTGGTGTCGGCGATTTTAAAAGTGATTGCAAGTCTCTAATGTCCAGTTTGTTGGGATCGGATTCTGGTTGATAAACACCAACTACACCACCTACTAATTCTGTTTTAGAAGATATGTTTAATAATTCAATCATTGCATTATGTAAGGCATCATCATTATCATTATTGTGTCCCAAAGAATTTAACAAAGAAGCGGCCATTCCAGAAACTGAAATAGAATTAATAATATATTTTTGTGTTTGTTGTTCATGATCTACATAATAAGTTCGAATGACTGAGTTATTTTTAATATTTGTTGCCATGGCATCAAGATTAATTAAATCAATAATTTTGTTTAGTCCAATATTCATATTTACAAAATCATTATTAGGATCTGGATTAACAGCTCCCAAATTACCATTTAATTGATCAAGAATAGGTCCAAATAAAGCTGCAGAATCTGCATCCAAAACATTATCTTTTAAATATTTAATAATTTTTGAAAAATTCAACTGTGTAATTATTTGTTTTAACCCCGCCTTAAATCCTACATTAGGATTGCTAGGATTATCTACAAAAATATTATTTAGCAAAATAGGTAAAATGTCTCCTGTACCAATTGTTTCTATAACATTATTAGTATTTGGTGAATTATCATAAAAATTCATTCATATTTGGCTAATTGTAGCATCTATATCGATTGACGCAATAATTTTACGCAATCCTATCAACATTTCTCTAGGATCATTTACATAATTTAAGAGCGATGCAATATCAAATTCATTACCAAACATTGCTTGAAAAATTTTATTAATATTTTCAATTTGTTTGTTTATATACAGTGGATCTGGGTTAGATATTATAACATTTAATATTTCATCTAAAAAACTATTTCAATACAATTCTTCATTATATTTAGCTCCCTCATAAAAGATTCCAAATATTATTTTTTGTAATTTTCTAGATTGAATTTGAGAAGGAAATGTTAATACATCAGCAAATCCATTCTTAGACATTGATGTTGTTGCAGCTTCTAAAATGATTTTTAAGTTTTTAGGTGAAATTAATGGTTCTAAAATACTGGTTAATGAATTAATAAGGTTATCTCTAAAAACATTAAAATTATTTGATTCTTGTCAATTATTAATAATGTCAGAACCAGGAATTACAAGTTTAAACGGGATAGAGTATTTATTTTCATAATTAGGATTTTGTTTAGCTCAACCATTGGGTCCAACTATCACCCTAGGTTCTCCTGTAGATTTTGTGGTCGCAAAATTTAAATCTTTATCTTCAATAAATTTGGCCATTGACTCAGAACTACCATCAAATTCACTATTACTCATATTTTTAGAAAATCAAGTTTTTTTACCGCCCATATTTTTTTCTTCTAAAATATAATATCTACCTACATCATCATTCATAGTAGGGGCTTGCTTTGTTATTCCATAAATTTGGCCATTAGCATTTTGCATTCTAATTATTTTGGCATTTGACATTTTTATTCACTTGCTAGAGTCAATTTGTTCTTTAACAAAAGGAATATATGAATAATTTTCAAAAGTAATAATAGGATCAATATAATTTTTATCAACCGACATTCCACTAAAAATTAAATCAGTAATTTTGAAAATATATGATTCAGGAACTTTTGTTGACATTATGTCATCTTTTGAGCTAAGTTCAAATAACAAAGACTTTTCTTTGCTTTCGTTATAAAGTTTACCAACATTTTGTTCAACCAAAATATTGTTATTTAATTTAATTTCTTGATTTTCATTACCACCATTTATAAAATGAAATGTGTGAGCAATATTATCTAAAAATCCTGAAACAGTGATGTTTTCTCTAAGTCCGATATTGTCAATATCTCCCACAAGTCTTAATATTTCATTATATAAATTTTGCTGTGCAATAGCTTTGGCACCATCATCTATTTGTTTAATTCTATTGTTTTTAGAATTAGCATCATTAAGTATTTTTTGTATTTTAATTGATGTATCTCCATTTAAGTCTTTTAAAACAAGATTAACATCTTCATTTGATATGAATTTAGATTCTCTTTCTATTCATAAAATTGAACCTGTATTCAAAGTATTGTTTGAAGGTGCTCTTGGTCCATTTATTTTGGCACCATTTTTAGGTTTTAATTTTCTATTCAAATCTTTTGATGTAATGGATTCAGAAAGACGTATTGTTTCTTTTGGATCAATAACTGTAATACCATCTTGTTCAACAATTTCAATAATTTGTGTCTTTTTTCAATAAGATGTTTGTGAGTAATATTCTTGTTCTTTCTTTGTCAAACTTAACATATAATCTTTATAGTTTTTGGTTCATAATTTGTTGTTTTCTGCTTGACTATTTAAAAAATCATAATTAATTTTACTGTGGTATCTTACATATTCATAACTTGTTCTTTCTTTCACAATTCAAGCTTTAGGTATAACAAAATTACTTTGAATAACAAAGAATAATTTACTATTTGGTTGAACTATGTCATTTATAATTGTATTATTATAATTAATTGAAAAACCACCCGGTTTAATGGTTTTATTTAAGGATTGTGAAAGCCTTCATTTTTTATTATTTGTAGGAGCAACAATATCAAACAATCCTTGTTGTCCTAATGATTTATTAACAGAATAAATAGATCCACGACTTTCACCGGGACTTTTAGTAAAACCAAGTAATTTAGCAACTTGATCAGGGGTAATAGTAATTAATTTTCCTTGTTTTTCTCATGATTGCTTTAATGATTGTGAAATTGTTGCCTCGTGAGAATCTGCATTGATATATATGCTTTTAACATTAGTAATTCTATCATCTGTAGATGAAAAAAAGCCATCAACACCTGGAACAACCATTACCAAATCTCCCAATGTAATATTTGAATCTCCTGATTTGAAAACTGTTATCTTATCAGTCGAATTTAATCTATAATTAACATCTACACTTATTCCAGGTAATTCATATTCTTTGAGTGGTGTTGGTGGAAAACGTCTTGATTCTACAACTCCCGTTTCAGAATTAACAAAATTTGAAATATTATTTACTTGTAAAAAACGATATAAATCTTTTACTTTTAAGTAATTATTGTTAGTTTCTGATCCTACAAAATTTAGTTTTGAAATTTGAATATAACCCTCTTTTGTTAAGGGGTTAATAACAACATCTGATTGTGGAAATCTAATGGTGTTTTGTGTATTAATTGTTGCTTCATCCGATACATATTCGGTTCTTTCTGGAATTAAGCCATCAGGAATATATGTTTTTGAAGGTTTTTCTCCTGTGGCTTCAATTTCTGTATCTACTGTTAAATCATGAATTTTTGAAACTTTTTTATAATCATCAAATTGAGAAGTGTAATTTGCTTTAACATCACTCAAAAGAGTGAATACACCAGAAGAAAGGAAGATTAAAACTGTCAATCCTAAAATTAAACTTTTTGTTTTAGAGAATGATTTTCAAATTTCTTTGAACAATTTTTTCATTTTTTTCCTTCTGTAAAATCAAATATAATACAAAGCAATTGTATCACATATAGATTATATAAGGTTATTTTGTGGAAATTAACAATCAAGATCGGGGATACTTTTTGGGTGTTTCTTTATGCTTAATATACTCCAATAAATAATGTGTTTGCACTTCATCATTCTTAGTTTCAACATTTATAATTTGAATGTTTGTATGCAAAGATAGTTCTCCTATAATTCATTGGGCTTCTTGAAGTTCATCATATATTTTTGGACCCTTTAAAAACGAATATTTACAATTTAAAGCTCCTACCTTTGAGGAAATTTCAATTAAATTTTTTAATGAAGTAACGGCCCTAGCAGTAATAAGGTTGAAAATACCTTCTTCTTGAACATCTTCAATTCTTTGGATTATAAATGTCACATTTAAAGATAAAACATTTTGAACTTTTTTCAAAAAATCAACCCTTTTTATACTGGGTTCAGAAATAAATAATTGAAAATCTCTTTTAAATATTAAATAAGGTATAGAAGGAAATCCAACCCCCGATCCTATATCTAACATTTTTTTATCTTGAGTATCTTCAAAAGCAGCCATCATCAAAACTATTGATTGATATATACCTTCTCTTCAAAGGTCATCTCCACTAAAACCCGTTAAATTCAACGATTTGTTGGTGGTTTCAATCATTTCAACATATTTAATTAAATCTTCAAAAACTTGTTGATTTTTACCTATCAATTCAAAAGTTTTATCTTTAAAGGTCATTTTCTTTCATTTTCTCATAAATTCTTGAAATTGATTTTGAATTAATAGATGCCTTAATGACTTTGGAAATAAATGGTGCCAAAGAAATAATTGCTATTTTAGAAGATTTAATGTTATGCACACTTTGAATAGAGTCAGAAACCAAAACCTTATCAATAAATTCAGATTTATCAAATGCATCAAATGATTTAGTAAATAATCCATGAGTTGCTGCTATATATATGCTTTTTGCTCCCTCTTTTTTTAATGCTGCAGCAGCTTTTAAAATTGTATTACCAGTGTCAATAATATCGTCAATAATAATAATGTTTTTGCCATTAACACTTCCAAGTATGCCTAACACTTCGCTTTGATTTGGACCAACTCTTCTTTTATCCACAATCGCTATTTTCACTGTGTTAGAAATAAGTTCAGCCAAAACTCTTGCTCTAACAGCTCCCCCATGATCGGGAGATACTATGGTAAATTTCATAGCATTGTTTGGCTCACTAACTTCACTAAGATAGCTAGCCAAACTAATTGACCACCTTAAATCATCTACAGGAATATTAAAAAATCCTTGAATAGAAGGGTTGTGCAAATCCACAGTTATTAATTTATTAACTCCTGCAACCTCTAAAATATTAGCCATCAGTCTTGCTCCAATAGGTTCTCTTTGTTTAGCTTTTCTGTCCTGTCTAGAATAACCATAATAAGAGTTAATAACTGTTATACGTTTAGCACTAGCTCTTTTAACAGAATCTACAAACAATAGTAATTCAATAATTGATTCAGGTGATGAAGTATTACAAACAATAAATACACTTGCATTACGCACTGTTTCTTCAGAATTCAAAATCATCTCACCATCTGAAAAAACTGTTTTTTCAATTGGCACTAATGATAGTCCTGAAATTTCAGCGATCTTTTTAGCTAACTCTTCTGAATTAGACATTCCAAATAATTTTATATTTAAGTCATTCATATTTTTCTCCATATTTATTTACCAAATTAAAAAAATAACCTTAAAAGATTATTTATCAAATATTATAGTTTCTTTCTTTTTTTCAATTGCTAATACAAAATCTTCATTTTTCAAAATTGCTTGTTCTCAATCATATAGCAAAAAAGATTTAAAATAAGGCAAAAAAGTTCTTTCTATATATCTTATAGTTTGTTTTTGCTCAAACTCAATATCTGTTTCATATACTGTAGTTGTTTTATGATTTAAATTTATCAAAGTATTAATGGTTTCTGCATAAAATCTTTCTAACTTAATCAAAAAATTATATTTAACATGAATATTAAATCAGTTTTCAAATTTGCTATCTGTGTTTTTTGTTATTCTATGAAACGAATCTTTATCGCCTAATTGTTTTTTATAGTAAATTGCAAAATAAGCAACTTGTTTAACCGTTAGCGCTTTACTATCATTAAAAATTTGTTCTTCAATAGTCAAGATGTTGTTTAAAAATATCGAGCCCTCTGCATTATCAATAATTTTTGAAAACAATTTTTTATTAATAAATTTGTCTCTCAAACTTCTGATTTCAGCAATACTTAAAGTAGATCTGTTTTCAAAGTCCAAAATAGCTGTTTCTCTAGTTTTTACTAAATCTTCAACCAAAACTTGTATATTTCCAACATTGATAACTGATGTTTCTAATCTTTTTCTACTTACTGGCATAATCCACTTCCTTTGAAATTTATAGATTAATTATAATACAAAAGATAAATTATTTAATTATTTAATTATTTAATGAAGAGTTTTGTAAAGATTGTGATATTGTTCTAAGCTCAAATTTTGTGGTCTAATGTCCAAATTTAAATTATTGAATGAATAAAAATTAGTGACTTTTTTCTCATCAAAATTTTTTAGATTCTTTAAATTATTGATTAAAGTTTTCCTTCTCATTGCAAAACATAATTTAACAAATAACAAAAAATTTTCATCATTTATTTCTGGTCTATTTTTTTTGATTTTTAAATGTATTATTGCAGAAGTTACTTTAGGAGAAGGAAAAAAAGCTTTTGGACTAATATCAAACAATTTCGTGGCAACTGCAAAATGATTGGTACTTACAGTTAATTTTCCATAATTTGTTGTTCCGGGTTTGGCACTAATTCTATCTGCTACTTCTTTTTGAACCATTAAAATAACATCATCAAAGTTTTTGTGATATTCAAAAATCTTAAACAATATAGGGGTGGTAATGTTATATGGAATATTTGCCATAATAGAATATCCTTGATAATTAGATAAATCGATTTTCAAAAAATCTTCATTAATCAAAGTAAACTTTGGATTTTTAATCTCTTCTTTTAAAAAATCAACTAAATTATAATCAATTTCAAAAGCCACTAAATGCTTTACTTTTTCTAACATTAATTTAGAAAGTGCCCCTTTACCAGGACCTATTTCTATAATGTTTTTATTATTAATATCAATACTATTAACAATTTTATTTAAAACATTTGTATCTTGTAAAAAATTTTGTCCAAATCTTTTCATTGCATAGTTTTTATTCATGTTGCCTCTTTTTAAGTTGGAAAACCATTTCCACATTTTTATTCACTTGTTCATTTAATTCTTCGACATCAATTTGTTTTAAGTTGGCGATAAATTTAGCTGTATGAATAGCATAACTTGGTTTATTGACTTTACCCCTCATAGGCATTGGACTTAAATAAGGTGTATCTGTTTCATAAAAAATTCTGTCAATAGGAGTAATTCTTGCAGCCTCTTGAATGTCTTTGGCATTTTTAAAAGTAACCACACCAGAAAAAGACAAATATGCACCAATACTTAAAAACTTTTCTACTCAATCAGGTCCTGAAGAATAAGAATGAATAACTATTTGCATCTTTGGATTTTGCTCCTTATATTCTTTCAACAAATCAAAAGTTTCCTGTGTTGCATCACGGCAATGAATAATTACAGGGATCTCGAACTCTAAAGCTAATTCAACTTGATATCTAAAAAATATTTCTTGTTGAGCTCGCGAGGGTGAATCATCATAATGAAAATCAAATCCAATTTCTCCAATTCCAACAATGGTTTTATCCACCAAATTTCTTAGTTCTATTAAATCATCGGGGTTAGTGGCACTGTTTGGATGAATACCTATAACCGGAAATGTATAAGTATGTTTTGCAGCAAGTTCTTTAACTTCCTGTGAATCTTCCACGCAAGTACCAACAAGCATCATAGTATCAATTCCATTCAAGTGTGATTCTTCAATAATGTCTTGAGGAGAATCAAAATATTCTTTAAATGGATGAGCGTGTAAATCAATATATTTTTTCATATTTATTTCCCCAAACAAAAATTAGCAAAAATACTATCTAGTAAATCTTCTTTGTTAATTTCTCCCACTATTGATTTAATACTTTCTCAAGCGGCTACCACATCAATTATTACAACATCAAAGCCCATATCATTCTCAATAGCATCTAGGGCTTCTTGCAATAAATTTTTACCTTGTTTTAACAAAGCTATTTGTCTGTTGTTAAAAAAAGAAGATGAGTCTATATTGGTGTTTTTAAAATGCTTGTCAAAAGCATTTTCCAATTGATTAATTTCACTATTTTTAGCTGAAATTAATATTTTGTTTTTAAGGTTCTTTAATTCTTCACTAGATAATAAATCTATCTTATTAAATACTTTGAAATAAATTTTGTTTTTTGACAATAACGTGATTTTTTGGTCTATTTCATGTTCTTTAGAATTAATATCTAGAACATGTAAAACAATATTTGCATTTTCAATTTCATTGTATGATTTTTCAATTCCCATTTTTTCAATGGTATCTTGTGAATTTCTAATACCTGCAGTGTCTTTAAATTTTAAAACAATATTATTAAATACTATTTCACCTTCAACAACATCACGTGTAGTTCCTGCAATATTTGTCACTATTGATTTTTCTTCATTTAGGATTGCGTTCATTAAGGCGCTTTTCCCTGCATTGGGTAATCCCACTATAGCAATAGTTTGCGGGACCACAAAAACTTGATTAGCTTCTGAAACATCAATAATCTTATTAATTTTTGTAGTTAGTCCATTTATCAAAGAAACCAATTTTGAAGCATCCATTTTTTCCACATCATCATATTCAGGATAATCAATATTTACTTCACAAATACCAATGATATTTTCAATTTCTTTAATTAAATCTAAAATTAATTCTGATGATTTATTATTGAACTTTTGAACAGCAATTTTGGTTTGTAATTTTGTTTTTGCATGAATTAAATCATTAATAGCTTCAGCCTTAATTAAATCTAATTTACCATTTAAAAAAGCTCTTCTAGAAAATTCTCCAGGTGTTGCGTGTCTTGCTCCATAACTAACAATTAACTCTAATATCATGTTTGTAATAACAACTCCACCATGAGCATTAATTTCTATGGTGTCTTCACCCACAAAATTATTTTTTCCGCGAAAAATATTAACTAAAACTTCATCTATTTTATCTTTTTTTTCGTCCACAATATAACCAAAAGAAATTGTTTTATCTTCACCCATAGAACCTGTAAAAATTTTCTCCAAAATTAAAAAAGCTTCAGGTCCACTAACCCTGATTATTGATATGGCTTGGTTTATATTGCCCGAAGCTATTGCAACTATTGTGTCAAACATTATTAATATTATTATATATATTTTAGTTTATACTTATTAATAATTATACAAAAGAGGTTATATGTCATTAAAAGCAGGAATCGTTGGTTTGCCAAACGTAGGAAAGAGTACTTTATTTTCTGGACTAACTAAAATGAAAGTAGAATCAGCAAATTATGCTTTTACCACAATTGATCCAAACATTAGTGTCGTTGAATTAAACGATAAAAGAATTGATTTATTGGCAGATATGGTCAAAACCAAAAAAACAGTCAAGGCAACTTTTGAGTTTGTTGATATTGCTGGATTAGTTGAAGGAGCATCAAAAGGTGAAGGTTTAGGTAATAAATTTTTATCAAATATTAGAGAAGTGGATTTAATTGTGCATGTTATTAGATGTTTTAAAAATGACGATGTATTGCATGTCTCTAGTTCTATTGATGCATTAAGAGATTTTGAAGTTATTAATTTAGAATTGCTTTTGGCAGATATGCAAGTTATTTCTAATGTGAAAACCAGAATTGGCAAAAGAGCTTTAAGTACAGGTGATAAAGTTTTAATCAAAGAAATGGAAGTTGTGACTAAATTACTAGAAGGTTTTGAACAAAGTATCCCAGCTAGAGAAATTTCTTTGGATGAAGAAGAATTAAAGATTGCTAAACACTATCAATTATTAACTTTAAAACCAATGTTGGTTGTTGGTAATGTTGGAGCATCTTTTGCTGCAGCTCCAAATGAAGAACCTGAATTTCAAAAATTAGCAAATTATGTCAAAAATAAGCAAATGGAAATTATTGGACTATCAGTTGAAATTGAATCTGAAATTGCTATTCTAGATGAAGAAAGCAAAGAAATGTTTTTATCTGAATATGGATTAACAGTTTCTGGTTTAGATAACTTGATTGCAACTTCATTTAAATGATTAGATTTATTTACTTATTTTACAGTTGGAGTTCAAGAGACAAGAGCTTGAGTATTTAAAAAAGATATGAGTGCACCACAATGTGCCGGAATTATCCACACAGACTTTGAAAAGAACTTTATTAGAGCTGAGGTTATTGGCTATGAAGACTTTATTGAATTTGGTGGAGAAAAGGGCGCAAAAGACAACGGGAAAATGCATCTAGAAGGAAAAACATACAAAATTAAAGATGGTGATATTTGTAATTTTAGAATAGGAAAATAACTATTTTCTTTTTTCTAAGACAATTAATGATTCAATGTGTTTGGTTTGTGGAAACATATCATAAACTTTATTAAAGATAATTTTATAGTGTCTTTTTAATTTCGCAAAATCAGCGGCTTGTGTACCGGGGTTACATGAAAGATATACAATTCTTTCTGGTTTGAATTTTAAAATTAGCGTTTTGATAACTTTGGCACTCATTCCCTCTCTTGGAGGATCTATAACAAAAGTATTAAAGTGTGTGTGATTTTTCTTTAAAAATATTTCGACATCAGCCTTAATAAATCTAACATTAGTAATTTGATTTTGTACAATATTTTGTACTGCATTATTGTAAGAATCTTTGTTATCTTCTACAGCCACTACAGATTCTGAAATATCACTTACATAAATGGCAATGGTTCCAATTCCTGAATATAAATCAAGTGTTTTACCATTAGGAATAACATAATTTTTAATATCTTTATATGCTTCTTGAGCAACCTCTTTGTTGGTTTGATAAAATGAACCAATACCGACATTAAACTTTAGTCCAAACATGGAATCTGTAGTCATTAATCCTGACTTTTTATTTCCCACAATTAAAGTATCTAATTTTCTATAAATAATTTCTCCAGGTAAGTCTTCGTTATATTCAATATCAGATAACATATAGTTATCAATTTTAATTTTGTTTTTAGTTTGTTTTTGATAAAAAGAACCATCATGTAAAGTAATTTTATTACGATAATAAAATTCTTTTTCACCCACAAAAAACTCTAAATTTTTTAATTCTGTTTTGGCAATATTTTTAAAATCATTTATTACACGTTCTTTTTTAAAAGTTATTTGCTCATCTTGATTCATATGAATTAGCTCATATCCACCAATTAATTTTGCATCTTCAAAAGTTTCTGATCTTCTATTTGTTGAAGGTTTAATTATTTGTACTATTTCACCTATTGAATATTTTTCTTTTTCAACAATTAAATTAATTTCAACTTCTTCTCCTCTAATTGCACCAAATATATATATTGGCTTGTTATCAACAAAAGCTACCCCTTCTCCGTTTTGATTATATTTTTCTATTGTTACTATCATTTTGATTCCTTATATTAAATTTTTATTTTAATATTTTCTATTATTATATTTTATAATTAGGAAAAATGTTAAATTAAGGGATTAGTATAATGGTAGTGCTGCAGATTCCAAACCTGCATGTAGGGGTTCAATTCCTCTATCCCTTGCCATTTCTCACACGAGACCACAAAAAAAACAAACAAATTAAAATAGCAAATTATTTAAAATAATAAAAATTTGTTGATTGATTTCTGGCAACGTTAACAAAACATATTGTTCTCTTGATTCACCTAACAAAAATAAAGATTTTAACAACGGTAAGGGCGTACCAATACTGCTATGTGTTTTGCACAATATTCCACCTTGAACAACATCAAAACCAAAAAGATTTTGATTAGTTCCACACTGTACACAACTTGAAAAAGACAACCCCACACCCAAATTATCTAATATTTTTGCCACTAAAAAAGTTTGATTTTTGAAGAAATCAACACCATCAAAATCTTGCAACATTAATGTATATATATCAAATATTTCCTTGTGATGATCTTTGATATTTTTAATAATTTTTAATAAAATTTCGATTTTTTGAGCATTTGTTTTATTGATTTCTGGCAAACCCTGAATAATGGTAGCTTTTTTAAGCAAAACAGAGTGGGCAGTTGCATAAGAATTAAATATCTCAAAACTAACCAAAGCCCCTCTGAAAACATTAACACGATTTTTACTAGATATTTTTTTAACACCCTTAGCATAAATATTAATAAATGAATTTTCTGTTAAAACATTTAGCATTTCATCATTTTCAGCATATGGTGTTTTCGAAATAATTATTCCTTGGATGATTTTTGTTTGCATTATTTCTAATTATATTTATATAATTAAATAATATGATAAAACACTTGAAGAAAAATTTAGATAAATCTCCTTTAAAAATTTTAATTATCGCCAACCAACAAACAGACAAATCCCTTTGAGACCAGTTATTGCAAATTGCACAAGAGTATTTCAACATTACTTGGAATTACCTCGATTTTTCAAGCAAAGATAGTTTAGAAAACTTTGAAGTTCCTGATGTTCTATTTATAGATTTTCAGGAAGATTATAGATTAATTTTTAATTGAGAATTTTATGATAAATGCCATACAAAAAACCACATTTTTTTACAAATAATGATTTTAGAAACATTTCGTCAAAATGATTATAAATTCTTCAAACATGGCGCCGATGAAATTATTTATAAAAATGATGGTTTTGAGTTTTTAAAGTGAAAAATTATTTCTATGTTAAGACGTTCTTGAGATTCACATAGTAAAAAAACCACAATTATGTGCAAGGGGATGATTTTAGACAAAAATAAAAATCGATTTTATTTTAACGAAACCCAAATACACTTGACCAAAAAAGAATTGCAATTGATGGACTTATTAATGTCTAATGTTAATGCTGGTTTTATTACCAAAAGAAAAATATTTGTCAGCTTGTGAGATGACCAAGGAGAGGATGATTCTCGAGTGGTTGACCAAATAATTTTTAAAATAAAAAGAAAGTTAGGTAAAGAGGTATTTGAAATTACCAAAAAAGGAATAAAAATAATATAATTAAGGTGTTATGGATAAAATATATATAAAGGGTAAAGTCACAAAAATTACCAAAAACTTTGTAGAAGTAATAACAAAACAAAACAAAATTGGTATTCTTTACATCCAGGATGTTTCAGATTACTATGTTAGATCTTTGCAAAGTATTTTCTCAATTGGTGAAGAATTAGAATTATTAGTAAAATCTATTAAAGACGAGATATATTTTTGTGATTTTAAACAAGGAAAAGCTGATTATCTCAATTTTCCGTTTAAATATGAAATCAAAGAAACAGCAAGTGCTTTTGAAAATTTATTAAAATATAACAATAAAGAGGTAATGAAATGAAAAAAATAAAACTAAATATTAGTCGAGCAATCGATATTACTAATGTAATGAAATATGAAGCTAAAGTTAAAGATATTCACAATAAAATGGAAAAATATGAGTCTTTAGGACATGAATTTTTGGGATGAAAAGATTTACCTAGCAATATTGAAATGCAAGATATCAAAGAAATGGAAATGGTTGCCAAAAAACTACATCAACATGAAATAGAAGTTTTGGTTGTTGTTGGAATAGGTGGATCTTATTTAGGAGTAAAAGCTGGTATTGATTTTATTTTAGGTAATTATCCAACTCCAGAAGAACAAAAAATGGAAGTAATATTTGCTGGAGAATCATTATCATCAACAGATCTTGCCCAAAAATTAAAATATGTAGAAAACAAAAAATTTGCCATCAATGTTATTTCTAAATCGGGAACAACCACAGAGCCTGCAATAGCATTTAGAATGTTTAAAAAACTACTAGAAGATACTATTGGCAAAAACAACGCTAAAGACTTCATTATCGCCACCACAGACGCTAATAAAGGTTCATTATTTGAATTAGCAGAACAACAAGGATATCAAAGATTTGTTATTCCTGACAATATCGGCGGAAGATTCTCTGTTTTAACACCAGTAGGGTTGTTTCCTTTTGCTTGTGTTGGTTTAAACATTAAAAAAATGATTGCTGGAGCAAAAAGCGCTAATGAAGATTATTCAATTGATTCATTGGAAGATAATTTAGCTTATCAATATGCAGTTACTAGATTTATATTATGAAAAGAAAAAGAGTTTGTCTCAGAAATGGTTGTTGCATATGAACCAAACATTAACTACTTTTTAGAATGATGAAAACAATTATTTGGTGAATCAGAAGGAAAGTTAAACAAAGGACTTTTACCTCATAGTGCCATTTTTTCTACAGATTTACATTCTTTAGGACAATTTATCCAAGAAGGATCAAAAGTTTTATTTGAAACAGTTATTACAGTGCAAAAACCAATAATTGACTTACAAATTGTGGAAGATCGAGAAAATCTAGATAATTTGAACTACTTAATCAACAGAAGTGTGCACGAAATCAATAATGTGGCCTTCCAAGCTACATTAGATGCCCACTCTTCTATCGGTCAAGTTCCTAACATCCACATTGAACTACCTGAGTTAAGTGAAGAAGTTTTTGGAGCAATAGTTATGTTTTTTGAAAGAGCAGTTGCTATGAGTGCTTATTTAATGAAAGTAAATCCTTTTAACCAACCTGGAGTAGAAGTTTATAAAACTAATATGTTTAGAATATTAAAAAAACCTTAATAAATTTAATATATAATATATATGCCATTGAAATAGCAACCTTGTAACTTGGTCAGGACAGAAATGTAGCATCCATATCGAGAAGTGTTATGTTCAATGGTTTTATTTTAAAGATAAAACCATTGAGTTTCCCACATCAAATTACCATAAAATAGTGTGTGTTAATGATGGTTTTGGAGTTTATAGACGTTATCCACACACATTATTATTAAAAAAAGAAAAAGAAAGAAAAGAATTTATATGAAAATACAAGTTAATGCCAAAGAAATTATCAAGAATCTTGATGAAGTAAACAAATGTATTAATAACAATAATATGTTTTTACCCTTAAGAGGAATTTTGGTAGATGTTTTAGAAGATCGTATTTCTATGGTAACTTCTGATGGAACTCTTTCTATAGTTAAAACTATTCTTCCTAATGATGAAATATTTAAAGTGCATGAACCTGGTAAATTATTAATCCCTTCTCTATTGTTTACAAACATTATGAGAAAGTGTGAAGGAACTATTGAAATCTTTAATAAGGGCAATATTTTATTCATTAAAAATGGAACAGATGACTATGAAATCAATTTATTTGATGTTTCAGAGTATCCTGCCATTGATTTTTCACTTCAAGGGGTAAAGTTGTCAGTTAATGCTAAAGGTTTGCGAGAAGCTGCTAAAAATGTCTTATTCGCGGCTTCAATTAGTGATGTGGATATCATTTTCAATGGAGTTAACATTAATTATGATAATAACAAGATGACATTGA
The DNA here is from genome assembly GCA_947039505.1 of uncultured Mycoplasma sp. Lineage (GTDB taxonomy): Bacteria > Bacillota_I > Bacilli_A > Mycoplasmatales > Metamycoplasmataceae > UBA710. Next base: position 69,089 of record CAMQYZ010000002.1, read on the forward strand.
TAGCAACAGACTCTTATCGGGTAGCTTATCAAGAGATGGAAGTTAAAGATTCTCGTAATGTTAATTTCAATGTTTCGATATTTGCAAAAAATCTTAAAGAATTTATACCTGAGTTTATTAATGATGATGTAGATTTGTTTGTTAATGACTATAAAATTAATTTAGTTTATCAAAATACAGTTATTCAATCGAAATTAATTGATGCACCATACAAAGATGTTTCTAAGATATTCCCCACCAGTTTTTCAAAAACATTGACCATTGAAAAAAAAGAGTTAATTGATGCTATTAACAAAGCGATTGTTATTTCTTCGGATTCTTTTTGTAGATTAAGATTTGAAATTAATCAAAAGGAAATCAAAATTATTTCAGTTAAAGAGGAAATTGGTAATTCAAGTGTTGTAATTCCAACCAAAAATTTTGTAGGTGATGATTTAGTTTTGACAGTGAACTATAAGTTTTTAAAAGATGCTTTGTCGGTCTTTGATGGAGAAATTCAAATTAAGTTCAACAATGGAATAGATCGTTTTGTGATTATTGGTTCTTCGAATCCTAATAACAAGCAATTAATAGCTCCGCAAAGAAGTTATTAGAAAAAGAGAGGTGTGAAATTATGAAGGTAGAAATAATTGGTGAATTTATTAAATTAGGACAACTTATCAAAAAATTAAATTTAATTGATACTGGTGGACAAATCAAGGAATTTATTATGAACAACGAAATTAAAGTTAATAAAGATAAACCTAAAGGGAGAAGCACTAAGGTTTTTGTTGGTTCAACAGTGTGAATTGATGAAGAAGTTTACATGATTGTTAATGCAAGTTAAAATTGACAATGAAAATTTAGTTATTGATCAAATTTAGTTAAAAAAGATTGCTTTTTTGCTTTTTTGTTATTTTATTCAAAAACAACATTTGCTAATTTTCAATATATAATATTAAGTATGGAGATAATTATTTGTCATCAAATATATCTGCAAAAAAATGTAAAACTTGAATAAAAAAAATGATTGAGATTTAAGTCGTTGTGTAAATAAATATGAAACTTGGATTTATAGTGAGGTTCCTGCTAATTAATTAATATTAACTTCCATAGAAAAAAACGGCGAAATAATGGTTGATGATGTTTTGAGAGATATTGCCTTAATTATGGGTATTAAATTTAAAGATTTAGTTGAAAAAATAAGAAATAAAGTTTAAAAAAAGAAAAAAAATGATAAATATAAAAAACAATAAAGAGTTTACGTTACATCTTCAAGTAGACAAAGTTTTTGGAATATTATTAAAAGTAGATTTTAAAGATATGGGTGATTATTGGTTGATGGAAGCCAAAAAACTTAAGTTTAAATTTGAATCTACAGATAAAGATGTTGTGGAATCTCAAAAAGAGTTCGGTGTTATGGTTAAAAACTATATAATTTATATGATTAAAAATAAAGAGTTATTTTCAACACTTGATGCTCTAGGGTTTAATATAATGTCTCTTGATAAAGCTTATAAACATGTTCAAAAAACATCAAAAAAACAAAACCTATATTCTGTAAACAGTGATAACGCATTGAATTCAACCTCTTTTATTGCTATAAATAATTTAAAGTTGAGTTGAGATACAAATTCTTTTGTTGTTTCATAAAAGCTTAAACATTCAAGTTTATATGAAGTGTTAACAAGGAACAAAAATACCTTAAAGTTGAAGGTATTTTTGTTGATTGGTTTTGTAAATTTAACTTACTACAGTTTGTGTGTTAATATTGATTGTGGTTTCATTTGTTAAAGTAATGTTTTGTGATCCACCTAGATACACTAAATTTATGTTGGTGTTATAAATTATTTTGTAATCTGTTGCGTTTATTTTGGTAATCATTATTTTTGCATCATTTTGAAGAACACTTATTAATTCTATATACATATCTTCAAACGCACCCATTCTTGCTCTTGACAAAATACTTTTTAAAGTACCATTTCTTCCTAAGATGTTTAGTTTTATTCCCTTTGTGTTAAGGTTTGTTAAATATCTTAGTGAATCATTAAAAACATCTCCAGAAACAACGTCATTTAATTGATTATTAAATAAAGTGTCGTTTGAATTTAAAATTGTAGCTCAAGATTTAGTGAATAAATTTGCGTTTAATTGGGTGTTAGCACCAATTTCTAAGGATTCTATTTGACTCTTTTGAGCCACTACATCCTTGATTAAATTAGTTTCAAATTGACTACCTTGATCGATAACAATCTTGTTTTTGTTGGCTGCTAAATTAGCGTCACTCAATAAGTCTGATGTTGTTTTAAAGTTTTTTATAGTAGCTTTAAAACTTGCTATCTTAGGAACTCCTGAGGTAGAAATTGTGAAACCACCACTTAAAACACCAGTAATATCATTTGCTGTTAGGTTTTGAGCTTCCATTTTAATTAGTTCGACATCATTAAAGTATTTGTTAGCTATTCTATCGTCCAAAATAATATATTGATTAAATGGTGGAATTGTTTGTTTTCATTTAGCTCAAATTGTTGAGGCATATGTTGGTGTAAGTGCGTTATGCTCTCTAATTTTAATTGTTTGAGCCAAAATATTTAAAGCTGCTTGGTTAATATCTAAATTAACATAATAATTCAATAAATTTATTTTTTGTGTTTTTTCGGTTTTTCACACATTATCTTCATAAATTTTACCAATAAAATCAAACGAAATACTTCATGGTTTCCCTTTTAAGTTAACTTGATTGAATGAAAAGTTTGTTGCAAATTGATTTTGAACTAAATTATTTAAACTTAACCTTTGATTTTGTGTATGAGTCTGTTGAATCAAGATTTCATTATTATATTTTAAAAAATCATTCAAATTTATTGTCTGGATATTTTCTTCGTCTCTTAAATCCTTAATGAAATTAAGTTGATTGATTTGTGCAAGACTAACCAAAGATACACTATGGTTGGTATATTTGTTGGTTAAAAATCCAGAAATATCAATGATTTCATTATCGATATTGTGTCCATCATAACTTCCATTCAAAGACAACTTTAATACTCCTGTTTGTGATGAACCACTAATGATTTTTAGTTTTAAAGTTGCAAAGCCACCACTCTCTAAGTTAGTGTTTAAAAAATCATTTGTTAAATTACTAATATTAGAATATTCAGCAAAACCAAGTGCTTTTATTACTTTCAAATATTTATCTACTTTTAGTGTGGTGGAATTCAAAGATATTTCTCCACCCTTTTGCAATTCATTTAAAACAGGAGGTATAGGATCTGGATTTGGATTAGGATCTGGATTAGGTGTAGGAGGCACTGTATCGCCTTCATTATCTTGGTTGGCAGTACATGAAACTAAAATTAGTGAAGACGTTGAACAAACCATCACTCCTCCAACTAATATTCATTTTATATTTTTACTTAGTTTTTTCATAAATTACTACCTTTAATTAAATTGTTTTTATAAAATTATAAACACAAATATAAGGTTTCTACTTTAAATAAAAAAATTTAATATTTTTTTGCTTGAATATGTATTTAATAATTCACAAAGTAATTTATATGTATAATGAGTTTTTAACAAAGAAAACATAGAGTAAAAAAAACTTTATTAAAACAGTACAAAAATAATGAATAATTCTAAAAATTCTTCACAAAATTTTGATTTAAATCTAGAGAAATAAATCGAAAACAAGATTAATATAATTATTTACTAATTTTGCTAAATTGTCATCTTCATTTATCGGCAGATAAATAGATTTCATCTAACATAGGTTGAATGGTGTTTGTTCCTTCAACTTTATCGCATAAATTAATTAATGTTGTTAAATCAACAACAATAATTTTTGAAATTTCTTGAGAGTTAAATTCTTTTGCTTCAACTTCTTGAATTACACTATATTTTAATTGATCTTTTAGAGTTCCGATGGCTAAAGATTGATTCATTACAATTTTTTCAGCAACATCATCATAAAATTTTGTTAAGTCTTCAAATAAATCTTCTGTGTTTTTGTGTAGAGAGAAGAATAATGATGTTTTCATGTTTCAATGAATGTTATATACTTTGTTGGTTAAAACCATTAAAGAAGCTTGTAATACTTTTAGATTTTCTATGTTTTTGTTTTGCATATTGATTTATTCCTTTTAATCACTTATAAATGATTTATTTTATTCCTTAAATTATACTATGTTTAGCAAGTGCTTTATTTAATACTATACAAAAAAACCTATTAGTTTTTTTGCATACTATTTATTTTTAAAATATAGAATAATGCTTGATAATTTACTTTTGATTAGAAGAAAACGCTTTTGTTTTTGCATCTTTTAAGCTATCATTTCAAGCGTTCAAGTTTTTTTGTGGTGTTGTTTTAAAACCGAATTATTAATTTGTGAGATAATTTTAGAATATAAGTGAGGCATTTGTGAAAGAATTACATATTAAAAAAATGAAAATTATTTGAACACTAGGGTTATCTTCGTTGATTTTATTTTCTTTCTTTATTACGACGTTAATCATTACTCTAATGATATATCAAAGTCAAAACACCATTACAAATGATTCAGTTTATATTACTTTTACCATTTTATCTGTTATTGGTATTTTAGTGGCTGCAATTTTATCTTTTGCAGGCTCTTTAATTATTTTAATAACTGATTTTAAAAACAAAGAAATTAATGAATCTAGAATATTGTGAGGGCTTTTATCATTGTTTTTATTGGGTTCTGTTGGGTTAATCATTTTTTCTTCCATTAATAAATCAAAGTTATCTCAAAAAGATATGCCTTTATCAAGTAAAGAAAATAATGAGGCGACAAACAATGAATCACTTCCCAAAGATAGTTTAGAAGTTGTGAATCAGGCCTTTAAAATGCTTGAAACTGGAGCCATAACTAAAGAAGAGTATGATAAGATTAAAGAACAAAATTTATAAATTTGAATTAACATTCTAAGTTGACTTGTTTTCAGTAAATATAGATTTCAAGGGAGCTTTTTGTGAAAAAAATGAAAATAATTTTTTGAGGAGGAATTTCTTTCTTTATAGTATTTGCAATTATATTGTTGTGATTATCAATTATGTTAATTATAACTTTTTATCATGAAACCGATTTTTTTTTAGGAGTTTTTGTCAATGCTTTTTCAACTGTCATGTTTCTTTCTGAGTTAGTTTATATTTTGTTGTTTCTTGTTTTGATATCTTGAATTTTCTCTATTACACTCTTATCTATAAAATTTGATAATCCAGAAGTGAATAAATCCAAGGTACTTTGGGGTTGGTTATCATTGTTTTTGCTGGGTCCTATTGGTTGAATTGTTTTTGCAACTATTAATCAAAATAAACTAATTAATAATAGTGAATTTGTAGAAAATTGAAATATGAAAAAAATAAAATTAATTTTAAACTTAGGGATAACTTCTTTGGTGCTATCATCTATTTTTGTTTTTCTTTTGGGTGTTTTGATATTTTTTGCAATGGCAAATACCGATATAACCACTGTTGCTGTGTGAAATTCTGCACTTATTGTGGTAACCTTTGGACTTGTTGTTTCTTCAATTTTGGCTGTGGTGGGTTCTATTTTGATTTTATCCACAGATTTCAAAAACAATGATGTTAATGACTCAAAAATTCTATGAGGTTTATTGTCTTTATTTTTAATAGGTCCTATAGGCCTTATAGTTTTTGCCAAAAAAAATCAGCAAAAATTGGTTGATGAATCTGTTGATGCATCCGTTGATGACAATATATCAACAACTTCATCTTTTTCAATCAAACAAATAAACGATCAACTGGGAGATATTGCCAAAAATTTTAAGTTATTTGAAGCAGGCGAAATTACTAAAGAAGAATTTGATAAAATAAAAGAAAAAAATCTTTCAAAATAAAGTGTTTATAAAAGAGTGATTAAATTGTGAAAAACTTTAAAAAGATAACCATTATGGCAATTCTTTCTTGGGTTTTATATGCAATTTCTTCTGTTTTGCTTATGTCTTATCTCATTGGAGTTGTGACGGCAAATTCAACTGTGTTTCTTTATGGTGTTCTTTTTGCTGTTGTGTGTTCTGCTATAGTCATATCTTGTGTTGGTTCAATTATGATCATCGTCACTGATTTTGAAAATAAACAAATTAATGATTCACGTATTCTGTGAGGTTTATTGTCTTTATTCTTGCTTGGTCCTATCGGTCTTTTAGTTTTTGTTGTTAATAAAAAACAGGCGATATAACAACCTATTGATAGTTTGCTTGAAAACGTTTTATACTTTTAGGTTTTCAATATTTGGTTTTTGTTTAATATACTTTTATTATTTATTCATAAATTTAATATCTAAGAAAAAATTTCCGTATCACGAATCTACTCTATCTTTATTTAATTATCTTGTAAACTATTTCAATTTCGGAAGTCTACTTGCTTTTGAATCACTCGGCTGCATCAATTGAATCAAAATTTCCCTTGCAATGATTTAAACACTTTTCCAAATCATGCATTGTGCATATAGATTCTTCACTTACTTTGTCTTGACAAGATTCTAATTCTTTTAAATAATCATTACAAGCACCAGATGCAAAGGTATTATTTGCAATTGTTTCTTGCTTTTTAGACACTTCTAAAACTCTTTTATCTATTTCAAAAATCAACTCTTCTTTTGTATTTTCTTTCATTGAACACACTCATTTCAATTTCAATAATATTACATTTTCCAATAAATAACGCCTTATATAAAAGATCGTTAAGTGTTTCCAGAATTTGAATTATATCCCTTAGCAAAAGAATTATATTCTTCAATGTAATTCTTTTCTAATTGGTCCATTTCATCTTTTGTTTCACATTCAATATATTTTCAATAAAAATCATCATCATTAAACCAGTCTTTAGCAAAAATAATATTTTTAACTTCGCCCTTATTAAAGTGTTGGTTCATTACTCTTTTAATAACATTTTTAGATTGCCCTACATAATATTTGTTTTTTGTTTTATTTCAAAATATATAAATTCCTTTAATTTCATTATCTCAATTGTGGTTAAATGAACTTCTCAAGTTTAAAAAGTCCTCATTTTCATCATTTCTTAAAGAGTTGGATTTATAATCTTTCAATTTTATTGATAAAAGATCAGTTTGTTTTAAATTAATATTAATTAAGTTTTCCTCTACCATTTTTTCATATTCTACAATCTTTTTGTTTTTTTCAAGTATGGTAATATCTCTGTTTTTAATAGATTTTTCTAAATCTTGAGCGCTATTTTTTTGAATAATTTTGTTGTTTTCTGCTTTTGTTTCAGAAAAATAAAAAATTCAAGATATTAATCCTAATATTGAGAAAGACAAACAAATAAAGATAATTCTTTTCAAATTAGAATCAGGTATAGTTCTAAGGTTTTGGTTATTCTTGTTGATTTCTACTTGTTTTTCATAATTTTTGTTGACCAACAAGATGTCTTTTTTAAAATCATTAATTTTATCATTATTTTTATTCCTTATAGATTCCATATTTTCTATTTTGCTTTTGAGAGAAGTTATGTCCATTTCTTTTTGTTTTCAAGAGGGGATGTAATCAAAATAATCTATAATATCATCATTGATTTGTTTAATAAATTCATATTTCAATAGTTCTTCTTCTAAAAATTTGTTAATATTAATTCTTTTACTAATGCTTTTAATATTTTTAGTCTTAATAGAATAATCGCCATAAATGGGTGTTTTAACATAATTATTTTGAACATATTTAGTAATTTTAGGTTTCTTTTCATAATTTTTAATAACTAAAATTAATTTTTTTGTATTGTCATCATATTCTAATTTATCAATAAAATCATAATTTAGGTAATCAGTTTTTTGGAAACCGTTGTTTATTGTTTGTGAGCTGCTATTTCGATATTGATCATTCATTGTTTTCTTATATATTTTTTTAGTAAATTTATATATTTGTTTAATGGTTATTTGTTTCATTCATAAATTATATTATAAAGACACTTAATTCAAATGTTATTAGAGTTAATGCTTGTTGTGTTGAAAAACAATAAAAATGAATTTAAAAAACAAATAATCAAATTATATTTCACTCTTGTTTTACAAAAAAACAGAGAATTTATTGTAATATTTTAGCAATGTATTTATCCATAAATTCAAAATCAGGACCATTACTATTTCCGGGTAAACGAACAAATTCACTTTCAGGATTAAGGGTCTTACCATGACCATATTTACCAAATCACTCAACACTACAAGATAGGGCAATAAAATTAGCAATGTTTTCATTCATTGGATTTGATGATTTAGCTATAAGTATTCTTATGTTTTTAACTGCAGAAAAATCATATGTTTTTGCATAAGTTTTTCCTGATCCGCCATCACCGCCACAAACAACCGCCAACATTGCGTTTTTTTGTGTTGCATGAAATATTTTAATTGGATTAGATTTATATCCACCAATTCCTTCGTTAATTTTTTTTGCAGTAATTAAAGGAACACCAACCTCATCATCCTTGCTATTTTTTTCCATACCATTTTCTATATTAAATAGGTCTAAAATATTAAATTCATGTCAATCCACATTATCTAACTGTTCAACACCTTGTTTTATGTTTAAATTAAAATTATGTTGAATTTTATTCAAGAAAAGACTACTATAATATTCTCTTAATTTTCTTTCAAAATCAAGTTTTCCTTGAAATTTTGGATAAAAATTTAAATTTTGATCAATTGTTCTACTTTCATAATTATTGTAATCAAATGGAGCTTCATTAATTTTATACCTTCCATTCTTGCCTCTCAATAGTTCATAACCATCTTCCTCATAATTAAAAGTTTTAATAAAGTCTGTTTTTGTGTGTTTTCTGTGTGTCTCAAAAACCACAATTCCTGTTCACACAGCTGCATTTGGTAAAAACAATTTTCTATTTAATGTAACCACTTTTCTTAGTGTATGTTTTTTTAATATTTTGCTATTTTTTATTTCCTTAATAACCGTTAAAGGAAGAATTGATGCAACAACTCCGTTTTCAGCACAATTATCTAAAGCAGCCTCAACAAAATTTAATTCAGGTATTTGAATTGAAAAAGGAGGATTCATTAAAACTTTGTTGTAAACACATTTCATTAAGGGTAATTGTGAGAAGCAATCTGTTTTAAAAATTTGAGATGATCCATCACCATGAAGCAACATATTAATGCCTGCTAGGGTGGCATTAAATTCATCCAATTCTATACCTATTATTTTAGATCTTTTAATTTGTTCTTGCTTTTCGGGGTTGTTTGTTTTACTTAGAAGGTGGAATAATGCATTGGTCAAAAAGGTTCCTGAACCACAAGTTGGGTCTAAAACAGTATCATTTATATTCAAGTTAACAAGGTTTATCATAAGTTCTGCAATGTGGTCTGGGGTGAATACTTCTCCCTTTTCTTGACTATCGGCACTATTTCATTTTCTAAATATTTTAAGAAAAGAATTCATTGTATCTTGTCCTGATTTTTCACTAACGTTTATAAAGTTGTGTATGTTGTGAATTGTAGAAATTATATGTATAAGGTTGGATATTTTAGCTCTTTTAATGCTGTCATCTTCAAAAACTTTGTTTATTAAATAATCTTTTTTCTCTTTTTTTTGCACCGGCTCATCAGCAATAATTGTTTCAATACCCTCTTTAATAGACATCAATAATTGATTTGTTGTACCGCCTAAAAATAATCTTTTTTTATATTTTAAACATAACATAACAGATCCAATAAAAGGAACGTTGTGTTGTTTGTTAATACCGCTTTTCCTAAAATAATTTGCAAGATTTTTGGTTTCTTTTGAAACTATTTCTGGACTAGTTATTTTTTTAGAAAGATAGTTTTCCACATAATATGCTGCGTTTTTTGGCTCTGTTTCTGTTTTAGCAAGCTTCCCTTGAATATAACATTCAAAAGTATCCCCGTTATATTTAAAACCTATATATTTTGGGTTTATTTCCTGAATCATATAGTCTTCAAGTTGTCCTTCAAATTTTTTTCCTCTTGCTTTCGCATCAAGTATAAAAGTTACTCCATCTAAGTAAAAATATCCATCTGGTTTTTTTGCAGATCGTTCCTTACCTTTGTAAATAAACAGTGTCCCATCAGTTTTGTTTTCTAACCCCAATATTCTTTCAAAGTCTTTAATAACCTGAAATTCAGTATTACCATTAATCATATTTTAACCTCCACAAAATTTAGTTATTCATATTTAAAGTGAACTATATTTTAATTTTACAACAAGTTATAAAAACGATAGAATATTTAAACATAAAAAAAGACAAATTGATAAAAAGAAAAACTTATTATTTAAACAATATGTTGATATAATTTTAAATAATATTCAAAATATTGGAAAAGAGGTTTTTGTGAAATACATTGTTGTTCAAAGAGAAAAAAAATTAGTGGGAAGTTCTATTTTGGCACCAATGCCGGACATTAGATTAGAATTCAATACACAATCAGAAGCTGATGAAAATCTATTAATTTGCAAAAACCTTGTGTCTGTAGGTTTGAATGAAGGAAGAGAAAGTCAAGAAGGTTCTATAGAGTGTTGAATAGAAATTGAAGAATAACTTTATCATATTTAACAATTTTTAAAAATCTTCAAAGCAAAAAAATAACACTATAATTAATAACATATGATAAAAAACAATGTTACAAATTCTTGGTTAGGAAAAATAGTGGTCCAAAATAACAATATTTATTTAATGCAAAATGATCTTGGCTCAAATGGAGAATTATTAGCATATAAGATCGGGATTCTCTTTAAAGCAATACAATCAACTATTGATGATGCATTATTCTCATATGCATCAGAAAAGATAAGCAATCAAGATATCAAGTTATTTAACTTTGATAATAATGTCTTTTGAAATAAAGATCATTATTATACCCATCCTTTTAGTGATGGTTATGTTTGACATGAAAATTATTTTTTACAGAACTCATCGCTATTTAAAGACAAAGATCACTATGTCTTTAATATGATCATTCAAGACGGTGTATTAGGGGACATCAAGCTTAGTTCAGAACTCAACAATAATAAGCAACTTATTTATAATAAAATGCTTGAGATATCTTCATGATCTTTTAATGATAGCTTTCATGATACAGAAGCCTTATTTTACAAAACAATATTTTTTAACAATTCTTTTATTCAAAAAATTAAACTAGATAAACTAAAGTTAAAAGATATCATGTCAGAAGATCAATTCACTCGGATTACTAATGTATTAGATATGATTGAGTCTTCAATAAGGAGATCCGATTTTATTAACGTCTTAAGATGTTTAAGAGTTTTAAGGAAAAGTGTGATTGAACACATCTTTGACGATTACTTTGTTCCTATTTATAGTGAAACACACTTTAAGATTAAAGAAAAGGTTGATTTAAAGGCTTTGGCTAGAGAGATTGAAGTAAATCAACAACCAAATAAATTAAATACCAAAATAGCTTTAATTGCTGATTGTTTCGAAATTTCCAACATTGAACAATTAATGAAACATTTTTCTAAGGTATATCAAGAATATTACCAAGGTCCCATCTATTTCTCTTTTACTGATTTTGAAGATATCTTATTACCTAAAATCAATATGGACATAGATAACGCGGCAGTCATCAAGTTCATTCAAAAACATCTTTTGAAATTAGAAACCAAAATCAATGATTGAAACAAAGCAAGCATCATAACAAAAAGATCTATCCATAAAAATAATCATCATTTAGAAAATAATCATGGTTGATATATTAATCAAACAGAGTTAGATACAGTATATAAAATAACTACTATTTTTTTAGAGCCTTTGTTTTTATATGATCAATTTAAAAACAAAGAATAATAAGATAATTGTTATAGATTTAACAAATAATTTTTTAGTTTTCTTTTGTTGAAAAACTTATTATTTTGTATAAAATTTATTTTTAAAATCATAAAGATACTTAATAAGTTATTATTTTTCATATTTATCCAGAGTTTCTTTTATTGATTCAACAAATATAGAGAATGTTGCTAATTGGTCATCTTTATTTTTATCTATATTTTCGCATTTTTTATTTAAAAATATCTCTCTTAGTGTTTTTCACATATCAGATCCCTTAATTTCTGTTCCCTTTTCATATACACCTGTATTACTAAATTCTTCTCACTTTATGTAATCAGCGCTCTTTTGATCATCAGTTTTGCCTCTTAATATTTCTTTGATTTCAGTTTTTGGATTTGTTTTGATTAATGCAACATCAAATGATTTTATTGCATGATTGCCTGCATCAGACCTTAAACATATTGTTATAACTGACGTTGATAATTTGACACTATATTTATTCCCTAAATGAGTTTTAAAAGAATCTTTTATAAAAATTTTTAGTTCTGGAGCAGACTCGCTATCAAATTTTTTAGACAAAAACATAAATTGATAATCAACATCTCACAGACTTTGACCCTTTTGCACTACGAGATTTCTTTTTGTAGATCCCACTACTTGATAACTAAATGATTTTTTATATTCTTCTTTAACATCTGTTTGAACTTTTGGAATAGTTTCTTCCATAATTTTCTTATATTCTTTTACTTCTTTCTTAGTTACATAGTTACATTCTTTTGACATATAAACTCCTTCGTTTGAATTTAGATATAATAATTATATGGATAAAAAAATACAATATTTAAAAAACTTATTTTCTCAAAATGATTATGAATTGAATTTTGATGATATAAAAGATCTCAAAATTCAATTAAAACGGAAACCAATGCAAATATATTTATTAGCAATTAAATGATTGGTTAAAAAAGAACTCTTAGTAACTTATGAAAACGTTAGGGAAATAATCAAAAATGATATTAAAATCAGAAATAATATTAGAAATATTATAACCTCTCTAGAAGAATCTATAAGAGTACAATATTTAGACACTGAAGTTCAAGCATATGATGATTTTGATCAATTTTATAAAAAATCAAAAGACAACTTTCGTGATATTTTAACAAAGATAGATAAACTTGATTTAGATTATGTAAGAGAATTGAGAAATGATGTTAATCATCTTGTTTATTTTTTAATATTTGATAAATTAAATGATGCGATAAATAAATTGAAAAATCTTCGAGAATGAGAGCACATTAACACATGAGTTTTAGATAAATATCTAGATTCTATATATGAATTAAAAAATAGATGTGAAAATTTACCCATAAGTTATAAAATTAATTTTTTCCAAATTTTTGTCAAGCCATTTAATTGAACTAATAAAAATAAAAAAATAGCAGAGATAAACCAATTTAAAGAAAGTAATAAAAAAAGTTTTATAAATGACATTTTTGAATCTTTTTTATATTTAAATAATCTTTATGAAGAAATATCTTTTAAACAAAATATTAATATCATAGATTTTGTCATTTCATCAATAATATTTGATTCTTTGGTTGAGAAAATAAGAGAAATAGACACTAGGTTTTCAAGCAAAATATTAGAAATGTGTGATTTTGGTGAGATCATAAAAAAGAATTTTAAAACAGAAGCAGAAAATAATTTGGAAAAAACATCACACACCCTTGATAAAGCTTTTTTTGAAAGATATATAGGAAAAATAAATCACGAGATAAAAGATAACTATGAACTACTTTTTTTAAAGGGAGTTAGAAATAAGTTAATTCACCCCAACGGCAAAAACTATAATAAAACACACATGTATTTTATCGGAACACATAAAGAGTCACAATCAGCTTGATTTCCTTTTGGAGAGTGTTCATTTGTTGAAAGTATAGAAAATAGGTCGCCCACATTTTTTATTAAAAAATCTATTTTTGTTGAATCTATACAAAAAATATCTGAAGTTTTTCTAAAAAAAATGGATATATCTTTGGCATTATACATAGAAACTAATGCAAAAAAGAATAAGCCCTCTTTGAATCTTGTCAATATTTCAGAGGCTCGGAAACTGTACAATAAATATTTTGAGGATTGAGAGGAAATTTACTTATTATTTATATGGTCCTTTGAAAAAGAAGATAACCACATTTTAATTGAATATCTCATAATGGCATATACTATTGCTAAATTTATGAACAAAAGCAATAATATCAAATATGACTGAAAATCTTGAATTTTACCAAGTATAGATAAAGATATTGATAATTTAATGCAAAAGTGTAAATTTGATATGTCTAGCAATAATCATAAATATTTAAAAAGCAAAATGAGTGAGGAGAATTGAAAAGAATCTGAGTGACTGGGGTGTTTTGGGAAAGAACAAAGTGATATTTTTTTGGAAATGTATAAAAAAACTCAAATCAAAAATTATAAACCCAAAGATATTGAAGAAAAATTTTTAATTGTGATTTTTCACAATAAAACCAAAAAAGAGTGATTGTTTTTGTTAAAAAAACTAAACCAAAAATATGAAAAACTAATTCATGATTTAAATTTAAAATCACAAGACTGCACAATATTTTTAGAAAAATAAGACATTAAAAACCAATTCAAAAATAAAAATTATGAAATTTTTCCAAAATGTAATAATCTATTCTGTTTCTTTGGATTTTAAATAATTATTAGGATAGTATGTTTTACCTAATAATCAAAGATATCGATCAATTTCACTTTTTTTATATTCATTCAATTCAAAAAAATTAATAAAAGCTTCAATAGTATCATTAAAAATTTGGTAATTTTTTAATTCTTCAACTTTGAATGATGTAAATTGGTACTGATTTTTGAAATGGATCAATATTTTTGAAACATATGAATCATATATTGGGTAAATTTCTGGAGAATGATGAGCGCAATATTTAGTTGCAAAAGAATAAAAATATATTGATTTATCTTTTATTGTAACGTGACCTATATCCTCCACCAAACTAAAGTCATTTGAACTTAGTCTTTCATCAATGTTTAAACTTAGTATATGATTGGCAACAGTATGAATGTCCAAAATGTTTGTAGAATCAAATTGATTTACAATAGAAACTTTAATCAAAATATCTTCAATGGTTTTATTTTCACTTAGATAGTTTTGAAACAACTTGACAATAGCTTTTTCTTGATTATCATATTTTTTTGAATTTTCACCTTTTTTTAAATAAAGTTCCACTTCTTGCTTAGATGGTTTTGATATATCTGGTAATTTACTCATATTTTCCTTTTGTCATTTATATTAATCAAGCGGTTATTATCTTTATTTTTTGTGTTGTATATATTAAATTTGCCATAATAATATATTATTATAACTTGTTTTCAGGTTAAAATTTATAATTTTATTTAATGTAAGTAATAATGATTTATTTAATATACTTAAATTATGCAAAAAAAATTTTTATCAATTGATCAACAAATAAATCTTTTAGAGGATAGGGGATTAACGGTTTATGATGTTGAAAAATTAAAGTGATATCTAACCAATTATAATTATCAAAACATAATTAATGGATATAATGACTTTTTTATGTTTAATAATGATAGAAAAACAAATATTTATAAAAAGAATATCAATTCAAATATGATTATTGCCCTTTTTAACTTTGATCGCAAAATATCTAATTTGTTATTTCCTAATATTCTTAATATAGAAAGAAAATTCTCGACCTTACTTTGTTTTCAAATCATAGAACAAAATAAAACAAAGATACCATTACTAGAAATGGGAAAAATTTTACAATGTTCAGATGCTGAACTTAAAATTATTTTCCCCAAACTTGAATTTTCAAATGAAAGTAATAATCTTTATAAAAAGTCAAAAAATGACTATGAGACAATTAGATCTTGTATGCATTCATACTCTGCAAATAAAAAAGTTACAAAAAAATACAAAGGCGATATCAAACACGTTCCTATATGAATACTTTCAGTAAATTGATCTTTTGGTGATGCTGTCCAAATATTTAGTTTTTTAGATGGCAATACTAAGAAAAAAATAATTGAGGAGTTTCTTCCGGGATTAAAGGTAAAAGGCCTTAATAATTACTTTGAAAAAATCATGCTTTTAATTAGTAATGTGAGAAATATTATATGCCACAATGGTGTTTTGTATAATATTGATTATCAAATTAACAAGGGTTTCATTTCAAGATTCTATTTGATTATTTTTGATAAAACAATATTGAATATTAGACTAGATAACATTATTGATATAATTGCCAAGTTGTCTTCTGTTGAGTTACATACACCAAAAAAGATAGGTTCCTTAAAGGATAAACATATTGAGAAATTAGAAGAAAATATACATGAAGAAACTTTAAATCATATAAAAAAATATCTAGACATAAAACGATAAATTTATGTATAATAAGTTAGTATGAATTTGTTTAAACTTTGGTTTCAAGGAGAGCTCTTTCGCGTTTCCACACTCTTGCGGTGTGGTTTTATTTTATTTTTTTATTAAATATTTATTGATTTTTTGGTGGAATTAAAGACTAATTATTTTCATAATTTTTTAGTTTTGAAGTTGCTAGTCCGAAGATTATATTCTTTATCTTTTTTTCTTGTATGCATTATATGGCACAAAAACGGCAATAAATAGATTAGTTGCTTAAAATTTGCCAAAGTTTTTTATTTATGAAACTCTCAATACTTGGTTTACATTCATTGATTTGCATTATTTTTTTATTCCTATCACATATTTTTCAAGTCAAAATTTACAATTAAAATACATTATAACAAGCGGTGTTAATGTTGTTTTTAGATACATAATTTTATTAAGGCAATTGTGAAATTCAGAAATAAAAACCATTTATGGTTATGGTATATATTATCATTTATTTAGTTTCATGATTCTCCTGATTTTTTAATTATATTAGATGACTACTCTATTATGGGGTTAGAGATAACAGATATATCTATTGGTTGTGCACACAAATTTAATGAATCATAATGAAATGAAACATTTCAAAATGAAAAAACAAATTAGAACTAAAAGTTACGCATATAATTTATGTCGAAAAAACAATATATTAAAAAACTTTAAGAACAAAGGAATATATATAAAAAATATATTTACAAAATTACCAAAATATAGTGAACTTAAAATAGGAATTCATTACTTCTTATATAATCAAGATTTCTTTAATTCTTTTGATAATAATTGAATTATAGATATAGTATTTAAATTCAATGAAACAAATCTTCAAATTAAAAAAGACATATATTGTAATTATTTTCCAGGAGATAATATATAAACAACTTAAGCAATATTCAACAAAGGAACAATATCTTTTTGAAACAAAGAACTAATATTGTTTAATTTGCTTTGACGATATTGATTTCTAATTTCAAGATATTTCATTGTTTCTTTTTGTTCTACTATAATCTTTTTAATTCTTGTGGGATAAATACCTAATTTTTCTAAGTCATGTTTAAAATCTTGATTAAAACACATAAGACCAGTTTTATCGTCAAATCATATAAGGTTCATATCAAATACTTTGTGATAGTTAAAAGGTAATAACAGTGCATTTGATGGATTGCTCAATGACTCCAATAAATGGTTAACAATCTTGCTGTTCATTTTTTCATGATTTTGAACAATTTTTTTAATACATCAAACATCAAAAATATGTGCAGCTTCAACAAAAACCAAATTCATATTTAAATCATGATTAGAAACATTAATTTTTTCTAAATCAGAATAAGAATTTTCTTTGTTTATTTGTCTATGTTTTATAACATTGTTACGAAAATTATTTCTTGCTTTTCTAGATATGAAAATATCCAAAGGATCTTTTTGCACCGTTTGTGGTCATTGTTTATCTAAAAAAGAACGAAATTCATCTATCATATACAAAACATCAACATAACTTTTTTCATTTATAAAGTTTCTTATTCCTCAAGAGCCCTTGCCAATTCCTTCTAGTGAAATAAAAAGGTCTTTATATCTTCCTTTTTTATCAAAAAAAGAAGAATCAGAACTATGTGTTTCAATGGTTCTTCTAACAGATGCTTTTCAGTTTGGATTACCATTACACTTATCTGGCGCTATAACAAAAACTTCTTTATAAATTGATTTATATTTACCTGCACCATTTAAATTTATAAGTGCCTTATAAGTAATGTCTAGTCATGTATTTTTTTGGTTCATAGAGCAAATTATATCATTTTGATTTAAATAATTTTTTATTGATTATTAGAAATATCTAAATAACTTATTTTTGTTTTTTTTGATGTTATTAATTTGTCAAATTTTGTATGGTTAAAAAATTAGTAGAACTAAATATAAACTTTAACTAAATGCTGGTAAATGATAATTTTGAAAGGTTCCTTATAACTATTTTTAAGATAATAAACAAAATTAGTTTTCACAAAAACTTTATGACATATATTATAATTTAATTATATGAATTGTAATGTGTGTGGTAAAAAAACTGAAAATGAAGACTTTGTCATAGGGTGAGCAGTGCTTTGTAGTAAAGAGTGCGAAGATATATTGTATAAAAAATCATTTAATGAATTAGATTGTAAATCTTGTGAAGATAAATGTGAAATTAAGAAGTAACATACTTTCTTAAATTAATAATTATTTGGCTTTTATATATCGATCAATAATACCGCTAACAACATTACAATTTTGTTCAAAAATAGTTTTACTTTCAAACAAAATATTTTTGGGAAGATAATTATTGTTTATTATGCATCTTGCTACATTAATAGATTCAAAAACATAAAATTTATCTTGGTGATCTTTATAAATCATTTCCGAAATTTTATTTAATTTTTTAAAACCATAAATTGAAATAACTATGTTTTGTTCATAAAAATTAATTATTTCTTGTCAGTCAGTAACTTTAAATACCTTTTTATTTCAAGTTAAGTAATTAATCAAAATTAATTCTTGATCGATGTTTTCTTGATTAATTAACCAAAAATTATCAATAGAATTTGCCTTAGAGTTTATAAAAATAAAATTTGCTTTTGGTTTATGGATATCTCTTAAGTTTTTAGTTAACTCAAATTGAGCAAAATCTTGAATATCCTTTTTTTCTTGTTCATTTAAATCTAAATATTTGCAATAAGATTTAAATATCATTTGAATATCATGTAATGGTGTATTTAATTTATTGTAATCTACATCTATTTTCAGAGAGCGAGCTAAAGCTTCTTTTCTCACTTTGTTATTGTTTGAAAATATTGTACTCTGTATTGATGTGTGTGATAATTTTGGGAAATTAATATTTATTAATCCGTAAGACAAAAATTCATTTATTTTATATTTTTGAATCAAGGAATTTATTTTTTCTTGCATATTGGTTTTTTCTATGAAATCATATTCTTCTTCATATATTTTTTGATTGTTCAAATCCGTTATGATAAAGCCTAATTTTGTTTGATTAGTTTTTATTCCTTTTGAATCTAGTTCTTCTTTGATATCAATTCATATTTTCATAAATAGGATCCTTTAATATCTTTTTTGTATTTATAGATAATTATAACTTTTTTAAATTTTATCTTAAAGAGAAACTTACTTTACAAATCCTATTCAAATTTTTTCTAATCGAGTGTCAAATTGTTCTGGTAATTCTAATTTAGTTAGTTTGCTTAAACTAATTCCCTTAAATGCACTGAAGTCTATATATTGAACTGAATTAGGTATGATTATTGATTGTAAATCATTACCTTCAAAGGCAAATGATCCTATGCTTGTAACAGAATCAGGAATTGTAATGGATGTTAATAAATTATCATAAAACAAACCACCACTAATTTTTGTTAATGTATTTGGTAATTCAACAAAGTCTAGTTTATTCCCTTGAAAAGCACCCAAGCCTAAATTAACTACAAATTTTGGTATTTTGAGTAAAGATATTATGTTTCAACTAAAAGCTTCATCACCTATCTCTTTTATCGAGTCTGGCAAAATTAATTTAGTAATTTTATTTGTGGTGAATGCTTTTTTACCAACGGTGATGACAGAATTAGGGATTTTAATTGATTCTAAATCACAATTTTCAAAAGCGGATTCTCCAATGGAAATAACATTTTTTGGAACTTCAAAAGAAGATATTTTATAATTCATAAATGCTTGATCATCTATTTTAGTAAGATTGGGAAATTGTTTTTCTAATTCTTCTTGAGTAATGTTTTTGTGTAAATTTAAACATAAGGAAATAACCAAATCTCTTGTTAGTGATGTTTCTGTTTGTACTTTATAAATTCCTATTCTTAATTTTTCATTAATACTATTAAATTTCTCAGGTAATATAATTTGAGAAATAACCAAATCATTTTTTGCAAAAGCATTATTACCAATGTTGACAACTGTATCAGGAATATGGATTGTTTTTAAGCTTGTTTTTTCAAAAGCATTGTTTGCAATTGATGTTATGTTCGGCATTTTATTCTTAAACATTTCTAAGGTAATGTTTTTTGAATTTCCTCAATTAAATTCTTTTATTTTAGCTTTGGTTAATGTTGTAATTTGAGTCGGCGAAATAGGAGTAAATTCAGGACTTTCAGGACTTAACGGAGGTTGTGTTGGTGTTTTTGGCGATTTGCTTACACTATCAGATTTTGAACTTTGACAAGAAGTTGTCACAAATAGTGATGTTGCTGTAATAGAAATAGCGACTCCTATTAATAGTTTATTTTGAATTATTTTTTTCATGAGGTTCCTTTTATTTTGATTGTAGTTTTATTTTAATAATTAATATTAGCAATCTTTTAATTGATTTAATAATTATTATTAACTTTTATGTTTGTTTTATTATTTTAAACATAATGAAAAGTAAGTTGTATTAATGAGTTCAGTCTTTATTTATTAAGAAGATTATTATTCTTTTGTATTTTAAAGATATAATTATATAAGTTAACTTAAACAAATAAGGAGATATAAAATGGAAAAACAATTTGTTGTTTATAGAAAAATATATGAAAATATTCCGGGGTATCATGATTCATCTGTAGCACCTATGAAAATATTTAAAACTAAGGCAGAAGCCGAAGCATATGCAAATACTTTTGTTGCTACATCTGTTCATCATGCAGGTTTTGGTGTGGGTTCTGGAAGCATTGAAACTACATACATTATTGAAGAAGAATAATATAATTAAAAATACAATTTTAATCAAATTTTTATGGAAATAAAGTAATTATTTGTGATAAATTTCATCTAATGTTTTACCGTTGCTGTTTTTTCACTATCCCCTCTTTTCTTAAGTGTCAAATTGTAATAACATATCATTGAAAGATTTAAATTTGTTCTTAATAAATATTATTAGTTTTTACTTGTTCTTTTTTGCCTTTTATACTAGGTAATATAGATCCATTTAAAATTATGATTTTACTTTCTTCAAAGATTGCTTTAGATTGATTGTTGAAAAAAATATATTCTTTTTTATTATTGTTTTTGTAGGAATCTATTTAAAAAGAAATACCATTACAAAACAATAAAATATCTATGTCATTAATCAAGTCTAATAAAATTGGTTCTTCAAATTCACTAATATTAGGTTTTTTTTATCTCTTAGTTGTTCATTTATAATTTATCATGAATTTCCCATTTTTAATTCATTTATATAATGTCATTCTAAATAATCAATAAAAGTTCTTGACAAGGTATTTCTATAATTTTAGTATTTGAAAATAAAATGCACTTGGGCTAACTTTAGTATTAGAACCAAGATTTCAAGATTTTAAATTATTTCTAGCAAACGCCAACCTTTCAACACTTTTTAAATTATCATGCAAAATCAATGTATGAAGTTGATTATCATAAAAAGCAGATTCTTCTATTAATTTTACTGATTCTGGTATTTTTAATGTTGTTAATTTACATGATTTAAAAGCTTCAAAACCTATTGATTCAACAGTTTCTGGTATTTCAAATGATAAAATACCAGCATCCAAAAAAGCTTTTGCTTCAATACTAGTAATATTTGGAAATACAATTAGAAGATATGATTTAGTAATGTGTTTTAACAAATTTAATCCCGAAGAAAGAACCAACTCTTTTGTTAATCATGCTCCTGTCTTAACATTATAAGCCCCTATTCGGATTATTTCTTCACAATTCAAAAATTGATTTGGTAATTCGAATGTTGAGAAATTTAATCTAGTTTCAGTAAATGCGTTATCGCCTATTTCTGTTACAGAGTTAGAGATATTTATGTCAGATAAAAAAGTATCTTTAAAAGCTTTTTCGCCTATAGAAGTAACGGAATTAGGTAATTCTATATTTCTTATGTTACTTCCTCTAAATGCATGAGCTCCTATGGATTTTATATTAGGCATGTGTTCAGAAAACATATTTAAGGTTAAGGAAGAAAGATTGTCTCATCCAAGTTCTTTAACTTTTGATTTAGTTAATTCCTCTAAATGTATCTTATCTGCAAATATGGTATCCTCACTATCCTCACTATCCTCACTAGTGTTTATAGTTGGTAATTGTGGATTGTTATCTTCTGTAGGATTGATTGGTGTTGGCAAGGTAATTGTGGGTTTTGATTTTTCTGGTGTATCATTGACTTTTTTTATAGTTGATAGAAGAAATTTATTAGAAGATAGTGTTTTAGAATTATTTTCAAATTCATAACCTTCTTGAGCCTCTAAAATAACTACACCCATAAGATGGTCGATATTATTTCCTTTTTTTGCTATAAATTCTTTGTTAATTTGTGCGATATTTACGCCATCAAATATTTTGATAATAGTAGATGGTAAAATAGGTTTAGCATTCAACATGTCAAGACTAATATTTTTTATTAAATTAGCTTTCTTTGGTTTTATTCCAATTATTTTTTTAGTTTCTTTTGTTGTTTTTCCTGCTGTTGATTTTATTTGTTCGATTATTTTTTCGGGCTTAGGAGAATCACATGAAGTTACTAACAATACTGAAATTGATGTAACAAACATGAAACTTCCAATCAATATTTTGTTTATTCTTTTTTTCATGTTTTCCTTTATTTATATATTTTAATTTTTTTGATTAGCGAAAGAGTTTTTTTGGTATTCTGGTTTTCCGCCCAAACTTTTTCAAAGGGTTATTTTGTTATTTGCAAAGCTTTCTGATCCAATTATTTGTAGATTAGGTGGTAATAATACTTGAGTAATGTAATTACCATAGAAAGCTTGATCATCTATTCAAATAACAGAATTAGGTATTTTTAGTTGTGTCAATCCACATTCCTTAAATGCTTCTGACCCAATTTTTTCAATACTATTTGGTAGAATTATGTTATTTAATTTACAATTTATAAAAGCTCGTTCTTTTATATTTTTTATACTATTTGGTAATTGAATATTTTTTAAATTACTGCCTTCAAAAGCAGATTCTCCAATGGTTTCAATATTTAAATTATTATCTTGGAACATTTCTATGGTAACGTCCGTTAAAAGATTTCAACCCAAACCTAAAACAAGATCTCTTGTAAGTTCTTTGATTGCAACATTTGTAGAACCAATGGGACTATTTTCAGTATTTTGAGTTGTTGGTTGTTCTGGAATAATATCCGCTGCAGTATTTTCTGGTGATGGAGGCATAACTTTAGGTTCTGTATATTCTGGTAATTGAATGGTCACTTTAGGTTCTTTATACTCCGGTAATTGAATAGTTACTTTAGGTTCTATATATTCTGGATATTTTGGTAATTGAGGCACATTTTCAATTTTAGGAATGTGAATTGTTGGCTGTTTTGGAACAACTTCCACTTTAGGAGTCTCTGGTAATTGAGGTTTTTTATCAGGCTTTGCTGAACCTGAATTGTTAGGTGATGAACTAGTTATATTGAATATATTTGATGTTAATGTTAATGCATTATTTTCAAATATATAACCATCTTTAGCTACTAAAACAATGGCCCCCATGCCTGTTGGCACATCTTGTTTTTTCTTTGCTTCAAAAGAAATATTTAGATTTTGTTTAGTAATACCGTTAAAAACTAAATCAATTGTTGTGCATAACAAGGGATTATAATCTAACATTTCTTGGGTTATAGTATTCATTTTTGTTACAGGCTTTAAACTAATTCCTTCAATCCTGGTTTTTGTTGTTTTTGAGTCAGTTTCACAAGATGAAACTACAAGTATCGGCATAGATATTGCAGTTAAAACAACCCCTAAGGAAATTTTATGTAATATTCGTTTTGTCATTTTTTGTCCTTTTCGTTTTTATTTTTTTAAATAGAAAATCTTTTTTATTTTTCAAAAAAAGATTCATTTTTATTATATATTATTTTTTTAGTTTTATTTCTTTATTCATTTTTTAAATTATTAATTATCGTTTTAGGGAGACTAATTCAAGCTAATTTATAATGCTGAAATACCTTAATTTTATTAGGATATACAAGGTCTAAAAATGATTTTTCATCATCATTAAAAATACTATATTTATCAGTTGTTACGTTCCAAATAATTTTGTGAAATATTCAATTTTTAGTTTTATCATTATATTTAATATCAATGTTTTCAATTAAATTTTCTAGATGATAATCCATGTTTTCAGTTTTTGTAAATAATAATTTTATAGTTTTTAATTTATCTTGTAAGTCTAAATTATTTCATTTATTTTCATTATTAATATCAGGATATATTTGAATATAAATGGTTTCTTTGGTTAATAATTTTAATGGTTCTTTAGAAATATTGTAATTAAAATTTTGATGAAATTCTTGAATATTTGCAAGCAATATATTTCATTGATTCAATATTTTTTCATGAATTTTGTTTTTCAATATGGGTTCTCACTGTTCATTTTGAAAAACAAAGAATTGATCAAAATGATTTATTAAAAACTTATTTGCGTTCTCATGCAATAAGTTAAAATCATTGATATTATATTTTCTTATTAATAATTTATATTCAGAGGTTATTTTAACTATATCTTCTAATAATGTAGTTTCATTTTGTTGTCAAATAAATTCATCACCAGACAATAAATTTATTTTTTTTAATTTATATTCAATATAAGTAGGAATATTTATTTTCATTAATAATTGATTATTTTTTTGTAATTTTTGAATCAGAAATTCTTGTTGTTGATTTTTATTTAATTCAAAAAATTGCTTTCCTTTATATTTAAAAAATTGCTTATTCTGTCAAATTTGCTGAGAATTAAACGATATTTTATCTCATAAAATAAAATCAAAATTAGGTGATTTTTGAACAATGTATGATGATTCATTTTTATTATTAATTATTGACATATCTTCATCAACTGAATAACCAATAAACTCTTTCGTTAAACTTAATTTTTTTAGAACATCATCAAAAATTAAATCATAAGTCATTTTGGAATCATATAAAATGTTGGCTAATTTATTCTTATTTATTTCAAAATTTCCAGATTGCAAAATTTTGTTGAATATAGTGATTGCTTCTTGATTTGCAATTTCTTCTTCTTTTGTTGGTTTAAAAAAATTTTCAAATTCATTGATAGATCTTGCTGCGCTATTGTTAAAAATACTGTCATTAATATCTGTAGAGTCTGTAGAGACTTTATCATTATTTAATTTCGAACTTTGAGCACAAGAAAATATTGTTAATGGTGCAATGTTCAAAAGAACTATTCCTGAGATGAATCAAAATATCTGATATCATTTTGTTTTTTCTCTTAGTTTATTTTGAAATTTTTGTCACATCATAATTAATTAGGGTTCCGAAAACTTTTTTAAATGAATTTAAGGCCTTAAGGTGAAGGTGTTCGGTACTTGAAACATCTAAATCAACCTTCAAAGGAGAACCAAATAATAAATATGCATTTTTTGAATCTTTTGATGGTTCCTTAGGATCTCAAGTAGTTCCTGTTTGTACAATTCCAATGACGCTCATATTTTTATCAAAAATAGGACTTCCGCTACCTCCGCCTGTATAAGCTTCATTATCTTGTTGATGTAACAATAATAATGGTGTATTTAAATTATGAGTATTAGTATTTAAGTTACCGTTGTTAATTACTAAAGATGTTAAATAATCATTTTCTAATTTTTGATTTTGACCGCCATCACCCTTGTAAACATACTTATGATTTAAATAACTACCAACTTTTGAGTTATTTTCAATTTCATCAATTCCAGGATAACCGCCATAGCTAAAGTTATTTCAATTTAATTGACCTGCCTTTTGACTTCTTTCATAATCAGTTATATTAGTTAGTACCATGTTATCTAAGGGAGAGAATGATGTGGGCCCTAATTCTTCTCATAATGCATTAAATTTATTGTTTGCATCTTTAAATTCAACTGTAAAATATGCTAAATCCAAAGCGATACCACTTATTTTAGTATCAATTGCATCAAAATCTATATACCCTGTTTCTTTTGAATATGTATCAAAAGGTTCAATAGTTTGTGTCATTGGTTTATTTTTGTTTAATAATTCATTTGTAAAAATATTAATTAACTTAATAGAAGTTATTTGATCGATATCGGCTGCTAAAGTGTGTTTAGTGTTATAAGGCACCCTAGAACTACCATGATTATAGTCATAATTATAACTTTCAATTTGATCATTTTTTAAACTAACCAAAGTTCCAAAGTGTGCAGATGTTGGAAACTTAATTGATTCTTGCGCATTCAATCTTCTCAAAGTAATATTGTTTTTATAATTATAATCATTATCAAACAACCAGTCGGCTTTGTCATATGAAGTTTTAGAAAACATATTTGTATTTGAATTCATTCAATGGCGATTAGTGTTATTAGCTTGCTTTAATAAAGCAGCAACATGAGCATTGGTTGCAATAACGAATTTAGTATCGCTTATTTTATGTGATAGTCATGATGTTCCTGAACCATGATGTTCTAAACGTTTGTAAAAAGGTTTTCTGTTGACAAAGTGTGGCCTTCCATTGTCTATAAATCCTACAGAAAAAGCAAAAGTTCTTTTTCAAGCATATCATTTTTTAAATGTGGTAAAACCATTTTTTTCATCATCAGTTAAGTCGCTAAATTTTTTAAAACCACTTATTTTATAGGTTTCTAAAAGTTTATCTTTGATCATCAAAGTATTATCTTCATTATAAATATTGACATCTTCATTAAATGCTTCTCTATTATCTGATGTTCTATAACCTGGAATTTTATTTTTGGAATTACTAAAATCTCTTTCAATTAAATTTACTTCCAAAAAACCTTCGTCTCCATTGGCATTATAATCTAAAAAAACATTGCTTGGTCTTGTGGCATAATTATCAATAATTTTTTCTAAGTCTTGTCTAGTGATTTTGGTTGCAAAAGAGCTAGCAATATTGTTGTTGGTATTTTCGTTGACTAAGTTATTTAATTTGTTGATATTAATTTTGGGTTTTCATATTTCTTGTTGCAAATTATAAGATTCATTATATTCTGGCATTGGTTTTACATCAATAGTTATTTCATTACTTAATTGAGATGAAAAAAGAGTGACTAAATTTTGATCAGCATTATGAATTGATTCATATATTTTGTACTCATTATCTTTAATATAAATTTTTATTCTAAATGAGACTTTCCCTGTTCTTTGATTAAATTTAATATTATGAAATTCATATACATATGCTTTATCAGGATTATATATAGATACAGGATATTTAATATCAAGTAACTTTTTCAAGTTATATGAATTAGCATTTTTAGGTGTAATATGAGTTTGTGTTGCTAATTCATTAGTTTTCATTCCATGTTCATTAATATCATCCATAATTAAATTAATTTCATTTGAATATATTTTATTAAGGTTATATTGAATTTCATCAGGAGTAGCAAAACCTCTTACTTTTACTCATAATTCTTCATTAGTTTTGGTATTTTTAACTCAAGGTGTTTGAAAATTTTTAGAGTAATCATCTTTATACTCTTTATTATATATTTTTATTTTAAAGTGGATTTCATGTGGAGTATTATGTTTTTCTGGAAATAATTTAAACATCATAGAATCATCTTCACTTAAAGTAGGCAATCCATTTATTAAAGATTCAAAAGGAACATCAATAAATTTTGATGAGTATATGTTACTGTGGAGAAGCACTTCTTGATTTATCTGATAATCAGGAGTTTCATTAAAAAATTGAGTTACTTCTTGACTTTTAATCACAGGTCCTGGATTCAATTTTGGTTTAAATAATTCTGTTAAAGTTTGCCTTTTGATTGGATTCACTAATACTTGTTTATCATTTTCAAAAATAAAACCCGGCAATGCTTTTAATTTAATAATATTTTGCCCTAATTGATCCATTTCTATTTTGGTTTCTATATTATTTATTGTTTGTTCATTGATATTTGTAAAATATTTTCCTAAAACATTCATTTTATTTTTTGTATTGTTGCCATATAAACCAATAATTTGATTGTCAAATAATATTTGTTGATTATTTTTTGGAAATATATTTAACATTATATTTGGTAAAGGTTGTGGCAATGGTTCAAAAGGTTTAGGTTTTGTTGAAGGAGGATCTTGCGGTTTAGTAGGAATTATTGGATCTTTTAATGTAGTTTTAGGTATTTTTGTGTCAGGCGTTTTTAAAATCACTTCTGGTTTTGTAGAAGTATGATTGACAATTAGTGGAATTGATATTACACAAGTTAAAACCGTGGTTGAAATCACCACTCCCAATATAATTAATTTCTTTTTCTTTCTATTTGCTTTCATAATGATATTTCTTTTCGTTTTTTAATAAAACAAAAAATATTTTTAATTTAATAAAGTGTATTTAATTGTTTTATTTATACTATTGTTTTATAATTTTTAATGAATAATAAAAATTTAAACCAATCTATTAAATTATAATCTAAATTTTATTATTTATTTAAATATCGCTATAAGATATTTTTTGATAATTATATTATAATATGTAAATATGAATGTACTTATTGTTAATGAATTAAATAGAATAGTTCAAGATTTAAATTTTGAAGAAGTTTCTTTTGCCGTTTCTAAACCTGCCAATAAAGAGTTTGGTGATTTTTCTACTAATATGTCATTAATTTTGGCTAAAAAAAATAAATTAAATCCTAATGATTTAGCAAAAATGATTGTTGATAAATTTAATTTGAAAAAAACATTGGTGAAAAATATTTCAATTGTTGCACCTGGCTTCATTAATTTTTACCTTGTGGATGAATATTATGGTCATATCGTGAAAAAGATTATTGAAGAAGAATCTAATTATGGAAAAGACAAAAGTGATCTATATTATAACTTAGAGTTTGTATCAGCCAACCCTACCGGTTTCTTGCATGTTGCACATGCAAGAGGCGCTGCCTTGGGAGACTCCCTGGCAAATATATTAAATCATGTTGGAATTAAAGTAACTAGAGAATATTACATTAATGATGCGGGTAGTCAAATCAACATGCTTGCCCATGCTTGTTTTGTAAGATATCAACAATCTTGAGGTGTTGATATTGAATTACCGGAAGAAAGTTATCATGGTCAAGATATTGTATGATGTGCTGAAGAAATTAAAAAAAATATTAATGATCAATGATTGCAAAAAGAATATAAAGATATTGAAGAAGAAATCAAAGCAATGTCAATAGCTATTATGTTGAAAAGAATTCAAGAAGATATGAAATCCATGAATGTTGAATTTGAAATATATTTTTCAGAAAAAAGTTTATATGATGGCAACGTTATTCTTGATCAATTAGATAAAATCAAAGGAGTTGTTTTTAAAGATGGTGCAAGATGATTAAATACTACTGAATATGGCGATGATAAAGACAGAGTCTTGATCAAACAAGATGGTTCTTATACTTATTTTTTACCAGATATCATTTATCACAATATTAAAATTAGTAGAGATAAAAAAATTTCTAAGTTAATTAACATTTGAGGAGCTGATCATTCAGGTTATATTAAAAGAATGGAAATTGCAATGGAATTAATGGGTCATAAAGATCAATTAGAAGTTATTGTTTTACAATTAGTTAAGTTATTAAAAAATGGTCAAGAATTAAAAATGTCGAAAAGAAAAGGAACTTCACTTTATCTTTCTGAATTAGTTAAACAAGTGGGTGTTGATACAGCGAGATTTTTCTTGGTCAATCGTTCACCAAATTCACAAATTGATTTTGATTTAGATTTAGCAAGTATGAAAACCAATGACAATCCAGTTTTCATTGTTCAATATGCTTACGCAAGAACACAACAATTAATTAATAAATCAACAATAAAAGAATTTAATAAATTTGACTATACAGATCAAAAAGAAAAAGATATTATTGGGATACTAGAACAATTTCCAAATCTCTTAAAACAAATATCAGAAAACAACAAAGTCCATTTATTACCTCAGTATTTAATTAATTTATCAAAAGAATTTAATTCATTTTATTCAAATAGTAAAATTCTTGGTAATATTAAAGAAATAGAATTACTAACTTTAGTGAAAGCGTGTGGTATAGTGATAAAACTTGGATTAAGTTTATTAGGAGTAAGTTCTCCAGAAAGAATGTAATATGAAAACAACAATATTAGAAACAATTCATGCATTATTTAATGCAGAAGAAAATAAAGGAAGAGATTTTTCTTTTAATGAAATTTTTGACAACGCCAAATCTATCCTTGCAGATGTATGACAAGATAATAATCCGCAAAATTTATCACAAGATAAAATTTTGGAGAAAAAATCAGGTGAAACTTATAAACTGTTAACAATTGATGGTGGTTTTGTTAGACATGAAGATGGAACATGATCAAAAAGAAAGATTAATGAATCTTTGTAACATTTTATTTACTAGATACTTATTAAGACAACGCCTGATATCTTTGATTGTTGGTTTTGTTGTTTGTGCTATCACTAATTTAACTGTTATACTAGCTTCACAAGGTCAAGAAGGCGTTGTTGGCATCATACTTTTAATTATTATTATTTCAATTTGATTTTTTCCATTGTATTTATCTGTGATTACCATCATGAACTATTTTAATTTAAAAAAGGAATTATTAGAAATTGGTCCTGATCAAGAATTATTGGATAAAATGACTCATCAATTAATTAGAGAATTAATTTTAAAAAATGGGGTTAAAATTAGTATTTTTGTTGATAAAAAAAGTGATTCTGCCAAATTTAACGAAATTGTTAATGAGGAAATAAAATTTCAAAGAAAAAAAATTGAGTTATTAAAGAGTAATTAAATATAATTAAGATATGATTTATAAAACACATACATTGTCTACTGTTGAAGTTCCAGAATTAGTTAAAAACCTCATAAATAATTTACACAATCATCAATTTATTTTATTAAATGGTGAAATGGGTTCTGGAAAAACGTTTTTAACTAAGGAAATAGCTAAACAATTAGGTGAAACTAGTGTAGTTACTTCACCATCATTTCAAATAATGAATGTATATGATAAATTTGTACATATTGATGCTTATAATTTAAAGGGTGGATTAGATCAATATTATGATTTTTTTGAAGATAAAATTGTAATAATTGAATGATCTGAAAATACTAATTTTAATTTTTCTCATGCTATTGCGATAAATATTAGTTATGTTAATGAAAAACAAAGATTATATGAAATAAAAGAGGTTGAATAATGAATATTTTTTTAGATACAACACAAAATGAATTTGTTGGTTGCTTGTTTAATTCTGATTTTAAAATAATTAATAAATTCATTAAAGAAACTGTTTATAAAGTTGAGGAAATTCCTAAATTTTTCACTACCTTGCTTGTCCAAGAAAAGATTAACATTCAAAATGTTAAAAACTTTTATATTAATGTCGGTCCAGGGTCATTTACAGGTTCAAGAATATCTTTGGTTTATGTAAGAACTATTGCACAAATAACGGGTGCTAATATTTTTATTACCAATTCTTTTAAATTATTGAATGATTTACAAAATGATTTGTTTATTTTTGCTAATAAAAATCATTCTTTTAAGATTAATGCTCAAGATATAGATCATATATCGAAAACCATATTGGTTGCTAAACATGAAGATGAACAAAAAATTGATTATTTAAAATTATTAAACAATTTCTCAAAAAATATTGATTTGTTCAAAAAGACAGATATTGCCAAAATATTGCCAGAATATGGAACTTTGCCACAAATAGGAGCTGGGAAATAATGATATATTTAGGCATTGAATCTAGTCATGATGATACAGCGATTGGCATTGTGGAAAATGGAGTTATTTTATTGAACTTAAAAATAAGTCAAATCCAAATTCATCAACAATATGGAGGCACTATTCCAGAAATTGCTTCTAGAGAACATGTCAATAATTTTTACTTACTTTTAGAAAAATTAAAAGCAGAATTTGATTTGCAAAAAATTGATTATATTGCTTATACTGAAAAACCAGGATTAATTGGTTCGTTGCAAATCGGTTATTTATTTGCTCACGCACTATCAATTTCTTTGGATAAGGAATTAATACCAATTGATCACTTGGAAGGTCATATTTATTCAGTTTTATTAAGAAGTTCAGTTAAAGATAAAATAAAAACCATAACTTATCCCTCTTTATCGCTAGTTGTTTCTGGAGGACATACTAATTTATTTTTGCATAAAAGTGAAATGGAATTTGAATTAATTGGTCAAAGTTTAGATGATGCTTTGGGAGAAGTTTTTGACAAAGTTGCTAGAGCTTTAGGATTAGGTTTTCCTGGCGGACAAGTTATTGATGATATTTTCCAAAAAAATGATTTTGATCAACTAATTAATATTACTAAACCTCAAACAGCAAACAAATTAGATTTTTCTTTTAGCGGCATGAAAACACAAGTGATTAATATTATTCATAATGGATTTCAAAAAAATGAACCCATTAATATTGAGTTATTAGCTTACTCTTTTCAGAAACAAGCAATTGATTACTTGATAGATGTTACTAAAAACGCTATTGCAATTCATAAACCAAAAACACTTATTTTATCTGGAGGAGTTAGTGCCAATTCTTATTTACAAAGTGAATATTTAAAATTACATAAAAATACCCTTATTCCTATCAAAGGTTTTTCAACTGATAATGGCTCTATGATTGCAATAGCGGCAGAAGTTTTATCTAAATAAAAAAATCTAGAATTTTTTATTTATAATTATAAATGTACAATAACCCAACGTTGTTGGTTTAGTAGAAATATCACGTTGTTTTATTTCGAACACTATAATTTGCGTACAAAAAAATTAATATAGCAACTTTAAGGTTAATTTTGCTATTTTTTATTTTGAAAAAAGAAAGGAAATATTATGAATTTTATAAAAACATATTTTAAATTTGATGATAGAAAAGCAACTTTTAAAAAAGAAATAATTGGTGGGATCTCTACATTTTTGGCAATGGCATATATCTTGGCAGTTAACCCATCTTTGGTTGGCGACAGTTTAATGGTTCCAGGATCTACTGAAACCGCAGCTAATCTTTCAGGTGGTCTCTTTTTAGCAACAGCTATTTCTGCATTTTTTGCAACTATGCTTATGGGATTATGAGCCAACATCCCTATTGGTTTGGCTCCTGGGATGGGGTTAAATGCATTTTTTGCATATACAGTTTCCCAGTCTGTGGGATTTAATGGTGCCCTAACTGTAACTATTCTTTCAGGATTTCTTTATTTCTTGATAGTTGTGACACCAGCACGAGATTTTATTACCAAAAAAATACCCGCAAACTTAAAGCTTGCAATCGGAGCAGCTTTAGGTTTTTTTATTGCATATTTAGGAATGCAAAGTTCTGGAATTATTCAATCAGACAATAACACACTTACTACTTTGGGAGATTTTAGTAATGGATTAGTAATCTTAGCAATATCTATGTTATTTTTAGGTTTAGTTCTACATTATTTAAAGATTCCTGGTGGAATTTTAATTACTATGATGATTGGTGCCATTATATTAATTATTTTATTACAAACAGGCGCTATTGCCAATGTTGATAAAAACCATTCATTATTAGGTAGTTATGAAGACTTTGGAACTTTTAAACAAGTAGCACAAGGTGGATGACTTGGATTTGGAGATATAAATGTTTGAAAATCACCCATGACATATTTGGGTATTTTCTCATTTGTATA
Organism: uncultured Mycoplasma sp.; assembly: GCA_947039505.1. GTDB lineage: Bacteria > Bacillota_I > Bacilli_A > Mycoplasmatales > Metamycoplasmataceae > UBA710. Next base: position 102,973 of record CAMQYZ010000002.1, read on the forward strand.
TTTAGATTTTTTTGATACAACAGGAACTTTAATGTCTTTGAACCGAATGATTAAACTAGATAAAACAGATCAAAATTGAATGAACAAAGCCAATAAGGTAGATGCTATTGGAACTGTAGTCGGAGCAGCTATTGGTGCGACTACTGTCACGTCTTTTGTTGAATCAACTGTCGGAGTATCTGCTGGAGCAAAAACAGGATTTTCAGCAATAATAACATCACTAATGTTTGGGTTGTCAATTGCTATATGGCCGATTCTTCAAGTTTTTATGCCTGTCCCTATTGTTACTGGCGAGACAATGACTTTTTATCAACCAATCATTGGACCTATTTTAATTATTGTTGGTACTTTAATGATTTCACAACTTAAACACTTCGAATGAGAAATTACCATCGATATTCCAATGTTGTTTTTAACTATTATGTTTATGATGTTAACAAATTCAATTGCTGAAGGAATGGCAGCAGGAGCAATCACATTTTTAGTCATGAATTTTTTCGCTGGATTAATTCAAAAAATAACTAAAAGGAAGAAGGTGGTGGAAACCATGGAAATTCAATTTAGTACCTCCTCTCCTCCTATTAAATCTCGAGAGTTTAATTATTGAAAAAGAATTAATTGAGTTATTGTCTTCATTGCTTTATTCTCAATAACATTTATCATTATTGGCATCTTTATTTAAAAAAAACAACTTCTTCATTATAAGGAGTTGTTTTTATTTTAAGTTAAGTATAATTAAATGATATGGATCAAGAATATGTTAATTTCATAAAATTACAATCAGAATTACCTTATTTCCAAAAAATGATGGACTTTTTAAAATTTGAAGTTTTACACAAAAAAATAATATATCCTAGTGAAATAAATAGATTTAAAGCATTTGAAGCAACACCTTTTAAGGAAATGAAAATTATTATCTTTGGACAAGATCCATATCATTCAGAAGGCGTTGCTGATGGACTAGCATTTTCTACAAAATCATCTACAACACCAAAATCTTTAGTGAACATTTTTAAAGAATTAAAAAATGAATATGATGATATTTGTATTAGTAAAAATGACTTAGAATCTTGAGCTAATCAAGGTGTACTTTTATTAAATACTTCATTATCTGTAGAAAAAGGAAAGCCTAATAGTCATGCAAAAATAGGTTGAAGTATTTTTGTCGAAAACTTCATTGAATATTTAAACCAAAATAAAGATTTCTTAATATTTATTTTGTGAGGAAATGAAGCGAAAAAGCTGAAGTCCTTAATTGCAAATAAGTTTCATATACTAGAATCAGTTCATCCTTCTCCGCTTAGTTTTTATAAAGGATTTTTAGGAAATAATCATTTCAAAAAAGCAAATGAAATAATTTTAAAAAATAATCATAAAACCATTAATTGGAATTTATAAAAAATGTGGGTATTTTTCTACAAAATAGTATAATTAGTAAGCAATGTAGATTGCCCTAGCGTGAAAGTGGAAGGATTTTAATTAATCCGTCTGACCACGATAGATCAGAATAAAGAAAATTAAGGAGCACAACTATGGCTAAAAAAATAGTTCGTATTGCTAAATTGGAATTTAATGCTGGTCAAGCTAAACCTGGACCTGAATTAGCGGGACTTGGAATAGTAATGCCAGAATTTACAAGACAATTTAACGATGAAACAAAAGAAAGAGGGAACGAACCAGTTCCTGTTGAAATTACAATTTATAGTGATAAATCATTTACATTTAAATTGTTTTCATCACCAGCAGCATATAAATTATTACAAGCTGCAGGTATATCAAAAGGTAGTGCTAATTCTAAAACAACAATTGTTGGTAAAATTACAAAACAACAATTAGAGGAAATTGCTGCATATAAATTAGTTGATTTAAATACAAATGATTTAGCACAAGGAATGAAGATAATTGCAGGAACTGCTAAAAATATGGGAATTGCTATAGAAGGTTTTGATAATGTTGAACAAATGTTAGCAGATGCTAAAAAAGCAACAGTTGCAGAAGCAAAATCAAATATAGAACAAATTAAATTTGAAGCTGAAGCTGCTGCTGCAGCAGAAAATGCAAATGTTTCTGCAGAAGTTGAAGTTATTGGTAAAAAAGATGAAACTGAAGGTGATAAATAATGGCTAAACATATAAGTAAAAATATTAAAAAATCATTAGAACAATTTGATCAAACAAAAGAATATTCTTTGAAAGAAGCTATTGAAATTATCAAGAAAGTTTCTTATGTTAAATTTGATGCATCGATTGATTTAGCTTTTAACTTAAATCTTGATACAAGAAAAGCAGAGCAACAATTAAGAGGTTCTATTTTATTACCACATGGTACAGGAAAAACAATTCGTGTATTAGTGGCATCAGATGATCCAAAAAATCAAGAAGCTTCTAAAAAAGCAGGGGCAGACATTGTTGCTTCAGGTTTAGAATTAGAAGAAATCTTGAAAAAAGGTGTATTTGAATTTGATGTTATGGTTGCAGAGCCTAAAATGATGATTACACTTGGTAAATATGGTAAAGTATTGGGTCCTAAGGGATTAATGCCTAATCCAAAAACAGGTACAGTTACTCCAGATCCTGCAAAAGCGGTTGAAGAACTTAAAAAAGGTAAAGCAAATTATCGTGCTGACAAAGCAGGAATTGTACATTCATTAATTGGAAAAGTTTCTATGGAAACAAGTTCACTTGTTGAAAATTGTGAAACAGTTATTTCTCTAATTAAAAAATTAAAACCAGCTACTATTAAGGGACAATATTTAATTAACTTAACAATTTCTTCTACAATGGGACCTTCAATTACAATTAAGCAAAATTCTTAATTATTATTTAAAATATGAAAAAAGTATTAATAATTAGTTTGAGTGCTCATAACACTTTAGGTGGAACACAAAACTATAACGCCAAACTTATTCATTTATTGCAAACAGAAAACTTCAAAGTCACAGAATACAATTGTAATGTTGTTTTGGATAAAGTAAATGGAGATATCATTGAAAATGTAGAAATGATTACTAATTCTTCTATTACAAAAACTTCATCTTTTAGACCTTTGGAATTAATAAGATATATGAAACAAGTTGATACAGCTGATTTTGAATTATCTTCATTAGTGAAAAAAAATGACTATGATTTAATTATTGATTCTCGTCAATATCCTTATTTACATAAAAAGAAATATGGTAGAGAGTTTGTGAAGGATTCTAATTGTGTTTGAGTCCAACATTTTTGTCCAGGAATTTTTTCTGGTGAGTATATTACTAACCAATTTTTCACTATTTTTACAAAATTATATATGAATGGAAAAAGAAATGTTCTTTATGCGCACAAAAATATTGTGCTTTTTGATAAGTATAATGCTCTAAAATTAACACCCTCTAGAATTAAGGATAAAAACGTTCATTTAGTACCTTTATCGCACAAAATAAATGATGGTATTGAAAACAAAAATATTGATTTTGTTGATCGCAAAGTTCCTATAGCTTATATTGGCAGAATTATTCAATTTCAAAAAAATATTAATTTTTTATTTAAGGCTTCTGAAAAAATTAATACCAAAATTAATGTTTGAGGTAATGGAGATGATAAAGTAATTAAAAAAATTAGTAAAAGAATGACTTACAACGGATTTATTGAACAAAATAAAATAGATCTTGTTTTAAAAGATTTAAAATTTTTAATTTTGCCATCAAAATTTGAAGGATTTCCTTTCATTTTGGTTCAGGCAATCATGAATGGTGTCATTCCTATTGTTATTGACACATTTCCATCAGCAAAATATTTAACTAAGTTTGGTTTCTTGTTAAATTCATCAATTAATGTAAAAAACTTTGCTGATGAAATAAATGAAATTTTAAATTTGGATGAAAAATACTTAATTGAATTATCAAACAAAAACATTCAGTTTGGAAGAAAATATTTATCTGATGATAAGTTTATGGAATCTTGAAAAAAAATTATTAAGCAACATACAAAATAAAATTATTTAAAATATTTAATTTCAATTTTTTCTAAAAGTCCTTGCTCTTCCATTGCTATTAAGTGAGATAATTCTTGCTCTAGATTTTCAGCAATTTTAGTGCTAGGTTTAGTTGCTGGGTTAGCGGGAGCAAATAATTCACATGCCTCACTAGCTTTTATTATTGAGGTATTATAGGTATTGATAGCAATACCTTTTTTAATAATTTCTAGTTTATCATAAGTTAGTAAAGGTCTATATACAGGAAATGCTGCTTGTGTTTGGACTACTGACATTGCTTCTAGGGTTTGAGAGGCTACTTGCCCTAAATTTTCACCATTACTAATGCCTAAGTAGTCATTTTCACTTGCTAATATAGAAGCAATTCGATAAAAACTTCTTCTCATTAAAATAATTTTATAAGATTGTTTTGATGTCAAACCAATGTAATTCATTAAGTCAGTGTAATTAAAACTATACAACTTAGAAGAACCTTGATATTTGGTGAGTGTAGTAATTATTTGATCAACTTTTTCCATAGTCTTAATGTCCGTGTGTGGCGGAGTTAAAAAAGATAAAAAATCAACTCTTACCCCACGCTTCATCATTTCAAAGGCAGCAACTGGCGAATCAATTCCTCCTGAAATTAAATGAATTACTCTTCCTGCAGTTCCTACTGGCAAACCACCCAAACCAGGTATTTTGTTAGAAAATATATATGTATATTCCTTATGAACTTCAATATTAAATTCGTCATCAGGATTTTTAATTTGCACTTTATAATTTGTATTTTTCAATATAAATGAACCAAAATAGTTATTCATTTCTATTGACGACATTTCAAAATCTTTAAAACTTCTTCGCGAAATGCATTTAAAAGTTTTTGATTCAGGGTTAAATAATTTTTTTATTGTATTTTCAATATCAGCAACATTAGATTTACAAACATAAACACCTGAAAAAGAAGAAATTCCAAAAACATATTTTAAATTTTCCATAGTTTCCATTGAATAATTTAAATATATTCTATCAAAAGAAACAACCACGTCTTCTTCTTTGATGTTGCATGTTTTTTTAATGTTTCTAGCCAAAGTTCTAATAAATGTCATTTTATTCTTACCCTTAAGAGAAAGTTCCCCATATCTAACTAAAATTTTGTTATACATATTAATTTACTCCTTTGTCTAATGTTCCAATTATGTTGTCTAGTGCTCTTTGATAATTACCATCAAGATAAAAATTTTCTGATAAAATAATATTTTCATTTAATTTCAAATCAGAAGATCTTTTTGGGGCCAACAAATTAACTACTTTTTTAAAGATTTTAGAAATTTCAATTTTTAAACCAACCGTTGAAACATAATCTATTAATAAAACTAAAAGTTTTTGATATTCATTAACAATGTTTGGACTTTTTCCTTCGGGTGTATTTAAAATAATATTAATGATTTTTTGATAATTAGTTTCAATGATGATATTTTTTTTATCTTCTTCCATATCCAAAAGAATATAATTATTTTTAACATATAAGTTCATGGTTCTTTTTAAAATTACTAATCTTTCAAATTTCAGTAAGTTAGATTCGCCTTCTAAATAGAATATTTCAATTTTTTTTATTAGTTCAACATACAAAGTATAAAAACCTTTTAATTGGTAAAACAAAGTTTTATATTTGAATTGTTTCGATGAAAAACTAATATCAGAATTATCTTCCACTTTTGCAATTTTATCTATTCACAAATCAACTTCTATAAGATAAGTTGATAATTTTACAATTTCATTTTCAAGTTGTGAAAAATAAATTTTATCAATTTGATAAGCTTTCATAAATTCGGTTTTAATAGACATATATAATTTAGCTATATTTTTTTTGTGCTTTGATAAACTATCTTTGTACTTAATCATAAAAACATATGATTCAATTTCTCTATTTATCTCTCCATTTAAATTAGAAAATGATGTCAACATTTTGTTGCACAGTTCTTTTGTGTTTAGTCAATTTTTTATTCCAAAAGTTCCAGTTAATGATTTATAGTCATTTTTTAAAGTGTTCATTTGAATATCAAATGTCATATAAGAAAATTCTGAACTAGTATTTTTTTTGGCTTGTTCAAATAAATTTTGAATTTTATCAAAATATTCAGGGATTTTTATGAAAACAAATTTTTCTAATTCTTCACTGTTGTTCGCAAATATGATTAATTCCAAAAAATCTTTTTTTATGTCGCCAAATTCTAATATAGCTTTTTCGATTTGGTTGGAAGTTATAAGATCATCTAATTCTTTAAGTTTAATTTCTATTGCTTGAAATTCATTTAAAATAATTGCACTTGATTTAGGATTACTTTCCTCAGAGATATTTTTAAAAATCTCATTTTTTAATTCTCTCAAACCATTTTTATATCCAGTTATTTCATTTCTCAAAACTTTGATGTGTCCTAAAACCAAACCTACTGTATCAAAAAAATTTCTAGAAATTTGACTAATTTTCTTTTCATTTTCATTAATTTCTACATACAATTTATTGGATGCTAAAACTTGATATTTACTCAACATTTCTTTACCACGAACAGATTTTTCATAATTTGTTTTTTTAAGTTTATCAATTTCTCAAACCATAGTTGCTGCATCATCTTTAATTGTTTCGGTTTTTTCATTTTTAATTAAACTTAAAGCTCTTAATTCATTACTATAAACTTGATTCGTGCTAGGATTATTTTCTAATTTACGAGTTTCAAAGTAAGAATTTAATTTTCTTTTTGTTTTACTTACATATAAATGTAATGCTAGAATTACAAAAATTAAAAATAGAGGTATTAGCAAGTAAAAAAGTTCAAAGTATTTCATATATGTAATTATATTAAATAATCTTTTAATTTTGTTATATAAAAATAACAATAAATAATGTTTCTATATTAATTAGTATTTATAATACTACTAATTACAAAAATTAAATAAGGAGATTTGATGAATTTTATTGCAAAAAAATTATTAGGAGGATTCTCTTTGATAAGCATTATTCCAACTACACTTCTTTTGACATCATGTAATACAACCATAGAAGAACCCTTTGAAAGTGGAATCACACAAGATACAGAAAAATATTATGGTGAAAAAATTACTGAACAATCATTTGTCACTCCAGAAAAAGTTATGAGAAAAACAATGTTAATTACAGCAGGAGGATTGGTAAATGATAAATCCTTCAATCAGTCAGCATGAGAAGCCATGTTATTATATAAGGAACAAGCGGGAATTACAGATAAAGAAACGATTACCTATAGAACAACAACCGAAGATGGAATGTTGGCTGCAATGTATGATCAAGCATTATCTGGAGGATATAAAACATGAGTTTTAACAGGATTTCAACAAGGTATTTTACTAGAATCATGATTTAAAGAATCCAATAATTTAGAAAAATTTAAAGAAGAAAAAATTGTAATTGTAGGAGTTGATTGAGATGGCTCATCATTTATACCGGCAGGACAGTTTTTGGGATTAGGATTTAAAACCGAAGAACCATCTTGAGTGGTTGGTTATGCAGCTTCTCAATATTTATCAACTACTGATAAACCATATCTTTCTTCGTTTGGTGGAGGAATATTTGATGGTGTAACTGATTTTAATAATGGCTTTTTACAAGGTATGTTAGATTGAAATACAGCTAATCCAGATAAAAAAGTAAAATTCCATTCAGGAAACAAACAAGCAGATTCTATTAATTTATCAACAGGATTTGTTATAACTCCAGAATCTATTCAAGCTGTTGAAAGCATTGTTGGTACGGGTGATGATGTTCCTCAAATTATTATGCCAGTATCGGGTTCATTAACTACAACAACAATAGATAACATTAATGATAAAAGAAGCGAACAAATGATTATCGGAGTTGATTCTGATCAATCATTAGCTTTTCAAAACGATAAAGGAAAATTCTTTTCATCAGTTGAAAAGAAAGTGGCGGTAGGAGTTTATAAGGCGTTGATACTTTTGGCTGGGATTCCATTAGATTATAAATATTGTGAAATTAATGATTTGGGATTTGAAGGTGGATTTGTAGAATATCAAACAAACGCATTTGTAAAGTATGGATTTGATAAAGGATTGGTGGGATATTCTTCTTCAACTTTATCTGGACCTAATGTAGTTCAAGCAAATAAATTTTTAAGAGAATCTTATGAACTTTTTAAAACTAGACCTCCTGTATTTGAAAATATGACGATTGCAGCCAATAATCAAAAAATACTTGATGATATAATTAAAAAAATAAATTTGTAAAAACATTGATAAATAGTGATGAGTTAATGTTTGTTATAAAAAAATAACAATAAATATTAATGCTCTATAAATTAATATTTATAATACTAATTAAATAAAAAAAGGAGAAGATATGAATTTTATTGCAAAAAAAATATTAGGAGGATTGTTGCTGGCAGGTATTGTTCCAGCTACATTACTTTTAACATCATGTAGTACTAGCAGCGAGGAACCCTTTGATATAGGTATTTCAAAGGAAACTGAAAAATATTATGGTGAAAAGATTACTGAACAATCATTTGTCACTCCAGAAAAAGTTATGAGAAAAACAATGTTAATTACAGCAGGAGGATTGGTAAATGATAAATCCTTCAATCAATCTGTTTGAGAAGCTATGTTATTATATAAGGAGCAAGCGGGCATTATAGACAAAGAAACGATTACCTATAGAACTACAACAGATGACGTTATGTTGGCTTCCATGTATGATCAAGCATTATCTGGGGGATACAAAACGTGAGTTTTGACAAGCTTTCAACAAGGTCCATTATTTGAATCATGATTAAAGCAATCTGATAATCAAGCGAAATTTATAGCTTCTAAAGCAGTTGTTGTAGGAGTTGATTGAGATGGCTCATCATTTATGCCGGCAGGACAGTTTTTGGGATTAGGATTTAAAACCGAAGAACCATCATGAGTAGTTGGTTATGCAGCTTCTCAATATTTATCAACTACTGATAAACCATATCTTTCTTCGTTTGGTGGAGGAATATTTGATGGTGTAACTGATTTTAATAATGGCTTTTTACAAGGTATGTTAGATTGAAATACAGCTAATCCAGATAAAAAAGTAAAATTCCATTCAGGAAACAAACAAGCAAATTCTATTAATTTATCAACAGGTTTTTTAGTTACTCCTGAAGCCATGCAAACTGTTGAAGATATTGTTGGTACGGGTGTTGATGTTCCTCAAATTATTTTACCGGTATCAGGTTCATTAACTACAACAACAATAGATAATATTAATGATAAAAGAAGTTCACAAATGATCATTGGAGTTGATGCTAATCAATCTTTAGCGTTTCCAAATGATAAAGGAAAATTCTTTTCATCAGTTGAAAAGAAAACTGCTGTAGCTGTTTATAAAGCAATAATACTTTTGGCAGGAATTCCATTAGATTATAATGTTTGTGAAATTAATGATTTGGGATTTGAAGGTGGATTTGTAGAACATCAAACAAACGCATTTGTAAAGTATGGATTTGATAAAGGATTAGTGGGATATTCTTCTTCAACTTTATCTGGACCTAATGTAGTTCAAGCAAATAAATTTTTAAGAGAATCTTATGAACTTTTTAAAACTAGACCTCCTGTATTTGAAAATATGACGATTGCAGCCAATAATCAAAAAATACTTGATGATATAATTAAAAAAATAAATTCATAAAAATAATTTTTTGTTTATAATGTTATTACTTAATTTATATTAAAAATTTAAATTAATATAATATTTAAAAATATAACTAGGAGAAGATATGAATTTTATTGCAAAAAAATTATTAGGAGGCTTGTTATTAACAGGTATTGTTCCAGCTACATTACTTTTAACATCATGTAGTACTAATGATGAACAACCTTTTGATATGGGTATTTCAGAAAGTATAAAAGATTATTACGGAGAAAAAATTGCTACAAAAGCATCAGAAGCTCCAGAAAAAGTAGATAGAAAAACTATATTAATTACAGCTGCAGGACGTGTAAATGATAAATCATTCAATCAATCTGTTTGAGAAGCTATGTCGTTATACAAAGAACAAGCAGAAATTACTGACAAAAAAACAATTACTTTTAGACAAACAGAAGAAGATAATCAACTACCTTCTATGTATGATTTAGCATTAAATGAAGGATACAAAACATGAGTCTTGACAGGATTCCAACAAGAAACTTTGTTTAAATCATGATTAGCTAGATCTGGAAATCAAGATAAATTTATAGCTTCTAAAGCGGTTGTTGTAGGAGTTGATTGAAATGGTTCATCATTTATACCAAAAGGACAATTTTTTGGTTTAGGTTTTAAATCTCAAGAAGCTTCTTGAGTAGTTGGTTATGCAGCTTCTAAATATTTATCAACTACTGATAAACCGTATCTTTCTTCATTTGGTGGAGGTAGTTTTGAAGGTGTAACTAATTTTAATAATGGCTTTTTACAAGGTATGTTAGATTGAAATACAGCCAATCCAGATAAAAAAGTAAAATTCCATTCAGGAAACAAACAAGCAAATTCTATTAATTTATCAACAGGTTTTTTAGTTAATCCTGAAGCAATGCAAACCGTTGAAAGTATTGTTGGTATAGGTGCTGATGTTCCTCAAATTATTATGCCTGTGGCAGGTACATTAACTACAACTACAATAGATAACATTAATGATAAAAGAAGTTCACAAATGGTTATTGGAGTTGATACTAATCAATCATTAGCCTTTCCAAACGATAAAGGAAAATTCTTTTCATCAGTTGAAAAGAAAGTGGCAGTAGGAGTATATAAAGCACTAATACTTTTAGCTGATATTCCATTAGATTTCAAAGAGGGCACAACTGTTGATGATGCTGGATTTGAATCAACTTTTGTTGAATATCAAACAAATGCATATGTGGAATATGGATTTGATAAAGGATTGGTAGGATATTCTCCTTCAACCTTATCTAATTCTGACGATGCAGCTCAAGTAAATATATTCTTAGATGAAGCTTATGAAAAATTTTCAACATCAACACCTCAATTTATAAGCATGATAGATGGAAATAACAATCAAAAACTACTTAATGCTTTAGTTGTAAAAATTAATTTATAAAATACATCAATGATTTGTATTTTTTGTTATGCAAAAATAACAAAAAAATATATAAATATTAAAAATAAAACTTTATAATAATTGTTGAGTTTAATGTTCAAGGGGAGGGGCGAAGATATGTTGAAAATTAAAAAAGTGTTATCTTTGGGTTTTTTAATTACAGCAATTATTCCTTCAACAATTCTTTTTACTTCATGTTCTGACACAACTAATAATGGAGAAATTTTTAATGTGGATATACCACAAGAAACAAAAACATATTATGGTGAAAAAATTACAAATAAATTGAATGATGATCCCATTAGTATGAATAGAAAAACAATGTTAATTACTGCTGGTGCTTTAGTTAATGATAAATCGTTTAATCAAGAAACTTGAGGAGCTTTGCAAGTTTTTAAAGAGCAAGCAAAAATTACAGATAAAGAAACAATTACTTATAGAGAAACAACGGAAGATTCCAAATTATCTCCTATGTATGATCAAGCACTATCTGCTAATTATAAAACTTGAATTTTAACTGGTTTTCAACATATAGAAAGTTTTAAATCATGATTAAAGCAATCTGACAATCAAGCAAAATTTATAGCTTTAGGAGCAGTTGTTGTAGGAGTTGATTGAGATGGCACAAGTTTTGTCCCTGAAGGACATTTTTTTGGTTTAGGTTTTGAATCTCAGGAAGCTTCTTGAGTGGTTGGTCATGCTGCTTCAGAATATTTATCAGCTTCTAATAAACCACCTCATCTTTCTTCATTTGGTGGAGGTATTTTTGAAGGTGTAACTGATTTTAATAATGGTTTTTTACAAGGTATGTTAGATTGAAATAAAGCTAATGAAACTCAAAAAGTGAAATTTTATTCAGGAAATGCACAATCATCCACCATAGATTTAAATACTGGTTTTGACCCTTCTGCAGCGGGTACCATTGATAAAGTGGTTAATGTTATAGGTACAAGTAAAGAATCAGCTCAAATTATCTTGCCTGTTGCAGGCGGTTTGATAGGTGTTGCTATAGATGATATCAAAAATAAAAGAAGTTCACAAATGGTTATTGGAGTTGATACTAATCAATCATTAGCTTTTCCACAAGAAAAAAATATGTTTTTTTCTTCAATAGAAAAGAAAGTGGCAATGGCGATTTATAAAACGATGATTATGTTATCAGGAATTCCTTTAGATTTTGTTTCGACAACAGGACTACCAACAGATGTTGGTTTTCAAAAAGCTTTTTTAGAAAACGAAAAAAGTCAATTTATTTCTTATGGTTTTGATATGGGGTTTGTGGGTTATTCATCTTCAACTCTTATAGGTGAAGAGGCTGACAAAGCCAATTTATCTTTAAAAAAGGCTCATGATAAATTCTTAGAAATCAAACCTGTATTTCAATCTATGAATAATCCAAATAACAATCAATTATTATTAGATAAAATTATTGGAGCTATTAATAGTTAAATTATGAAAAAACAAGTAGCTGTAGAAATGGTGAATATCACTAAAGAATTTCCTGGAATTAAGGCAAATGATAATATAAATATTGCCATTAAAAAAGGCACTATTCACGCTTTAGTTGGTGAAAATGGTGCGGGTAAATCAACATTAATGTCAATTTTGTTTGGTATTTATAAACCAACATCTGGAACTATTAAAATTGATGGTTCTCCCTTAGTGATTAGTGGACCAAATCAAGCAAATGATATAGGGATAGGTATGGTGCATCAACATTTTAAATTGGTGGGTAATTATACTAATTTTGAGAATATTATTTTAGGTGCTGAATTTCAAAAAAATGGTTTTCTAGATAGAAAAACATCATTAGTGAAAATAAAATTACTACAAAGAAAATTTGGTTTAATTTTTGATTTAGATCAATTAACATCTAAGGCAACCATTGTTACACAACAAAAAATAGAAATTATTAAAATGTTGTATAGAGATTCTGATATATTAATTTTTGATGAACCGACTGCTGTTTTGGCTCCAAAAGAAATAGATGATTTTTTAATAATATTAAAATTTTTAAAAGACAATGGCAAAACAATTCTTTTTATTTCTCATAAATTGTGAGAAGTAATGAAAGTTTCTGATGAAGTAACTGTTATTAGACATGGTAAAGTTATGAAACATTATGAATCATTAGAAGGTATTACTACAGTAGATATTGCTAATGAAATGGTGGGTCAAAATGTTGTTCATTCTAAAAATCAAAAACATGATCATTCTGATAAAGTCATTTTAAAGTTAGAAAATGTTTTTGCTGGTGAGAAATTAAAAAATTTAAATTTAGAAATTCATGCTGGAGAAATTTTGGCAATTGCTGGAGTTGCTGGAAATGGACAAGAGGATTTAGAATATATCCTTTCAGGAATATTACAACCCAAAGAAGGTAAGATATTTTTAAGAAATCGCTTAAATGATGAATTTAAAGACATAACTAACCTTTCTTCCAAAGAAAAAAATAAAAACTTTATTTCTGTAGTTCCTGGAGATAGACACAAACATGGATTAGTTCTTGATTTTGATATTAATGATAATTCAATCATAAGAAATTTAGGGGACAAAAAATTTGCTAAAAACTTTATCATTAATAACAAAGCTAAAAAACTTTTTTCTCATCATATTATTGAAAAATATGATGTCCGTGGTTCAAGAGAAGGAAACTCAATAGCTAGATCTTTATCTGGTGGAAATCAACAAAAAGCAATTGTTGGTAGAGAAATGCTAACCGATCATGATTTAATTGTTATTGTACAACCTACAAGAGGTTTGGATATAGGTGCAATTAATATGATTCATGAAGAAATACTGAAGGAAAAAGAAAAAGGGAAAGCAGTTTTATTAATTTCATATGAATTAGATGAAATTATTTCATTAGCAGACACAATTGCTGTTATGAATAAAGGTCAAATAGTTGGTCTTAAACCAGCTCCAGAATTTGAAAGAAAAGAAATAGGATTGTTGATGGCAGGATTAGATCAGACAGGAGAACTATATGAAAAATAAATTTAATTTTTCTGATATGAAAAATAAATTTGCTTTTTCTAGTGTAAAAAATAAATTTGCCTTTTCAAGTATTAAGAATAATTTATCAAGCGAAAAAGAAGTTAATGGTCGTCGTCGTCTTTATAATTCTCTATGAGCTTTGTTGTTTGGAGTTTTGGTAAGTGTATTAATTATTGCTATAACAGGAAATAATCCTTTTGAAGTTTTTGAAACTATTTTTAGTGATGCTATTGGACAAAATGTTGGATTTGTTACCACTACTATAGTTTTTATTGTTGCTACTTTGGGAACGGCATTATGTTTTAAGTCCGGTATTTTTAATATTGGTGTTTCAGGTCAAATGATGGCAGGTGGAATTACTTCTATTTTAATTTTGAAATTAGTTGGAATTAATGGTGGTACTATTGTATTGTCAATTTTATTGTCAATGATTTCAGGTGCTTTAGTTGCAATGGTTGTTGGAGTTTTAAAAGCTTTTTTAAAAGTTAATGAAGTAGTTTCCACCATTTTATTAAACTGAATAGTTTTTTATATTATCAAATTTATTATTCAGAGTGATATTCCTGGATTAGTTAGTGCGCAAAGTATTGCACAAAATCAAACAGAAATATTTAATTTGCCAGATTTTTTTCAAACAAGCGGTTGATTAGCCTTGTTATCAATTTTTGGTGTTGTTATGATTTTTATTATGTGATTTGTATTTGCAAAAACAACTTTGGGATACAAAATGAAAATGTTAGCTATGAATAAAGATGCATCAAAATATGCAGGTTCTAATGCTAAGGTGATGATTATTATAATAATGTCTATTTCAGGTGCTCTTTCGGGATTAGCAGGATTTTTATATTATACAGAACTCGGTGTTATAAGTGCCAAAAGCGAACCTAATACTATGGGATTTGATACTATTGCTATTGCTTTGCTTGTATATAATAATTCTTTTGGTATTGGGATTGCCTCAGTATTATTTGCAATTATTAAATTGGGTGGTGGTTCATTGAAACCTTTATATCCACCATTAACAGAAGATTTTGCTCAAATTATGTTTGGTATTATAATTTATGTTGCTGCTATAGGTGTAGTGTTTGAAAAGTTTAAAATATATACACTTATTAAAAATCAATACATTTATTGAAAAAATCCAAAATATAAATCATTATTTCAAGAATATTGAATGGAAAAAAAGAAAATAAGAAAAATTGAACAAGAAAATAACAATACCATTAAAATTTTGCGTTCTGAAAATGCAACAAAATGAAAAGAAATTAAAGAAAAATCAATTAGAAGAAAAGAAGCTTTAGATGATGAATTATTTGCTAATTCTGGTTCTATTTCTAAGAAAGATATTTGGACACAAATGTCTAAAAAAACAATTTCGAAAAAAGAAGCTTGAAAACAGTTGACTACCAAACACAAATCATTAATAGACATATCGGAAGAATATCAACAACAGTATTTTGCAGAAATATTACTAATTAAAAAAGAAAAAGATGATGAATTGTTTGCTAATAAATATTATGAAGTTGCTATATTGAAAGGTTCTTCAAAAAATTTAAAAGTAGAAAATAAAAATAAATTTTATGAACAAAGAAAAGAAATGATCGAAAAATATGAATCGCAAAAAGAGGAACTAAAAAATAGTAAAGATCCATCAAAAAAATTAAAGATAGAAAATCAGAATAAATTTCATGAACAAAGAAGAATGCTTATTGAAAATTATGAATTGCAAAAAGAGGAACTAAAAAATAGCCAAGATCCATCAGAAAAATTAAAGATAGAAAATCAAAATAAATTTTATGAACAAAGAGACATAATTATTCAGGATTATGAATTGCAAAAAGAGGAAATAAAAAATAATAAATATTCTTTGAAAAATAAAGGAAGGAAAAGATAATGGAAATATTTAGTTCAATAACCACACTTGCAGTTATGTATTTTGGAATTTTGGCATTAAGTTCTATTGCAGCTATAATTTCTGAGCGTGTAGGAATTGTTAATATTGGAATAAATGGTACTATTGTCTTTGGTGCAACTGTTTACATGATTTTTGCTAGCATCTTTTCTAATAAGGGTATGCATGAAGGGTCTCCTTGATTACAAATACCTTTATTTATTATTTCAGGCTTATCAGGAGTAGTTTTCTCATCATTGCATGGATATGCAACAATTAAACTTAAAGCTAATCATATTATTTCAGGTGTTGCTATGAATATTTTGGCGACAGCAATTACTTTAACGGTTTTGTTTATTTTTGGTGATGCAAATAAAATGACTTATAATGTTCCGGAATTATCCTTAGGAAATAATGCTCGAAAAGAATTAAGTGGAATTATTTCATTAAGTTCTTTTGTAATGATTATAACAATTATTGTTTCTTGAATCATGTTGAATAAAACTAGATGAGGTTTGAGAATGAAATCTATTGGAGAAAATCCACAAGCATCAGATGCTGCTGGAATAAATGTTAATTATTTTAAATGACAAGGAGTTTTAATTTCAGGATTATTAGCAGGATTAGCAGGAGCAATGTTTATGACATCTACAAGATCTAGTGGATCTACCTTTAAAGGTTCGGTAGAAGGTCTTGGTTATTTATCATTGGCCATAATGATTATAGGGAAGTGAAAAATACTTCCTGCTGTTTTAGCAGCAGCTGTTTTTTCTTGTCTATTAGGAGTTAGTTATAGTTTTTCTTCATTTGTTCCAAAAGAGTATGATAGTTATAAATATCTAGTATTAACAATTCCTTATTTAGGAACATTAATAGCTATGACTATCTTTGGAAAAAAAGCTATGAGGCCCAATGCTGCAGGTATCCCTTATGACCAATCGTTGAGATAAAATTGCAAAATTTATGAAGTTTAAATAATAATGATGCCATTTTTGTATATTAAATTCCATTTTAAAGTTAAAGTTTGACTTTAAAATGTTATAATTCTATAAAAAATATATAAGTTTTTAAATAAGGAAGTGCTATGGACATGTCATTGTTGTCTAACAATATTATCAAAAACCTTTCTAGCATTCCTGGTATTTTAGGTTTTTGTAATATTGATGCTTCTAATAAAGAATTGAAAGATGAAAATACTTGAACACAATCTTTATCTATAAATCATAAAGATGATATTGTGAGTTTTAATGTGGCTATTATAATTGCAGTTGATTCAACTATTAATAATATTGCTCAACAAATTAAGCAAAAAATTAAATTTAATTTTCAAAATATGAATTATACATTGGGGACTATTAACATTTATATAAAGGGCGTTAAATAATGAATCATATTTCAATTAAAGATTGAACTGGAGCAATTATTTCTGCTTCCAACAATATGCAAAATCATAAAAATAGAATTAATTCTCTGAATGTCTTTCCGGTTCCAGATGGAGATACTGGAACAAATATGTCTTCAACCATCAAAAAAGCAGCCGATTCACTATTGGTAACAAATCCAAACAATTTAAATCAATTATTACAAGGTATTTCTAAAGATATGCTTTTGGGTGCAAGAGGAAATTCTGGAGTAATTCTTTCTCAAATATTTAAGGGTTTTTCAATTGGTTGAAAAGGCCTTGCTAAAATAGAGTCTAAAAATATTGTTAACGGATTTAAAGAAGCATCTAAAATGGCATATGCTTCTGTAATAAACCCAATTGAAGGAACAATCCTGACTGTTATTAGAGAAACATATGAAAATTTAGAAAAAAATGTAAAGCCATCAATGAGTATCATAAAAATTTTTGAAATGGCCTTACAATATGCAAGAAAAAGTTGCGATAATACACCTAATTTATTGGCTGTTTTAAAAGAAGTTGGTGTTGTTGATTCTGGTGGTGAAGGATTAAATATAATTTTGGAAGGTGTTTTACAGTCTTTAAAAGGTGAACCAATTCAAATTTCAAAAGAAGAAGCACAAATGCAACAATTCACTGGTGAATTAGAAATTTATGATGGAGAATTCGGATATTGTACAGAACTAATTTTAAAATTGGAGCAAACAGTAAAATTTAGTAAACCAGAATTTGTAAAGGGTTTATCAAAATTAGGTAATTCTATTGTTGTAGTTCAAGATGAAGAAATTGTAAAAATTCATATACATGCTCTACATCCAGGTAAGGTTTTGAATTATGCACAAAAATTTGGTGAATTTGATGCTATCAAATCTGAAAATATGACTATTCAAGCAGGAGATACAAAATCTAATATTACTTTACAAGAAAAAAAATATAACAGTCCTAATGCTAAGAAAAAAACTTCAGCTATTATTTCATGCAACACAGGATCTGGGATCATTGAATTAATGAAAGAGTATGAATGTGATTATATTATTGAGGGTGGTCAAACAAATAATCCTTCAGCACAAGATATTATTGAAGCTATTAAATTTGTTAATGCTGACAATATTTTTATATTACCTAATAATTCAAATATTATTCTGACAGCTCAACAAGCAGCAAAAATTATTAAAAACAAAAACATTAGAGTTCTTTCTACAAAAACTCAAGTAGAAGGAATTACAGCGATGTTGAATTTTTCATCTGAACTAAGTTTGGAAGAAAATTTAGAAGAAATAGAATCATCATTAAAAAACTTAGTGACTGGTCAAATTACAGCAGCTATAAAAGATACAACAATAAATAATGTCAAAGTCAAAAAAGGTGAATTTTTAATGATGATTGAAAATAAAATTGTGGGTTGTAAAAGAAATATAATAAAAGCTGGTCAAGCTTTGGTAAAAGAAATGTTATCGAAAAAAAATGCAGAAATAGTTGTTATTTATTATGGTGCAGATTCAACAAAATTAGATGCTGATGAATTAGAGAAATATATTATTTCTAATTTTGATGTGGAAGTGGAAATTTATAATGGAGATCAACCTATTTATAATTTTTTGATTAGTGTAGAATAGATTTTATGAAAAAAATAGCTTTTGATGTAATGGGAAATGACAATGGAGTAGAAGGGGCAATTAGTGCTTCAATGAAATTTGTCCAAAAATATGAAGATTATTCCATAGTTTTAATTGGTGATAAGGAATTAATTAACCAAACACTTATTTCACATGAAAGAATAAGTGTTGTCCACAATGCTAGTAATCTAGATAAAAATTCTAATATTAGAAATGCTCATATGGATAATAACTCTATGACAGATGCATTGAAGATGTTAAAAGAAGGTCAAGTTAATGGTTGTCTTTCCTCTGGAGATTCAGCGAGATTAATGGTTTCGTCTATATTTATTTTGAAAAGATTAAAAGGAATTAGTAGACCTGCCTTTATGCCTATTTTTCCAACTATTATTAAAAACAAAAAATTTGTTATGTTAGATGTGGGTGCTAATTTAGATATTAATGTAGAACACCTAGTTCAATGAGCTAAATTGGGTGTTGCTTTTACCTCTACAGTTTTGAAAATTAAAGATCCTAAAGTAAGTATTTTAAATGTTGGTACTGAAGATAATAAAGGTTTTCCGCAACACCAAGAAGCTCATTTAGAGTTGAAAAAATTAAAGAGCGAAAATAAAATGAATTATGTTGGTTTTATTGAAGCGCGTGATATTCTTGCTGGCGATGTTGACGTTATTGTTTCAGATGGATATGGTGGAAATATTGCTTTAAAATCTATGGAAGGAGCGATCTTGAATTTCCAAAAAATAATTAAAGAGAATTTAACTTCAAATATTTTTAGAAAAATTAATGCTCTTTTATTAAAGGGTGCTTTCAACAACATTAAAGAACATTTAGATTATCGTAATGTTGGTGCTGCTTGAATTATTGGTGTTGATGGAATAGTTATTAAGTGTCATGGCTCTTCAGACGAAAAAGCATATCAAGGGGCATTGTTGCAATTAAAGCAAGGTTTAGATTTAAATGGTTTGGAAGAATTTAAAAAGGTTTTATAATGAAGCAACTATTAATTAAGGATTTTTTAGATAAATATAAAATTGAATATCAAAATATTGATTACTATCAAAGAGCAGTTACTCACACTACCTATTCAAATGAACATAAAAATTCTGAGTCATATGAAATGTTAGAGTTATTAGGTGATTCAATAATTCAAGCAAAATCTACTTTAATAATCTTTAAACATTTTAAGAAAATTGGTGTAGGTGAAGCAACACAAATTAGATCAAAAAATGTAGACAATATAGCTCTTGCTAAAATAACTAAAGAGTTGGGATTAAATAACTATTTATTGTGCTCAAATAATAGAGAAGAGTTAATTAATAAACCTAAGATATGTGCAGATCTTTTTGAATCTTTTATTGGTGCACTATTTTTAGATTTGGGACACGAAGCTGTTGATAAATTTTTAGCAAAATTTTTAGCACCTAAAATCAAATTAACAGACAAACACAATCTTAAAGATTTTAAAACTAAATTTCAAGAATTGATTCAATCTCATTCAACAACAGAGATATTCTATATATCGACTAAACAACCTGATAATAACTTTAAAACTAAATTAATGCATGATGAAAAGTGTTATGGAGTAGGATATGGAAAAACTAAAAAAATAGCGGAAAATTTTGCTGCTCAAAATGCTTTAGAAAAAAATAGCTCATTAGTAAAAAAACAAATTTCATAATTGTTATATATAATTGTTTTTATGATAAATGTGATAACATTTTATTATAATTAATATGTAACAAAAATTCATAAAGGAATCCCATGAAATTAATAAAAGTAGAGGCTAAGGGCTTTAAATCATTTGCAGATAAAATAACTTTAAAATTTAATGGTGGAGTTGTTGGTATTGTCGGGCCAAATGGTTCAGGTAAAAGTAATATCAATGATGCAATAAAATGAGTTCTAGGAGAACAATCTTTCAAGGCTCTTCGTGGTGATAATATGGAAGATATTATTTTTGCTGGTTCTAGAACAGAAAAAGAACAAAGTAAGTGTGAAGTAACTTTGACTTTTGATAATTCTGAAGGAAAACTTTCTATTCCTCACAAAATATTTACAATTTCTAGAGTTCTTGAAAGAGGGAAGTCAGGAAATACTTATTATATTAATGATCAAATAGCAAGATATAGAGATATTAGAGAAATTGCTTTAGAATCTGGAATTTCTAAATCATCATTGGCAATAATATCTCAAGGTACAGTATCTGATATTGCTCAAGCAACACCTGAACAAAGAAGAGGGATTTTAGAGGACGCTGCTGGAACTAGTAAGTATAAATCTAAAAAAGTTGAAGCTTTAAGAAAGTTAGAAAAAACGCAAGAATCTTTAGAAAAAATTAATACTGTTGTTTTGGAATTGAAAAAGCAATTACAACCTTTAGAAAAGCAAGCTGCTAAAGCTGAAATTTATTTAGCTAAATCAAAAGAATTAAAAGAAGTAGAAGTTGGATTATTGGTTCATGATTTATCTGATTTTAATTTAAAATTAGACTCATTAAGAGCGGAGTTAATTGGAGTTCAAGAAACAAAGGAAGATTTAGAAACAAGAATTAAAGATCAAGAAATATCTATTGAACAAAATTTAGATTATAAAGTTAATTTAGAAAAGGAAATTAGAGAACTAAATTCTGATTTAGAAAAAATAAATGAAAGTTTGTATAATCTAGAAGTTCGTTTTAAAAATGAAGAACAAAAAAGAGAATTGATTATTAGTGGTCAAATTCAAGTTGCTAATTCAGAAAAAATTAATGCTATGAAATCACAATTAGAAATTTATTCATCAGAAGTTCAACATTTTAAAAAGTGAGGAGAATCTTCAATTCAAAATGTTAGAAATAAAAAAGAAGAAGTTAATAATATTGAATTGAATATCGCAACTTTAAGACTAAAGTCTAATACTATGAAAACTAATCTTTTGAAAGTTAAAACAAAAATTGATGTTTTAGTTGATCATAAAGAAAATAAAACTAATTTATTTAAAGGTACTAAAACAATTATTGATAATAAATCATTATTTAAAGGAATGCAAGGAACTGTTTCGGATATTATTAATGTTCCTGAACAATATGCATCAGCAATTGAATCTATTTTGCAAAATGCATTACAACATATTGTTGTTGATGCTTCTGAAACTGCTATTAAAATGATTGAATTTTTAAAAGCGAATAATGGTGGAAGAGCAACTTTCATTCCTTTATCATCTATTAATGAAAAAGAAATTAGAACAGATTATTTATTACAAATAAACAATAAATCTGGTTTTATTGGTGTTGCTTCTGAGTTGGTGAGTTCTGATGATAAATATTCTACTCTTATCAAGTTTTTACTAGGGAATACAATTATTGTTGAAGACATTCAATCTGCCAATACAATATCACATTTGGTTGATAAAAAATATTTGATTGCATCATTAGATGGTGATTTAATTAGAGTTGGTGGAATCATGACAGGTGGAACAAAAATCAATAGTTCTAATCTTATTGGTATTGAAGATCAAATTAGACAATTACATGAAATTATTCCTGGATTAACTAAAAGTATTGATATTGCTAATATTGAAATTACTAAATTAGAAAACATTAAAGAAGAAAAACAAAGTTTAATTAATGAATTAACTATTGAAATAGTAAAAAATAATGAAAAACACGATAATGTTGAAAAGC
Organism: uncultured Mycoplasma sp.; assembly: GCA_947039505.1. GTDB lineage: Bacteria > Bacillota_I > Bacilli_A > Mycoplasmatales > Metamycoplasmataceae > UBA710. The sequence goes on from CAMQYZ010000002.1 coordinate 125,609, forward strand.
AATTTCTAGATTTAAAATTAGATTTTGAAACACAAAGTAAAAAAACTTTTGATGCTGATTCATTTCAAAGTATTGATGGTTCATTAAATGAATTGAAATCAAGTAAAGGTATTGTGCAAGCAACTTTGAGATCTAAGCGTGAAAAATTAGAATTAATTGATGTTTCAATTTCAAGAACTACACTTTCAAAACAAGAACTTGAAAAATCTTTAAGATTAATTATTTCAAATTCAAGTGAAAAAATTACCGAAAAAACAAAAGCTGAATTTTATGTTCAAGAAGCTACCAAAAGACTTAGTGAGCATTATCATTTAACTTTTGAAACAGCTAAAGAAAATTTTATTCTTACTTTAAAATTAGATGATGCTCGTGAAATTGTTTCTCGTTTAAAAACAGAAATTGATGAATTAGGAAATGTTAATCTTGAAGCAATTAAACTTTATGCTGAAATTAAAGAACGTCATGATGATATATTTGCTAATCAAGAAGAATTAACGGAAGCTAAAAACATTATTTTAGAAGCTATTTCTGAAATGGATAAAATTATTATTTCTAGAATTTCTTCAACTTTGGAATTAGTTAATGAAGAATTTAATTTAGTTTTTCAAAAAATGTTTGGTGGAGGCGAGGCAAGAGTTTTCTTGGTAGACCCACGTGATGTTTTAGAATCAGGAGTTGATATTCAAGCACAACCTCCAGGTAAAAGTGTTAAAAACTTGAAATTATTCTCAGGTGGTGAAAAAGCACTAATAGCTATTTCTTTGTTATTTGCTATTATTAAAGCTAAACCATTACCTTTATGTATTTTGGATGAAGTTGAAGCTGCTCTTGATGAATCAAATGTTGTAAGATATGCAGAGTTTTTACAATCATTGAAAGAAAACACTCAATTTATAGTTATTACTCATAGACATGGAACAATGTCGCGTGTTGATGATTTATTTGGCGCAACAATGCAAAAAAGAGGTGTTACTACATTTTTTAGTATTGAACTCGCTAAGGCTAAGGCTTTGGTGGCAAACACACAAGAAACTATGTTGGATAATTAAGGAAAAAAATGTACAAGGATAAATTTGATGGAATAGAAACTGAAAAAGCTGTGTTTTTTGTTAAACAAAATTTTGTGAAAAATTTAGAAAAAGCTTTAAATATAATCAAGGTTTCTTCACCATTATTTTTAGATAAAACTATGAGTTTAAATGATCATCTAAATGATGATGGCAATCCTGTTTCGTTTAATTATCAAGAAAATGAATTTGAAATTATTCAATCTTTAGCAAAATGAAAAAGACAAGAAATTAAAAATTTAAATTTTGATATCAATAGTGGATTATGAACTAATATGAAAGCTATAAGAGCCAATGAAGAAAAACTTTCTCCTTATCATTCATTATATGTTGAGCAATTTGATTGAGAAAAAAGAATTTCTGAAAAAGACAGAACAATTACTTATTTAAAAGAAGTTGTTACATCTATTTATGATGCTATCAAAAAAACTTTATTTGAAACACAAAGTATATATCCTCAATTGGAAAATCAGCTACCAGATAAAATAACTTTTATTACTACTGAAGAACTTTATTTAATGTATCCTAAATTAACTGCTAAAGAAAGAGAGAATGCTTTTGCAATTAAAACTAAAGCATTTTTTTTAATGGGAATTGGTCACAAATTAAGCCACAATAAACCACATGATGATCGAGCTGCTGATTATGATGATTGAAATTTAAATGGTGACTTAATATTATATAATCCTTTGCACAACAATGCTATGGAAATAAGTTCGATGGGGATTAGAGTAAATGCAGAATCTTTAAAAAACCAAATCGAATTAAAAAATAAGAAAACTAATTTAGCTGAATATCATAAGAGCATTGCGCAAAATACGATGCCTTTTACTATAGGTGGTGGAATAGGTCAATCTAGACTTTTGATGTTTATATTGGAAAAATATCACATTGGAGAATTTCAACGCTCTTTTTGGTCAAAAGAAATAAGAGATGAAATGAAAAAAATGGGAATTAAATTAAAATAAAAATGAAATTCAAATTAAATTCAAACTATCAACCATCAGGAGATCAACCCTTAGCAATCAAAGAACTTATTAAAGGGATTGAGGCCAAGAAAAAAAATCAGGTTTTGTTAGGTGTTACAGGTTCTGGAAAAACTTTTACTATAGCAAATGTTATTGCGCATGTCAATAAACCTGTAATTATTTTATCTCATAATAAAACACTTGCTTCGCAACTATATAGTGAACTAAAAGGATTTTTCCCTGAAAATAGAGTAGAGTATTTTGTTTCTTATTTTGATTATTATAGACCTGAAGCTTACTTGCCTCAAAAAGATGTTTATGTAGATAAAACATCTAAAACCAATCAAGATTTAGAAGCTATGAGAATGGCGTCTTTAAATGCCTTAACTATGAGAAAAGACTCAATTGTAGTTGCTTCTGTGGCTGCAATATATGGATCTATTAATCCTCAAGAATATAAATCATCTTTTTATAATATAGAGGTTGGAATGATTGTTAAAAGAAATGTTTTTTTTATCAATTTAATCAAAAGACATTATCAAAGAAACAATATTGATTTACCTTCCGGATCTTTTAGTGTCAAAGGAGATGTTATAGAAATAGCTCCCTCATGATCTAATGAGTATTTAATTAGGATTGAATTTTTTGGTGATGAAATTGAAAAGATTGCTCGAATAGACCCTTTAACCAAGAAGGTCAAAAAATTCTATAACTCTTTGGTTATTTTTCCGGCAGCAATATATTCTGTCCAAGATGAAACAATTAATACTGCAATTAATTTGATTGAACTAGAATTAGAAGAAAGATTAAAATATTTTAAAAGTAATGGAAAATTACTAGAACATCAAAGACTCAAAGATAGAACAACAAATGATATTGATTCATTAAAAGAATTTGGTTTCTGTTCGGGGATAGAAAATTATGCTAGACACATTGATGGCAGAGAACAAGATGAAAAACCCTTTACCATTATTGACTATTTACCTAAAGATGCGTTATTGATTATTGATGAATCTCATATGATGATTCCTCAGTTAAATGCTATGTATAATGGAGATAGAGCTCGTAAGATGAATTTAGTAGATTATGGTTTTAGATTGCCTTCTGCGTTGGATAATAGACCATTAAGATTTGATGAATTTGAGAAATATAATTTTCAAACGATATTTGTTTCTGCAACACCCGGAGATTATGAAGTAGATTTAGTTGAAGGTGAAATCGTTTCTCAAATTATTAGACCAACAGGGTTACTAGATCCAACTATTGAAATATTTCCTTCTATAAATCAAATAGAAGATATATATGACAGAATTCAAAAACAAATTAATAAAAATGAGCGAACATTTATTTTAACAACTACTAAAAGAACTAGTGAAGAATTAACTAAGCATTTTCAAACTTTGGGTGTTAAAATTGCCTATATTCATTCAGAACATAAAACTTTAGAAAGAAACGAAATACTTCGCAAATTACGAAAAGGTGTTTATGATGTAGTTATTGGTATTAATTTACTTAGAGAAGGTATAGATATACCTGAGGTATCTTTGATTTTAGTATTAGATGCAGATAAGGAATCTTTTTTTAGATCTAAAAGAAGTTTGATACAAATAACTGGTAGAGCGGCAAGAAATGTTAACGGACATGTTGTGTTTTATGCAGATGATATTAGTAATAGTATGCAAGAAACTATAAATGATAATAAATTTAAACGATCTTTACAAGAAAAATATAATAAATTACATAACATTGTTCCGCAAACTATTATAAAGCCTATTCCAGAGCCAATTCAAGGACATGACTTACAAAATGCAATTGATTATGTTTTAAATATTAATAAAAAGAAAGCTAAAAAAACTGAGATTATTAAAATGATTGCTAGTTTAAAAAAAGATATGCAAGCATCAGCTAAAGAATTGGATTTTGAAAGAGCCACTGAAATTAGGGATATTATTTTTGAATTAGAAGCCGAGCTATAATTTTCTTCAATTATTACCAGTTAATAAAATAGGAACTGATAAAACTTCTATTCTTTCCATCAATCTTTTTGCCTTAAATGGACTAACATCAGTTCCCTTAGCAAATTCTTTACCTAATTTTTCATAAGAAAAGTTTGATGTAAAAAAAGTAGTTTTTTTAACTTGCATTCTATGAGATAAAATAGTAAAAAAAATCTCGCTTATCATTCAAGAAGAACTTTTTTCAGAACCAATATCATCAATAAATAAAAAATCAACTTCTTTTAATTCATCAATTGTTTTTTTGTAACCGGTTGTAAATAATTGTTTTAAGTGACTAGCCAAATCATTTGCATTAATATAAGCAACTGTTTTATTTTTGGAAGCAAAATAATTAGCTAACGATTGTGTAAAAAATGATTTTCCTGTTCCGAAATCACCATACAAATAAACACCTTTAAAATATTCATTATTAACAAAATTCTTCATAATAGTTTTTGTGAAATAAGACAACAAGTTTTGACGTTCTTTATTTCAAGTAAATTCATTATTTTTAATATTTTTGGTATCAAATGAAGGTAATAAAGAATAATCTATTACAGTTACGTTTTTTAAAATAAAATTGTTTTTATTTTCAATTTTTTGACCAATTTCAGTGGGAACTATTTTTCTAAAAATTCTTCCATTTGATTGTATTTCAATTTCAGATGTATAAGCCATGTTTTTATTTTTAGCATCTTCTATAATATCCAAAAAAATAGGAATTGATTCTTCTATTTGATCATTTGTTAAGTTGTTTTTTTTGATTAGTTCAATAATTTTTTTATCATTTAAAATTTCTTTTTTAATTTGTTCAATATCCATTATTACATTAATTCCTTAAGATCTTCTAATAATTCATTTAGTGAAACTTCTTTAATTTCATTCATTACTGTATCTTTGGTTGTGATATTTCCAGATTCAAAATGACCTCAATCCAAGTCAGGACTTGTTTTTTTTGCTTTTCTAGATTGGATAGATTCATTTAGTGAATTATAAATATCTTTAAATGTTATTAAATTTCGTTCATACAAATCATTGGTAATCTTTTTTACAAAATTGACTACTATTCTTCCATTACATTCAAAAGAATAATTAAGAATGGTATTAATTGATCTATCGCATAAACCTATGTTGCGAGAAAAATTAATATATTCTTTTTGGCCAAAAGTCATCGCTCCTTTATCAATGAATTGAATATATTGATCTGGAGTCAAAGCTTTAATGGCATCATTATGATTTTCAAAGTTAGGTAATTTCAAATCAGATGTTTCATATTCTTTAATTTCATTTTCTTCAAATGAGTAATCAAACATATCAAAATATTTGGCTGAAGTTTCAATATAGTCGTTTTTGCTTATAGGTCTTGGTTTGTGACTAGTAATAAGTTTTTCAAGAGCGATTTCACCAATTCTTTTAGATAAATTTGATTTTAATATATCATTAAGAATAAATTTTTCTAATGTTAATGGTTTTAAAAGGGTAATCAACCCATTTTTATTATCATTTTTAACAAAAGTTCTAATTAAACCCACTGCCTCAAGGTTTTTTTTTGCCAAAATCAATTCTTCTTCACTCATCGCTAATGATTTTGCTAAATCATCTATATTAACGCCAGTTTTGTAAGCATTGTCAATTTGGTCTAATGAACTTAAATATTCATATAAAACAGTAGAATAAGGCCCAATTATAGGTAAATAAAACAATCTTACAAAATTAAACTCATCTGAAGTTATTTTATTGAAATTTTCGATAAAAAAATATAAAATTTTCATTAAAGCCTCATCTTTCACACCCTCAAATAAAGGTATTAAACTTATTATATTATTTTAATATAATACCTTTGAAAAAAGAGTTTTCAATCTATGTTATTACTTATGTTATCCATATTAATATCCACATTTTCTTTCTTAGAAAACCCAGTGTTTATGGAGTCATAGAAGTCAAAATCATAGTTATCCACATTTTTAAATTTTAATATTTTTCTTCGAGTTTCCATACTTGCAGTAATATTCAAAGTTTTCTCAAATAAACTCTCAAAATTCACCATTTTACTATACAAAATTGGTATTTCTACAAAATCATAATTATTTTTTTTCAAATGGTCGAAAAGTACAGGAAAAATCAAGTTTTCTAGTAAATTTAGACCATTTTTGCTAGATATTAATTTTTTAATCATTTTTCTATCAACTTCTTCATCATTAATATATTTAGGCCCTAATTTAGTTTTTATTAATTCATAGCATTTATTACCATATTTGTACTGTTCAGCAAAAAAAAGATCACAATTTAGAGTTGAATATCCTAATTCACGAGCCTTATCTAATAAAAAAGTCTTGCCAACACATGTTTTGCCTATTATTGCTATCATTCTCACCCTCTTCCTTATATATATTAATATTAAATGTATAATAATATTATGAAATTTATTTATTTATGCGGTCCAACAGTATATGACAAAGTTCACATTGGTAATATGCGACCAATAGTAACATTTGATTTATTTATTAGAGCTATGAAACATTTGGGTGAAAATATAACTTTAATTCACAATATAACAGATATTGATGACAAAATAATTGCTAAATCACAAGAATTAGGAATTTCAGAAGCAGAAGTAAGTAATAAATATTTCCTTTTTTATAAAGAGATGTTGTCAAAATTTAATATCAATACAATAATTGAAATGCCAAAAGTAGTTGAAAATATCGAAATTATTATTGAAACAATTCAAAAAATGGAAAAAAAGAAAAAAGTTTATCTTTCGGGAAATTCTCTATATTTTGATATCAAATCTATTGATTCTTATGGAACACTTTCAAATAAAAAATTAGATAATTATATTAATGAAGAAAAAAATGTACAGGATAAAAAAAGAAACCATGAAGATTTTGTAGTTTGAAAGTCTAAAACTGAAGGAATGACTTGAGATAGTCCTTGAGGTCAAGGAAGACCTGGTTGACATACTGAATGTATGAGTTTTATTGATTTATTTGGACAAGCTAAAGTTGATATTCATGGTGGCGGCATTGATTTAAAATTTCCCCATCATGAAAATGAAGATGCTCAATTTGTCAGTTTGCACAATCGTCCAATTACTAAGAAATGAGTTCATATAGGAATTATTAATTTAAATGGTCAAAAAATGTCTAAATCCGAGAAAAATATATTATATGCAGATGAATTTTTAACAAAAAACAACAATGTTAACAATGCAGATATTTTTAGACTTATGTTGTTAAATTCAAATCATAAGAATACCATAGAATTTACAGATCAATTATATAAAGATAATCTTAAAAAATTATTATCAGTGATTAAGATATTTAATCTTTTATCTCTTCAAGAGAATCTTATCTTTTCTAAGTTGGAAGATATTGAAAGTGTATTGATTAATGTGCAAAATCTTAATTTTTCAGCTGCCATGAAAGAAATTAATGAAAAAATAAAGCAAGCCAACGAAACAAAGGAAATTAAAATTGGTAATGCCTTGGTAAGTATTTTCAAAATTTTAGGTTTTAATTTTACTGAAAACATAATTTCCGAAGAGGAAAAGAATCTTTATCAAATGTGAAAAACGGAAAATTCATTAAAGAATTGAGAGCGTTCAGATGAGCTAAGAAAAAAACTATCTCATTTATTGGGATAAAAATAATAAAAAAGGAGTGTCTTTATATGGTTAAATTACTTTGTGGGAAAAATACAGTATTAGATGCAATTCAGAATAAAATGGACATTAAAACAGTTTATTTATTACAAGAGCAAGAAAATATTAATCCCAATATAAAAATAAAAATAATTTCAAAAGAAGAAATGAATAAAATGACGACCTTAAATCATCAAGGTTTTATTGCTACTTTAAATGAATTTAAATATTATGATATTGACTCCATTTTTCAAGATAAACCAAATATGGTTTTGGTATTAGATCATTTGGAAGATCCTCAAAACTTTGGTTCAATTTTAAGAACAGCAAATGCATCGGGAATTAAGCATATAATTATTCCTAATATTCGATCTGTAGATGTTAATGAAACGGTTTCAAAAGTTTCATCAGGAGGAATTGTTGGCTTAAAGATTATTAAAGTAAACTCTTTACAAGCAACAATTAATAAAATGAAAAAAGAAAATTTTTGAATATATGCAACTTCATTGGGAGATGGAGCTAGTGAATATAATAAAGAGAGTTACAATTTTCCTCTTGCTGTTATTGTTGGTAATGAAGGTAAGGGTATTTCCAAATCATTATTAAAAGAAGCGGATCAAAATATCTTTATCCCTATGGATGGAACAGTTCAATCATTAAATGTTTCGGTAGCAACGGGCATCATTTTATTCTATTTGAAAACACAAAAGGAAAAGTAGTGGACCCTATCACAAAAATATCTCTTTTATCAATTTTAAAATAATAATAACTATTTAAAAAAATCTATAAATATAGTATTATTATTAAATAATATGAGGTATTAATTTGGAATCAAAAACATTAGATCAATTTTATACAAATCCTTTAATTTCAGATGAATTAGTAAATTTAGTAAAAAATAAATTACCATCTGCTTTTGACAATGATATTTTGGAACCATCAGCAGGTACTGGTAACTTTATTAAATCTTTATTAAATATTGGTGTAAAACAATGACAAATATCAGCTTATGACTTAGATCCTAAATCAGATAATATAATCAAACAAGATTATTTCAAAGTATGTATTCCTTATTTGTCTGAAAGAATTGTTATAGGAAACCCCCCCCTTTGGAAAAAGAGGTAAATTAGCTCTAGATTTTTTGAACAAGGGTTTAGATGAAGCGGGTTTGGTTGCAATGATTTTACCGAATATCTTTAATAGATATTCTGTTCAAAAAAATATACATAAAAGTGCCAAACTAATTCTATCTAAATACTTACAAGAAAATTCTTTTATTTCTAATGATAAAGAATATAAAGTGAAATGTGTTTTTCAAATATGAACTACAGAACCTTCTTTTATTAACAAAAGAATATTAGTACCCCCTGAAATTAGACATGAAGATTTTCAAACGTGAATACACAATAATACAAAAGCAACTCTCAAGTACTTTGACAAAGAAAAATATGGGTGAGATTTTGCAGTGCATCGCCAAGGGTTTTATAATTTCTCTGAAAAGATAATGGATCCAAATCAATTAATCATAAATAGACAATATTTTTTTGTAAAAGCAAAAAATAAAAAAGTTATGAAAATAATAAATAAAATTAATTTTGATAAACTTTCAAAAACCAATACTCAAGTTCCTGGTTTTTCCACTTCAGATTTTTTGAAAGAATATAAAAAGAAGGCGGGTGAGTAAATGTGTTAAAAAATATATTTAAAGAAATTAAAAATGATAGTAAATATTTTTCTCAATCAAATAATGGAGAGGAGTTTGAAAATAAATTTAGAAATATATTAAAAGCAGAGGGTTATAGCGAGATTGTCCAAAAATCTAAAACTAATTCAGCTATAAATGAAATTTCAAAAATAGAATCAGAAGATGAAAAAATTATAAAAACAGAATTCAAGAATATTAAAGATAAAATATTGGAAAAAAATTCAATTGAAATAATAAGGAATCCTTTCAAAAATATAAAAGATTCCTTCATTTTTCAACCTTATGGTTCTCAAAATTTTCCAGATTTTATAATTTTAACTGAAAGATATATATTACCAATTGAAATAAAATATTCTACCAATATTAAAAAGCAAATGAATTTGAATTCATTTAAACCTATGTGAAATTCTAATTTACCCAAACCTAATGCTCTTTATGTTTATGGTATAGCAGGAGAGAAAACCACTTTTTTTATGGGGAATGATATTCTTGAATTTGATACAAGAGAAGTTTTGTTGGATTTTTTTGATAATTTAGATCAAAAACAAACAGAATTAAATAAAAAATTACAAAATTTGAAAAATAATTTTGGAATTTATCCTTATGTAAGAAAAGCTTATCAACATAAAAGTGAATACTCTACTTATATTGATGTTTCAAAAAAAGCTATAATAGAATCTTATTTTTCTGAAAATAGCAATAAAAGAGAAGAAAATGTTTTGAGTTTTTTGGATTCAATTAAAAATAATGAATAAAAGTTATTTATTTTTTGCAACTATATAAATAAAGTCAACATGAAATAATTATGAGTGATTAAATAAGTTGAGAAAAACTCTTCACACATACTAGGACAAAAATAAGAAAAAAAATCTCCATTTATATGGTTAAATTACTTTGTGGGAAAATTAAAGTTTTAAGATGCAGTTGGAAATAAAATGGATATTAATATAGTCTATTTATTACAAGAGCAAGAAAATATTAATCCCAATATAAAAATAAAAATAATTTCAAAAGAAGAAATGAATAAAATGACGACCTTAAATCATCAAATTTATTACAGTTTTAAATGAATTTAAATATTATGATATTGACTCAATTTTTAAAGATAAACATAACATAGCATTGATATTAGATTAAGAAATATGCAAAATTTAGATTCTATTTTCAGAGCAGTCAATACATGCGAAATTAAAGATATTTATTGAATTAGTTAATGATATTAAAAAAATCATTAGAAGTAATTGTTTATTTTAAAATAAAAAACAATGTTAAGTATATCTAAGATTTTTGGAGAATAGAACGAACTCTTATCATAAAGACAAAACTACTAATTAAAAGGAGTTATTCAACAGTTCAATCATTAAATGTTTCGGTAGCAACGGGCATCATTTTATTCTATTTGAAAACACAAAAGGAAAAGTAGTGGACCCTATCACAAAAATAATTACAACTATGTATCGTAATAACGAAAAAATTTTTAGAAATAATGCACATTTTATTTTAAAAAAATTTTATTCAATTCCTCTAGATGAGGATGATTTAATTTTAGAATGTTTACAACAACTAATGAAAAAAGGAAAAAAATTCCAACCTACACCAGAGTATAGTTTGGAAAATTATTTATATTCCAATATCAAGTACACTATGTATTCATATTGTCGTTCTTTTACTAGAAAAAATAATGCTATTTTAAATAATTACATTGATTTTGCATTAATGGAAAATTTTAAAAGTCAATCATATCATTATTCAGAATTAAACCTTAGTTTTTTTACTAAATTGCAAAAAAGAATTTTGGATGATTTATATCATGGAAAATTAACAATTAAAGAAATTGCAACAAAAAACACAACCACATCACAATTAATTAAAAAACAAATAATTGAAATTAAGAAAAAAATTATAAAACAAAAAGAAAATGATGTTAATCTTTAAAGATTACTTAATTAGATATTCTTTCTTTAATCATTTCTAATACTTTATTTTTATTTGTTTTTCATAAAATTTCTGAAATTCTAATTAGTTTATAATTTTTAGATTCAATAAAGTCTTGTCTTGCTATATCGTTATATTTTTGTAATGCTGATGAATCTTGTTTTAAACCATCTACTTCAACACCCAATAAAAATTTGCCAGTCGCTTTATCTATCAAAGCTAAATCAATTCTATATGAACCAATAGGATAATGGATTGAAAGTTCTAATTCTTTATTGAATTCTTGATTAAGCATTCAATCATATACATCATTTTCAAAACCAGTTTTTATTTTAATAGTTTTCTTAATTTTTTGAGTTGCATATTCTTTTCTTTTTTCTACAGGTAATTCTAAGAATTGAATTCAATTCTTGAAAATAGTTAAATCCACATTATCTGTATTGCTTATTTTCACATCTTTTGATGAGAGTGATTTTAAAATAATCAACTTACGTTTAGCTCTTGTAATGGCAACATTTAAAGCATTCTTTCCACCTGTTCTACCAACATATGTAGAAGCTAAATTAGATTCTTTGGTATAACCGATAGAAATAATTACTAAATCAGCTTCATCTCCCTGGATATTTTCTAAATTTTTTAAGATTATTTCACCTTCAATAATTTTGTCATATATTTTTGGTTCTGTATTGGCCAAAATTTCATTAACTAAATCTAATTGATGTTTATTAAAAGTTAAAAGAATTATTTTTTTGAATTGTTTGATGTGTTTTTTCAATTCTTCAATCATTCTATTTGCTTCTTGCAAGTTTGTGCCATCAATTCATTCCCCGTCCACATTGAATATTTCTATTGGATCTAATGATTCTATTCCGTTTTTATCTAAAGTTTTTAAGTCACTATTGTAAAATTGTTTGGCTGAAAAAGTGGTTAATTCTGCAAATGAAGAACGATAATTAAATTCTAAATTATATTTAGGTACAGAGTTGGCAATAGCATATGTTAATAGTGAATCAATGTTTTCCACTTCATCTTCATCTTCCTGCGATGCTCTTTGTGCAAATCAATTAGATGGTTGCATTTGTTGATCATCTCCTGCAATGATAATTTTTGTACCTAAAGCAATAAAAGGCAAGGCTTTTTCTAAAAATATTTGAGATGCCTCATCAAAAATAACATAGTCAAATTTATCTTTTGTAAAATCTATAAAACTAGATAATGACTCAGGAGTTGACACAACTATGTTAAACATTTGTTTTAACTCTTGTTTAAATAAAGTGATGAAGTTGTTTGGAATGGTATATCCACGTTCAATACGACCTAAAAAATCACTCAATCATTTTTTGTCTTCTATTTTTTTTGTATTTTTAATTTTTTCTATTTTTAATTTTGTAGTCATTTTCAAACTATTCAAAATCATTTCCTCATTAGATTTAAATTCATTAGTTGAAGTTAGTGGTTCAACAAATTGAGGATATGTTTTTAAAATATATTCTAAGTTTGTTGTAGATGTTACACGTTTTAAGAAAGGGATGATTGATTCATCAGTTTTAGTTTCATATAAAAAGTCTAATAATTCTAAATTCAACAAATGTAAATGTTTAAAAGATTTATGATAGATGCTAAGTCCCATCACTTTTTTTGGCTCAACATTTAATTTTATTGCTAATTCTTTCATATCTTTTTCTTGTAAGCTTAAAATTTTTTCAATATTATCATATTGATTTATTTGCTTAAATGATGAAATACTTTTCAACACTTTCTTAATTTTTTGAATTATTTTATTTTCATCACTATTTGGTATTCTTGATTTAATTTCACAAATTAAATCAATCTCTTCTTGTGTAATTGATGTATTAGAATCTTTTGTTTTTCAATATTCTTTTGTTTTTGGACTTATTAGTGGTTCTAATGAAGGTGATAAAAAGTTATTGGTTGTTTCATCTTTGGCATAATCAATAAATTTTTGTAATCTTGAATAAAAATTTGATTGTTCATCTTTTCCTAAAGTATTTTGATTTTCAATCAGTTGCAACATGAAATATTTCAACCCACCCATTCTCTCGATAACTATTTCTAAAGCAACTCTTTTTTGAGAAATAAATAATGCTGTTTTATTTTGGTGCAAAATATTAGTTAGCAAATTAGCTATGGTTTGTGATTTTCCTGTTCCTGGTGGACCTATAATAATTGCATGCTCTTGTAACGAAGATAAAATCGCCTTCTCTTGAGAAGGATCAGTAGGACAAACTCTAGCAATTGGTCAATCATTTTCAACTAAATTTTCTATGGATTTTTGATTAAAGTTTGTTAATTCATTTTCAATATGTAAAAGATTATTGATTTCACCACTTTCAATTAAATTTAAAGTTGCTTTTCTTAATGAACTACCTGATGGATGAGCATAAACTAAAATCATACCATCTACTTTTGTCAAATCAGCTTTCTTTATACTTTGCACAGTTAAGTCTTGAAATTTACCTCCAATATTTGCATTATCCATGGCTACAATATTTTTGAAAAAATAATCTAATTCTAATGTTAATTCTTCAAAAGTAATTTTATCAATACCAACATCAATAATTGGAGTTTCAATATTAAGTCCTTTTTCTAAAAAGAAAGTAATTTTTTCATTTAAGATAATACTTTTATTTTTAGCAATTAAAAAAACTTCATTACCTTCAATACTTATATCTACTTCTTTCAAAAGAAAAGGAGCATAAATTGGTTTGTCAAGTATTTGCCCTTTAACAAAATAAGTTCCAACAAAAAGAGGTCAAATATTTGTTTGGTGAAAAGAATCGTTAATGGTTTTTTTATATTTTTTTCACTTAGTCAAAAATATGTTATTTTTTTCTGCAATATTTTTAACAATTAATTTTTTAGAAATTTCTAATTCTTTTTTTATTTGTTTTAATTCAGAAATAGTTGGTTTGTAATCAATTTCTTCTAATGCTTGAAGCAAGTTATTAGAGTTGGTTGCAGACATTATAATTTTTTCTATACTTTCCATAGATGTTTTTTTAATTTTAATTTTAAAGTCGAATTTAGAATAAATTTTACTAATATCTTCTGGTTTTAAGATTTTGGTTAAATCCTGATTTAAAAAATTTAATTTACTAAAGATTGCATTATCTGAATGAGAATTTATTGACAATAAATTATTTAAAATCTTATTATATTTTGGATCTATTGATTTAGTTTTTTTGCTATTTTGTTTGGTGTTGGTTTCGTGTTTAGCAATTTGTAATATTTTAAAATTCATTTCTTCTCCGAGTTTGATATATTATGATTTGTAAATATACAATATGATATTTTACATTCAACATTATTATAATAGATATTAATATAATAATAATACTTTAAAATTAATTTTTAAATTATTTTATGAAAAATAATCATTCAAAATATTTGTTCATTAATATTTTGAATAGCTTATGAATAAAAACTTCTTAAATCATCAGCATATAATGCTAAAAATAACTATTTTCATTCAGAATATCTCTAGAAAATGAAAGATTTTGGTTTATGTTTTATACTTATTCATATTTAATTATAAATTTTATTATTTATGTATAATTATGTTTAAATGAAAAAAAAAGTTGCACTAGCATGTCAAAATTGTAAAATCAAAAATTACTACACTAATAAATCTAATGATGATCGTATAGTGATAAAAAAGTTTTGTAGTCATTGCAGAGCTCATTTTGAACATAAGGAGGAAAAATAATGGAAAATAAAACTAACATTGATGAGAATCAAGAAATATTGAATACTCCTGCAGAAATCACAAAACCTTATGTAATGAGAAATTTTAAAAAGGAATTAAAAAGGGTTAGATGACCAATTCAAAAAAAACATAATAAAAATTTTCTATATATTTTTGTTTTTGTATTGGTATTAACAGGTTTTTTTGCCTTGGTGTCTTTGGGTGCAACACAATTAATAGAAATAATGGGAGCTAAATAATATGAACAATAAATTAAAAATGGAATGATACATGATTTCAACGGTTTCTAAAAAAGAAGAACATGTAATAGAAAATCTAAAAAATAAAATATCAGCAGAAGGTATGGACATTTTTTTTGAAGAATTTAAAATCTTTCAACAACCAGTAATTACCAATGTTGAGTTACTTAAAAAATCAAAAGGTAAAGATTATAAAGTAAAAATGGAAAACATCTATAAAGGCTATATTTTCATTAAAACTGTTATGACAGATGAAGCTTGATTTTTAGTTAGAAATACTGAAAATGTTACAGGTTTGGTTGGTTCTTCAGGTAAGGGAACTAAACCAACACCAATAAGTGAAAGACAAATTCAAAAATCAAGAGATATGGAAGCTTCGAAAAACAAAGAATTCCAAGATTTAAAATATCAAAATCCTTTTGAAATAGGGTCTATTGTTGAAGTTGTCAATGGTTCTTTTACTGGTGAAAAAGGGAAAGTTATTGAAACTGATGTTGAAAATCAATTAGCTATGGTTGAAATAGAATCATTTGGTAGAAAAGTTCCAACTGAATTTGGATATAAAGCGCTTGCAGCTATTAAAATGAATAATAATTAAAATTTATCTAAATTAATTTTTATTTTTCCATTATAATATTTAAGCATTTAAAAATAAAATAAATGTCAAAACTCGGAGGAGTAGCAAAGCGGCCAAATGCGGGTGGCTGTAACCCATTTTCTTCGGATTCGGGGGTTCGAATCCCTCCTCCTCCACCATTTTGCCCCTTAGCCAAGCGGAAAGGCACTGGCTTTTGGTGCCGGCATGCGTAGGTTCGAATCCTACAGGGGCAGCCATATCATCCTTTTTAGGATGTTTTTTTTATTCAATTTTTTAAAAACTATATAATTAAAACATGAAGTCAATCAAACAAATAACCCCAATAGAAAAAAATTTCTCAAAATGATACATCGATGTTGTTACTAATGGTAACTTAATTGAGTATGGTCCTGTAAAGGGCACTATAATATTTAAACCAAATTCATATGGTATTTGGGAAAACATTCAGATTAATTTCAATAAAATAATTAAAAAACAAGGTGTTAAAAATGTTTATTTGCCTATGTTGATTCCAGCTCATTTAATTGCAAAAGAGAAAAATCATGTTAATGGATTTGCTCCTGAGTTAGCAACAATAACTAAAGTAGGTAATAAAAATTTATCAGAAGAACTTTATATCAGACCTACTTCAGAAGTTTTATTTGCTGAATTCTTTAAAAGTGAAATAAATTCTTATAATGATTTACCGCTTGCATACAATCAGTGATCAAATGTTTTGAGATGAGAAAAAACCACCAATCCGTTTTTGAGAAATTCAGAATTTTTATGACAAGAAGGACATACTTGTCATGTGGAAAAACAAGAAGCAGAAGATATGACGATGAAAATGCTTGAAATTTATAAATTATTTTTGAAAGATTATCTAGCCATTCCAGTAATTACTGGTATGAAAACCGAATTAGAAAAATTTTCAGGAGCAGAATCAACATTTACAATAGAAGCTATGATGAAAGACGGAAAAGCCTTGCAATCAGGAACTAGCCATTTTTTAGGTCAAAATTTTTCAGAAATATTTGATATCTCTTATAAATCAAATGAAAACAAGTCAGAATTTGTTTACCAAACATCATGAGGAATATCAACAAGATTAATAGGCGCTATTATTATGACTCACGGAGATAATAGAGGAATTATTATACCTCCTAAAATTGCTCCAATTCAAATAGATATAATTGAAATCATGGCAGATAAAGAAGCAAAGGTAGGTATTGTTTCTAACAAGATATCAGAGGAATTAAGCAACTTTTATTCTGTTAGAGTGGATAAGTCTAAAAAAAGTGGTGGATTTAAAGCTTCTCAATCTGAAATAGAAGGTGTTCCTGTGAGAATCGAAATTGGTCCTAGAGAAGCTATTAATGATGAAGTGATTATTGTTAGAAGAGATACTTTGGAAAAAACAAATGTTAATTTATTAAAAATTAAAGATTTTGTGGATGAATTAATGGTATCTATTCAACAAAACTTATTGTTTAATGCTGAAAAACGTTTACAAGAAAATATTGTAGTTGTTAAATCATATGATGAACTAAAAGAATGTATCAAAAAAAATCAGTTTGCCTTAGTTCCATTAATAGATAATGATGAATTTGAATTAAAAATAAAAGAAGAAACAACAGCAACAGCAAGGTGCATACCTTTGGAAATGGAAGTACCTAGTGAAGGAATTTGTATTTTTACCGGTAATAATACAAAGAGATTTGTTATTTATGCTAAATCATATTAAATTAATGGTAAAATTAAGTTAATAAATTAAACAAATTAGGAGAGTTTTACATGATACATGTTGCTAAAAATAAAGAAGAAATTTTAAATATTTTAAAAATTGAAAATATGGTTGTTTTATTGAATTTTCATTCAGAAACTTGTGGTCCTTGCATTATGCAAATGCCAATATTAGAAGATTTATCAAATGATAAAAAAATTACTTTGGTAACATTTGATGTTGCACAAGGAGGAGATACTTTAGATCACTTTAAAATTTCTGCTACACCAACAACAAAGTTATATAAAAACGGACAAATGATGTTTGAAAATGTTGGCTTTTTAGCTTATGAAGAATGAAACGAGGAAATATCAAAATATCAATAAAAGAAGATCTTAACAATCAAATAAAAGGTTTTGATGTTGAATGTTTTTTTATTGACCTTGACGGAACAGCGCTTGATGGAAAGCGTCATACTATTTCAGAAGCAAATGCTAAAAAAATTAGAGAGGTTAATAAAACAACTCCTGTGATTATTTCTACTGGAAGGAGTTTTGGTAGCAAGGTTAAAGGATTAATGAAATCTCTAGATATAAAATATGCTATTTGTCAAAATGGCTCAATTATTGCAAATAATAAAAATGAAATTTTACAACAAATATTTATTGATCCAAGTGTGATATCCTTGATTAAAAAAGTGGTTTATCAATATAGAATTATTATTGTCCCAGATTCTAAATATAAACTTTATTCAAATGCTTTATATTTGAAACCATTAATTTGATTGAATAGAAAACATTATTTTAAAACAAAAGATTTTGATGAAACTAAAAAATACAATAAATTAGTTTTAGCTGGTTGTCGCAAAAGTAAGTTGTTTAAAATATTTTTAAAATTAAAAAATGATTTTCCGACATTATCTATCAAAACTTCCGCAAATGATTGAATAATTGAAATAACTGACATAAAAGCAACAAAAGGATTAGCTGCTCTTTATGTTACTAAAATGTTAAACGTGAAACCAAGCAATAGCGTGCATATTGGGGATTCTATGAATGATACTTCTACATTTGATTATTTAGGAGCTTTGATAGCAATGAAGAATTCTTCCAAACATTTATTAAGTGTTGCAACACATATTGGTCCCAACTATAGAAAAGGTGGTTTAGCCAAAATTTTAGATGGACAGTTTTCTGAAAATACTGAAAAAAAATAATTTCATGAATTTAATATATAATTAATACATGTTTTAAATGGCACCATAGCCAAACGGCAAGGCATGGGTCTGCAACACCCTGATTACGAGTTCGAATCTCGTTGGTGCCTCCATTTTTATGCGCTCGTAGCTCAATTGGATAGAGTGCTTGGTTACGGCCCAAGAGGTTGAGGGTTCAAGTCCTTCCGAGCGCGCCATATAATCTATTAAAGATTACCCAGTTTTTAATTAAACAAAAAAGAATAATGTTTTTTATCGATTAATCTTAGCAAGATTAATTTTTTTATTGTTTCTTTAATTGCATTTTCATTAAAAATAGCTTCTTTTTTTATAGACATTTCTGCTAGTTCAACTAAATTCATATAAATTATATCTTTAGTTTTTTGATCATATGAATTTTCATTTGCTAAAAAGTCATTGTGATCAACTACTGAAAATTTCTTTCCAGGATATTTTTTAATATCATAATCATAATCAATATATTTAATAGTGTTTTCTTCAAGGAAAAAAGGTGAACTTAAATTTGCATAATAATAAAAACCATCATCTCTAACTGTTAAAGTTACATTAAAAAAATTATTAGTTGAAAAAAATCAAAGAATTGGTTCAGAAATAACTCATTTTTGATTTTTTAATTCTTGAACTTTTGTTTTGTTTAATAAAACTAACACATAATCTTTTGATGAACCAACAATTCTGACTCCATTTCATTGACGATAAAGTTCACCGTTGTGTTTATATGCTTGGATATTAATAAACTCTTTGTTTATATCTATTTTATTCATAACAAATCAATTATAAAGGTTTTTCGAATCTTTTTAGTATTATATAAATATGAGATTAAGAAATAACCCTGAAGCAAATGCTATTTTAGAAAAACACAAAAGCATTATTAAAGAATTGCCAATTAAAATAAATGAAAATACGATTTTGGAAATTGGAATGGGCAAGGGTGAAATGATTACGCAAATGGCCATTAATGAACCGAATAAAAATTTTATAGGAATAGAAAAGTTTCCTACTGTTATTTTAAAAGCGCTAAAAATAATTGATAGTAGTAAAATTGATAATTTAAAAATTATATGTCAAGATGTGATTAAGTTAACTGAGGCATTTGAGGGCAAAGTTTCAACTATATGATTAACTTTTAGTGATCCTTGACCTAAAAAAAGGCATCATAAAAGGAGATTAACATATAAAACCTTTCTAGATATTTATAAAAATCTTTTGACTCCTAATGGTGTTTTATTAATTAAAACAGATAATGACTCTTTATATGAATATTCTTTAGAATCATTAGAGGAATATGGAGCAAATATCGTCTTTAAAACTACAGATTTATATTCAACAACAAAGATTAAAGATAATATTCCTACTGGATATGAGATCAAGTGGCATGGAAGAGGTAAAAATATAAATTTCATTGAAGCAAAATTCAATAATAATTAAGATAATATTGAGATAATTTTGATTATATACCTAATTTAAATATAGGTATTTTTGCTGTTAAGTGCTATAATTTTATATAAATAAATGTATTTCTAAAAAGAAATTTTATAAGTAAAGGAAAATTATGTTGATGTTTAATGATGAAGACGATGATAAATTAGATAAAGTTCTTGATGAAGAATCAGAAGATGATGATCAATATTTAGTAGAAGACGATGATTTAAAGGTAGTTTTTTTAGATAATAATGAAATAGTTAAAATTCAAATTGATGAAGATGAATCAGATGCTCCGCAAGATAAAGAAGAATATCAAGTTAACTCACAATTAATTTCAGAAGAAACTTCTTCTTTGTCACCAATATTAGTTTCTACAGAGATGAAAAATTCATTTCTTGAGTATGCAATGTCAGTTATTGTTTCTAGAGCTTTACCAGACGCAAGAGATGGATTGAAACCAGTTCACCGTAGAATTTTGTTTTCAATGTCGGAATTAGGTTTAACTTCTAGCTCGCAATATAAGAAATCTGCTCGTATTGTTGGAGACGTACTTGGTAAGTATCACCCTCATGGTGATACAGCTATTTATGAATCAATGGTAAGAATGGCTCAAGAATTTTCTCTGAGATATCCATTGATTGATGGTCATGGTAATTTTGGTTCTATTGATGGTGATTCTGCAGCTGCTATGAGGTATACTGAGGCAAGAATGTCCAAAATTGCTTCTGAAATGATTGATGGAATTAAAAAAGAAACAGTTAATTTCATGCCCAATTATGATGGTTCAGAATTAGAGCCAATTGTTTTACCTTCTAGATTCCCTAATTTATTAATTTCGGGATCTGTTGGTATTGCTGTTGGTATGGCAACTACCATTCCTCCTCATAATTTACAAGAAGTTATTGATGGAGTTATTGCTCTTGCTCGAAACCCTGAAATTACAATAGATGAGTTGATGGAATTTATTCAAGGTCCTGATTTTCCTACAGGAGCAACAATTTTAGGTAAAAGAGGAATCATTGATGCCTATACAACAGGTAGAGGTTCTATAACTACCCGTTCTAAAACACATATTGAAATTTTAAAAAATGGTAAAGCAAGAATTGTTGTTACCGAAATTCCTTTTGATGTTAAGAAACCGGCAATGATAGAGAAAATTGCACAATTGGTAAAAGATAGAAAAATTGATGGAATTACTGATTTAAGAGATGAAACTTCTAGAAAAGGTATTAGAGTTGTAATTGAGTTAAAAAGAAATATTGTTCCAGAGGTTTTATTGAATCAATTATTTAAAATGACAAATTTACAAACAAACTATAGTGTAAATATGATTGCTTTAGTCGATGGAGAACCAAAAATATTAAATTTAAAATCAGCTTTAGAAGTTTATTTAAAACACCAAGTAGAAGTTATTACTAGAAGAACACAATTTGAATTAGATAAAGCACAAGCAAGAGCTCACATTTTAGAAGGTTTAAAAATTGCTATTGAAAATATCGATGATATGATTGCAATTATTAAAAAATCTAAAACAGATACAGAAGCACAAGCTGCATTAATTGTTAAATATGATTTATCAGATAAACAAGCAAAAGCAATTACTGAAATGCGTTTAGGTAGATTAACTGGTTTAGCTATTGAAAAAATGGTTGAGGAATTAGCTTCATTAATCCAACAAATAAATTATTACAATGAAATCCTAGGATCAAAAGAAAAAACAATTAATTTAATTATTGATGAACTTGAAGAAATAAAATCTAAATATTCTGATGCAAGAAGAACTGAAATTGATGTTAATAATATAGGGGATATTCAAGACGAGGATTTAATTCCTGAAAAAAATATTTTAATTTCAATGTCTGCAAGAGGTTATGTAAAAAGAATTCCTTTAATTGAATATAAGGTACAAAATAGAGGTGGAGTTGGTTCTTCAACTCAAACAACTTATTCTGATGATGATGTGAGTAAGATTATATCAACAACAACACATACAGATTTATTGATATTTACATCATATGGAAGAGTTTATAGATTAAGAGCTCACCAAATTCCAGAATTATCTAAACAAGCAAAAGGATTGCCATTCCAAAATATTATTCAAATACAAAAAGATGAAACAATTGTTTCTATGTTAACAACTAATTCATATAATGATGATGAATATTTAATGACTATTACTGAAAATGGAATTGTTAAAAAAACACCTATTTCTCAATATGGAAGAATTAATAAAAATGGTAAAATAGCTCTTAAAATGAAAGAAGATGACAAACTTATTAAAGCCATGAAAGTTACTGAAGATGGAGAAATCATCATTGGTTCAAATAATGGTAAAGTAGTTAGATTCCAAGTGGACCAAGTAAGGTCGATGTCTAGAACAGCTACTGGTGTTATTGGTATGAAGTTTGATGATGATAAAAGTAA
This sequence comes from uncultured Mycoplasma sp., assembly GCA_947039505.1. GTDB lineage: Bacteria > Bacillota_I > Bacilli_A > Mycoplasmatales > Metamycoplasmataceae > UBA710. Next base: position 148,276 of record CAMQYZ010000002.1, read on the forward strand.
AGTTATTGGAGCTTCAAATACTACTGAAGGTGTGATTGTTCTTTCTATTGGAGCATCTGGTTTTGCTAAAAAAACACCATTAGAAGATTATAGACAAACCAAAAGAGGTGCCAAAGGAGTTAAATCAATTAATATTGATAAATCGGGTGCTCTTGTTTATGTTGGTTTAGTTAAAGGTAATGAAGATGTTATGGTTGTTACTAATAAAGGTATTGCTATTAGAACAACACTTGATCAAATTAATGAAACAAGCAGAGCAACTAAGGGTGTAAAAATTATTCAAGTTAAAGATAATTCAAAAATTAATTCAGTTGCAATTATTGATATAGAAGAAATTGAAAAAGAAGTAGAACAAGAAATTTCAAAAACACAAGAACTATTATTAACAATACCAAAAGATGAAAATTAAATTCTATTCTTAAAAATAAATAACTCATATTTGTTAATTTTATAGCAAGTATGTTTTTTTAAAGTTTATTATTTACTAAGATTTTTTCTAAATCATCTATTAATTTGAAGAAGTCTTCATTACTTATTTCTTCTTTATGTTCGGAAATTTTAGATATAGCAGCAATTTGTTCACTATATTTTTGCTTTTTTTCTTTTCATTGAAATGCGCTAACGATTGAAATGAAAAAAGTTCCAATCCCGGTTATTATCGCAAGTGCAATAAAAATATCTTTAATCTCTGGAAATTGATCGTTGTATTTTAAAGTAAATAAGTTAAGTACAATTAGAAGTGCAGAAGCAGTAAAAACAAAAACATTAATAATAACAAATATGCTTCTTGAAATTAAATACTTTTTCTTGTATTTTTTTCAGTATTTTTCAATAATGTGTTTTTGCTCTTGATTCATCTTATTTTCCTTCTTCACTTTCTTGGTTATATCCAGTGATGATAGTAAAAAGTTGATTTTCAAAAACCTTTTTCTTTTCTTCAATATTATTTAAGTTAAAGTACTTACCACCATTTAATTCATATTTTTGTTTTTCAATAATTAGTTGATAATAAATCTCATTATAATTATTTATTTTTTCCTTTAATAAGAAAAAAGAAATAAGGGAATTGATTAGTGCAACAACTCCTGAAATCATTGCTGAAAAAATAATATAGTTACTTCCTGTAATAGAAGTTTCATAACCCTCACCAGCTATATTAAAAGTAGAAACAATAACTAAAAATAAAGCTATTGACGGGAAAATAATATTAGTGATAGTTACAATAGATTTTAAAATCAAAACCTTTCTTTTATACAAATTAATAAAGTGATCAATGTTATTGATAATATTTAATGTTTTATCACTATTTAAGATCATTTTATTTTATCCTCACTTACAAAGTTCTTCAAAGATTTGAAAAGCTTTTCTTTTTTAAATATTAAGTTTTTATCAATGATGTTTTTAATTTCTTGTTCTACATCTTGATTTTCATTGTTGATTAATAAATTATTCAGGTCTAAACAAATCTTTTGATAAATTTTAAATTTATTTTTATTCTTAATAGAGATTAGAAAAAAAGAACAAATTATAATTCCTAAAGAAAGAGCTATTGAAAGAGAAACCAAGAAAATAATTCCGGCAAGATTAACATCTTCAGGGTTGTAAGTTGGTTCATTTACTTTTTCAATAATCATTACTATTGCTAAAATTAAAAGTATGAAAATAGCAATATTCAATAAAGCAACAATTAAATTTAAGGCAATTGTAAACCCTGAACAAATATTCTTTTTGATTTCTAATTTTCAAATTTGAGATTTTCAAAAACTTCTAACATCTTCTTGATTTTTGAATTCAAATTGATTTTTAATAAACGGTTTATTTTGCTTCATAATCATTTTAATTATATTCAATTTTAGAAGTTTATTATTTAATATCAATAATCTTTTTACCTTCAAATTGATATTTAGAAGCATAAATAAAACCATCTAATGTTTCAAGTTTTAAATAAGTTTTATCTTCTTGCCTTGTTGCTTTAAATATTTTAACTCTTTTATTATTGATAAATAGATAAGCTCCTGGGTTAGAGTTATATGCTCTAATTTTATTAATCATATTTTCAGAAGAATCTTTTATTAATAATCCATCTTCTTTATTTAATTTAGGAGCAAAAGTCACTTCATCAATGTTTTGCTTAATTGCATTAAAGTCGCCATCATAGAATTTATTCAATCAATTAGTAATATGTTCAGTTGCATTTAAAGATAATTTGTCAAATATATCATCACTAGATTCTTGTTCGCTAATAGGAATGCTTGTTGTGAAAATAATATCTCCTGCATCCATTTGTTTAATCATATATATTAAAGAGATGCCTGTTTCTTTATCTCCATTTAATATAGAGTGTTGGATTGGTGCAGCTCCACGATACTTTGGCAATAAAGAACCGTGAACATTAATTGAACCTTTTTTAGGTAGAGCTAAAATATTGTCAGGAATCAGTTGACCAAAAGCAGCTGTTAAAAAGATATCAAATTCTAACAAAGCTAATTCATCAAATAATTCTCCAATTTTATTTGCTTGGAATAATTTGATATTATGTTCAATCGCTAAATCCTTTACAGGTGAACTAATTAATTTCATGCCTCTTCCAGATTTTTTATCTGGCTGAGTAATTATTCCTACTACTTCAAAGTTTTTAATAATTTCCTTAAATATGGGAACTGAGAAAGCTGGCGTCCCGGCCAATAATATTTTAATCATAAATTTGTGCTCCGTTTAAATTGTTTGTATTTCTATTATAAATATGATAAGTTAATTTTGTGTTATTATTTAAATTATATTAAAGGCAAAGAGGGATTTATGACAGGAATTTTTACATCAGAATCAGTTGGTAAAGGACATCCTGATAAAATTTGTGATCAAATCTCAGACGGAATCTTAGATGCGGTACTTCAAAATGATAAACATGCCAAAGTGGCCATTGAAGTTATGGCTTCAAACAGATTAGTAATTATTGGTGGAGAACTAACAACATCAACTTATGTGGACTTTGTAAAGATAGCTTGAGGTATCCTAATGAATTTAGGTTATACTGAAAACGATTTTTCAATTATTTCAAATGTTAATAAACAATCAGAAGAAATTAGGAACAGTGTTGATTTAAAAGATGATATAGGGTCAGGAGATCAAGGGATAATGTTTGGTTATGCTAGCGATGAAACTGCTAATTATATGCCAATAGCAATTACGGTTGCTCATGAATTAGTAAAAAAAGCAGAAGAATTAAGAGTTTCAAAAAAATTTAAAGAATTAAAATCGGATATGAAGTCACAAGTAACTGTGGAATATATGACCAATGATCAAATTGAAGTAAGAGATGTTTTGATGTCTATTCAACATACAAGTGATTATAATAAAGATAAATTTGAACAAGATGTTAAAAAATTAATTATAGAACCAACAATTAGTCAATTTTTTAAAAATGATAATTATAGAACGCTAATTAATCCTTCTGGAAGTTTTGTTGTTGGTGGTCCAATCGGTGATACAGGTTTAACAGGAAGAAAGATAATAGTTGATACATATGGAGGCATGGCTCGTCATGGTGGAGGAGCTTTCAGTGGGAAAGATTGTACTAAAGTTGATCGCTCTGCTGCATATGCTGCAAGATGAGTAGCTAAAAACTTGGTAGCATCAGGTATTGCTAAAAAATTAGAAATTCAATTATCATATGCCATTGGAGTTGCAAAACCAATTTCTATTTCTTTTGAAACTTTTGACACAGAAACAATTCCTAAAATTAAAATAGCAGAGATAGTAGATCAAGTTTTTGATTTAACACCAAAGGGAATTATTCGTGATTTAGAACTCAAAAATCCTATATATTTAAATACTGCTGTTTATGGTCATTTTGGAAGAGAAAATTTGAATTTTTCATGAGAAAAATTAAATAAAGTAGATGAAATTAAAAAATGATTAAAATAATTTTGTCCTAAAAAAAATTAGAAATATGAAAATATCATAGTATAATATTGGTAATATAAAATTAAAATCAAGGGGATAATTATGTCAGCAATTATAAATGTACATGCAAGAGAGGTTTTGGATTCACGTGGTAATCCAACAATTCAAGTAGAAGTATATACAGAGATGGGTGGATTTGGAACTGCAATAGTTCCTTCAGGAGCTTCAACGGGTTCAAGAGAAGCTTTAGAATTAAGAGACAAAGGCTCGAAATATGAAAGCAACTGATTTGGTGGTAAAGGAGTTATGCTTGCTGTTGACAATGTTAATAACAAAATAGCTTCTGAAATTATAGGAATTGATGCTACAGATCAACGTTTGATTGATGAATTGTTGATTAGATTAGATGGTACACCAACTAAAGCTAAATTAGGAGCTAATGCAATCTTAGGTGTTTCTTTAGCGGTTATGAAAGCTGCTGCAAATGAATTAGATTTACCTTTATATCGTTATATTGGTGGAGTTAATGCTAGAACATTGCCAGTACCAATGTTAAATGTTATTAATGGTGGAGAACATGCTACAAACACACTTGACTTTCAAGAATTTATGATTATGCCTGTAGGAGCTTCAACATTTAAAGAAGCATTACAAATGGCTAATAAAGTATTCCACACACTATCAATATTATTGCATGATGCAGGTTATGGAACACAAGTTGGTGATGAAGGTGGTTTTGCGCCAGATTTAAAAAACCATGAAGAAGCACTTGAATTTTTGGTAAAATCTATTACTAAAGCAGGATTCAATGCTTCAACTACAGGTAAAAAAGCAATTGCTATTGCAATGGATCCAGCGTCAAGTGAAATTTATGATGAAAAAACTAAAAAATATGTTTTCAAAAAACTTAAAAAAGCAATTGGTTCAAAAAGAGCAGGATTTGAAAATATGAATGATAAAGTTGAGTTTACTTCAACAGAAATGGTTGAGTACTATGACAAACTTGTTTCTAAATATCCAATTATTTCAATAGAAGATGGTTTTGCTGAATCAGATTGAGATGGATTTAAAGCTCAAAATGCTAAATTGGGTAAAACACACCAAATTATGGGTGATGACTTAACAGTTACAAACAAAGCAATTCTTGCTAAAGCAATTAAAGATGGAGTTATGAATTCTATTTTGATTAAATTAAATCAAATTGGAACAGTATCTGAAACTTTAGACACAATTGAAATGGCTCACAAGGCAGGAATGACAGCAGTTATTTCACACCGTTCAGGAGAATCAGAAGATACAACTATAGCAGATTTAGCTGTTGCAATGAACACAGGTCAAATTAAAACTGGTTCAATGTCAAGATCAGATAGAATTGCTAAATATAATAGATTATTAGCTATTGAAGAAGAATTAGGTGTTGTTGCTGAATTTAATGGTGAAGCAACATTCCATAATTTAAAATGAAATGTTAAATAATAATATATAATATTTAAAAACATAAACAAAAGAAATAAAAAAAGAAGTGAATTAAACACTTAATAGGGAGAATAAAATGGCAAAAGAAGATTTCGATAGAACGAAAGAACATGTTAATATTGGGACGATTGGACACGTTGATCACGGTAAAACTACACTAACAGCAGCAATTGCAACTGCACTTTCAAAAAAAGGTTTATCAAAAGCACAAGATTATGCTTCAATTGATAAAGCACCAGAAGAAAAAGCTCGTGGTATAACAATTAACACATCACATATAGAATATGAAACATTAACAAGACACTATGCTCATGTTGATTGTCCAGGACACGCTGATTATGTTAAAAATATGATTACAGGTGCTGCACAAATGGATGGTGGTATCTTAGTTGTTGCTGCAACTGATGGTCCAATGCCTCAAACCAGAGAACACATCTTGCTTTCGAAACAAGTTGGAGTTCCTAAAATTGTTGTATTTTTAAATAAAATAGATATGTTAGGATCGCCTGAAGAAGCTAATGAAATTATTGAATTAGTTGAAATGGAAGTAAGAGGATTATTATCTGATTATGAATTTGATGGAGACAATGCTCCAGTTATTACTGGTTCTGCTCTTAAAGCATTACAAGGTGATGCTGCATATGAACAAAAAATTTATGATTTAATGGATGCTGTTGATAGTTATATTACAGCTCCTGCTCGTGAAAAAGATAAACCATTCTTAATGGCTATTGAAGATGTATTTACAATCACAGGACGTGGAACTGTTGCTACAGGTCGTGTTGAGCGTGGAGAATTAAATATTAATGATGATGTTGAAATTGTAGGAATTCACCCTACTAAAAAAACTACAGTTACAGGTATTGAAATGTTTAGAAAAAATCTAAAACAAGCCTTAGCTGGAGATAATGCAGGACTTTTATTAAGAGGTGTTGCTAGAGAAGATATTGAGCGTGGTCAAGTTCTTGCTAAACCAGGATCAATTATTCCTCACAAAGAATTTAAAGCAGCTATTTATGCTCTTAAAAAAGAAGAAGGTGGACGTCATACTCCTTTCTTTAAGAACTACAAACCTCAGTTTTACTTTAGAACAACTGATGTAACAGGTGGAATTGAATTACCTGATGGTAAAGAAATGGTTATTCCTGGAGATAACATTGAACTTACAATTAAATTGATTTACCCTGTTGCTGTTGAAGAAGGAACTAAGTTTTCTATCCGTGAAGGTGGAAGAACTGTTGGTGCTGGATCAGTTACTCAAATTATTAAATAAAACAATTTTAATATAAAAATTAAAAATCATTTATTCCAAAGATAAATGATTATTTTTTATCTTTGGAATAAATGACAATTTCAGAAAATAAATAATCAAAAGGAAACATTTTGCAAACTAAAATAAAAAACACTAAGATGTGAGAAATGAATAAAGTAGATTATTTAAATTTAGTCTTTGGTTCAATTTTGAGTTTTTTTTCTGCTATTTGTGGTGCTAGTTTACCATTTTTATTAGGAAGAATTATTAATAATGCAGAACAAACTATTGTAGATGATGTTGTATTTCCTGTAGGAGAAGTTCTTTTTAATTTATTTTTAATGTTATTAGTAGGTTGTTTGGGTTTGTTATTTACTTATTTTGGAAGAAAAACATTGGCTAAATTTTCAACATCAAAATTAGCAGAAATTAGAAGGAAAGTATTTGTTAAAATACAATATCTTTCTCCTGAAGATTTAAAAAATCATAAAGATAATTCTCTTTTGACTAGATTGCAATTAGATAATCTTAACTACTCTACATATTTAAATTATTTGATTATTACATTTATTCCAACTTTATTTAGATTTATCACTTTTTCGGTTATGTGTTTAATATTGAATTATATTGTTGCATTGTCTTTAATTGGTTTTGCAATTGTTTTCTATGTCATTATTTCGTTTTTATCCACAAATTCAGAAAAAAGTTATATTCAGGCATTGGAATCTACAGATTCATTAAATAAAATCATTAAAGAAAACATTACTGGAGCAAGAGTTGTTAAAGCTTTTAATTTAAAAGAAAGACAAAGACAAAGATTTATTAAAATAAATGATTTTTTAGTTAAAACTTCAATCAAGGCAGAGAAAAAAGTCTTTAGTGGTTGACCTTTTTCTTTGGCTTTTGTAGCATCCACTTCCGTGATTATAATTTTAATATTTTCTTTAATGACATGAGCAATGCCTGGAACTGGCGCTAATGTTGGAGATATTGTAGCCTTTATTAATTATTCATATTTAATAATGTGATCAGTTTTTGAGTTTATTATCATCAAAATATTTAAAGCAAGATCTCATGCATCTAAAAGTAGAATATCTGAAATATTAGAATTAGAAAATAACCACTTTAATGATAAAGGAACGCCTTTTAAATCAGGAGATATTGTTTTCAAAAATGTGTCTTTTAAATACAACTTAGATTCAATAGATTATGTTTTAAAAAACATTTCTTTTACTATAAAAGAAAATACTAGAGTAGGAATTATTGGATCAACTGGAAGTGGAAAATCAGCTTTAATTAATCTTATAACAAGATTATTTGATAATCAAAGTGGAAAAATCACAATAAATAAAATAAACCTGCAAGATATTAATACCAAAGACTTAATTAATAATATTTCAATTTCATTTCAACAAAAATATTTATTTGCAGGAACAATAAAATCAAATGTTCTATTTGGAAATAAAAATTTAACTGATGATGAAGTGCTAGAGTTATTAAATATATCAGAAATGAAACCATTTATTGATTCTAAAAAAGATGGAATTAATTATAAATTGGAACAAAATGGTCAAAACTTATCTGGTGGTCAAAAACAAAGAATTGCTATTGCGAGAACTTTATCTCAAGAATCAAAAATATTAATTTTTGATGATGCAACATCAGCTCTTGACAATATTACTGAGAAAAAAATATTGGCATCCATTAACAAAATAAAGCAAAATATTACACAAATTTTTGTTGCTCAAAAAATTTCAACTATTAAAGAAATGGATCAAATAATTGTACTAGATAAAGGTTTAATTGTTGGTCAAGGAACTCATGATGAATTAATTAAAACATGTGATGTTTATAAAGAAATAAACGAGTTTCAAAGTAAGGAGGTGAAATAATGGATAATAAAAATTCTCAAAAACTCAAGTCAAAAATACCAATAGGTTCATTAATTAAGTTGTTTTCTGAATTTTTTAAAGCTGATAAAATTTTACTAATAGTTTGTTTATTTATTTCTTTAATTTCTTCTGTGGCAATTATCTTGGGTTCCATTTTTACTGGTTTCACATTGGATGAATTTACAAAATCTTTTGATATTGAGTCATGGGGTGGAACAACTATGACAGATCGAGAATTATTGAATATAGTTTACGCATTTTTAATTACAATTTCTTGTTATATAGTTTATTTTGTTACAAATCATACTTTATTCATGGTTACAATTTCTCTATCTTATAGAGCAGGTTCAAGGATTCGTCATGCAGTTTTTGAAAAAATTATTTCAGTTTCAATAAATTATATTGATAAAAATAAAGCAGGAGAATTAATTTCAAGAACAACAACTGATGTTGATCAATTTATTTCTAATGCAGTTCAAATGTTTGCGTCCATGTTTGTATCACCGTTCATTATTTTTATAGCAATAATTGCGCTATTACTTTATTCTCCAGCATTAGCTCTAGTAACTTTTATTATGATGTTTATATTTTTTATAGGTTCTATTGTTATTGCAAAATCAGCAGCTCCTAATTATTCTAAAATGCAAGAAAATGTTGGTGAAATTGGATCTTTCTGTGAAGAACACATTAAAAATAAAGTGGCGATATATCTTTTCTCTCAACAAGAAAAAGTAATCAAGGAATTTGATGAAATTAACAATAAGCATGCATATCAATTTTGAAAAGCAGAATATAAAACAGGTATTCTATGGCCATATACTGATTTAACCGAAAATTTTTTATATGGCATTATTTATATTGTTGGGTTAATATTTATTTCATTCAAAGTTCCTCATGGTGGAATTGAAGCAACATTGACACTAGGAACAATTACCTCCTTTGTGTTAATGGTTAGACAAGTAAATGGTGAATTAGGAAATATGGCCAGATTTTCTACCTTCATTCAAAAAATCATTTTCAGTGCAGTTAGAATAAAAGAAATATTGATGGTTGAAAATGACGTCAATATTGGAACTAATAAAGTTGAGAATTTAGATGGCGATATTATTTTTGAAAATGTTAGTTTTTCTTATGACGAAGGTCCTACAATAATTAAAGATTTTAATTTACATGTTAAAAAGGGTCAAAAGGTGGCGATTGTTGGTCCTACAGGAAGTGGGAAAACAACACTAATAAACTTATTATTACGCTTCTATGAAATTGATTCCGGAACTATAAAAATAGATGGTCAAAATATTCAAGAGTTAGATAAATACAATTTGAGAAAATTTATATCTGTAGTTTTACAAGAGGTATCATTATTTTCAGAATCTATTGCAACAAACATTGCTTATGGTCACAGTAATGGGAAACCTGACATTAAAGGTATTAAGATTGCTGCAAAAGAAATAGGTTCTAATCATTTTATAAATATATTACCAAATAATTATGATGAAATAGTTGAAGATTCAAATGATTTTTCAGCAGGTGAATCACAATTACTTTCGCTAACTAGAGCTTATTATTCTCCTTCTAATATTTTAATTTTAGATGAAGCAACATCGAATGTTGATTCTAAAACTGAGCACAATGTTCAAAAAGGAATTTTGAAAATAATGGAAAATAAAACAACTTTCATTATAGCTCATAGATTATCTACTATTATTAATTCTGATATTATTATTGTCATGAAAGATGGGATGATTATTGAAAAAGGAAATCATAATGAATTATTAGCAATGAAGGCCTTTTATTATAATTTATATAATTCTAATGTTTTAGAAAACGAAGAATAATAAAATAATATTTTAAAATTAAAACATCCCTTAAATTTAAGGGATGTTTATTTTTATTCAATTAATATTTTTCTTTTGTTGTTTTGCCTGTTAAAATAGCTATTGAAGAAGATGTTCCAAATCTTTCTACACCTAATGCAGCATATTTCTCCAAGTCTTCAATACTTTTAATACCGCCTGCAGCTTTCATTTTTATCTTACCTTGAATTACTTTGTTAAAGATTTCAATATCTTGGAAAGTAGCACCTCTATAAGAGAACCCAGTACTTGTTTTGATGAAATCAGCACCAGAAGCTAAAACAATTTCAGCGGCTTTTTCAATTTCATAATCTTTTAACAATGCAGTTTCGATAATTACCTTAAGAACTTTATCTCCAATAATTTCCTTAATTTTTTTTATTTCGTTTAAAACATAATCATACTGACCATCTCTAAATCGACCAATATTCATTACCATATCTATTTCATCTGCTCCATGATCAATTGCTAATTTAGCTTCTTGAACTTTAGCTTGTGTGGCACTTGCTCCTAAAGGAAAACCGATAACAGAAATAATTTTTATGTCATTTTTACCAATTTTTTCTTTAGCATGCTTTACTCAAGATGAGTTTATACAAATCCCACCAAACTTTCATTCCACAGCTTCCTCAATTAATTTATCAATCTCTTTACTAGTACCTTCAGGTTTTAAGTAAGTGTGATCTATCATATTTTCAAATTTCATATAACTCTCCTTAATTAATTTTATCAAGAATAATTTTATTAGATATAACTTTATTATTTATTTTATAACCATTTTGTAATTCTTTTATTAATGATAAGTCAATTACTTTACTTGAATATAAAACAAAGAGAACATCTCCTTTTTTAATAAAGTCATTAGTAATTTTCTTTAATTCAATACCAGCTTCAAAATCCAGAATATCATTTTTTGTTTTTCTTCCGGCTCCTAATTTTAATGCTACATTACCAAAAATTAGTGAATCATAAATTTCTAAAAATCCATTATCAACAGCCAAAACTTCAACTTTATTTTTTGGATTTCAAAATAAAGGATCTTTTAAGGATTCTATATTACCGCCTTGTGCTTCAATTAATTCATAAAATTTACTTAATGCTTTTCCCGATGATATTGATTCAATAGCCAATCTTTCTCCATCTAATTCATTATCTACAATTCCTGCTTGCATTAACATAGTTGCTGATGAACTTAAACATAGTTTTAGAAAGTTTGCTTCTCCACGACCTGACAAAGTATTAATAGATTCTATTATCTCATTTTTATTTCCAATCATTTTTCCTAAAGGTTGACTCATATTTGTAATTTCAACTTTAATATCTTTTTTTAGTGATTTTCCTATTTTGGTCATTATGTGCCCTAATTCTTGAGCAGATTCTAAATCTTTCATAAAAGCACCATTACCACATTTAATATCTAGCAAAATAGCATTACTACCAGTTGCTAATTTTTTAGACATTATCGAGGAAGCAATTAACGGTAAAGAATCAACTGTTCCTGTAACATCTCTAAGTGCATAAATCATTTTATCTGCAGGAACCAATGAATCAGTTTGCCCAATTATAGAAATACCAATTTTATTAACTACTTTTTTAAATTCATCAATTGACAAAAAACAATTAAAACCAGGAATAGATTCTAATTTGTCAATTGTTCCACCTGTGTGTCCCAAACCTCTTCCAGACATTTTGGCAATAATACCTCCACAAGCAGCAACAATTGGACCCAAAACAAGAGATGTTTTATCGCCAACACCACCAGTTGAGTGTTTATCCAATTTGATACCTTCTATAGAAGACAAATCAATTATGTCTCCAGAGTGTAACATTGCTTCTGTTAGGTCAGATGTTTCTTGTTCATTCAATCCATTAAAAAAAATAGACATTAATAGTGCCGACATTTGATAATCCGGTATTTTTTTATTTGTAAAGCCATCAATAATAAAAGAAATTTCTTTTTTTGAAATTTCTTTCTTGTTTTTCTTTTTGTTTATAATGTCCACTATATTCATAATTAAATAACTCTATAAAGTTGACAAGGCTAATTCCATCATATCCTTGAATGCATTTTGTCTTTCTTCTGCGCTTGATTCTTCATTGGTTATTAAGTTATCAGAAACCGTTAAAATACAAGCAGCTTGTTTTCCTAATTTTTCAGCATTAGTAAATAGGGCATAAGATTCCATTTCTACAGCTAAAGATTTTGTTTTTTCAATTCTCTTTTCTAATGGTATCGAAGAATAAAAAACATCTGAAGAGTGTACTCTTCCTAAAGTTAATTTTTTATCTAATTTTTTTGCAGCTGTAACAATTTTTTCATTTAATGTTTTTGAAGGTAACATTATTTCTCTAGCTTCTTCTAAAACCAATTCTGTAAAAGAAGTATTTTCACTAATTGCTTCAGTCGCTAAAATTAAATCATAAATTTTTATATCAGCTTGGTATGAACCGGCAGAACCGACCCTAATGATATTATCTACATCATAAAATTTAAAAAGTTCATATGAATAAATACCAATAGAAGGACAGCCCATTCCACCACCAGCAACTGTTACTTGCTTACCTTTATATGTTCCTGTATACATAAACATATTTCTAATTTGATTCACAATTTTAACATCTTGTAAGTAATTATCTGCAATAAATTTAGCTCTTAAAGGATCTCCGGGCATTAAAACTGTTTTAGCAATTTCTCCCTTTTTAGCATTTATGTGTGGTGTCATGATTTATCCTTTATTGTGTGTTTTTTATTACTAATTAATTAAATTATATTATAAATTAATAATAGGTTATAAAAAATAGAAATTTAAATTATAGAATGATGTTTTTTATCTCTTGAGTTATTTCTTTTTAAGTAAAATAAATATTAATTTAAATGCTAACATTATAAATAAATGAAAATAAATTCAATAATTAAGCTAAATAATTCTTTAAGTGAACTTGAAGCAGAAATAGTTAAAGAAATTAATATAAACCCCAGTCAATTTTTGTTGTTGAATATTGTTGATTATGCAAAAGAAATTTTTACATCAAAATCTTCTATTTCAAGATTGTCACAAAAATTAGGTTTTACAACTATATTAGAAATGAAATTATTTATTAAACAAGAATTAACTAAAATTGAAATGTCTTATAACATCAGTTCCAATATTTCTATTGATGATAGAATAAATAATTTAAGATCATATAACAATTATGCAATTAATGAAACTTTGATTAATTTGGATTTAAAAAATTTTCAAGAAATTTGCATGGAAATATTTAAGGCAAAAAAAATAATAATTTTTGGTGTAGGGTCATCATATTTGGCATCATTGGAATTAGCTACCAATCTTCAAAAAATAGGATTAAATGTTGTTGCTTCAAATGATGTTCACAATTCTATTCTTAAAGTTGCACATTTTAATGAAAAAGATTTATTAATTTGTTTTTCTAAATCCGGAACAACTAAAGAAGTTTCGTTTCTTAATCAATGTGTAAAAAATGTGCATGGAAAAACATTACTAATAACAGCCAATAAAAAAGAATTAAAAAATATTGATTATAAAATAAACTTAATGGATTTAGCTAAAAATATTAGAGTAATTGCGACTAGCTCAAAAATTTCACAACTTATATTATCTGATGCAATATTTTTAGAAATATATTTACTAACAAATAATCAAGATAAGCTTCAAAAAGAAAAAGAATTTCTCAATAATTGGGAAAAATTCCAATAACTTTTTAATAAAAACAATTTTTAATAATGCATTATGGGAAAGCTTCCCTATATTTTTTCTATGCAAAATATAAATTATATTATTCATATTTACGTGGAAATAATTTCATGTATGGAGATTTAAATTATGAAAAAAGAACTTTTTTTAAAATCAATTAAAAATAACTTGATAATTTCTTGTCAGGCCGTTGACAAAGAACATTTAAATAATGTTGAAGCAATTACATTAATGGCCAAGTCAGTTATAGATGGAGGGGCAAAAGTTTTGAGACTAAGTCAATTCGATCACATTGAATCAATTATGAAAATAACTAATTTGCCAATAATAGGTTTAATAAAAGAAAAATATAATGACTCTAATGTTATTATAACTCCAACATTAAAAGAAATAAAACAACTAATTAATCTTGGTATAAAGTGTATAGCTTTAGACGCAACAAAAAGAAAAAGACCTAATGAAAACTTAGATGCTATTGTTGATTATGTTCGAAAAAACCATAGTGACATATCTTTGATGGCGGATTGTTCAAATCATGAAGATGTTGAAAATGCAATAGAATTAAAATTTGATTTAATAGGCACTACGTTAAGAGGTTATACTGAGGAAACAAAAAACTTAGATAATGTTTCCAATAATTTTCAATTCATAAGAGAAATATTGCAAACAACTTCAATACCAATTATTGCTGAAGGCGGAATTTGAGAACCTTTGCAAGTTAAAGAATTGTTGGATTTAGGTTGTTTTGGAGTAGTTGTTGGTTCTGCTATTACAAGACCAAAAGAAATAACAAAAAGATTTTATGAATATTTAGGAATTAAATAAAATGAATTTAAGTATTAAGGAAAATAAAATTTATCAATCTTGACAAAATAGAAATAGTAAAAAAAACAAAGGCAAAATAAAATCTTTTTTTGATCAGTTATCAAGAGGTTTAATGTTACCTATTGCAATTTTACCAATAGCTGGATTACTTTTAGGAATTGGTGGTTCAATAGGTGCCAACGTCACTTCTGAAACAGGAGAAATTTTTGCAAATATCTTTAAAGGAATGTCAGATGTTATATTTGGTAATTTACCCATATTATTTTGTATAGCAATAACGATAACATTTTCCAAAGACCGGGGAGCATCTGGATTTGCAGCAGTAATAGGATATTTGGTATTTTGTTCTTCTCAATTGGCGTTTCTACAATTTAATGAAGATGGAACCTTAAAATCAATTATGTGATTTCATACACAAATTACAGGAATGTCTAGTACAACACTAGGATTGCCAACAATTCAGACATCAATATTTGGAGGTATAATTGTTGGATTATTAACATCATTTATATTTAATAAAGTGTCAATATTAAAAGTACCAAAAGCATTGGATTTTTTTTCAGGAATAAGGTTGGTGCCAATTGTATTGATACCAGTTATGTTTTTGCTTTCAACAATATTTCTTGTATTTTGACCATGAGTAGGATTAGGAATTTTAAAAATGGGAGAAGGAATCCAAGGAGCACCTGGTGGAACAGGAGGGCTATTGTATGGTATATTAGGAAGAGCTTTAATGCCTTTTGGATTACATCATATTCCTATTGTTTTGGCATTTCAAACTCCATTTGGAGGCGTACTTACTTCTGAAGCATTAAATACTGGAATTATAGAAGCGGGAGTTTCTTTGGCTGATCAAGCTAAAATAATGACTTTGTTTGACAAATTTAACGGAGGAGCTAATATTGAAGGTGATCAAAATATTTGAAACTTCATTAATTCATTGCCATATAATACATTAACATCAGGAATGGAGCAAGTACCAATATTTGATTGATTCTATCAATATACTGGAGTTTATGCAGGAAGATATACACAAGATTATCCTACATACTTGGGTGTTTGTATGGGTATTGGGGCTGCTTTAATTGTCGCTTCTGAAAAGAAAAATAGAAGAGATGTTTCTATCGTGGTGGGTTCATCAATGGCAGTTGCTTTCTTAACTGGAATTACAGAACCTTTAGAATTTACATTTTTATTTGCGGCACCATTGTTATTTTATTTAATTTATGTTCCGCTATCAGGTTTTTCATATATGTTTATGGAACTTAGTGGTGCACATATAGGGGTAGGTTTTGCTCGTGGGTTCATTGACTTAATGATATACGGAGCTCTTCCTGTTTTAAAAGGAACAAAATTTTATTTTGCATTTGTCTTGGCGGTTGGTGAAGGATTATTTGCATTTGTAACATTTTTATTTTTCATTAAAAAATTCAATATTCAAACTCCTGGTCGCGGAAATAATGTAATCAAATTAATGTCAAAAAATGATTATCAAAAAACAAAAACCAATCAAAATAATAATCAATCAGACAAAAGATTCTTGGAGATAATTAAAAATCTTGGTGGTCAAAATAATTTAAAAGATGTTTCTGCTTGTGCCACTAGATTAAGAGTTACTGTAAATGATGTTACTAATATAACCAAGGAATCTTTTGTCCCTTTGGGATCCAGGGGCATGGTTATTAATGGCAATGCATTACAAATTATTTTTGGTGGCGAGGCAACTATTTTATCACAAAAAATAAATGATTTTATTAACAATGATGACACTCAAAAAATAAATAATGAAAAATTTAATTATATAAAAGAGGAATTCAAAACTCTCAATGTGTATGCTCCATTTGATGGAAGAATTGTTCGACTTGAAGATGTTCCTGATGAACTATTTAGTCAAGGTGCCATAGGAAATGGAGTTGCAATTATTCCCGAATCACCCAATATATTCTCTCCTATTGATGGTTATTTAACAAATATATTTCACACTAATCATGCATATACATTTGAATCACAAGATGGTACATCTATATTGTTGCATGTTGGTATAGATACATCCGATAAAAATAAAAAAATATTTAAATTAAAAGGAAAAATTGGTACTGTAAATATAAATTCAAATATTGCTAGTATAAATTTGAAAGAAATAACAAAGGCTAAATCATCAATGAGTCCTATTGTGTTTCCTGACTTGGATTCAAATAAAACAATCAATTTAGTTGTTCAATATGGTCAGAAAATGAAAGCAGGAGATTTGATAATGACAATTGATCAAAAAAATGCTAATTAAAAAGTATAAAAAAATATCCTAAAAAATTTCTGGATATTTTTAATGATATTGTTGTTACTTAACCACGTGAGCTTTTGATCTTCAATAAATAACGAAACCAATAACTGGCGGAAGAAACGCGAATAAAATGTATCAAAGTTTGCTTTTTAAATTAAGAGTTTTGATAGCTAAGTAAACAAAACCTCCAATTAAAAGTCCAAAAATGAATGCACTTAAAGTTCCTACTAAAGTTATTTTATGATTTGATAATTGTTTTGCCATATACACCTCCTTCTTATAATTTATAATAATTATTTATTTTAAATATTTTATGTAATATTTAATTAAAATTATATTATAATATTTTTAGAATATATGTAGAAAGTTTTATTGATTTTAAATTTAATCAATAAATCATTATGAATTTAATTTATATAATTTTGATAGTTTCTTCTATTGTTATTATCATTCCTTGAATATATGGCTTGCTGTTACCAATTATCAAACCAACAATAAGTAAAAAGGCAACAATGTATTTATATGCTTTTTCTTCAGGTTTTTTCATTATTTTAGCAATTTTTGGATTCTATGCTGAAGCAAAAGAAGAGCTAACTATCCATTTAGAACATGAACATTTTAATCAATATGCTATTTGAGGAATCAATATTGCCGTTATTGGTGGAGGCGCTTTTTTAATTTTAGGGTTATCTATATTAGTAAAATTTTTAATAGCTAAAAAGATATCAAATAAAGAAGAAAGTGCATTAGAATCTAATCATGATCATTCAAATTTAATTTATAACTTAAATGATGTAAATCCAAAATCCAAAATATTAGCGTTAATACTCTTATTATCTCATCGTATACCTGGTGGATTAATTATTGGTTTTTTAATTTCTAATATTCAACATAATGGCTCTGTCAATCCTATTGATATCATGTTTTTAGTAACATTTATTTTACATATAATCCCTGAAGAACTTATTTTGTATTATCGTCAGATGCAAATGGGAGTTAATAAGTGAAGAGCTGCTTTCAATTCATTTTTAGGTACCTTACTTTTAGTTCCATTTATTTTCATTGGTGCATATAGTGCTAATTATTTGAACGATAATGTTATTCTTATATCTTTCTTAAAAGTATGTGTTGGTTCTTTGATTTTATTTAGTGCTCTTGTTGAATTTATTCCTGAATTTTTACATAATGAAATGAATGCAAAAACATGATATATAACTATTTCTCTTGTAATGTTAGGTGTGGTCTTTGGATTAATACTATTTTCAGTGCATTCACATGGATCTGGCGCCCATGAACCCCATTCTTTAAATTTTATTAGATAACAAAAAAACATATTTTCATTATCATTTTTCATGATTTAAAGATTATAATTGTATTAATAAATAATATAAGAAAAATAGGTAAATAATAATGTTAGAAAATAAAGAAATGAAATTTATAAATGCAATGAGATATTTTGGTTTAAAATCAATTGAAGCAGCCAAAGGAGGACACGTAGGGATGACTATATCTGCAGCCCCAATTACTTATACTTTATTTACTAAATTTATAAATATTAATTCTAAAGATGCTAAATGAATTAATAGAGATAGATTTGTTTTAAGTGGTGGTCATGGTTCAATGTCTGTTTATCCTATTTTACATTTTTCAGGTTTATTAAGTAAAACAGAAT
Organism: uncultured Mycoplasma sp.; assembly: GCA_947039505.1. GTDB lineage: Bacteria > Bacillota_I > Bacilli_A > Mycoplasmatales > Metamycoplasmataceae > UBA710. The sequence continues at coordinate 167,146 of CAMQYZ010000002.1, forward strand.
TACAGAACTTTAAACAAGATGGTTCTAAAACTCCTGGACACCCTGAATTTGAGTATGCTAATGATAATTTTGTTGATGCTTCAACAGGTCCTTTGGGTCAAGGTTTTGCTATGGGTGTGGGAATGGCAATTGCACAAAAATATCTTGAAAAAACCACAAGTGAAAAGTTTCCTAAAATATTTGATCATTATACTTATGTAGTTGTAGGAGATGGTGATTTACAAGAAGGTATTTCTTATGAATCAAGCGCTATTGCAGGTAGATTAGGTTTAGAAAAATTAATTGTTTTACATGATTCAAATAAATTTCAATTAGATTCAGCTGTTGACCAAGTTAGTGTTGAAGATTTAAAAATGAGATTTGAATCAAACAATTGATTTTATCAAAAAACTTCAAATGATCCAAGTGAAATTGAAAGCGCTATTAGAAAAGCTCAAAAAAGTGGCAAACCATCTTTTATAGAGGTAGAAACAATTATTGCTGAAGGATTAAATTCTCAATCTTCATTTAAAGGTCATCATGGAGTTGTGGGTGAAGAAGATTTAATGAAATTTAATAAACATTATGACACTAACTTTGAAGGATGAGATGTTGATAAAGAGGTTTATGATCACTTTGCAAAACACGTTAAAACTAGAGGTGAAGTAACTTTTAATAATTGAGAATTAACTTTAGAGCAATATAAAAAAGCAAATGAAAAAGAATTCAATATTGTTAATTCATGAATAAAAAACAAAGTTGATTTTAATGAAATATTAAATAAAACAAAATTTGAGAATAATAATTTAGCTACTAGAATGTACATAAAAGATTTAATTTCTAATTTGCATGAATCAACTAGAAATGCTATTTCTTTGGGTGTGGATGTTTCTTCTTCTACACAAATTGCTATTTCCAATAAATCTTTTTTAGATGGAGGGAACGCTGTTTATTTAGGTATTAGAGAATTTGCAATGGCAGCAATTTCTAATGGTATTAATTTACATGGAGGCTTGAAAACTATTGGTGGAACATTTTTGGTATTTGCTGATTATATGAAAAGTGCTATTAGGTTAGGAGCGATGATGGAAATTCCTAATATCTTTGCCTTTACACATGACTCTTACCAAGTGGGGGGTGATGGTCCGACACATCAACCATTTGATCAATTACCTATGTTAAGATCTATTGCTAATGTTAATGTTCATAGACCTTGTGATGAAATTGAAACTAAAGTTGCTTTAATTGAAGCCTTTGAATCAAAAAGAAATACTAATATATTAATTTTATCTAGACAAAATCTTGAATCTTTTGACGCAAATCGTTCAATTGATGAAATTAAAAAAGGTGCATATGAATTAATTCCTTGCAACAGTCCAGATTATATTATTGCAGCATCGGGTTCTGAAATTAGTTTAGCAAAAAAAGTAGCTGCTAATTTAAAAAATGCAAGAGTAGTTTCTGTTCCTTGTTTGGATAAATTATCTGATTGAAAACCAGAAAATTTGGCAGAATTATTTAAGGCAAAAAAAGTATTGATTACAATAGAAGCTTCTGCTGATTACAAATGATTATCAATCCATCAAAAAAATCAAAAAAATCTTCATATAGGAGCTTTTGAATTTGGAAAATCAATGGATGGTGATGAACTTTATAAACAAAAAGGATTTGATGTTGCCAAAATTCTGGAAAAAATTAAAAATATAGAATAATTAATATTTTTTTAATTAGATATTTATAGAATTATGTATAATATATTAACTAATAAGGAGGCAAATTATGTCAAGAGTAGATGAAATCACCGGTAAAAAACCAATGTCAGGAAATTTACGTTCTCATGCCCTTAATACTTCAAAGAGAAGATTTAACTTAAATCTTCAAAAAGTAACTATTGTTGAAAATGGTGAAAAAATAACTTTAAGAGTTACTGCAAAAACAAAAAGAACACTTCGTAAACAAGGAAGAATCTAAATAAAAAAATCTAATTTTTATTAGATTTTTTTATTATTTCTTTCTTTTTGAAACTTTTCTAATTTATCAATAAATTCTTGATCATCAAAAACTTTTTTGGGTTGTGAATTGTTTCATAAAATAATTAAATAATTAACTAACTCTTTGTGGTTTTTAATAAATTGATAATTATAATCATCATAACGATTTAGGAAGATTGTTTCTTGTTCGTCTGTTAATCTTAAACTTTCAATAATATAAGCTAACTCAAAATTCTTATCACCCATATGTGCAAACTCTCAATCACAAATAAATAATTTCCCATTTTTATCTTGTATTAAATTTTCTTCTCAAATATCTGAATGAATTGGTGTTGATTTATCTTGATTCTTAATAATGTAATTAATTCTTTTGTAGTAATCATGAATGATAGGAATTTTGATATCTCTTTCTCACATTATTTTACGATACTCTTTTATTCTTGCTGCTATATTAAAAGGGGGAAAAACAATTTTAGAATTATGTACAATTTTTAAGTTGTCAGCAAGTGTGTTTAAAATTTCGTCTGATATTAATGGAGTTTGTCCTTCAATAAATTCTCAACGATTTTCCACTTCATTTTGAGAAATTAATTTGGGTACAAAATCAAATTTTTCTAGAATTTCATAATTAATTTTATGGTTGAAATTATTATATATTTTTTGCTGTAAAAAAACATTACCATCTTTATAGGAAATATTAGTATGACCATTCTCAATTTTTATTTTCATTCTTACATCCTGTTTTAATTTTAATTTTATAATTAATTTTATCATTTATATAATAAAAGTATTATAATATACTAACTTAAAATATTGAGAGCAAGGATTTTTTTATGCATGATTACAAAGATAATTTTAATAATGCTATAGATTTTGCTGTTAAGAAAACAAAACTTAAATGATGAAAATTAATTTTTTTAGGAATAATGGGATGTATTTACGTAGGTATTGCATATATAGCTTTTATTACAGTTGTTGCAGGTATGCAAGATTCTAGTGTTTTTGCTGAGGGTTGACAAGATAGATTAATTTTAAATAACGATGCTCCGAAAATTGATATGAGTGGTTGACCTTTAATTATTGGTGCTGCTGTTTTTCCTGTCGGTCTTTTGTTGATAGTTTTTTTAGGAGGTTCATTGTTTACTTCCGATAATTTAACTTCTATTGCTATTTTAACTAAACAAATTAAAATTCCGCCAGTGGTTTTTAAATGATCATTAACATTATTAGGTAACATTATCGGTGCCTTTATAATTGCCGCAATTGCAAGAGGGGCTCATGTTTTCGATGAAAAACACTTATTTGTTTTACAACAAATAATTGCCAAAAAAGTTCATATGGAATGATGACACGCTTTTTTTTCAGGAATTTTATGTAATATTTTAGTTGCCGGAACAGTATGATCAACAATGGCTACTAAACACTCAATTGCTAAAATATTTTTAATTTATTTCCCAATTTGATTGTTTGCAATAGTTGGATTTCAACATGTAACTGCCAATTCAATAATTTTTGCTTTTGGTTGAACACATGCCGATAGTCAATTATTACAACATGTTGGTCAAGGAGTCTTTGATGTTCCAATATCATTAGGAGATTGATCATTTAGAAGTTTCTTTATAAATATGTTACCTGCCATGATAGGGAATTGATTATCAGGAGCCATCTTCTTACCTTTTATTTATTTCTGATTAAGTGATAATCACTTAATTGTTAAAACACAAAAAGCATTACAAAAACAACAAGAACAATTGAGAAAACAAAGACAAACTATTGAAAACCAACAAGAGAGAATTGAAAACCAACAAGAAACTATTGAAAACCAACAAGGATTTGTACAAAATGTCCAAAAAATAATTAATGATTCTCCTAATGACTTCCCTATATTGGACGAATTGGTTGAACAAGTTGTGACAAAAAAACCTTGATATAAGAAAAACAAAGCTAATGCTAACAAAGAACAATTGCATGAAGATAAGTTTTCTTTATATGAAGATGAGTTATTACAACATGAAATTCCTAGTTATGATGAGCTATATACTTCACAAGAAGATTCGATTGCTGCAGACGCTATTGTAAAAACTGATGAAACTGATTTTAGTTATAAAAATAAAAAAGATAAAAATTAATTATATTCATTTTTTTGTCAATGATCATTAAAATTTTTCACCTTAATTATAAAATCTTGCAGTTTTTCAATTTCAACTTTAAATACCTTTGCAATATCTTTTATATCAAAAAAACAATATAAATGTAAATGAGCTAAATCAAAATATTTACTATTATAATTGATTCATTCATAATCAATTAAGTGAATTTTTCCTTCATTATCTATAATTATGTTTTGAGGTCTTAAATCTCCGTGAGATAAGACTATATCAGATTTATCATGTTCAATATTTGTGAAATAAGTTATGTCACTTAATGTTGTATGTCAGTGTTTGTTTAAAGATTTCTCAATAGCTTTAAGGGTGTTTATATCATGTTTATTTAATGGAGTGCCAGGAATTCATTTTTTGATCATTAATTCATTATCTATATATAAGACATTATTATTATTTTCTAAAAATAATAATTCATTATTGTGATTCACAATTTTATTTTTAGCAATCCTTACTTGTACAAGTTGTTTATAAAAACCCCCTTGATAGGTTTTGTTGTGTTTTCCTTCATAAAACAACTTTAGATTAGAAATATTTTTTAAAATATTTTTTTCATCTAACATAAGAAATTATTATAAATCAATATTTTTAACATATTTAGCATTCTCTTCAATAAATTGTCTTCTTGGAGCAACATCATCACCCATTAAAGTTGAAAAAACCAAATCTGCTGTAGCTGCATCACTAATTTGCACTTGCAACATTTTTCTAGATGCAGGATCCATTGTTGTTTCTCATAATTGATCAGGGTTCATTTCTCCCAATCCCTTATATCTTTGGATATTGTATTTAACATTAATATCTTTAGCTTCTAATTCTTTGATAGCAATCTCTTTTTGTTCTTCATTGTATGCATATTGGAAACTTTTACCAGTTGATATTTTAAAAAGAGGTGGTTGAGCAATATATATAAAACCATATTCAACAAGTGGTCTCATATAACGATAAAGAAATGTTAGTAATAATGTTCTAATGTGAGATCCATCAACATCAGCATCGGTCATAATAATAACTTTGTGATATCTTAATTTATTAATATTAATTTCACTACCTACACCAGTACCTAAAGCTGTGATGATAGACATAATTTCAGTATTTTCAAACACTTTATCAATTCTTGCTTTTTCTGAATTGATGATTTTACCCCGTAAAGGTAAAATGGCTTGAGTTTCTCTATCTCTACCCATTTTTGCAGAACCACCAGCCGAATCTCCCTCGACAATGTATATTTCAGAAATTTCAGCATTTTTTGAAGAACAATCAGCTAGTTTTCCAGGAAGTGCAGTAATATCGAAAATAGTTTTTCTTCTAGTTGCTTCTCTAGCATTTGTTGCAGCAAAACGCGCTCTTTGTGCAAGCAAAGTTTTTTCAATAATCATTTTAGCTTGGTTAGGATTTTCTCCTAAGAATTTTTCTAATTCAATTGAAAGAACTTTGTTAGTTGCCATTCTGGCATCTTTATTACCAAGTTTACTTTTTGTTTGACCTTCAAAGATTGGTTCAATATGCTTGATTGAAATAATAGCAGTTAAACCTTCACGCACATCTTCTCTAGTTAATTTTTCATCTTCATTTTTAAACAGTTTATTAGCTCCAGCATAATTATTTAAAATTCTTGTTAAAGCATCAGTGAAACCTTGCTCGTGAGTTCCACCTTCTATTGTGGAAATATTATTTGCATATGAAACAACGTTACTTTGATAACTTGTATTATATTGCATAGCTACTTCAACAATAACTTCTCCGTCATCACCTTTAACTTTACCTTCAGCATAAACTATTTCGTCATGAATAATGGCACGACCTTTATTTAGTTCTTGAACATATTCTTTAATTCCGCCTTCAAAATAAAATGTTTTTTTAACGATATCATCAGTTCTTTTGTCAATTAATTTAATTGTTATACCTTTATTTAAATATGCAATTTGTTTTGCTCTATCCAAAATGACAGGAAATTCAAATTCATTTTGTTCCATGATTGTAAAATCAGGTTTAAATGAAATTCTAGTCCCTGTATCTGACATATCCACTTGGTCAATAACTTTGATTTCTCCTTGAGAAATTCCACCATCTTTAAATTCCTGAAAATGAAGATTACCATTTCTTTTGATTCAAACTTTTAAATTAGCACTAAGCGCATTAACAACTGAAGCACCAACACCATGTAAACCCCCTGAAACTTTATATGTATCAGAGTCAAATTTACCTCCTGCATGCAAAACAGTTAAAACAGTTTCCACTGTAGAAAGACCTGTTTGTGGATGGATATCAGTAGGAATACCACGACCATCATCATTAACTGTTACATAACCATCAGAGTCTAATTCAATGGTTATTACTGAAGCAAAACCCGCCATTGCTTCATCAATAGAGTTATCTACAACTTCTCAAATTAAATGGTGTAATCCCTTTTTTCCTGTGGTTCCAATATACATTCCTGGTCTTTTTCTAACTGGTTCTAAACCCTTTAAGACCTTTATATTACTTGCTGAATATTCATTTGACATATCTGCCTCTTTCAATTGATAAATTATTAAATTAAATTATATCAAATAAAAGCTTCTTAGTTATGAAATAAGGTTTATTGGATTTTTATATTTTCTTTGATATCTTCATTATTTTCTTTGTTAATTATTGATTTCATACTATTAACAAACATTTTTGTATTTTTTGAAAAAGAATGTTTTAATAAAGTGTGACCAACAGTGTCAGACAGTCCAAAAAATGTTTGCTCTCTGTAAATAACTTCTTTGAATTTAATTTTAAATACATGTTTGAACATAGTTGGAACAATTTGATAATGTAATCAATATTTATCTTTTGCATGAACTCAAAAAATTGAAGATTCATATTTTTCTTTATTATGCTCTTCTAATAAGTATTTAGTGTATATTCCTTTTATCTTAATTCCAAATTCAATATTTTTAATTAATTCTCTTTTAATGTTAAAAGTTTTACGAATTGTTTCTTCTAAAGCATCTCAAACTATTTCAATTGAATCGGCTTTAATTTTCCTTGATTTATAAACAATTTTTTGACGACGAAACTCGTCAATTAATGATGTATAAATTTCCTTATTTTCTTCTTTATTTTTTTCTTGTAAATTGACCTTCTCTTTTTTATTTTCCATTATTATAAAACTCCTTGAATTGCTAGCACCATCAATATAATAGAAAGTATGAATAAAACTAAAGAGAATAATAATATTCACTTAATTGAACGATTAAATAATTCACTGTTTTTTTTTAACACAATTCTCATGAAATTTCTTAAAAATCAAACAAAGCAAGGCAACAATAAAGATATAGCCATTAAAATGGCAGTTGTCATTACAATGGGATCAATTTTTTCAAGGTCATTTATTCCAGGTGCACCGCCAGATTTCAAATTTTGAATTCAAGAAAAGGAATTAGAGTTTTTAATTAAAGAGGACAAAGAATACATAAAAATAATTATAATATAAAATACTAAAAAGCACATTAAATAAAACTCAATAAAATATTTTAATTTTGTATATTATAGTGTTATAATCATTTTGTATATTTAAAAAATGAAATATATTATTAAGGAAATTTTATGAAAATATTATTAGCATGTTCAGCCGGAATGTCAACATCTTTATTAGAGCAATCTATAAGAGTGTATGCAGAGTCGATAGGTGAAGAAATAGATGTTGTAGCAAAACCTTCTGGAGAAGCAAAAACAATTATTAAAAATTATGATATTGTTTTATTAGGTCCACAAGTTAAATTTATGGAACAATCATTTAAAGATGTAGCTGGTGACATACCTGTTGTTGTAATACCTCCAGCAGTTTATGCGATGGCAAAAGGTGAAGATTGCTATAAATTAGCAAAAGATAATCTTAAATAATTTTTTAAAGACTTATTTAATCAAAGAAAATAATACAAAAAAGGATAATAAAATAATGACGAATAGTAAAACCTCCTCTAAATCAAAAGAAAAACTAAAGCATGCATGAGATGTTGCAATAATGCGTATGGGTAAATTAGCAGAACAAAAACATATGTCTTCACTTCGTGATGGATTTGCACTTTTGGTACCGCTAATTATAGCTGCATCTATTGGTGTAATATGTATGACATTTGTATTTGGTTGATGAGACACTACTTCTACATCAATCTTGGGATGAATAACAATGGGTATCCCTGGACAAACAACAACAAATTCAGGTGGATCAATTGTTTTTGTTCCAGGCTCTGTAGCTAATCAAATTAGCACGGTAGGAACATTTATTTTCTATACAATATGAAAAGGTATTTTTAACCACTTATCTATATTTGTAACACTTACTATCTCTTATTCTTTTGCAAGAATTAAAAATATTAAAGATCCTTTTATTGCTTCTTTAATTGGACTTGGTGGATTTATGATTTTTTCATATGGTTCAGGAAGTTTATTTGGAACTGGTGGAATGTTGGTTGCCATAATATCATCATTACTATCAATGGAACTTTATTCAGTTTTTGAAAATAATAAAAAATTAGAATTACATTTACCAGCAGGTGTACCTCCGGCTGTAGCTAGATCTTTTTCTAAATTATTCCCAACAATATTTACTTTATTAATATTCATTGGTATTCAAGCACCATTTATAATTTTCCACCATGTATTTACATGATTAGGAACAGGTGATGCTTTTGGGATAGGTCAAGCCATTTCTGTGGCTGTTCAAGCACCATTTATGTCATTGATTGAAGATTCTTCAGGATCTCTATCTTTAGGTTTGATTTATGTTACTTTCTCAGCATTATTATGATTTTTTGGAATTCATGGAACAAATGTTCTTACAGCTATTTTTTCTCCAATTGCACTAGTTGCATTGGCAAATAACCAAGAATACTTATCTTCAGGTGGAGCTTCAGGAGCGATTAGTGCTTTTGCTGATGGAACAAATGATGCCTTTGTATTTTTAGGAGGAATAGGGGCAACATTGGCGCTAGTTCTTGTTGGATTGGCAATTTCTAAAAAAGCTGATACTAGAGAAATATTGAAGTTTGGTGGAGCACCAGCTGTATTTAACATTAATGAACCTTTAATCTTTGGAGTACCATTAATCTTAAATTTTAAATTAGTTATTCCTTTTATTATTATTCAACCTGTTCTATTTGTAATTACATGATTAGCAATTGAAAAATTACAATGAGTACCTCCTGTTATCGTTAAAATACCATGAACAACACCAGTTGGTATCGGAGGATTTCTAGCAACATCTAGTTGACAAGGAATAGTTCTTTCTTTATTCAATTTCGCAGTTGCTTGTTCAATATATACACCATTTATATTGATGGCAAATAGATCTGCAAAGAAAAATGGAGAAGAACTAGTTAAAATTGACTACAAGGGTGGTTGAAAAAAACTAACATCAAAATCTACATTTAAAAAAGGTGGTGAATAATGAGTTCAGAAGTTGAAAATATTCAAGAACAAAAAGTAGCAATTACTTATTCAGAATGAAATAAATTAGTTATTCCTTCTGCTGAAACAAACTCCAAAAAATTATTTAATGTTTTGAAATATGGATTGGCTTTATTGTTGGCAATTATCTCGCTTATATCTTTATGATTTGCAGCAAATTGACAAACAGCTAATGTGTTATCAACAATTGGTATTGATATAAATAAATGAAATAATTATCTTTCTACAAATGACACATTAGGAAATAAAGAGTTAATTGCAGCAATCTCGGAATTTAGATTATGAGATTTAAAAGGCGCAGTTATAAATGCTGATGGTGTTCAAGGAATGGTAGCGATAGGTATTATGGCTTTAGCATCATTAGTTCCTCTTTTGATATTTAAAAATGGAACAGTTTGATCGATTGGTTCAATTACAATGTCTTCAGTATTGTTGATAATTATAATAGCATTGTTTTCTTTAGGATTAGAATCTCAATCTAATGCTATAAAAGTAAATACAATATCTTTGGGTGATGTAGCATCTATAGATAGATTGAATGCATTAATTGCTGATAATCAAGCAATGATTAAAGTTCCTTCAGGAAATGAATTATTAACTCCTCAAGAACAAATTCAAAATAACATCATTAATAATCTTATTGATGGATATATAGCTGAAAAAAATAACCTTTTATCAGAGTTTATGCAAGAACTAAATGATTACTTGAATTTACTTTAAAATTATATAAAATATAAAACTTAAACTTTAAAATTTGAGTTTTTTTTATGTATTTTTATATTATAATAAAATTAATAAATCAAAATTAGGAGATAAAATATGGAAGAAAAAAAATATACTTATGAAGAATTAGGGCAAATTAGTTTTATGATTATTACTTTTGCAGGATCGGCAAAATCAGATGCTATGTTAGCGATATATAGTGCTAAAGAAGGAAAGTTTGAAGAAGCTAAATTAAAATTAGATGAAGCTGAAAAAAACATTATTGAAGCTGAAAAACAACATGCAGATTTAGTGCAACAAGAAGCCGCAGGAACAGAAATTAAAATTCCATTATTATTAATGCATGCAGAAGACCAATTATTATCAACACAAACATTATTATTGATGGCTGAAGAATTTGTTAGTTTGTATAAAAAAATGGCAGAAAAGAAATAGGTTTTATAATGTTAGGTATATCAGTTTATCCTGAAAAAGCAAAGAAACAAGAAATAATAGATTATATTAATCTTGCTGCTAAATATGGTTTTAAAAGAGTTTTTACTTGTTTGCTATCAGCTGAAGGCACTAGAGAAGAAATTAAAGCGGAATTTCTTGAAATAATTACTACAGCTACTAACCAAGGTATGGAAGTTATTCTTGATATTGCTCCATCAGTTTTTTCTAAATTAAATATTTCATATGATGATTTGTCTTTTTTTAAAGAATTAGGTGCAACAGGAATTAGATTAGATGAAGGTTTTGATGGTTTAAAAGAATCAACGATGACATTTAATGATTTAGATTTAGATATTGAAATTAATATGTCTTCAGGAACAAAATATGTTGATAACATCATCTCTTTTGCTCCTAATAAGAAAAAATTGATTGGTTGTCATAACTTTTATCCAATGGAATATTCTGGTCTTTCAATGGAAACATTCACTCAAACTTCTAAACAATATAAAGAATTAAATATTAGAAGTGCTGCATTTGTTAATTCTAATGATGCAAAACACGGTCCTTGACCAGTTATGGATGGCCTATGTACTTTGGAGTTACATAGAACAATGCCAATAACTACACAGGTTAAACATTTTATGATGATGGACTTAGTAGATGACATTATTATTGCTAATGCTTTTGCAAGTGAAAAAGAACTAAAGGCTATTTCAGAAATTAAAAATGTCGTTTCTTTAGATATTGAATTTGACAAATCTATTACTAACATAGAGAAAAAAATAGTTTTGGATGAATTACATGTTAATAGAGGAGATAGATCAGATTATTTGATTAGATCTACACAATCAAGAATCAAATATAAAGATGAAAATTTTAAACCAGTTAATCTACATAAAGAAATTAAAAAAGGTTTCATAACAATTGGAAATGATAATTTTGGTCAATATAAAGGAGAATTACATCTTTCTAAAAAAGATCACTTAGATGATAAAGGAAGAAAAAATGTTGTTGCTAAAATAGCAGATCATGATTTGTTCTTGTTAGACTTTATCAAACCTTGATCTAAGTTCTCTTTTAAAGAAGTAAAATAAATTCAATTAAACAACTTTGATTAGTTGTTTTTTTATTCTTGTTATTCTGAAAATTAATCTAAAAATAAAACACCTCTAATTTATGAGGTGTTTTATATAATAATTTTATTAAATTTTATTTGTTGTAGTGCTCAACAATTAATGATTCATTGATGTCGCTGTTTAATTCTTTTCTTTCAGGCAATCTATCTAGTTTGAAAACAAAATCTTTTTCTAACTTAACTCATGCTGCTAATTCTTTCCTGGTTTTAGCATCTAAAATTTGAACATTTTTTCTACTTCCTTCTTTTAAAGTAACAATATCTCCAATTGAAATTTGCATTGAAGGAATATCGGCTTTTTTACCATTAAGAGTAAAGTGTCCATGGTTTACAAGTTGTCTTGCTTGTCTTCTAGTTTCAGCTAATCCTGTTCTATAAACAAAACTGTCTAATCTAGTTTCTAGCATTTGCATAAAGTTTATACCTGCTTGACCTTGTCTTTTAGATGCTTTTTCAAATGTATTTTTAAACTGTTTTTCACTTATTCCATACATATATCTTAGTTTTTGTTTTTCATATAAGTGTAAACCATATTCAGAAACTTTAACTCTTTTTTGTCCATGTTGACCTGGAGCATATTGACGACCCTTTCCTTTTACAAATTCTTTACCATTTTCCAATATTGAAAAACCGTAACGACGTGATTTTTTAAATGATGATTTAATATATCTTGACATAATAGTACCTCTTTCTTTGCATAACGAGGGATGTATTCTTACTTACTTATTTAAATATAATGTTTTCGTTTTACAGCTAAAACTACTTACAAATCAATTTTGAATTTAAATAATATTAAATAATATATATCTGCTGTGTTGTGCCTTATTATTTTATCATAAATGTATCTAATTTTCATGAATAAATACCATATTTTGAGGATTTTTAATATATAATATTTTTAATTTTGTTACAGAATAAAATTAAAATATTTAAAAAAATAAGGATTAAAAAATGAAAAAAATACCAAAAGATTTTATTTTCTCTACTTCAACTTGTTCATATCAAATTGAAGGCGGAAGATTGGAGGGTGGAAGAACACATTCTAATTGAGATAAGTTTACAATAGAAAATTATTACATTCCACCTAAAGGAGTTGCAGAAAGAGAAATAGCTTCAATAGTAAATGCTGCGAATTACTATGAAAAATATGATTTGGATTCAACTATCATGAAAGAAATGGGAGTGAATGGCTTTGTTTATAATTTAGATTGAGCAAGGATTTTTCCAAATGATTCTAGAATAGCTAATGAAGAAGGATTAGACTTCTATGAAAATGCTTTTAAATCTTTAATTGCTAATGGAGTTAAACCAATTCCGGTTTTATATCATTGAGACACTCCTCTTTGATTAGAAGAACAAGGCGGAACATCATCAAGAGCTTTTTTAGATGCTTATAGAGATTTTGCTAAAGCAATCTTTAAGAGATTAGGAAAGTATACTGACATTTGATATGTGAGTGATGAAAACTCATCTTATGCAGTTCAAGGTTACTTAGATGATTATTGTCCACCTGGTAAAAAAGATGAAAAGGAATTTTGAAAAGCGATTTACTATCTTTCAATTTCTGGAGGTATTGCTAAACAAGAATTTGATAAAGCCATTGAAGAGGGTTATATTTCTGAAGATTCATTGTTAGGAATAGATCATGATTGAAATCCACCAATTCCTTATGATGAAAATGATCAAGATGATGTTGAAGCATGTGAAGTTTTCAATGAGTTTAATTTAGACCTTTTCCTAGATCCGAATATGTTAGGTACATTCCCACAATGTTTTTGAGATGCAATTAAAAAATTCAATCTAGAAAGTATTGTTCAAGATGATGATTTAGCAATTATGAAAAACAACTTATTAAATCTAATTGGTTGAAATTACTATCGTCCTGCATTCATCGCTCACCCGAAAAGATTATCTGAAGGAATTGAATGACAAAATAAACCAGGAACTTTCATTACTGATAAAGCGGTAATTGTTTATCCAAAAAATCAACGTTACACTGATTGAAATTGATTGATCTTACCTGAACAATTGTCAATTTCATCACATGTGCTTTGAGACAAGTATCAAGCACCTTTAATGATTCTTGAAAATGGTCTTGGTTATTTTGATAAAAAAATTGATGGTATTGTTGAAGATAATTATCGAATAGATTATTTAAATGAACATCTAAGAGAAGTACAAAAAGCAATTAGTGAAGGTGTTAACTTTATTGGTTATTCAGCTTGAACTTATTGTGATATATTTTCTCCATCAGGTGGATATAGAAAGAAATATGGTTTTGTTGGAGTTGACTTTGATAACCCTAACCTTCCAAGATATCCAAAATCTTCTATGTACTGATATAAAGATGTAATTAAAAATTTATCAACTCATGAAGCTGATAAAATTGATTATGAAAAGTATTCAAAAGAAGCTAAACTAAGTGTAAACACTAGAAAAGATTTGTGAAACAAATAATAGCAAAAACATTGTGCTATAACTAAAATATATTTATGAAATGAATTGGAGATAAAAAATATGAAAATAACAAAAAATATTATTTTAGGATTGGGAGCTATTACAACCTCTTTGGTTTTGGCATCTACAGTATTATCTTGTGCTTCTAATCCTAATCATGATTTAAAAAAATTAAACATAAAACCAAATTACCCTGAATTTGATAATCCTCTTATTTTGAATAGTGGAGAAATTGAAATTTTAAAAAATAATATCAAAGCAAGTCAGATTATTTTAACAAATCAAAACTTAAATGACATATTTCCTATATTAGAAAAATTATTCAATTTTTTTGAAAGTGATATAACCGGTACTAAATTATTAGAATGAAATAGAAATAAAACAATCACCATTTCGGCTTCCATCTTTACAGATCCAGGTTCATTTACTGATTATGGTGAAATTAATTTTAGATTAAGACAAAATGTTAGCGGTGTCAGCACTGGTTATAAATTTATAAATGGCAAACCATATTCTAGTCCTTCACATTGAAAATCAAGATAAGTATAACAAATCCAACAACAAAACACCTAATGCAAATAAAAATTAAAGCTAAAAAGTCATTCTTTGCAAGAGCAAGAAATTTACTTTTTAAATAACTATTATCAATATCTTTTTCTATATTTTTTATTATATAATTATTCATATTGTTAAATATTAGGAGATAAAGATGAATCAAAAAAAATTAGTAGTGATAACTGGAGCAGCAGGAGGAATGGGGCTAGAATACATTAAGCAGTTTTCTGAACAAGGATACCCCTTGTTGTTGTTAGATATGAATATTGAATCAATCAAACATATGGCAAATAAAAATATATTAGTTAATAAAATAGATGTTGGTGATTTCGAATCATTTAAAGAGTCAATTAAAAATGCAGAAAAAACATTTGGTAAAACAGACTTAATTATTAATAATGCAGGAATAATGATGCTAGGTGATATGACGAAACAAGACCCGAAAGAATGAAGTACTATGATAAACGTTAATATATTAGGTGTATTGAATGGAACAAAAATAGTATTAGAAAATATGATAAGTCAAAATAGTGGAACAATTATTAATATTTCATCAATAGCAGGATTCAAGCCTTTTAGCAATCACGCAGCTTATTGTGCTACCAAATACGCCGTTCATGGACTAACTGAAACGATTCGTCAAGAAGTTTCTGGATCAAATGTTAGAGTTTTACTTATTTCTCCAGGAGCAGTGGAAACTAAGTTATTAAATAGAACAACTGATAAGTCTATTATTGATAGTTACCAGGATTGAAAAACAACAATGGGTGGAAAAGTAGTTGATCCTGCAGAAGTTGTGAAGACTGCTTTATTTATGTATCAAATGCCACAAGAAATATCTGTTAGAGAAGTTGTTATAGCTACAACTAAACAAGATTTATAATTAAAATTTATTAAAGTACTGATAATGAGATATTTTTAATTCTTTAACAATTAAATTATTAAAAGTTTTAACGGGGTTTTTTGATTCCCAATATTTTAAAGTTAATTCCTAAAAATAATTGATGAATTTATTGGATTCTATTTTCATATATTTCAATATTTCTGGATCTTTTCATTTTTAAATTATTTAAGAACTATAAAAATGTATAATTAATAATACAAAAAACATTAAGTATTAGAGGTAAATTTATGAGTAAGTATAAAAGAGTGTTAATGATAGTTACGGATTCTTTGGGAATTGGTGGTGATGAAAGACAAGAAGAATTTGGAGATAAAGGTGCAAATACTTTTCGTCATGTTTCAGAAAAATTCAAACTTAATATTCCTACTTGAAAAAAATTAGGTATTACATCAATAGTTAAACTACACGATCAAGGTAAAGTTGATTCACAATTAGCTTATACAGCTGTAGTTAATGAAATATCAAACGGAAAAGACACACTTACAGGTCATTGAGAAATGATGGGAATTGAAACAAAAGTACCATTTCCTGTTTTTACTGAAAATGGATTTCCAGATGAATTGATATCAGAGTTATCTAAAGCTTTTGATGGTAAAAAAATAATAGGTAATATTGCAATTAGTGGTACTGTTATTTTAGACCAAATGGCACAAGAACAAATAGACAATGATTCTGTTATTGTTTATACTTCTCAGGATTCTACTTTGCAAATTTGTGGTCATGAAAAGCATATGGGAATTGACAATCTATATCGATATGCTGAAGCTGCAAGAAAAATTTGTTCATCAAAACCAGAATGAAATGTAGGTAGAGTAATTGCAAGACCATATATTGGTAGTGATGGTAAATGAGAGAGAACATTTAATAGACATGATTTAGCCAATCTTCCACCCAAAGATAATATTTTGAATGCGATTTATAATAAAGGAGTTAATGTTATTAGTATTGGAAAGATAAATGATATTTTTTCTGAACAAGGTATAAGCAAACACTATAAATCTCAAGGTGATGAAGATGGAATGGATATTCTTATTGAATTAACAGTCAAAGAAACCACGAATGAATTTATATTTCTTAATCTTGTGCAATTTGACTCACATTATGGTCACAGAAGAGATGTTGAGGGATATGCTAATAATATTGATAAATTTGATGTTAAGCTAGCTAAATTAATTAATGCTATGAAGTCAACTGATTTATTGATAATTACTTCAGACCATGGCAATGACCCGACATTTAAAGGTACTGATCATACTAGAGAAAATTTACCTGCAACTATTTTTTCTAAATCATTTGTTTCTAAACCAAAAAGACTACCTGATTTTAATGGTTTATCAACACTGGGTAATATAGTCGCAAGAAATTTTGGAGTTGATATAGCCAAAATTGGTGACGATATTTTTGAATTAATAAAATAAAAAAATGCAAAATTAATAATAAAAAACACTTATTCTTACAAGTGTTTTTTATTTTATTGATATTATAAATTTTAGTTTATTATATTTTTATTTTTTTAATTCTTTAGTTTTATCTTTATCAGAATCAGTTTCTTTTTTGATCTTGGTAGTAGATGTTTTTTTAGTTGATAAACTATCTTCTTTTGTTTTGCTTGATGTTTTCGAAGTTTTTTCTTTTACTTCTTTTTCAGATGGTTTCTTTGTTTTTAGTAGTAATCTTTGTTGCTTCATCAATTTCTTCTTCTATTAAATCTTCTAAATTAATTAATGCTATGAAGTCAACTGATTTATTGATAATTACTTCAGACCA
>CAMQYZ010000003.1 GCA_947039505.1 uncultured Mycoplasma sp.
AAAGTTAAAAGAGTTATTGATCCATCAGATCCAACAAGTCAAACTTTAGTTTTAATTGCTAATGCAAATTATACTATTAGCGGTGAACCAGGTCCATTAGCTTCTAATCCAGTAAATGTACCAGCTCCTGTTACTAACTTACTAGTAACAGCTAAAGATAGTGCAGATATTACACTTACTTCAGAAGAAATGTTAACCTTTGCTACAGAAGATGCACTTATTGATACAACTAATTTAATATTAATTAAAAAACTATTTGATATTGACTCTTCTACAACAGATGAACAAATTATTGCTGGACTAAAAGTTAAAAGAGTTATTGATCCATCAGATCCAACAAGTCAAACTTTAGTTTTAATTGCTAATGCAAATTATACTATTAGCGGTGAACCAGGTCCATTAGCTTCTAATCCAGTAAATGTACCAGCTCCTGTTACTAACTTACTAGTAACAGCTAAAGAGAATGCAAATATTACAATTACTCAAGCAGATATGTTAAGTATTGCTATAACCGATCAAGTAATTGATACAGCTAATTTACCATTGATTAAAAAAGTCTTTAATTTCAATAACTTAACAGATCAACAAGTTATGAATGAATTGATGGTTAAGAGAGTTAACGATATAACAACTCCAAATAGCTATACTTTAGTTTTAACTTCTAAATAAGTTAATTAATTAATCAACCACACATTATTTTTTAATATGATATAGTTGTAAATTGATTTTATAATTGCTTAAACTCTAGTATGAGTATATTTACAAGATTTATAACAAATTAAATATTCCTGATTCTGTTGAAATAATGGAATTAGGAATATTTTATATTTTGCAATATTGACAATATTAAAAGCATTTAAATTTTTGATCAAAGAAAAAATATTCATTGTATTTCCTAATTATTTATTAGAAATTGACAAAAATGAACTGAGAAGAAATATATTAATATCTATAACAATCTCCTAATATTATATTTTAGAGATATTTGCAAACAATAAACTATTGTGGTACATCAATTTTGAAGGTGGTTCAGATGTCAATATTTTCTATTGTAACAATATATAATTATTGTTTTAAAAAACATGGAGAAAATTTATAAATTTTATTAAATAATTTATTTTATAGTTATGGTATAATTTAGACTATGTTAGAGCAAAAAAACGTATTTTTAACAAAAGAATTAAAAGCTAGAGATGATATTTTTGATTTCATATCAAATCAAGCTATTTCTTTAAATATAATTTCTAAAACCAATAAAACAAAATTAATTGATGCTTTTATTAAAAGAGAAAATGAATCAACAACAGGTTTTGAAGATGGTTTTGCAATTCCTCATGCAAGAATAAAAGAAATCAAGAAACCTGCAATAATAGTTGTTCGTTCTTCGATTGATGTAAAATGAGATTCTATGGATGGTAAACCCATTAGAGTTATGATTGCTTTGCTAATACCTGAAAATCAATCATCAACATTGCATATGGATACATTATCAAAAGTAGCAACTTTATTATTGGATTCAGAATTTAGAAAAAATATGCATACTTTGAAAACAGAGTCAGAAATTTTTGAATATTTAAATGAAAAAATGTATGAGAAAAAAGAAGTGGTTGAGCAATCAGGAACTAATGGACTTATAGTTGGTGTTTCTGCTTGTGCAACAGGGGTTGCTCATACTTTTATGGCAAAAGAATCTCTTGAAAATGCAGGAATCGATTTAGGATATAAAATAAAAATTGAAACTCAGGGTCAAAAAGGTGTTGAATCAAAATTATCTGATGAAGAGATTGAGCAAGCTGAAACAATAATTATTGCAGCTGACATATATATAGATTTAGATAGATTCCAAGGTAAAAAACTCCTAAAAGTTAATACAAACGATGCAATTAGTAAACCAAAAGAGTGTATAGCTGAATCTTTTAATCAACCAATTCATGGAAATGTAGGAAGTTCAAATACTACAAAATCATCAAATAGTTTTCAACAATCAAAAACCAAAATATTCATGGGACATTTATTATCTGGTGTTTCCAGAATGATTCCTTTCATTGTTTTTTCTGGAATCGTATGAGCCATAATAAATTCTTTGGGAGCTATTCCTTCTTTGGCAGATGATCCTATTTATGTTATCTTCAAGGGGATTTCAGAAATCGGATTCACCGTATTTATTGCAATGATGGGAGCTTTTATCGCTGAATCCATTACCGGAAGGGCGGGTTTTGCCCCTGGTTTCATTTCCACTTTCGCTGCAGCAAATACTAGTTTTACATTTTGATGAAATGTTCCTGGAATTAAAAATCCAATTCCACAAATTGACTACTTTTTCCCCGAAGCTGCTACATCTGGAATTTCAAATGTTGGTTTGTCGTTATTTGCAGCTATCATTATGGGATTTAGTGCTGGTTATTTAGTTAAATGAATTTTAACTTGAAAAACACATAAATTAGTAACACCTATAATTTCGATAATTTTTATACCAGTTGTTGCAACTTCTGTACTAACATTTCCATTTATTTTACTTTTGTCAGGACCTTTAGGATTTATTATGAACTCTATTGTGTTTGGTCTTTCGGAGGCTGCAAAAATAAATGGAGTTAACTTTTTAATCGGATTCTTATTGGGATGCATGATCGGTTTTGATATGGGAGGTCCTATAAATAAAATAGCCGGAACTTGTGCAACAGCTTTAATTGTGGTTGATCCAAGATTGATGGGTTCTGTTGCTGCAGCTATTCCTGTTGCTCCTATTGGTTGTGGTTTAGCAACAATATGAGGAAGAAAAAAATTCACTGAAAAAGAAAGAGCTGAAGGAATTTCCGCTTTGGGTCTAGGTTTCTTTGGTATTTCTGAGGGCGCAATACCTTTTGCTGTTAATCGTCCAAAACAAGTTTTAGTTGCAAATGTAATTGCATCTGGTTTAGCTGGTGGATTATCTTTCTTATTCTTTGTTGGTGGTTATGTAGGAATGTGAGGTGGACCTATTACTGCGATTGTTGGTGGTGTGAGTGCTCCAATAACAGAATTAGGTAAACTAGGTCAAACAATTCCTTCTGCTTTTGGAGGTTCAGGTAATGGGATGCAATACATTTCAATATTATGATTCTTTTTAACTATTATTGCAGGATCAATTCTTCATTCAGTAATATTTGTTTTTGGAATTAATTTATCTACTAAAGAAGGAAAAAAAGAGTTTAATAATAAATGAAATAATTTTAGAAATAAAGTGACTTCAACTCTTGGTAAAAAAACAAAAATAGAACAAATTAATAATAAAAATACTTATTATTCATATGTTTACAATTATAAAATAAATAAAAATTTAAATTTTGGGAGAAACTAAATTGAAAAAAGAAATAATTTTTTTAAGTCCATATTTTGATTATAAAATATGAGGCGGAGATAGATTGAAGGAATTCGGTTATATTGGTAACGATAAAATTGGTGAAGCTTTAATGATAAGTGCTCTTGAAGGAAAAGAATCTATTGTAAGATCTGGGTTTTTTGAAGGTGAATTGTTAAGTGGAGTTTTCAAAAACAATAAAGATTTGTTTGGTAATTTTAAGGGATCATACCCAATATTAACAAAAATAATAGATGCAAACGATGATTTGAGTGTTCAAGTTCATCCTGATAATGATTATGCAAATAAAAAATTCAAAAAATTAGGTAAAACAGAATGTTGATATATTCTTGATTGTCCTAAAGATGCAAAAATTATTTATGGTTCAAAAGAAAAAGATATTGAAAAAATAAAACAATATATTTTGGATGGTTCTTGAGATAAATTCCTAAAATATGAAAAAGTTCAAAAAGGAGACGTTATATATGTTCCTTCAGGAACTATTCATGCAATTACAAAAGGAATTTTGACTTATGAAATACAACAATCATCTGATTTAACATTTAGATTGTTTGATTATAATAGATTAGAAACTGATGGAAAACCTAGAGAATTACATATTAAAGATTCATTGAAATCTATTAAAATAAATGATGATTTAAAGGTTGTTCCTTCTCAAGATGGAATTATTATAGACTCTGAAATATTTAAGTTAAGAAAAGAAACTATTACAAAAGAAAAAAATATTTATATTCCTAATGCATATTGATTAGAGTGTGTGGTTATAGAAGGTCATGGCGAGATTAATGGTGAAGAAATTCAAAAAGGCGATGCTTTTATTATTACTCATAAAAATGAAGGAATAATAAAGGGAAATTTAGAAATTCTAATTGGTTATAAGGAAATCTCATAAAAAGAGATTTTTTTTTGTTTAAAAAACTAATACTTAATTAAAAAGTGTGTTCGCTTACCTTTTTTAATAAATAAATATTTTTTGTTAAAATTTGAAGCAACTATTTCTTCATTTTCATTTGTGACTACAAGTCCATCTATTGATATTGTTTTTGACAAAAGAAATTCCCTGGCTTCTCTTTTGGAAACTGCAATTTTAGCATTTACTAGTAAGTCTATTATTTTGATGTTTTGACCTTGGTTATCATAAAAAGGAATGTCATTTTTAATCTCTTCAATATCTTTTATTGTCAATGTTGTGATTTTTTCTTTAGAATCAAAAAGAATTGTGGTAATTCGTTTAGCCTTTATAGCTTCTTCTTCTCCCCTTATATCTTTAGTGATTTCAAATGCTAGTATTTTTTGAGCATTTTTTTGACTCTTATTCTCATCATGGTTTTTGATTATTGTTTCGATTTCATCCATGCTAAAGTAAGAATATCACTTTAACAATTTTTCAACATCATTATCACTTTGATTTAATAAATATTGATACATTGAAAAAGATGATGTTTTTGATTTATCCAATCAAATAGGTTGTCCTACTGATTTTCCGAATTTATTTCCATTTGAATCAGTTAATAAATTAATCGTGATTCCTAAAGCGTTATTTTCACCAAATGATTTTCTGATCAACTCTAATCCTGTTGTTATGTTTCCTCATTGATCACTACCACCAGCTTGAATTTTAACGTTATTTTTTTCATACAATACTTTAAAATCATTTCCTTGAATTAATTGATAAGAAAATTCTGTAAATGATAAACCACTTTCAATTCTAGCACTTACTGATTCTTTGGCCATCATGTAATTAATTGTTATATTTTTCCCCACATCTCTTAGAAAATCTAAAAAAGAGACATCTTTATAAAAGTCAAAATTATCAAGAACTTCAAGTCCAAATGATTCTAATTGTTTCTTTATTGCTAATTTATTGTTGACAACTGTTGAATTATCTAATAAAATTCTTTCACTATCTTTAAATGAAGGATCGCCTATCATTCCTGTTGCACCACCGATGATTGCAAAAGATTTTAAACCAGCGTTTTGAAATCTTTTTAATATTGTAATCGGAATATAATTTCCTAAATGTAAAGAAGTTGCTGTTGGATCAAATCCAATGTATATTCCATCACCATTTTGCAGATTTTTTATTTTATCTTCATTACTAATGTTGTTTATTATATTTCTAGATTTTAAATCAAGTATTAATTGTTCTATTTGTTTCATTATTTCCCTTTTTCAATTACTAGATTAAAAATTAAATTCTTCTAGTTCCTCATTTTTTTTAATTAATATTATTCCATCTTTTTCAATTCCAATTGATTTATAAGAACATATCATTCCTTGTGATTCAATTCCCATAACTTTTGATTTTTCTATAACAATCCCTGATGCTAAAAATGCTTTTTCCATTGCAAATAAATGCTTATTGCCTACTATCAAACCATCTACATTGGTCACTATTTGGAAAATATTTTTATTTATGTCAACTGATAAAATTTTTAATTTTTCACTTTTTGGATGTTTTTCAATTTTGGATATTAATCCTATCTTAAAAAAACTATCATTCTTAAAATCTTTCATTTCTTTAGGGAATTTTTTTACAATTTTATCAAAATTTATATTTGAAAAATTATGATAACCTTCTTTAATATCGATGAAATCATTTTTATAATCAAAAACATTAATTCCCACTAATTTATTATCTCCATAAATAAATATATAATTATCTCTTTTTATTGATTTTATTTTTTGAGAAAAAGAACTAAAAACAATGATTAAGTTTTCTTTATTGTTGAAAAGTTCATTTGATGTAGTTATTGAAATAGACATATTAAAATATTATAATGTAAAAGTTTTAATAAAATGGAATTTTTATCTCTATAATTTAATAATTAACAACCAAAATGAGATCGGAGTGAATGATGTTAGAAAATAAATTTCAAAAAATAAGGGTTTCTAATAGTTATGCTATTGGTGGAATGATAGGAGCAGGAAAATCAACCTTAACAAGGGCTTTAGCAAAAGAGCTTGAAGCAGATTCTGTATTTGAACTTAATGAAGACGATAAATTACAAAATTTGTTATTAGAAAAATTATATGAAGGAGATAAAACTTCAGCAATAGCTTTTCAAGTTTATTTCTTTTGTTCTAGATTTGATAATTATAGAAATGGAATTACCGAAAATAATTTAACCATCTTTGATAGAACTATTTTTGAAGATAGATTATTTGCACATCAAAATATGACAGCAGATCCTATTTTATTTGGATTTTATGATAGTATGTGACACGATAAAGTAAAAGAATTGATATATTCTGTTGGTGTTCCGAAATTATATATAATATTGGATTTAAAATGAGAAGAATTTAAAGATAGAATTTTTAGAAGAGGAAGAAAATCAGAAGTTGATAATTTTTCTAAGAATGAATCTTACTTCAAATCAATTCATAATATATATTTAAAGTATTTATTGGATATATGCCGAGTTTATGGAATTAACCACATTGTTGTTGATGCTTCTCAAACAACAGAACAACAAATACATTTAATTAAAAAAAGAATTAAAAAAGACAAATTAGAAAATTTAGAAAATATTGAAAAATAAATTATGGAAGTATTTAAAAATAAAGTTGGTTCATATAAATTTAAACCTTCTAAAAATAATTCAAAAGGAACAATAGTTTTTATTCATGGATTTGCTACAAATAGTGATTATCACGATGAAATAGGTGAGAAATTTGATGAATATGAATATTACACCCTAGAACTTCCAGGTCATGGATATACTGAAATTAATCAAAATAAAAACTTTTATTTGGATGATTTTGTTGATTATTGTATTGCCATGATTACTGAATTGAAACTGGATAATATTATTTTAATCGGACACTCTATGGGTGGTAGTTTGGCGATGAGAGTTAGTAATTCAATTTCAAATAAAATTGAAAAATTAATTTTGGTTACGCCAATGAATTCTTCAATTACTCCTTATGCATTGAAGATGTTTTTCTTATTCACTCCAAAAAGCTTTAATAAGACATTGGCATTAAATAATGTTTTGTACAAAGATTTGACTAAAACACTAAATTTAAATGTGGAGAATTATATTAGTAAAGAGCATGAGTATCAAGTAAAACACATTAATTTTTTTAGAAAACTAAAAAGAAAGTTATATAGTTTTAAAAATTTAAAAAGATGTTTTAAGGCAGAAAAAGCGCTGAAATTACCTACTTTATTAATAGTGGGAGAATTCGATAAAACCATTAATTATAAATTTGCAATTAGAGCCATAAAAAAAACAAATAAACCATTTATTCAAGTTTCGATATTCAAAAAATCTGCACATATACCATTCCAAGAACAACCAGAAAAATATCTTAAAGAAATTACAGATTTTATAGAATAAACAACAATAGAAGTTTTTCATCTATTGTTTATTCTTTTAAAATAATTTAACTAATCTATAAAGTGTA
This sequence comes from uncultured Mycoplasma sp., assembly GCA_947039505.1. Taxonomy (GTDB): domain Bacteria; phylum Bacillota_I; class Bacilli_A; order Mycoplasmatales; family Metamycoplasmataceae; genus UBA710. The sequence continues at coordinate 7,769 of CAMQYZ010000003.1, forward strand.
ATTTTGTTAATGCACTTGATTTTTCTTCATATTTTTCTCATTTTGCCGTTGTACCATCTTTTGATTTAACTTCACCCTTATCGCTAAATAATAACTTAAATGATGAAACTAAAGATGTTACTGCTGGGAGAACTATTGGCAATAAAGCGCCCAAAAACATTAAAGAACTACCGCCGTAAATTTGTGAAGCTTTATTATCACTTATTTTTATAAATCCTTCATTTTTCATTAACACACCTCCTTTCCACAAATATATTCCACAATAATTACAATTTAAATATCAAAAAAAATAATTTGCTACAAATATTGTTTTATTTTTTATTATTTAGATTAAATTTAAATAAATTGTCAACAACTCTTTATAATTAAAATATGTATTTTATTTATGGAGAAGAATTATTTTTAATTGATAAACAAATTAAAAAGATATTAAAGAAAAATCAAGATGCAAAATCTATTTTTTTTGATGCAAATTCCACAATATATGAAGCAATAAATGAAATAAATACTTTTTCTATTTTTGATGACAAAAAAATAATTATCTTTAAAGATTTTTATTTATTATCAAAATCTACTGCCACACACGATCAAGAAATGATTAATGCAATTAAAAACAAAAATGAAAATATTATTTTGATATTTTCATACTCGGAAGCTAAACCTAAGAGTCAAACTCCTTTATTTAAGTATTTATTAAAAGAAGCTGAAATAACAGAAGTTAAAAAATACACTCAATTACAATTAGCGGGTGTTATTAGAGAAATAATCAGTTCTAAGGGTGCTTCTATCTCCAATATAGATTCAATTCTTCTTTCCACAAAATTACCTAATGATTTAAATATCATAATTCGAGAAATTGATAAATTATTACTTGAAGATAAGGTAATTACAAAAGAAATGATATATACTTCTATCTCGAAATATAACTCAAGCAATATTTTTGAATTTATTAACTCATTTCAAGAAAATGATGTTGTAGGATTATTTAGAAGTTATAAAGAAAGAGTTGAAAACGGAGAAGCCATTATTAATTTGATTTCTCAATTATCTAATGCATTAATTCTTTGTAGCACAATACAATCTTATAAATCTATGCGAAAAAGAATTGAAGAGATTGCTGAAGAAATGAAGATTCATATATTTAGAGTAAAAAAAGCTGATGAATTATTAAGAAATCTTGGTTTCAAAAGAATTAAAACATTAATTGAAATGCTGTCTGAATTAGATTATAAAATTAAAAGCGGAGAAATCGATGAAGTGATTGGATTTGAGAAACTTCTTTTAGAAATCATACGTTAATTTTGTATAATTTTTAAATGTTGAAAAATCAAAATACAAAGAGAATATTTTATGAACTTAATCCATTATTTTTTTATGATAATAACGGTGATGGTTTTGGAGATTTTGAAGGCGTTTCCAAAAAAATGAAATACTTTTCCTTTATTGGTATTGATTGTGTCATAATTCCAGATATATTCAATAACTACAACACACTTCTTTTTAATTCATTTGTTAATTTAAAAAATAAATATGGCAGTATGACCGAATTAAAAAATATGATTTCAAATTTTCAAAGTAAAAATATTGATTTTGCTGTTGAAATAAATATTAAAGACATTAAAAAATCATTGCTATTTTCGGTGGATGGAACAATTAATCAAGATGAATTTAAAGAATCTACCAAGGCTTTTTTTCTAGATAAAAACCAATCAGAAAACCAATCAGAAAACTGAAATTCGCGAGCTACTTTAGAAGCCTTTTCTAAAATCATTAAGTTTTGATTATCATATGATGTTACCAATTTTGTATTTGTTAATTTTGAAAAATTATTTAATAAAAATGAAATATTTAGTAATGTTACTGAAGAACAATTGCAACAATTGTATAAAATCACCAAAGACATTGATCCTTCTATATCAGTGATTATAAAATCAGCTTCATTATCACCAATTAATATCAAAAATATTTTAGATCCAAATAATCGTTCCGGAGATTTATTTATTGACACATCATATTCTTTGATAGGAACTCACCCAAAGTACTTAAATGATAAAATAGAAAAATTTAAACCTAGCAAATTATTTAAAAAAATAAAACAAAGTTCAAAAGGTGATATTTTAAAAGAAAATGTTGTTATGTCATTAGGATCATCTCTTACAGGAAGAATAAATTCAAGATGGGGAAATGAAATCTCTTCAAATTCTTTGGCTTCAAAAGCTTTGATGAGCATTTCTTTAGCAAGCTCATCATCATCATTAATTTATTACGGAGATGAACTAGGGATGCTAAAAATTAATATTAAAAACAACTCTGATTTTAATGATATTTATGCAATTGAAAGAAGAAGATTAATGCAATCTCAAGGCCAAAAACAAAAAGATTTTTATTATGCTCAGCAATATTTATCTCCAATAAATACGCAATCTTTATTTCAGTGAGATAAAACTAAAAATGGCGGATTTTCTACCAGTGACATAACCATTAGACAATTATCTTCGACATATAAAGAAATAAATGTTGCTAATCAATATCACAATCCTGATTCATCACTAGTCTATTTAAAAAAATTTATAGAATTTATTAAAAATCCAATTTATAAACATTTTTTCAACAGTTCTAAAACTGAAACAAAAATTAAATATATGTCAAAAGGCATTATTAAATACACTCATGTTTTTGGTGAAGAAAAGTTATTCATTTTTATAAATGTTTCTGAAAATTGAAAAAAAGTCAACATTAGTGATAAATTAGCGGTTGTTTTATCGAATTATTCTAAAAAAAGTTATAATCATAAAATCAATATGCTTTCACCATTTGAATCAATTATTTTATTCTCAAAAAAGGATTATATTCAATAAAATTTGTTATAATTCTTTTACAATACATCAAGAAAGTAACTGTGAAAACTTAATTTGTTACCTAGTGTATAACTTTATGAATTAAAAGATAAGGTCTAAGTATTGTATAAATAAAATTTTAGAGAGGAGCATTATGGGTGTTTTAAAAGATAATAAAAAAGCTGTTGTTGTTGAAATCTCTTCAAAACTTGAAAAAGCTGAATCAGTAATAGTTGCAAATTATGAAGGAATTACAGTTAAGCAATTTCAAGAGTTAAGAACTTTAGCAAAAGCCGAAGATGTAGAACTTAAAGTTTACAAAAATAGACTTGTTATCAAAGCTATTGAAGATTGCAAGCATAAAGATTTATCTCAATATCTTGTAGGAGCTAATTTGTTTGCATTTGCAAACTCTGATTCATTATCGGCAGCAAAAGTTCTTGCAAACTTTGCAAAGAAAAATAAAAAATTAGAATTAGTAGCAGGTATATTTGAAGATGAAGTAATTGATCGTGATAAAGTTATGGAAATAGCTTCACTTCCTTCATATGAAGAAGCATTGACAATTTTGGCTGGTTCATTACAAGGTGCAATCAGACAAGTGGCTGTAGGACTTAAAATGTTAGTTGATGAAAATCACATTAAAGAATAAAAAAAAGAAAAATTAGGAGAAAAAAATGGCAAAATTAACAAAAGAAAGCTTTATTGAAAGCTTAAACACAATGACAATTAAAGAAGTAATGGAATTAGTGGAAGCAATGAAAGAAACTTATGGTATTGACCCTTCTGCAGTAGCAGTAGCGGCAGGGCCAGTAGAAGTTGCTGAAGTTAAAACAGAATTCAAAATTATGTTACATTCAGATGGAGGAAACAAAGTACAATGTATTAAAATAGTTAAAGATCTTACAGGTCTAGGACTAATGGAAGCAAAAAAACTTGTTGAATCAGCACCAGTTGCAGTTAAAGAAAATGTAAAAACAGATGAAGCTAATGAAATAAAAGCTAAATTAGAAGCTGTTGGAGCAAAAGTTACACTAGATTAATTTTAATTAAAAAGTAAATAAAATACGAAAATAAGAAACTCTTAGGGGTTTTTTATTGCTTTTTTCCAAATGTCATATATATTTTAATTTTTAGGTTTATAATTTCTAAGGATTCATTTTTATAAAATATAAATATAAAATAATGAATCCGGAAAAGTTAACTTAAAAAGAAGGAAATAAATAAAATATGAAAAAGAAATTATTAGGAGTTAGTGCAGTTACATTGTCATTAATTCCTGCAATAGGTGTTGTTTCATGTTCAAATGATCCAGTAACCACCAAAAAAAGCCAAACAATTTCAGTAAAATTTCAAAATAGCGTCACAAAAGATGGCTCTGTTGAGGCGATTTATGTTAAATCAGCAATTAATTGTGGAAGAAATCTTGATGTAAAGAAAAAAGAATTGGCAAAGTATTATGATATACCGAATTTAGGAAATGATTTAAGTATTGAAAATATCGAAGCATTTGTTGATTCTACACAAGAGAAAAATATAAAAATTAATATTTTTATAAAAGACAAAAGTAAAAAAATCCCTAAAATGATGGAATTTATTATTAGTGGATTCAAAGAGATGGAGGGCAGCATCATAAAAATGGATGTTCATCCCAAACCTGCAATTTGAATAAATCAATTCAATAGTCTTTTGAATGAATATAAAACTAACCAAAATAAAAATGTTCAAATAAATATTCTAAATCAAGTTTTTAGTGGAATCAATATTGATAATTTAAATTCAATGATTATTGATACAATGAATAATAAATTTACATTAAAAGCAAAATCAGGCTTTACTTTTAGAACACTAAAATCTAGTTCCTTAAATACCATTACATCAGAAAATCCAAAATGATCTAGAGGAGAATTAACTAGAGATATAGTGGAGGAGAATTTAGAAACTATTTGAAAAAATAAAACAATACTTCAAGCATCTGATTTAGAAGGATACACCTCAATTGGTGAATATGCTTTTTATAAAATTACTGAATTCACTAGAATAGAAATTCCAGATTCCGTTATCGTTATTAAAAAAGGGGCTTTTGAATCAACAAGATTAAATGGAGGTGTGGTAATTCCTAATTCTGTTGTAGTTATTGAAAAATATGCTTTTAGTAATAGTAACTTGTATGAATTAGAGCTACCAGCTTCGTTAGTTGATATTGGTGAATTGGCCTTTGGATACAATAGATTAAGAAAATTAGTGATTCCTAATTCAGTTATTAATATTGGTGATTCAGCATTTTTCCAAAATGACTTAGAAGATGTTCAATTCGGAATTTCTGTAAATAATATTGGTCATCATGCATTCAATGGAAATAGATTCATTATTAGACCTAAATTACCAAATAAAATTATTACTAGAGATGTATTTGAAATATCATTAACTAAATAATCAATAAAATTGTTTTTTGAAATAGTATAAAACTCAACAATTATCGTTGAGTTTTGTATCCTAATTAATGATGTTAAAAAAATTATTTAAAAGGTTTTAATCTTTTTCTAATTAAAAAGTTAAAAATAAAGGGTATAAAAAAAGATAATACTGAAAATGAAATAATATTCTTGGCATTTTTATATTTTTTAGAAATGCTAAAAGATTTAAAGATAAAGAGAATTGATGAAATAAGAGCGATAAATCAAAAAACACCAATAGATATTTTCATTAATAAATCTGTCAATTCCGCAGAAGAGTTTTGGACTAATAAAAGAGTTGTTAATGTTGTGGTTAATATTCAGTTTAGTAAATTATAAGAACCTGATATTCTATTATAAATTAAATACTTTTGCAATGTTGTTTTATTCTTTAGCATATTAATTTAAAATTATATAGTAAATTTTGATTTGATAATAATTTTTGATTAAAAATATATTTCTATATATAATTATATTTATGGCTCGTTAATGTTTTAAATATTGAAAAAACAGATTTATTTTATTTCTAAAAAACGGAGAATTGTGTGAGTCCGGTTAAAACAATTAGTCTCGAAAACTAACGATGTGTTAAAACATCCGAGGGTTCAAATCCCTCATTCTCCTCCAAATGTAAATCACCAATTATTTTGTATTTCTTATTTTTTTAATTCAAAAAATATTTAATGATCCTAGAATTATAAATTGTGTAAATAGTAATCCCAAAACTACTCAAGTAGTTTTAGAAAACTGAGATAAACCAAATTTATCATTTGGGTGAATGTCAATTAAGTTCAGTTTTTTGGTTTTAAATCCTTCTAATATAATTTTGACGGGTTCACTTATTGTGTTTTGAATATTCCCTTTTTTATCATAAAAATTTATCATATTTAAAAGAAAACTAACTTGACCTAAATCTTCATTTACATCTCATGAACAACTAATAAATTTTAACTCAAAATTTTCTGGAACATCACCAATTTTAGATTTTAGAAATGATAAAACTTGCTCATCACTATAATCTTGTGGCTTAATGTGTTCAACATTATTCAATGAAAAAACTTTTGAATCCAAAATATTTGAATTAATTTTTTTAAAACCACTCAACTTTATTGAAGAGGGTTTGCTATTTTCCAAAGATTCTATCCCATTTTGATCAAAATATTTATTTAAAACTACATCGACAGTTATAACTCCGTTTAAATTATCTCTACTGATAAATGATAGATTAATATTTGATAAATCAAAATTTACAGGTGTGTATTCCAACAATTCGTTAAAAATAAGATTTTTTATCTTCTCATCACTATACAAACTTGGTAATATTTTCTTAGAATTATTAACTATAATGTTGTGTTGTTTTAGGTTTGTTTTTTGCAAAAGTCAATTAATTTTGGTAAATTGTTCTTCCTTCAAACCAAAATCTTGATAATTTTCTTTGAAAATATTTGGCAAGTTTAGATTTTTTAAATTCATCAAACCAAAAAATGCATCACGTCCTATGGAAGTTAAGTTATTGGAACTCGATATCTCGGATAGCATTAAACAATTCTTAAATACTGAATGCCCAATAATATTTACTGAATTAGGAATACTTAATTTTGTTATAGATGAAGACTCAAACGCTGAATCACCTATTGACTTTAAAGAAATATTGTCCTCAAATTTTATTGAAGTTAGTTTTGTTGTTTTTGCAAATGCTAATTCCTTAATGATCAATACACTATTAGGAATTTCAATAGATATTAAATTTTCGTTATTAGCAAAAGCTTTATATCCAATTTCAACAACCTCAGGTAGAGTTTCTTTCCAATCATTTAACATAATCGAAGATTTATTGTCTCAATTCATTTTTTTCACCATTTCTGATGTTAATATTTTTTTGTTTGCATATTCATCAACAAAATTATCACTATAAAGGTTTGGTTGATTTTTTAAAATTACCTGATTTTTGATCTCAGCATTGTTAGAATTTAATGTCATAATCAACATAGATCCCAAACTTGATAGTGATAACATTGAAAATAAAATGCGGTTAACATTTTTATTCATAAATTATCCTTATAATTAAATATATTTTAAATATTTAATTCGTAATAGTATTATAAACAATTATTCTACAAAACGCTTGAAATATTTATATTTAAATTTTATATAAAAATTAATAAAATGTGATATTATTAACTTTACATATATGTGAGTAGTTTTTAAGTTAGTAAATAAATATTTTTGAAAAGGTTTAATTGGACCTCTTTTTTCTTATGTTCTTCCGTTATTAATGTTATTGTTTTTAGGTTTAACTTTAGGTAGTGAATTCTTTTTCCCTGGTGGAGTAGCGATTAGTGTATTGACTATAGGTTTAGTGTTTATGCCTCAAAGTATTTTTGAATTTAAAAATTCTTCTTTATTAAAAAGAATTGGAACAACTCCGATTAATCCTTCAAAGTTTTTGATAGTAATTGTACTCTTTAATTTATTGATAATGGCCTCTTCAATTATATTCATGTTTATATTTTCATTTTTGGTTTTCAAAGATAATTTATATGAATCAAAAATTTTCCCTCCTGCCGATGGATCTCCTTATGTTGGAATAGGTTGAGTTGATACTCTTAAAAGTGTTCATTGAGGTTCTTTCCTATATTCTACACTTTTATTAATTTTACTTACAATGATTATTGGGTTGTTGATAGCTTCTGTTGCAACATCTACTCTATTTATTCAAGGTGTAGGGATAACTTTAATGATGCTTGCATTCTTTATTGCTCCAGCCGTTTTACCTGTAGGAATGGTGGCATCAGTTGATGCAATAAAATATTCTGGCTATATATTACCTTTTAAATATCCAATTTCATTAATGATTGAAAGTTTTAATGGTTTTGATCCAGCTTCACAAACTGAACACTTTATAATGAATACTAATCATTCGAATATTTGAGATATAAATACAGAATATACAATTTTTAATACATTTGGAGGTTTAAGTGGAAATTCAGATGGTGAATTAGTTGTATTCAAAAAAATTGATAAAATTCTAAATCAAGCAATGCCTTATTTCTTTATCATTTTATTTGGATACTTTGCAATTGGTAAATTTTCTTGAAGTACTAGGTCGTCAAATAAAATGAATTGAAATTTCTTGCCAAGTTTTATTACAACATTCAACAAAAATAAACAAGCAATTAAAAATGAAAAGATTCAGCCAAATTTAAACTCAGATTATATTATTGAAACTCATAACATCACGAAAAAATTTAGTGTTAAACGCAAGGATTTTATTGCCAATAACGATATTAGTATTAATTTCAAAAGAGGTCAATCGGTAGCCTTGCTAGGAAGTAATGGTGCTGGGAAAACTGTTTTTGTGGAAATGATTATGGGATTAAATAAACCTGATGATGGATATTTTAAATATAATTATGAAACTAAAAAAACTTACCAAGAATCTTTAGGTATCCAATTCCAGGATTCATCATATCCTGTTGGACTTAAATGTAAAGATATTGTCTTATTCATGATAGATGCTTATAATATCAAGATGAAATCTGAAGATCTTGAAAAATTGATAGTAGAGTTTGGTATTAAAGCTTTTTACAATAAAAGTGCTCGTTCTCTTTCAGGAGGTCAACAACAAAGATTAAACTTATTATTAAGTATTATCCACAAACCAAAATTAGTATTTCTTGATGAATTATCAACTGGACTAGATATAAAAATTAGAACCAGCATTAAAAAATTTATTAAAAATTTTGCAGAAGAAAATAATATGACAATTGTTATTATTTCTCATGATATGGAAGAAGTCGATTATTTAGCTGATAGAATAATCGTCTTAAAGCAAGGTGTTGTAGTTTCTGACAAATTAAAAACAGAAATAAAATCAAATTATTCTTCAATTGAACAATATTTAGAACAATATTTATAAGAACTGAAAAATCATTAAATAATTAATGATTTTTTTTTAATTATGTTAAAATTTTATTAATTATGTTAGTGGTTTTTAAATTAGTAAATAAATATTTTTGAAAAGGTATGATAGGTCCAATTTTTGCTTTTGGATTACCTTTAATAATGTTGCTTCTTCTAGGTTCAATGTTGGGTAGTGAATTCTTTTTCCCTGGAGGCGCTGCAATTAGTGTGTTGACTATAGGTTTAGTGTTTATGCCTCAAAGTATTTTTGAATTTAAAAATTCTTCTTTATTAAAAAGAATCGGAACAACTCCGATCAATCCTACAAAATTTTTGATTACTATTTTATTGTTTAATTTTCTAATAATGATTTTGGCGATTGTTGTAATTTTTTTGTTTTCATTTTTGGTTTTTAAAGATAATTTATATGAATCAAAAATTTGACCAGGTTCTATTGTTGCCCCTGATGAAATCACAGAAATTGTTGGAATAGGTTGATTAGAAACATTAGCCAATGTTGATTGAGCTTCATTTATATATGCTATGTTTTTACTTATTTTACTTACAATGATTGTTGGTTTGTTGATAGCTTCTATTGCAACATCTACCTTATTTATTCAAAGTGTGGGAATAACTTTAATGATGATGGGATTTTACCTTGCTCCAGCAGTTCTTCCTGTTGGAATGATTTCTTCAGTTGATGCACTTAAATACATGGGTTATGCATTACCATTTAAGTATCCTGTTTCTTTAATGGTTGAAAGTTTTAATGGTTTCATTCCATCGCCAAATACTGGTCAATATATAACAAATATGGAAAATTCAAATATTTGAGATGTTAATGTAAATTATGTTATTTGAAATACAATTGGAACCGATAGAGAATTAATTGTCTTCAATAAAGTTGACAAAATACTAAATCATGTAATGCCTTATTTCTTTATTATTTTATTTAGTTATTTTGCAATTGGTAAATTTTCTTGAAGCACTAGATCTTCAAAAAAAATGGATTGAAATATTTTCCCCAACTTTATGAGTTTTGACAATAAACAAAAAAGAATTAAAAATTCTATATCAAAACCTGATTTAAATTCTCAATACATCATTGAATCTTATGACATTACGAAAAGCTTTATTGTTAAACAAAGTAAATATAGTATAAAAACTAAAAAAATAATTGCGAACAACAATATTAATATTAATTTTAAAAGAGGAGAACATGTTGCTATATTAGGCGGAAATGGTGCTGGGAAAACTGTTTTTGTAGAAATGATTATGGGGTTAAATAAACCTGATGTTGGTCATTTTAAATATAATTATGAATCTAAAAAAACTTACCAAGAATCTTTAGGTATCCAGTTTCAAGATTCATCATATCCTGTCGGACTTAAATGTAAAGACATTATCTTGTTCATGATTGCCGCTTATGGTAATGAAATAAATAATGAAAATTTAGACAAATTAATAAAAGAATTTGGAATTGAATCTTTCTACAACAAAAGCGCTCGTTCTCTTTCAGGGGGTCAACAACAAAGATTAAACTTATTATTAAGTATTGTTCATAAACCAAAACTAGTATTTCTTGATGAATTATCAACTGGATTAGATGTAAAAATTAGAACTAGCATTAAAAAATTTATCAAAACTTTTGCAGAAGAAAATAATATGACAATTGTTCTTGTTTCACATGATATGAACGAAGTGGATTATTTAGCTGATAGAATAATTGTTCTAAAAGAAGGTTCTGTTGTTTCTGATAAATCAAAATCAGAAATAAAGTCACAACATTCATCAATTGAAAAATATTTGGAACAATATTTATAAAGAATTTTAACTCATTATACAGTTAATGAGTTAAAATAATAAATTACAAGAGATTTTATAATTTCTTTGAATATATTTATTAAAGTAAGGTGGTTTGTTTGTTGCATATGGAAGAAATAAGAATTCAAAAAATTATATCTCAAGCTGGTGTAGCATCAAGGCGCGAAGCTGAGGAGTTAATTAAAAAACAAAAAGTTAGTATTAATGGAATAGTTGCTTCATTAGGACAAAAAGCTAAATCATCAGACAAAATTGTGGTTAATGGTAAAGAAATACCTCAACAACAAGAACATAAATATTACATTATTAATAAACCCAAAAAAACAATCTGCACATTGAAAGATAATTTTAACAGAACTATTATTACAGACTTAATTGATGAAGAAAGTTACATCTACCCTATAGGAAGACTAGATTATAATACAACTGGTGTTTTGCTTTTGACAAATAATGGAGAACTAGCCAATAGATTAGCACATCCTAGCTTTGAAGTGGTAAGACGATATCGTGCACGACTAGATTTTAAGTTAGATAAAAATGAGCTAATATATCTAAATGGAGATAATGTCATTGTTAATGGTAAAGTATCAAAGCAAATTATTGAGTTAATCGAAAGCAAAACATACTTAATAACTCTAAGAGAAGGATCTTATCATCATATTAAAAAAATTTTTGAATTAGTTGAACGAGAAGTTATTGATTTAAAAAGAATTGAATTTGCAGGTTTAACTGTAGAAAAAATGATGGTTGGAGAATATCGTAAATTAAAATCAACTGAAGTTAAAAGTCTTAAAAAATTAGTAGGAATGAGAGAATAAAATGAAATATAAATATAAACCAGCGATTAACCCAACGCCAATGTTAATGTATCAAATAGAGAGCAATCAAGTTGTCTTCAATGAAGAACATAATATTTTCAAAAAAGGTGAATTTGTAAAAGATTTAAACCATATATGAAATATGGGGGCATATTTAATTTATAACAATGAATCAGAAATAATTACTTATAGAATTTCTAATCCTTATAATTTTTTATGGCTATTAAGAATTTTAAATAAAGAAATAACAATTGATTTAAATGATGATTTCATAGAGCGAAATCTTAAATTTCTAGAAGAAGCAGCAAAAGAATTAGTCATATGTGAAAAATAATAGCAATTAATAGTTATAATTAATTTATATGAAATTTATTGATCAATCAACATTAGAAGTAATAGCTGGAAAAGGAGGCAATGGTATTGTTTCTTTTCGTCGTGAAGCTAGAGTAGCATTTGGTGGACCAGATGGTGGTGATGGCGGTGATGGAGGTTCTGTGTACTTTCAAGGTTGCACAGGAATGAACACATTATTAACTCTGCACATTATGAAACATGTTCGTGGTGAAGAAGGTGAATCTGGTGGACCCAAAAATATGTATGGAGCCAGAGGTAAAGATGTCATTGTCAAAGTACCTTTTGGAACCTTAGTATTTGAAGGCGAAAAACTAATACATGATATTGTTGATGATCAAAAATATTTAATTGCAAAAGGCGGTCGTGGAGGGCACGGGAACACTCGTTTTAAATCTTCCAAGAATAATGCACCTAAAATATCTGAAAATGGAACATTTGGAGAAACTAAAATTGTTAGACTAGAACTGAAAGTTATGGCTGATATAGGGCTTGTTGGTAAACCATCTGTTGGGAAATCGACTTTATTAGGTATTTTATCAAATGCAAAACCTAAAATTGCTGACTACCACTTTACTACTCTTGTTCCTCAATTGGGTCTAGTTAAACATTTTGATAATTCATTTGTTATTGCAGATTTACCAGGATTGATTGAAGGAGCTTCTTTAGGAAAAGGATTAGGAACTAGATTTTTAAAACATATTGAAAGATGTAAGGTTATCGCTTTTATTTTAGATTTTGGTGATTTAGAAAGAGATCCAATTGTTGAATTTGAAGTTCTATCTCAAGAACTAAATTCTTACAACCTAAAACTATTAGAAAAATCTTTTTTGATTATTGCTAATAAAATGGATTTACCGAATTTTGAAAAAAATTATAAAAAATTTATTGAAAAATATCCTGAACTACCAATCGTTAAAATTTCAGCAATTAAAAAAGAAAATTTAGATAAATTAAAAGAAGAAATGTTTCAAACATATTTAACTGCCAAAAATGTGGTTTTAGAAGATCAAAAAGATGAACTTTTCATAACTATGGAAGAAGATTTTGTAATTACCAAATTATATGAAGGAATGTTTGAGATTGAAGGAACAACGATTGAAAATCTTTACAATAAAATTCCATTAAACACGCATGATAATATTATTAGATTTAATAAAAAAGTTAAAGATATTGGACTATGAAAAGCATTAATTAAAGAAGGAATTGAAAAGGGTGATACAGTTAGAATTTTAGGTTATCAATTCACTTGAGAAGATGACGGTTTATAACGAACTAAAAATTTTATGTTTTTTTTGAAAACTGGTTTGCTAGTAAATAAAATTAAAGTAAATAAATACAAAATTTTAAAAATTTATATATACTTTATTATACATAAAGTATTTTAATACGAGCGAAGGAGTTTTGATATGAAAAAAACCAATATATTTAAATCAGTTATTGCAATTTCTACAATAATTGCACTACCTTTAGTAACTATTGCACATAATCCAAATAATATAAATAACATTAAAAATGAAGAGCAAAAATTAAATAAAACAAAATTTAAAAATTTAAAAAATGCTGAAGAAATTTCAGTTTCTAATCCAAATGCTTTAAAGGATTTAGACTTTGGACAAATAAGAGACTTATTGGAAACTATTGTAATGACTGAAGAGATATTAACTCAACTCTCTATTACAATGCCGTTAGAAAACGATCCTGCCAAAGTTTCTTTTACAGACATTAAAAATGAATTATATAAAATAACTTTTACCATAAACTATAATGGAGTTCCAAAAAGTACTCCTGATTTCTTGAATACAACACCAACAGATCAAGACATAGCAAATTTTATATATATTGAAAATTCCGATGCACTAATTGATAAAAATAAAATTTTTATTAAAGAGTTATTAGAAACTCCTAATATGACATCAGCAATCTTGAGTCAAACAACAATTACAATACCTGATGGTGCTGATCCTACTAAAGTTTCTTTTACTGAAATTAACATCGATAACCCATTAAGAGTTTCTTTTACAATTAATTATAATGGTGTTAAAAAACAAACTTCTAATTTTCTAAATGCTTCTGCAACAGATTTAGAAATTGTTAATGAAATGTCAGTTGTTGATCCAAATATTTTAAAACACTTGGATGTTGTTTCAATAAGAACAATTTTGGAAACAAGTCCGATGACAACAGAAATTTTAACTCAACTTTCAATAAAAATTCCTGAAGGAATTAATGTATCTTTGGTTTCTTTTTCTGACATCAACATTAATAATCCATTTATGATTACTTTCAATATTAATTATAATGGAACCTCTAAAACATCTTTAGATTTTTTAAATGCTTCATTAACAGATCAACAAGCCGTTGAAAGAATGACAATTGAAAATGTTAATATTTTACAAGATCAAAATATTAATAACATTAATAGTCTTTTAGAAACAAATCCAATGACCAGAGAAATCTTGGATAGTATTTCTTTAAAATTGCCTCAAGGAGCAGAGCCCCAAAAGGTATCATTTACTAACATAGATATCAATAATCCTTTTAAAATAACTTTTACAATTAATTATAATGGAGTGGCAAAGTCAACATCGGATTTTCTAAATGCTAAACCAACAGATAAAGAAATAGTAGAATCAATAACAGTAATTAATCCTGATATTCTTAAAGACAAAAACATTAACTTTATTAAAAATCTATTAGAAGCTCCTGTAATTACACAAGAAATTTTAACTCAACTTTCAATTTTTTTACCAGAGGGTGGACAAGCAAATAAAGTCTCATTTACAAATATTGACTTATCAAATTTATATTCTATTTCCTTCAAAATTAATTACAATAGAGTATCCAAACATGAAGCAGATATCTTAAACGCTACACCAACAGATAAAGAAGTTGCCTTAGCAACCACATTAACTAATTCAAATATTATTAAGCAAGAAACCGTTAATTTCATTAAAACAATTCTTGAGTCCCCAACCATGACACAAGAAATTTTAACTCAATTATCAATTAAGATTCCTGAAGGTTCTCTTCCTGAATTGTTTTCTTTTACAAATATTGATATTACTAATCCTTTTAAAATAACTTTTACAATTAATTATAATGGATCTCCTAAAGATACTGTAGATTTTTTAAATGCAACACCTACCGATGCCGAAATATCTAATACAATAACAATTGCTAATAATGAAATTATGAAAAGTAGAAAAATAAGCGAAATTAGAAATATTTTGGAAACAAGTCCGATGACAACACAAATTCTAAATAGTCTTTCAATAAATTTGGCAGAAGGTGTTGATCCATCTCTAGTTACTTTTTCAAATATTAATATTGAGAACCCCTTAAGAATTGTTTTTACAATTAATTATAATAGGGTTCCAAAAACAACTACTGATTTTTTAATTGCTGAAGCTAGTGATGCTGAAGTTGTTGATTCAATAGTTATTGCTAATGTTGATGCTCTAAAAGATTTCAATGGTATTCAAATAAGAAACTTGTTGGAATCAAGTCCGATGACAACAGAAGTACTTGATAAACTTAGCATTAAATTTCCCTTAGGTGCAGATATAAGAAAACTTTCCTTTACAAGAATTAATATAACTAATTTATTTAAAGTTACTTTTGTAATTAGTTATAATTCAGTTGTTAAAACATCTTTGGATTTTTTAAATACAACACCAACAGACCAAGAAGTTGTAAATAAAATAAATGTTAGCAATACAAATATTCTAAAAAATCAAGATGCACTTTATATCAAAGGATTGTTAGAAACAAATCCAATGACCTTACAAAATTTACATAAACTTTCAATAATCTTTCCCGAAGGTGTTGATTTATCTAAAATATCATTTACAAATATCAACATTAACAATCCATTAAGAGTTACTTTTACAATTAATTATAATGGGGTGGCAAAAACATCAACCAACTTCTTAAACTCCACACCAAATGATCAAGATGTTGTAAATTCAATAATTGTTACAAATACTAGTGCAGTATCAAATTTAGGAGTTGAAAGAATTAGAGATTTGTTGGAAACAAAACCAATAACTCAAAATATTTTGAATCAACTTTCAATAGAAGTTCCTATGGGTACTGAAATTTTCAGAATTTCATTTGAAAACATTGTCATTACCAATTTATTTCAAGTAACTTTTACAATAACTTATAATGGAGTAGCTAAAACAACAAATGACTTATTAATTTCAACTCCACTAAATCAAGATATCGCCAATTCTTCAATTGTGCTTGATAAAAATATTTTAATTAGTCAAAATGTAGAGTTTATTAAAAACATTCTAGAAACTAGACCGATGACTGCCGCAATATTAGAAACACTTTCTATCACAACACCTGATGGTTCATTGCCTGAAAAATTTTCATTTACAAATATTGATATTAGCAATCCATTAAGAGTTACTTTTACAATTAATTATAATGGGGTTGCCAAAGAAACCAATGATTTTTTGAGAACCGCAGCAACTGACTTGGAAGTAGTAAATGTTATAGGTGTTCAAAATAAAGATATTGTAAGATTGGAAAATGGTGATTATGTTAAAAAATTATTAGATAAGTCTCCAACTAACAAGGAAATACTTGAGGAACTTTCTATAGATTTTCCTGAAGGAGCTGATTTATCTAAAGTATCATTTACAAATATCAATATCGAAGATCCTTTAAAAGTTATATTTACAATCAATTATAATGATGTACCAAAACCAACTAATGAATTATTGAATGTAACACCTACACAAGTTGTTGCTGATGCAATAATAATTGAAAATGTTGATGTTTTAAAAAGCGAAAATGTTAACTACATCAAAAGTTTATTAGAAACAAATCCAATGACAGCAAAAATACTTGACAAACTATCTATCACATTGCCAAAAGGTGTTAATCCAAATAAAATTTCATTTACCAACATTGATACTAGCGACTTGTTTGTAATAAAATTTGATATCAATTATAATGGAGTTGCTAGCAGCAAAGACACTTTCTTCAATACTACTCCAACAGATAAAGATATTGCAAATGCAATTTCTATTGAAAATTTTGATATTTTTAAAGAAGAGGATGCCGATTTCGTTAAAACATTATTAGAAACGAATCCGATGACGGCAGAAATTTTAACTCAACTTTCTATCAAAACTCCTAATGGAATTGATATTTCCAAAATTACTTTTACAGAAATTGATATAAATAATCCAAATATGGTTACTTTTAAAATTAATTATAATGGAATTGTGGGAGATAAAGCATTTTCATTCAATATAAAAGCCCCTCATTCAAATACTATCTTAATTGTCTCAACAGTTATTCCGATTAGTATAGTGATTATTGTAGTGGCATTAGCTACAGCATTCTTTATTAGAAAAAGAAATGGGGGAAATTTTAGTTCTTCAAAAAAACTTGATCATAAACCAATTCAAGACGAAATAAAAAAACCTATTGAAAATAAAAACAAATATCAAGAGTATACTAATGAAATATTTAATAATCCAGCAGATAGTTTATTTAATGACAACAGCAATAATAATAATAATAATAATAACGATAATCAACAGCAAAATGATCAATGATATCAAAATCCTCAAGATGGTCAATGATATCAAAATCCTCAAAACCCTCAAGATGGCCAATGAAATGAAAATCTACAAGATAACCAATGAGATGACAACAAATGATACGGAGATCAATCAGAAACTGGTCAATGAGATAATGGTCAATGATTTGACAATGAAAATTATGATGATAATGAACAATATTCAGGAGATTCTCCCGAAGATGATTGAGATGATGTCATCCAAATGATTGAAAAATAATTTAATCAAATTTAAAATAGTAAGGCAAATATAATATAATATAAAAACTTATGAATAAATCTACAAAAAAAATTAAAAAATTAATAATACCAGCGGCTGGATGAGGAACTAGATTTTTGCCTATGACAAAAATTGTTCCCAAAGAATTACTCCCTATTTTAAATAGACCTTCCATCGATCTTTTGGTAGATGAAGCTATTGACGCAGGAATCGAAGAAATTATCTTGGTTATTTCTACTAGAAAACAAGAAATCATGCAGTATTTTGAACCAAATATTCCATTGGAAAATGAACTAGATTCTAAAAATAAAAATGAACTTTTGAAAAATCTTAAAAAAACAAATAGACAAGCCGTTATTAGAGTGGTTTACCAATATGAACAACTAGGTTTGGGTCATGCTATTTTGGTAGGTGCTAAATTTTTCAATGATGAACCATTTGCGGTAATTTTAGGAGATGATTTAATTCAATCAGAAGTTCCTGCCATCAAACAATTGATTACCAAATATGAAGAATGTAATTCTTCTATTTTGGGTGTTCAAACTGTCTCAAAAGAAGATTTAAATAAATACGGAATAATAATCCCTAAAAATGATGCAGAAAAAAATAATAAATTTTTCGAAATAAAAGGAGCTATTGAAAAACCTGAAATTAAAGATGCACCTTCAAATAAAGCAGTTTTAGGGAGATACATCTTTAATTATTCAATTGTAAAACATTTGGAAGAGCGCTTGAAAAATATTGATATCTCAAAAGAATTTGATTTAATAGATGTTTTTCCTGACTATATGAAAGAAGAAAAAATATATGCTTATGAATTTGATGGTTTAAGATTTGATTTAGGTTCAATTAAGGGATTTGCATTAGCTACAATACATTACGCTCTTAAGAATGAAGAAATCGGGAGTGAAATTGCTGCCAATATTAAAAAAATAGCAGAGAATTTAAAATAATTATGGATATCACAAATACAATACTTTCTAATATAATTTGAGCCCTTCTGGGTTATTTGGTTGGTTCAATTAATTTTTCAATTTTATTAACTTTAAATAACAAAAAAAGAGAGAGCATTGTTTCTGTAGGTTCTGGTAATCCAGGAGCAACTAATGCTTTAAGAAATTATGGTTTAAAATTTGGATTGCTCATTTTTCTATTGGACGTTTCCAAATCTTTTTGATTTACTTTTATTGGGGTTATTTTATTAAAGCACACATATTTTTTTGAAAATTTATTTGTGCAAGCAATTTCCATCTCTGTTATTATTGGTCATATATTTCCCATTTTCTTTAAGTTTAAGGGCGGAAAGGGTGCTGCGACAAATCTTGGTATTGTTTGCTCTATATCATTATTGTTGACTTTAGTTGGTCTTGTCTTATTCTTAATTATTTTTCTAACCACCAAATATGTTTCTTTAGCTTCTATGACAACTCCATTCTTAATAGCACCATTTACATTTATTCCACAGTTTAATGGTTGGTATGATTCATTCCTTTATGGAACTTGGGTCAATGGTTCTTCGGACTTATATTGATTATCATTTTTAACATTATTGATTGCAGGAATTATCACACTTTTATCTCATATTCCTAATATCAAAAAATTAATCAAAGGAACTGAAACAAAAACAATATTAAAAAATATTTCTAAAAAATAAATTAGATTATTAATCATGAATTTTTATTTCATCAAATAAATTAATTAATTTTATGAATGATTTTTCAGAAGATATTGCAATATTTTTATTGATGTCTTGCACTTTGGTATCAGTAATATCAATAATATCACTAACCCCTTTGACAGAGAAAAAAGGGGTTTTATTTTTGCTACATACTTGAGCTATGGCACTTGATTCCATATCAAATAAATCAACATCTAATGTTTCAACAATATTTTTCAAGTGGTCTATTTTATGAACAAAACTATTGCCGCTAGCAATATTAATCTTATCTGTTTCTTGAAATGAATTAAGGTAATATTCTTTTTCTCCAGGAGTTTGACCTCGTGGGTATCAAGGAGTTTCTACATCATGAAAATAAAATTTATGAGGAATTACAACATCAAATAGTTTTACTTTTTGAGTAGCTCCAACTGCTCCATAATTTAAAATTTTATCAACTTTAAAAATATCAATTAATTTTTGGGTCATCATAGATGCATTGACAATACCAATTCCAGATTCAACAACAATTATTTCCACATCTGTTCAGAGATAATGAGAAAACAATGTTTGCCCTAACTTAGTTTCTTTCAAGAAAGTCAATGGAGAATTATGAATTTCATTTGGATCAGCAACTATTAATCCTCAAGTTTGCTTCATTTATTATAAATCTCCTCTTGTTCAGGAGTGATAAAGACACCTTTATCTTTAATGAATTCACTTGTTTTTTTAACAGTTAATGAAAATGCTTGATCAAAATCTTCAAAACACATTTTACGGATTTCTTGAATACCATCTCATTTTCTTCCCAAACATAATTTGTCTGCCATAAAAACAACTTTATCCATCTCAGTTAGTTCTAATGATAATGAGGTGTGTTTAGCTATTGCATCTGTCATTTCCTTGTCTCTAATCACAAAAAATTTCTTTAATCATATGGAACCCGTTGCTTGATGTAATTGATAATTTTCTAACTTAGATTCATCAACTAAAAAATATCTCAAAAAAGTGCGTTGTTTATCGACGTCTCACTCTTTTGTTATATCATGCAATAAACAAGCGTAGTAAGCCTTTTTAGCGTCTAATTTAAGGTGTTTGGCAAGTTCAACTCCAAACTTAGCTGCATAAAGAGAATGTTTATATCTTTCCACACTCAAAGTACTTTTGGCAATATCATTAAAATAAAGTTTATGAGCCCCAATATAATGTTTAACTTTAGATTCTGCAAATTTATAATTTCCAGATAAA
Organism: uncultured Mycoplasma sp.; assembly: GCA_947039505.1. Taxonomy (GTDB): domain Bacteria; phylum Bacillota_I; class Bacilli_A; order Mycoplasmatales; family Metamycoplasmataceae; genus UBA710. Next base: position 28,685 of record CAMQYZ010000003.1, read on the forward strand.
AATCCAGTACTAGATTCTTCTGTTATTTCATTATCAACTAACATACAATCATATTTTTTTAAATTAATTTTTGAAAATGAATTACTTCTTTTGAAAACAACTATTTTTGCCATTTTGGTAATTTCATCTATTTTCGCTCATTTATTTAATTTTGCCAAATTATCAGAACCAATAATTAAAAATAACTCATCTTCTTTGTATTTGTCTTTAAAATATTTGACAGTATCAATTGTATAACTAACACCTTTTCTATTTACTTCAAATGCCGATACTTCCATTTTATCTTCTAAAACTAATTCAATCATATTAATTCTATCTTGACCAGGAACTAAATCAACACTTTTTTTAAAAGGACTTTTGAAAGAAGGAACAAAAATTAATTTTTCCAAACCTAAAAAATCAATAACATATTTTGCTATTTTAACATGCCCTTTGTGAATTGGGTTAAAAGCTCCCCCGTATATACCTATTTTCATATTAAATATAATCATAATTTAAAAAGTCATTTTTTTTTAATTTTATCGAAATTTATTTTGACTAGAATTCTGAAAATCTTTAAACTCTTTACCAGACATCACAATTCTATCTTTCATCTTAGCATTAACATTTTCAATAATATTTTCTACTTTGTTTGAATTATTTACTTCTTTGAATTCAAACAATGATTGATTCATAAAATTTTGAAAAGAGTATTCTATTTTTGAAATTCTTACACCTATACAAATTAAAGTTTCATTATTTCATAATTTTGTTAACAATAGAGAAGCATATAAATAAATATCATCAACTGAATTTATTAATTTGTTAATCTGCATTGATTTAGATTTTGTTTGATTTTTTAAATCAATATTAACAGAAATACTTTTGCCACATATATTTCTTTTCAATAATGCTTTAGATATCCTTAAACAAAGATCATTTAAACTAGCATATATTTCTTTTCTGTCTTCACTTGCTCCATTAATGAAAGTTTTTTCCCGACTAATAGAAGATAACACATTATTTTCTAACTTTAAAAAATCATCACCAATGCCATTTGCATTATTTAAATATTTTTCAGTTTGTTTTAAAAATATTTTTCTAATTTTAGGATCGTATTCCTTACATTTGGCAAGATCTCCAATAGTATTAATACCTAAAGTATGTAATTGAGAATACTTAACTTTACCCAAACCATAATAATTACTTATCGGCATAGGTCAAATAATATCTTGGAAATTATTATAAGTAATAAAAGTTATTCCTAATGGTTTGTTAGTTGCTGTTGCCATTTTAGCTAAAAATTTATTAAATGACACACCAATAGAAACCGGCATAGAAAGTTCTTTAAGTAATTTTTCTTGAATTTCTAAAACAAGATTTTTAATTGAACCATGTTTTTGTCAAATATTAGTTGCATCTATATATCATTCATCTATAGATACTATTTGAATTAATTTTGAATAATTTTTATACAGAAAATCATAAATTTTTTTAGCAAAATTTCGATAAAGTTTTAAATTAGGTTCAATAACAATCAAGTTTTCGCAATGTTTTTTAATTGAAGATATGGTAAAAGGAACTCTTGCTCCCTTGTTTTTTGCTTCATAACTTATGGAAACGGCAATGGAATTTGGAATATTTTGACCAATAGCAATTTCTTTGTTCAATAATTCTGGTCTCAAGGCAGTTTCACAACTTACAAAAAAAGAATCTACATCAATGTGGATTATTACTTTTTTTGTTTTTATATTATTTTTTGAATTATTCATACTATTTTATTACTTTATCAAAAACTTCCACAATCATTAAAGCACACTCAACTCTATTGAGATGTTTTTTAACATTGGAAAATATCGATAATTTACCAACTAACTTAATTTCTTCATCGCTCATTTCATTTTGATTAATTAATTTTCTAAAAGCAGATGACAAATTCTTGATATTTTTAAATTCATATTTTTTTCCTTCTTCCAAAAATATTTCTATTGATGATAAGGAAATTGCACAACCAATTGCTTGATATGAATAATCATGTTGATCAGGTAATTTTATCAATGTTATTTCATCAACACAAGCCTTACTATGATAGTAATAAGTTTCCATAGTTTCAATGGGTAATTTTGAATCAGGTTTTTGCTTTCTTCTAGGATTCATATAATAATCCATAATAATTTCTCTTTTTTGAGAACTATTATATGAATCCAAGAAAATCACCACCTTTTTTTATCGCATCACATATTTTGTCAACATCTTCTTTGGTGTTGTAAAATGATAAGGAAATTCGCACATATGTTTTATCTTTGATTCTATTTAAATATTGATTACAAAAAATTCCCGATCTAACATATATATTGTTATGACCCAAATAAGAGGCAACATCTTGAGGTTCAATATCTTTAACCACAAAAAGAATAATGGAGTCTCCAATTCTTGATGAAATTCTAACATTATCAATTTTTGCTAATTCATTAAACAAATAACTCGATAAATCATTAATATATTTATTAACTTCCTCCAAATCTAAAGAATTAAAATAATCTAGTGCTGCATCGAATCCAAAGATTCCGGCCAAATTCATTGTTCCTGGTTCGTGCATAGAAATACTATCTTTACTTTTTCATTCATTATTGGCGGATATGTATTCAGTCGCTCCTCCACCATATCTTTTGGAATCACATTTGTCCAAAATTTCTTTTTTTATCGCTAAAATTCCAAGACCTGTGGGTCCATAAAATTTATTAGTACTAAAAGCAACAACATCAGAGTTTTTGAAACTAACTTTTTGATAAGCAATCGCTTGAGCAGCATCGTTTATTAAAAAAGCTCCTACTTCTTGTGTTTTTTTATATATATCATCTATTTTCTCTAATACTTGGAATGAATTATTTACTTGAGCAAAACAAACTAGTTTTGTTTTTTTGGTAATATCTTTTTTCAAATTTAGAGAAAGAATGATTTTGGCACCTGTTTTTTTTGCTAATTCTATTCAAGGAACAATATTTGAAGAATGATTTAATTTTGATAAAATTATTTCATCATCTTTTTTAATTAATTTTTCAAACAAAGAAGAAGCATAATTTAGTGAATCTGTTGTACCTGATGTAAATATAACTTCATCATCCTGGCAATCCAATAATTTAGCAACCTTGCTTCTTGTTTGATTTATTTTAGAATTAACCTGAATACCAAGCAACGAATCTTGCGTTCTATTAGAAATAGAATTATTGGTATAAAAATCAGTAATTGCATCAATTACTTGTTTTGGTTTTAATAACAATGCTGCATTATCAAGATAAACAAGATTTTTTTTCAACATTGGAAAATCTTTAATTCATTTATTCATTTTTCTTCCTTTTAAATAATGACAAATATTCTATATTCTTTGATTTATTGCCAAGAATAGGAGATTTTTTTAATTTAATAAATTCAAAATTATCTTCACTATACATTATTATTTTATCAATTATTTGCTTATGTAATTCAACTTTTGCAAAACCACCCTCAGAAATATCATTACTATTTGCTTCATATTGAGGTTTTATCAAAGCTATAAAAAATGAAGAAGGCTTTAAAAGTGGTGATATTACGTCAAAGACATGTTTTAAACTAATGAAAGAAACATCACAAACTATTAAATCTATTTGCTGATCAAACATTTTTTCATTAATTAGTTTTAAATTTGTTTTTTCTAATGTTTTAACTTTGGGATTAGATCTTAATTTATATTCTAATTGATTAGTGCCAACATCAAGAGCATAAACAAATTTTGCTTCTTTTTCCAAAAGAACTTGTGTAAATCCACCCGTTGAAGAACCTATATCTAGACAAACTAAATTTTGAGGATTTACTTCAAACTCCTCTAGCGCAGATAAAAGTTTATATGCTCCTCGACTAACATACTTTTTGCTTTCTTTAATTTTGATTATTGAATCTTCTTTAATTTTGGTTTGCGGCATAGTTACTGCAACCTCGTCAACAAAAACACTACCAATTCTTATTAGTGAATCAGCTAATTTTTCGTCATAATTCATTGCTATTATTTTTTTTATTAAAGTCATATTTAAATTATGTTCTCCAAAACTTGAACAACATAATTATTAAAATCAATATTTTTTAAATTATAAAAAGATTTTAGTCATTTAGAAAAAGCGTCTCTTTTAATATTATTTAATTCAATAAAATTATCAAATGTGTATTCGCAGTCAATCTTTTTGTTTTTATTATAGAAAAGAGAGTTTTGAAAAGCATATCAAAAACAAACAGCAAGACTTTCTCACTTTAATTTATGAAATTTATTGTCAAAAGTTTTTGATAATCTTTCTAGCAAAAGAACAAAATTTTCCTTTGTAGGATTATAAAGAAGAGATAATTCAATATTTGCCAAATGTTTTTGAGAAATTGATGAATCAAAAATAACAGATATTTTAGTGAATAAAAATCTTATTTGTTTATTTTTAAATAACTTTTTATATTTTTTTAAATTATTATCTTTTTTTAAATATTTTTTAATACTATTAATTGTTTTGTATTTTTTTATTTTCATATAATATTCCTATTTTATCTAATATATTATTAATAAACTTGTATGTCTCATCAGGAATAAAATCTTTTGTTATTTCAACATATTCATTGATTGCAATTTTTTTATCCAATGTTCATAATTCAACTGAAGCACATAAAATTATTGCACGTGTTAGTGGAGCTATTCTTGCTCAAGTTCAATCCACATCCAAAAATAATTTTGCTGTTTTTATAAATTTATCATAATTTTTTTGAATAGATGTCAATATTTTCAATTGATCATTATTAATATTTTCTTCAACAAAAATTTTTTCTAAATTTAATGATTCATTGAATAATTCATATTTGTAAACTATTTCTACATTTTGCATTCTTTTAATTCTGCGTTTTGTATAATTCTGGTTTTTATTATTCATGATTTTAAATTATATATTAAAAAAAATGAATTACATTCTATTAGAATAATAATTTGCCTTACTAAGAGACACTACAGAAAGAGTGGGCACCAGAATTATTACGAATATTGGTAATACAAAACTTGTTTTCATAGCAATTCCAGATAAAGTAATTGGATATTGAGTCGCCATTATTTTATCAGGATTATTTTCTGATGATAAAAATCTATTAAAAAAATTAACATAAGCAAATGGGCCTCACAATCACCTAAAGATAATTAATATAATTGCAACAACAGCAACTAAGTAAAGAGTTTTAATATAAATTTCTTTCTTTTTTATTTTGTATAAAATCAGAGTTATGAAAATTGTTAATATTAACAATATACACAAAGTAATCATTAATCAAAATACTAAAAGAGGATCAACTACACTATTTTCAAAAACGAAAGAATTATTAATGAATTGATAAACGAAAAATGCTATTACTCCTATTATCGTTAATGTCAAAATCACTATAGGAAAAATTATTTTAAAATTATTGTTTTTTTCATAAAAAAACATCAACCCTCATGAAGCAAAAGAGATCAACGGTGGAACAATTGCATATTCAATCATTCAAAAGGCAATTGCCCCAAAAAATAATTGATATGCAGTGTCACACATTATAGAAAATATCGGACCTTTTATTGGACCAAATAAAATTCCAAATATAATATAAAAAAGTGTTTCAACACTTATATTAAATTTTCCAGGTAAAAATTGCTTTAAAAGAAACACTACCACAAAATACATCGTCATCATGATCCCCATAAGAGCAATATCAAATGTTGTAAATTTAAAGTTATTTTTTAGATTATTTTTAAATTTTTGAATTGATGTCATATTTCACCAACCTTAAAATTTCTTCAATAAAATAAAATGATCCGATAAAAAGAATTTTTTTGTCTAGAGTTTTAATAAAATTTTGTAAAGAATATACTTTGCCAAATTCTTGTGGGTAATCAAAATGACTCAACGCTCGATCACTTCTATTTTTATACACTAATGTATTTTTAGGATCAAAATTTTTCATAATTTTTTTAACATCTTTATCTGAAGATAATGAAACAATGTAATAATCAAATTCAATATTACTTTCTTGAAAATAATTTAATGTTTTTTGAATAGCTTCTTCATTGTGACCCACATCAATATAACAATCTATATTATTAATTTTAATTTCTTGAGCTCTTCCAATTGGCAAATTAAATAAACGTGCTTCAATATCGAATTCTTTTTTTAAAATATGTTTTGACAGTTCTTGATTTTGCTCATGAATATTTTTAGATTTAATTTTTACCATATTCAATGATTTATTTTTCATTGTTTTAGCTCTATCTTTTAATATTTTTTCGCTTACTTTATTAATTGTGTTTGGATAAAATACTTGATTTTTTTCTTTAATTGCAAAAGATTTATCTTCTGATATTTTTTCAATTTTAGTTCCTAAGATTTTTTCATGATCAATACTAATTGATGTAAATACTGTAATATCAAAATCTAAGTAATTTACTATATCTTTTTTAGCTCCAATTCCTGATTCAAAAATTGCTATATTAATTTTTTTTCTTTCAAAATAAGCCAAACAAGCCAAAAACATTAATTGAAAAAAACCAAAGGAATATTTAGGAAATTTTATATAAATATCGATAATGTGTTCTTGCAAATCTAAAAAAGGAATATTTTCATTATTAACTTTAATTCTTTCCTCAAAACTCAAAATATGTGGAGAAGTAAATAACCCAACTCTATTCATATCTTTAACTAGATTATCATTTAAGTATTTTGAAACACTCCCTTTTCCATTAGTACCTACAATATGAATTTTTTTATAATTCATTTTTCAACCCATTTTTTTAACTATATTCCTGAATTGTGGCAATGTTAATTTTCCTGTTAATTTAAAAAGTGTATTTTCTATTAATTCATTTATTTTAGATTCCATAAATATTCCTTCGATAAAAAATCAATCATATTACAAAAAAAATTAATGCAAGATGTTAAAATGATTAATCAAAATTGTTTCAAAAAATAATGAAAATTATTGCTAAAAATTATGAACAATAATCTATTTTATTTTTTGTTTAATTGCTAAAAAAATTATAACATTATTTAATTAAAATGCCTTAATAACGCATCATAAGTACATTTGATAAAGTGATTTATTTTGACTTAGTAGTTTTTATGGCTTTATCCTGACTTTTTACCAAATTATTAGCATTTTTACTTTTTGCATTAAGTTCTTTTTCTTTGGTTTTTAAGTTCTTTTTCAAAATAGCATTTTCTTTTTTTAAAACTTCTACTTCTAGAGATAATGTTGATATTGATTCACTATATTCAATATAATCAGAACAAATTTGATCTAGATAAATATCTACTTGTGTTGGAGAATAACCATTAATAACTGTTTCAAATTTTTTACTTACTATTTTTTTATAATTTAATTTCATATTTAAAAATTATACATTTAAAATATTCCCCTTTACTAATTTTTAATATTTAAAATAAGATGGGAAATAATTATCATAATAGTGTTTTGTTTGCTATAATTTTTTAACTTAAAATTAATGATAGAAAATGGATTAAAAGTATGATGACAAAAAATAAATTCAAAATTATTCTATTAGCAACTTGTTTGATGCCTATGGCAATTAATAGTAATCTTATTGTTGATTCTCCAAAAATAAACATTACTGAAGCTGTGCATAAAAATAAATTTATTGTAGAAAAAAATGAAATTATAACTGTTGAAAATAATTTTTTACAAGAAGATGAAAATAATTTTACAAAAAAATCATCAATAAAAAATACAAGCAATTCACAAATTTATTTTATTATAACTGTTTCTGTTTTAGTTGTTGCTTTTGTGTCTTTAGTTACATTATTGGTTGTGATAAAAATTAGGTTAAAAAAAATAAAAGACCAAGAGACAGAATAAATTTTAAATAATTATATTTTTTAATAATATAATGTAAATAATGAAAATATATGACATCTTTATTGATTTTGAATGTATTTGTGGTGGTTTTGCAAGAAGAGTCAACAAATCTTTTAATCAAATACCATTATCTTATACGCTCGGATACAGAAACAAACAAAAAGAAATAGTTACTCTTTTTGAAATTTTTGATTTCAAAAAAAAGATACCAACTAATAATAATTTTGTAAATTGTATTTTAGAAGATTTTTCCAAAAGTTTAATTAATAATATTAACAAAATAATAAATAAAAAAGAAACTATTAAAATTGAAGAAATAAATTTTATAGGTTGAAATCCTTCGTTAGAAGAAAAATTATTATCATCAATATTCAAAAGAAAAGTTCCGATTAATTCTTTGATAAATACCTGTTTTGAAGAGAATATTTTAAACTCAAAAAGAGAAATATCACTTTCTAAAGTAACTAAAAATGGATATAAAAATAAAAAATATTTTGTCGAATTTAGGAAAGAGGTTGAAAAGAATTTAAGCACTGATGAAATTGCTAAATTTAATTTAAAACATGATGGAGCCATTGCTTCTTATGCCGGTTTTGTTTTGTATAATATCATAATGAAAACTCGTAAAACTAAATTTCATATTTATATGAGTGCTGAAATATTAATGAAAGAATTAGAAGAATATTCATTAGATGATATTAATAGAATGTACTATTTTACAGATAATTTATTAGAAGTAAAAGAAGTAATTAGAAAATTTAAGATTATAGATTCTTTGAAAAAAGAAATCAACACAAATATTAAATTGTTAGAATTATTGGAAAATTATAATCCAAATATAAAAATAAAAGATTTAACCAAAAAATTGGAAAAAAGCAACGAAGAAAATAAAAATAAAATTATATTATTTGAATAGAACTACATTCCAAACATTGAAGGGTCAAAAGAATTTCCTTTCATCCCTTTGGTCATTCCCTTCATTCTTTTTTTCATAGAATCGAATTCTGTCACCAAATTATTATATTCTTGAACATTTCTTCCTGAACCAGCAATAATTCTTTTTTTTCTAGATGCATTTTTCAATAAACGAGGATCTTTTCTTTCAGCTAGAGTCATAGAAGAAATCAAAATTTCGAATAATTCAATTTTGCCTTCAGCTTTTGCTATTTTATCATCATCAATTTTTGCTGTACCTGGAAGTAATTTAATAATTTTAGAAAGTTTTCCCAACTTTCTTACTTGTTTTAAATTATCCAAGAGATCATCTAGATCAAATTCACCTTTCATCATTTTATTTAGCATTTTTTTGCCGGCTTTTTCATCAATAACAGATTCTGCTTTTTCAATTAAAGTTAAAACATCACCCATACCTAAAATACGTTCGGCCATTCTTTCGGGATGAAATAAATCCAGGTTCGCAGTTTTTTCACCAGTACCGATAAAACAAATTGGAAGATTTAGTAAATACCTAATACTTAAGGCCGCTCCACCACGAGCATCAGAATCTAATTTTGTAATAATTGATCCTGTTAATTTTAGATATTGATTAAAGGTGGTTGCAACATTTATTATGTCTTGACCACTCAAAGCATCAGCAACAAAAAGAATTTCGTTAGGATTAGCAATTTTCTTCACATTTACTAATTCTTTCATTAAAGAATCATCAATTGATAAACGCCCGGCTGTATCAATAATAATTAAATCATATTTTTCTTCTTTACCTTTTAATAAGGCTTTAGAAACAATATCTTCAACACTAGATGTTGTTCCCATATCAAAGTAATCAACACCAATCGCTTTAGCTAGAGTAATTAATTGTTCTATCGCAGCAGGTCTATAAATATCACCGGCAACTAGTAAAATTTTTTCAGCTTGTTTTTTAGATTTATAATAATTTGCTAATTTAGCAACAGTGGTTGTTTTTCCTCCGCCTTGTAATCCTGTCATCATAATAACAAAAGGTTTGGAGTTTAAATTAATTTCTTTAGTTTTTGTACCTAAAATATGAATTAGTTCATCTTTAACAACTTTAACCATTTGCTGACCAGGATTAAGTTGAGACATTAAATCTTGACCAATTGTTTTTTCTTTAACATTATTGACAAAATCTTTAACAACTTTTAGGTTGACATCAGCCTCTAAAAGAGACATCTTTATATCTCTTGTTATTTTTAAAATATCTTCTTCTCTTAATGTAGTTTTTTTATTTGCATCATTTAAGCTTTTTTGAAGTTTTTTTCCTAAAAAATCTAACATCTAATCTCTCCTTATATATTATTAATTATACTAATTTTTTTTCAAAAACAATTTTTCCATCATCAATAGTGGCTATTAGATATGATGCTTTCGTTAAGCCTCTTGGCAAGCGAGTTGAACCAGGATTAACAATGTATTTTTGGTTATCTAATTTTACAACCTTTGTTTTATGTGTATGACCATGAATAATAACATCGACATTTAATTCGTTAATTAAATTACTCATTAAATCATCATTATCTAAATCATCATATGAACCTATTAAGTGTCCGTGTTGCAAATGAAACTTAATTCCCTCAATTTCAAAAGTTAATTTATCATTTTGTTTGTCAAAATCATGATTTCCTTGTACAAAATAATCGAAATTTTTAATCATATAATTTGGATCACATTCATAATCACCAGAATGAATGGCAATATCATATTTATTCAAACTTAAAATATTATCTACAATACTATTATCGCCATGTGTATCTGATAGTATAATTATTTTTTTCATATATTATGCTCTTGTAAATCCTGGAAGGTCAAAACTTGAAGTTAATTCTTCAGGAGTTAATGTAGGCAATAGTGGGTTTGATAATGTAAATTTCAAAGTTATTGATTCAGGATCACTTGAAGTTATTGCAACAACTTCATAACTTCAACCAGTTACTAAAGCACTTGGAAACGGAACTACCATTTCAAATATTTTTTCAAATTCTATTTTATTTGTTATTAATAAAATGGCTTCTGCTGGAGTTTTAGCCAAAAATTCTTTTTTAATGTCAGAATCAATAAATTTGAAAAAGTCCTTTCCAACAAATTTAGTTATTCAATTTATTTCCAAATTTTCCGCTTCTGTGTTTTCACCAGGAATTAGAGTTCTAAATTCCATAGAAAAAATATTAGTTTTTAATGCTTCAAGAGAATCAGTTGGTGATTCAGCAATTACAACTTCAGGAGTATATTTTGATTTTAAATTAAATGAGAATTTTATTGTTTCAAAAGTTGGTAATAATGGATTTGAAAAAAGTTCTAATTCAAACGCCAATTTAGTTTCTGATTGATTTAATGACTTTTCTTCAAATTTATTTATATCAGAGTCAATAAACGGCACTACTCCTACAGGAGTTTCTGTTGATGAAGAAGATATAAAATAATTTTCAGGATTTGCATTAAAACTTGTGATAAATGTTTGAATTGATTCTAAAGTAAATGTTGAATCTGGATTTTTAACTAAATTTTCAGACATTTTAGTTCTATCAATGGAAATATTTGCAACTTCTGAAGGTACATTTTCAGAACAAGATATCAAAAATAGTGGAGTTGCGATCGTCATTGATGTTGTTGTTGCTAATAGCATTTTAAAATTTTTTAACATTTTGCCCCCTAATGTTTTACACAATTAATTATATCAAAAATTTATTTAAGATTACTTTTTTAATAAACGTAAAATAACTTCTTTTCCAGGACCCTTAATTTTTGAATTATTCTTTAAATAAATATTAAATTTAATGATTTTGGTTTCATCATCTATCAACAATTTTTGAAATGAACCAATTTGAAAATCAGGAATAGGAATAAATTTGAATAATTTCTCCAAATAATAAGGCGAGGCAGGATTATCAAATGAGATATTATTTACTATGTTTTGATTTTCAAAAAAATCTTTACCAGCTGGAGTTAAATCATAAGTAGGTAAAACTTTGTCATATGCACTTGCAAATTTTTGAATTTCATTTTCAGTAGCTTTTAAAAATCCCTTAACTGAAAAAGATATTATTGGTTCCTTGTTTTCATTATCTTCACTAATTGGTTGTGGAGTTGGAAGATAGGTTATCGTATTTTCCTTATTTCTCAAATATATAGTATAAGTTGATTCACCAAATTTATCTTCAATAGTGTTGACTTCTAAATGAATGACAAATCCTTTTATCAATAATTCTTCATCTGTTGGTAATTGATCCTTAAAAACTTTCCTGAATGTAGTTAAATCATAAATAGATGATGCATAAGTATCGGCGTTTCCTGTTCAATCTGTTTTTTCTGTAATTGTTTTATAAAAATCATCAATAAATTTTTGTTCTACAGAAGAAGAACAAGATAGCATAATAGCTGCTGGACTAATTGTTAATATAATACTAGATGAAAATAAAATCATTTTTTTTAAAGTCATGTTTTGCTCCTTCTACTATTTTTCTCTTCTTGTAAAAGAGAATTATTTGACCTAATAAAATCAATAATGCCTGGAGAATAATTGGTAATTTGATTTATTTTAATTTTATAATTTCCATAAATACTATTGCTATATTTTTTTGAATATATCTCAATAATTATTTCAAAATTTTCATTAGAATTAGGCGGTATAACAACAGAAGTATCAATACCAATTCCAAAATTTTCATTTGCACCTAAATCATCATGTATAAAAATACTCAAGTTTTTGTATAATTCGCTTATTTTGATTGGAACATTTTCTCCTACGAATAAAGTTGGTTTGATGTTTTCTTGTAATAATGTACTTAATTGTTTTTCTAAATCTGCATATTCAGTAGAAAATGTTGAAATTGGAAATTTTTCTAAACTATAAATACTATTAGAACCAAAAACAATATCCATATTAATCAGACCTTCAATTCTAGAAGGCTCTTTTCCAAGTTGTATGTCTTTAATTTCTATCTTCATTCCTTTTTGCAAAGCTACTTCATTCATTTTGTTCAAAACAATCGGAGAAACTAAATTTTGAAATTTAGTTTGAAAAGTAGTTTTGCTTTCAGGAATATCAAATATAGAAATCGGAATGCCATTAGACATTATTTTCTTAGTTATGTCAAGATCATTTGAAGATTGTTTTACTCTCAATGAAATATCATTGATAATTTCTGATAAAAACTGATCTTTAAAATAAGTTTCTTTAACTCTTATATCAAAATCTTCTTTTGTCATTTGTTCAATTTGGAAGGAATTAGGAACAATTGCAGAACTAATTTTAAAAGAATAGGTTTCATAAATCTCTTTATCTAATTTTGAAGATACTTTCATATGAACATTATTATCAATAGAACCAATAAGTGGAATTTCAAAATTAATAATTTCAAATAAAAGATTTTTATCATTTAATTTTTCTACTTTTACAATATTGTCTTGAACATCATTAATATTAGTATTTTGTTTTAAAGTTATTTCTGGAGCCATTTGCTTTTTAGCTGCTTCACTAACCAAAAAAGTTTGTTCTGTAATTTGTTGCCCAGTTAAAGAACCGCTAGAACAAGAAATTAAAGAAATAGCTGGCAAGGTGACTAACGACAATGATGTTATAGTTAAATACTTTAATTTCATGTTTATAGTTTCCTTGCCTGAAAAATATCAATTGGTTTAGTTATTGTGATAACTTCTTCAGGAGTACCTTCGATAGAATTACCAAATTTAAAATCAAAAACAATTACATTAGTTTCAATACTCTTGAAAACCATGTGAACATTTTTTTGAAAACCATCAAAAATATATTGATTTATATTAGAGGTTGTAAGTCTATCATTTAAGGGTTTTGGATCTTGAGTTAAACTTGAAGTATCTATTGATGTTTGACCTTCGAATTCACCTCTACCAAAAATAGCATCTGAAACAACTTTTGTTATATTGCCTATGTTAGGAGATAGTAATTCATCAAATAATATTTCAAGAGTTTCATACGGAATAGAATTAATTGTTTTATCTTTAATTTCGATTATTTCCGAGAAATTAATAGAATAAAAACCCGAAATTTCCGGAGCTATATCTAATGTGTCTGTTGATGTTACTTTTAATCAAATCAATAAATCTTTTGAATCAACTACAGGAAGTTCAATATCATTTATTTCAATTTTTACACCACTTATTTCTGTAATTGGATTGTTAAACGATTGTGACTTTACATAATTTTCTAAATTAATTATATTATTTGTTGGTTTGACTGATAATGTTGGAAGCGGTTTTTGCAAAATTATATTTTCAATTTTTTCTTCAGCTTCCGATATTCTACTTTCAGTACTGTTTTGTGAACAAGATAACAAGGTTATCGGAAATATTGCAACTAATGGTGTTGATAAAATAAATAAGAATTTTTTCATAAAATATTGCTCCTTACACACTAATAATTTATTAAATAATTTTATCATTTTTTAAGTATAATTGTTAAAATAAAGTTAAATGACTTAAAAAAGAACGGAATATTTTGTACGCATTCATAATAATAACAAATAAAATTAACTTTTCAAACTCTGTCAAAGATTACTTTGTTTCTATGTCACCAATTAATTTTAATACCACCAAAATATATACTTTTGGTTTAGATGAAACTAATGAATCATCAATCGTAAAAGAATTAAAACAAATCATGGAAACTAACAATAAAATTAATAAAAGTTTTGTCTTTTCTGATTTTGGTGATTCATTATTTGCATCAAAAATATTAGAAAGTTCTATTGAAAATACAATTTATTCAAATAGTTCATTAATTGAATCAGGTTTTTTATCATTCACTTTAATCAATGGCGGTGCTCCTATTGAAGCAATCATGCTTTCTATTGATAGAGAAATTAAAAAATAAAATTATTTTTCTTCTTCTGCCAAGATTTTATCTATTTTTTCTGTAGTTTTAAAACTAATTTTTGCCAAAGAGTAAAGTGCCTTACGTCCATAAGTTTTGATAAATTCCATTGCAAACTTTTCCACAACTTCATTTGTACCTAATGGAGTTTTCATTTCTAATTCTTCGTCTTGATCTTCCATCATTTTTAAAAAATGATATCTAGCAATAACTGAAGCCGCAGCAACAGAAATGTGTTTTGATTCAGCTTTTTCTAATAACATAACAGGTTTTACAAAAGAATCTGCACTTAATTTACCACCAACTAAAGATTCATAATACTTTACAATACTTGCTTCATTACTAAATTGATCAATAATTGTCATGTCACTTTGCACTTTTAATTTTAATTCCAAGTGGTTAATTGATTTAATGTGCAAGAACATTTTTAACTCATTAGCATTCATATATTTATTTAAATTGTTATATCCTTTTTGAGTTAAGTGATTAACACGAAAAACTAAAAGATCTTTTAACTTAGGGAAAACCTCTAGAATTTTTTTGTCTGTCATTAGTTTTGAATCAGTAATTCCTAGTTGTTTTATTTTTTCTATGTTTTCAGTTTCTACAAAAGCAGCACAAGCAACCAATGGTGTTAAATAATCCCCAACACCGGTTTCATCTACTCCTATTATATTTTTATTATCAAAAATGCCATTCGTATATTCTAGAAATTTAATAGGTTTTACTTCTGTTTTAGTTTGTGTTTTTTTTGTTGCTGGTTTTGCCATATCTTAATCCTTTAAACTTATGAAAAGTTATTTCCATTATATTATTATTTTTCTAGATTATTTAGAAATTTAATAATAAAATCACCAACCCCACCTTCTTTGTTACTTAATTCAGAGACAAAAGTTGCTGAGTTTTTGACAACCTGATCAGCATTTGCCATAGCTACAGAAGTTTCTACAACTTTCAACATTGAAATGTCATTGAATCCATCACCTATTGCAACAGTATTTGTAACTTCAATATCATAAAATCTAATTAACAAAGAAATTACTTTAGCTTTTGAAACTCCTAAACCTGTGATATCAAAAATTTTTGAAGTGCTCCCTGTTTTTGATCAATAATTAAATTCCGCAAGATCTCCATATTTAATATCTAAATATCTTTTCAAGTCTTGAGCGCTTTTTATGTGGCTTTTTTTATCCTTTTTCATTTCTTCAAAATCAATATCTAAAATAACACTAATTGGTTTTAAAGGGATTCTAGTAAGATCAATCCCTTCCACAAATTTTGGTAATTTATTAAAACCAAATATTTGTTCTAGTTCAGGATTTCGACGTTCTAATTGAACTCAACCTGGTCCTTCAATAGCATAATTTTTAGTAACTTTTTTTAAAAATTCATCGCCAATAATGTAAAGCATTTCATTTAAGTTAACATATCTTATATAATCAATAAAAAAAGGATCACAAGGATTATGAATGTGAGCACCATTAATATTCCCAACTATTGTA
This sequence comes from uncultured Mycoplasma sp., assembly GCA_947039505.1. Lineage (GTDB taxonomy): Bacteria > Bacillota_I > Bacilli_A > Mycoplasmatales > Metamycoplasmataceae > UBA710. The sequence continues at coordinate 44,891 of CAMQYZ010000003.1, forward strand.
TCTAATTCTAGTTTTTCATAAATTTCTTTTGTTGAAACTCATGGTCTTCCTGTAATGATGGCAACAATGTGTCCTTTTTCTCTAGCCATCTTAATACCTTCAATGGTTCTTGGGTGAATTTCGTTACTAAGTGAGTCAGATAAAACAGTTCCATCCAAATCAATTGCAAATAAATATTTTTCTTTTTTTAACATGTTTTCACTTCTCCTTTTACAACCTTAAGTATATATAATTATAAAGAATAAAATGAATCATAACAATATATAATTAATAAATATGATCAATATTATTTTATATCAACCAGAGATACCACCAAACACAGGGAACATAATTAGAACTTGTTATGCAACCAATGCAATATTACACATTATCAAACCATTGTCTTTTGATTTATTTCATCCATTAATCAAAAGAGCTGCTGCAGGTAGATCAATTGAAGATATTGAATATTATGTTTATGAAAGTTATGATGAATTCTTTAAACTACATGGAGATAAAAACATCTTTTATATATCAAGATATGGTTTAAAAAATTATGTTGAACATGATTACAAAAGCCAAAAAGACGTTTGAGTTATGTTCGGAAGAGAATCAACAGGTATTCCTAAAGATATTTTAAAAAATAATATTGACAAATGCTTTAGAATTCCGATGAGTGAAAAATGTCGAAGTCTAAATTTGGCAAATAGTGTCAATCTTGTAGCTTATGAAATTTTAAGGCAAAATGACTTTAATGACCTTTCTTTATTTGAAGTTCAAAAAGGTAAAAATTTCTTATTAGAAGGTGATGATGAATAGCAAAGAATACTTAATTGAAATGCATAGAGATTATTTAACTAAAAATGAAATTAGTGAATATAAAAAGTTATTACAAAAAAAATATCGTTTGGAAAAAGGTATTTATATAATTGAAGGTAAGCACCTTGTTGAAGAAGCATTAAAAAAAAATATTGTGCAAACAATTATTTCTACTGAAAAAATCTTTGATTTTGAAGAAACTCTTTATGCAAGAGAAAGCGAAATCAAAAAACTATCAACTACCACTACTCCACAAAACATTATTGCCATTTGTAAAATGACAAAACCCAAACCTTTAGGAAACAAGATTTTATTTTTAAACAAAATAAATGATCCAGGAAATTTAGGAACTCTAATTAGAACTGCAAAAGCATTTGGTTATAATGACATTGTTTTTGAAGGAGTTGATATGTATAATTCAAAAGTTTTAAGATCAACTCAAGGGGCAATATTTTCTACAAATTGTTTTAATGTTGAAAATTCTGCAACATGAATTAAAGAACGAAAAAGTGAAGGATACCGAATATATGGTGCTTTACTAAGTAAAACATCTAGACAATTTGATAAAGTAGAAAAGCAAGCAAAAAATATTATTGTTTTAGGTAATGAAGCAACGGGAATAGAATTTCCTGTAGAACAATTATTGGATGAAAAAATTTACATACCTATTGAATATGAATCTTTAAATGTTGCTGTTGCTGGCGGAATAATTCTTAACTACTTTAAAAAGGATTAATTTTTTTTAGAGAAAATTAAATCATTGTATTGAAAAATATCATTTCTTGAAAATTTATATTGATAAACACCTTCATCAGCAGAGTTTTTTGCTCTTGAAAAATTATTGGCAAAAATTCCTTCTTTTACAATTTTCTCTTTTGTAATTTCATCAATTAAAATTGTGTTTTCAAAAGAAGACATCATTCCTAAAATTTCTTTGTTCTTTAGTTCAAAATAATTTTCATCAACTTTTGAAGAAGTTAAGAAAATATTAAAATACTCCTTACCTTCTGAATCAACACTTCATAATTGAGAACTCAAAGAAGATAATCTATGAATAATTAATGGCATTAATGAAGAGATTGTTGTGGCAATTTCCAATGTTTTTTTAATTGTAAAAATATCTGATATTAAAAATTGAAACTTTAATTCTGTTCTAGAAAAATTCTCATTATTGATATCAAAAGAAATCAATTCTTTAAAATCTTTTAGATACTCAATAAGATAGTTGCTAAAAACATTTAAAATATCTGATTGCATTTTTTTAAATGTAATAATCAAAAATGAATATTCTTTTTTTTGATAAGTATTTATTTTATTATTCAAAAATAAATCAAAATTAATCGGACAATTTTCATCAGTTATTTTTGAAGTTGACAAAATAGAAAAACTATAATTTGGATTCTTAGTGATAATATATTTATTTTCAGCAATTTCAAACATTGATTTTTTATCTCTAATTTTAATTGTTTCTACATGTGCAATAAAACTTCTTTTTTCATCCTCATTATAAAGTTCTGTGTTTCAAGCAAATGGTGAATCTGTTTGATATTCACTTTTAATTATTAATTTACCAGAAAAATCAAAAGCATGTTCTTCTTTGCCATATTTTTCTTCTCATAATTCTAGTGGTTTAATTTCCATTTTTTTCCTAACGTTTAATTGGTATTAAATAAATTCCAATCACTTTTATAATATTTATATTATCATTCTTTATTTAATCTCAAATGATATTTGTAAAGTTTAATATTTGTTGTCTAATGATTTTAAGACCTTTATTAACATCTGGTTCTCCATTTTTTATAAGTAAATTTCTTTTTTTAGTAAACTTTAATAATTCATTATATTTACCCACTTCATCTTCACAATAATCAATACCAATTTCTGTAAATTTTTCTGGAGCATGTTTGTGCATAATATTTGTAATTTCATAATAAAAATCTAAATCACTTACTACTTCAGCTTTAATTGCTCCGGTAGCAACTAACTTTAAAGCATCTTTTTGATTTATTAATTTTGGCATTAATATTCCGGGTGTATCTAATAGTTGAATATCTCCGGCAGAAATTCATTGCAAAGAACGTGTAGTTCCTGCAAAGTTAGCTACTTTAGTTTTTTTGGCTTGAGCCAATAAATTAATCATTGTTGATTTACCGACATTTGGCATACCAACAACAAAGCACCTTAATCTTGGTTTTAATAACCCTTTTTTGGCATCTTTTTCTCTTTTTTTGACTAAAACTTGTTCCAACTTTGCTAATATTTTTTTTCTAGATTGTGTTTTTTTCAAATTAACAACAACCGATAAATCATATTCATTATTAAATTTAGGTAGTATTTTATTTAACTTATCAACATTGGTATAATCACTTTTAGTAAACACAAACAATCTTGGTTTTCTTGAACCAATTTTATCAAATTCATCATTATATGAAGATAATGGTACTCTGCCATCCAAAAGCACAATAAAACAATCAACAATGTCTTGTTTATCTTTTATATCGTTAAATGCCTTTGCCATATGGCCAGGAAATCAATTTATTAAATCCATTTTTTAATTATATCTTAATTATATGTGTAATTGTTGGTTTGTTTAAGTAGTTAACAAATCTATGATTAATATTTTTTTAAGTAATCATTTTTATAATCTAAAATTATTTCCGTTTCACTTGTTAATTGATCTTTTAAAAATTCATGAATTCCCTCAATAAAAACTTCTTCAACTTTGTGCGATACAATTACAAAATTAATTCCTAGATTTTGTAATACAACTTGTTCATTTCACTTAATATCTGAAGTAACTAATAGATCACAATTATCAATCTTATTATGTTCAATAAATTCATAGATATCTCCAGCACCAGGGGAAAAATAAATTTTTTGAACCAAAGATTCAATCGGTTGAGATCAATTAGAAATAACATAATCTAAATTCATTTGCTTTTTAATTAAATCGACTAATGAACTAAAGGAAGAAGAATATTTAATAATTGAGTTAAATTTATAACGTTTAACAACATTATTTAATAGATTTAATTTTTTTAATAAATAATAATCAGTTCCCATAGTGTGCATATCAAATGATGTATGGAGAGCATAAGTTGCAATGTTGTTTTTCTCCACTAAATCAAATAATTCTTTTTTTGAAGGATCCAATATAATAGCTTCTGATTTAGAGGGGGCAAAGCAAAATGGGTGATGGGAAATAATTATTGAAACATCTTCTCTAATTGCTCTTAAAATTGTTTTTTTATCAACGTCAAGAGTAATAATAATTTTCAGTTGTTTGTTTTTCGAACCAAAAAAGGAAAAACCACCAAAATCTCAGGGTTCTTGAGATTTTAATGGAAATTCTTTTTCCAATAATTTAATTAAATTTGCTTGGTTATTAATTTTCATTTTGGTAAAAATCTTTTAATTTCTTTCTTCTTTGAGGGTGTTTTAATTTTCTTAAAACTTTTGTTTCAATTTGACGAACTTTTTCTCTAGTATAACCTAATTCCAAGGCAATTTCATCTAGTGTATGAGATTTAATTCTCTCTCCATTAGCATCAACTCCAATACCATATCTTTTTTGAATAATTTCTTTTTCAAAATCATCTAAATGAGATTCAATCATTTCTTCTAAAATAGCTGATAGTTCTTCTTGAGCAGCAAAATCAATTGGAGATATAACATTATTATCTTTAATGAAATCACTGAACGATGAATCATCTTCTTTTCCAATTGGTTTATCCAATGAAATAGGATCAATATTTATCCGACGAATATATTGAACTTTTTCCGCAGTAAAATCTTCACCATATCTTTCAGCAATTTGCTGGTCTGTTGGTGTTTCATTTAATTCTTGTTGTAATTCTCTTTTAATCTTAATGATTTTATTGATTGTTTCAACCATATGTACTGGAACCCTAATTGTTCTCGCTTGATCCGCAACAGCTCTTGTGATTGCTTGTCTAATTCATCATGTGGCATAAGTAGAAAACTTAAATCCTTTTCTTCAATCATATTTTGAAACAGCTTTAATAATTCCGGCATTACCTTCAGAAATAAGATCTATAAAAGAAAGACCTCTATTTTTATATTTTTTAGCATTATTAATAACAAGTCTTAGATTTCTTCTAATTAAGATTTCTTTAGCTTTTTTTCCGTCACGTCCACCTTTTTCAATACGTTTAGCAAGTTCAATTTCCTCTTCAGCTGTAAGCAATTGACCATATTTACCAATTCAACGCATATATCACTTAACAATATCACTTGTTTCAGATAGTTTGTTTTTCATATTTTTATCTGAAACTCTAATTGGTTTAATGTTGTCATGAATATCTAATTCATCTGTATCATCATAATCTTTCAATTCCAAATCATCATCCATTGAATCAAAACTTTTCAATTCAAAATCATCTGTATCAGAAGAAACATCTTCATCCATTAAATCATTTAGATGAGCAGGAATCATATCTGACATATCAGCTTCTTGTGAAATAATTTTTGTTTCCATAAGGTGTAAAATTAAATCATCAAGATCATTATCATCAATTTCTAATTTTTTCTTTTCAAGGAACTTAAAAACTTTTTCTTGAGAAATGTGTTTATTTTTAGCATCTTTTTTGATTTGTTTTTTTAATTCTACTTCTAGTAAACCAACAATAAAATCAAATTTTGGATTAGACACAGTTGATGTATCTTTTTTTGATTTTGTTTCACTTTTAGCTTTAGTCACCTTTGGTTTAACTTCAGTTTTTGGTTTGGCTTCAGTTTTATCTTTTGTTGTCTTTGGTTTAACTTCCGCTCTTGGTTTGACTTCAGTTTTAGCTGTTTCGCTTTTAGCTTTTGTTACTTTTGGTTTAAGTTCAGTTTTTGTTGCCTTTGGTTTAACTTCTGCTTTAATTATCGGATCTTGTAAAATAGAGTCTATTTGTATGTTTGTAGGTTTATCATCATTTGCAAAATTTGCTTCAACCGCTCTTTTTTTAATAATTGATTGTGATTTTGATATCGTTTTTTCTTGTTTTACACTACTTCTTTTTTTAAATAACGCCATTTTTACTTCCCTTGTTTCTTATTTTTTGTTGTGATTGAACTTTGTATTATTTTTGAAATAAAATTATCATCTGGATTTTTATCAACTGTTTTTTCTAGTTTTGATTTATTTTGACTTAATTTTATGTCCAATTTATCTTTTTCCAAATTATGAATTGTTTCCATAAATTCTTCTTCTGTATTAGGTGGATTTTTCGTTTTTTCAATTTCCTTTAATTCTTTTTCTAATTCTTCATTTATACTGAAATTTTCTTCATTTTTTTTCATTATTATATAATTTGCCAACTCCATATATTTTGGAGTTCCCAAAAAAACGTTTTGAGATAAAAAAATTGTTATAAGTTTAGGGTTCTTCAACATTCCTAACAATAATCTATTAATATTAATAAATATGTAAGTACCTTTTATTTTAGTTGTTTTTTGTTCATTTGTAACATAATTTTTAGCAATTATTTTATTTTTTTCAATTTTTGGTGTCTTTATTGGGGTCTTTATTTGAAGAATTTTATTTATTTCATTTACTTCTATATTTAATAAATCAGAAATTTTATTTGAATATTGTGATTTAACAATTGGATCACATAAATTTAAGTAGTTATTTATTTTTTTTAGAAAGGGTTGGATATTATTTGAATTACTAATATCAATCGAATTTATTAAAAATTGATAAATGAATTCAATTCCTGACATTCTTTCATTTAATAAATTAATGAATTTTTTTTCACCCTCATTATTTAAATATTCATCAGGATCATAATTAGAATTATTTTTGATAACATTTACACCAATATTGGCTTTCATCAACAAAAAGATCGCTTTAATGGTAGCTTTTAAACCAGCTTCATCATTATCAAAGAAAAGAACTATTGAATGTTTTTTTAATTTTGATGTATGAATTTCAGAGATAGAAGTTCCCATTAAGGCAACAACATTATCTAAACCAACTCTCGCAAAAGCAATAACATCCATAAAGCCCTCAACCAAATAAATTTCTTTGCCAGTTTCTTTTGCTCTTCAAAAATTATAAATAATTGCTGATTTATTAAAAACAATTGAATCTCCAGAATTTATATACTTATAAACTTTTTCATCTTTATTTAGCGATCTTGAAGAAAGACCTACAATATCTCCAAATTCATTTTTAATAGGGAAAATTATTCTATCTGAAATCGTTTGATTTTCTTTTTCATTAACTAATGATGCATTAATCATTGTTGAGATATTATTATTTTTCTTTAAAAGAAATTCTTTGTAACCTTCTATTTGTTTTTCTTTAGCATAACCTAAAGAAAACATATTTTGGATTTTGGAATCTAAATTTCTATCTTTCAAAAACTTCAAGGCATTTACATTTTCTTTAAATGTTAAATCATAAGAAAACTTTTGTGTAACATCATTAAAAACTTTAATAATATCTTTTTGATTTTGATTGTATCTTGAATCTTCAATGTACTCAAAATTTTTATAATCTATTTCATATTTTTTTGCCAGAAAAAGAATGGCATCTTTTTTAGACATCCCTTGAAATTTTTCTAAGAAGGTAATTACATTCCCTGAAACTCCACAAGAAAAACATTTAAAAAATTGCTTTTCTTGAGAAATTGATAGTGATGGAGATGTGTCATTATGAACAGTACAAATTCCTTTATAGTTCTTACCCACTTTAGCAAGGTTAATAAATTCACCAACAATTTCAACAATGTCTGATTTTTGCAATATTTCATTAATTGTTGATGAACTCAAAATTGCTCCTTTATTTTTTATTTATATATTCTTTAATATCTGTGATTGATATTCTTTCTTGTTCCATGGTATCTCTATTTCTAATCGTTACTTTTTTATCTTCTAAAGAATCATAATCAAATGTAATTGCATAATATGTTCCGATTGAATCTTGACGTCTATATCTTTTACCAATTGATCCCGTCTCATCAAAAGAAGTTGCTATATCATCTTGCACAAGATCTAGAAATATGTTTCTAGCTTCAGGAGATAATTTTTTTACCAAAGGTAATATTGCTACTTTGTATGGAGCAATATCCTTGTCTAATTTTAAAATTATTCTTTCATCATTTTCAAGTTTTTCAACTTCATATGAATCAACTAAAATAGCCAATAATAATCTATCAACACCCACAGATGGCTCAATAACTGTCGGAATAATAAATTCATTTGTTTCTGGGACTAAATATTGTAATTTAGTATTAGCAAACTTATTGTGCGATGATAAATCAAATTCTTGACGATTAGAAATACCCATAACCTCACCTCAACCGAAAGGATAAAGGAATTCGATGTCACTTGTACCTTTTGAATAATGAGCTAACTCATCTTTTTCATGAACTCTTATTGATAATGATTCTTTTTTAATTCCTAAAGACAAAATGAAATCATGTGACTTTTGAACATAATAATTATAATCTTTTTCACTTCTATCAGCAAAAGTAAAAAACTCTAATTCCATTTGCTCAAATTCTCTAGTTCGAAAAATAAAATTCCCCGGAGTGACTTCATTTCTAAAAGATTTTCCTATTTGACCAACTCCAAAAGGAAGTTTTAATCTTAATGATCTTTGGATATTATTGAAATTAACAAAAATACCTTGAGCAGTTTCTGGTCTTAAATAAATGGAATTTTTAGTTTCTTCCACAACTCCTTGAGATGTTTCAAACATTAAATTAAATTGCTTGATATCAGTTCAATCAGTTTTTGAACCATCATATTCTTTCACATTATCTTTTAGAAATTTTGCTAAAAGTTCATTACTCATTCCATTTGCATTTTTCTTGCTTATTTCTTCATAAATATGATCTGCTCGATATCTTTTATGATTAATTTTATTTTCTATTAGTGGATCAGAAAAATTAGAAATGTGTCCACTAGCTTCTCAAATTTTGGGATTAAGTAAAATTTTGGAATCAAGTCCAACATTGTTAATTTCTAAGTTAATAAAATTCTTTCATCATTCTTTTTTAATTTTATTGATTATAGCAATTCCTAGAGGTCCATAATCCCAAGTGTTAGAAAGTCCTCCATAAATTTCTGAACTTTGAAATACAAAACCTGAATTTTTTAAATGGTTAACAATATCTTTCATGTTTTTTTTATTATTTACAACCATATTCCATCTTTCCCATAAATTTATTATGTATATATTTATAATTTTATATTAATATATCTTAATTATAGTAATATTTAGGATTTGTATTATTCTTTGGTGAGTTTTATAGAAAAAATGATAAAATTTTTTTATTATGATTAACAATTTTGAACAATTTAATTTTTCTTTACCAGATCGTGTGCCTAGCGGTATTTTCAATCTTTCTTTTTTATCTTGACAAGGTAATGCCATTAGTTTTAAAGAATCTTTATGAATGGTATATTTGATTTATGCTCTATTAATAGTTAGTTGCTTTTTTGTTTTTATTTTTAAAGATAATGTTAGAAAATTTTATTTAAGAAATACAAAAAATGTTATAAATGTTACTCAGGGTTTGGGGATTTTTATTATTGCTTTATCTAGTTTTAGAATAACAATCCTAGCTGTTGGTGGTTATCCCAATTTATGAGAACTTGTTCCTTTTCACTTTTGTAGATTATTTATTCTTTTAATATCATTTTCATTAGCTTTTAGACAAATACATTTAGTAAAATATTTTAGTGTATTTGCAATAGGTGGTGGAATTATGGGTTTATTAATTCCGGATTTAAATAACTCAGAGTATTGAACAGAATTTGGTGGAGCTGATTTAGGTATTGATAGTTATGTTTTTTGAGATTATTTCTTTATTCACTCTGCATCTGTTTTTCTAAGTGTCTTTTTATTAACATCGCTAAAACCTGTGTTTTATAAAAGTGAAATGGCTTATACAATTATTACTATGGCTTCATTTACAATTATTTTATTCTTGACTAATTTGGCACTTTCAAATGTACCTGATCAAAGATGAAGATCTAATTGATTTTATTTAGGAGTTCCTTCAAGTAATGGAATAGATGATTTATTAGCGCCATTTTTAGGACCATTAGTTTCTTATCCAGCAATCTTGTTTACCTTTATGACTATTGGTTCAATCATTTATATAGGTGTAACAATGATTTACATTAACTCTGATAGTATACAATTCGTTTTATGAGATGAAGAAAAATCTTCTCATACTTTAAAAATAAAATTCATTCCTTCAGAGAATATGTATAAATTCAAAGTTGGTCCTCTAAAATATCGTGAAAAATATAATTTATAATAGCAATAGCAATCATTTTTATATACTTTATTATTGATTAATCAAAACTACTTGAAAATAAGTTATTCAGTTAAAAGTAATCTATGTTATTTAACTGAGCTAACTAGTAAATTTTCATTTTACTAAATCCTTATCGTCAAAACAAAAAAACCTTTATTGGATTAAAGGTTTTATTTTATTTTTTAGTCAAAATTATTAGTTTGACATTTGAGCTTTAACTTCAGCTGCAAAATCAACAGATTCTTTATTGATTCCTTCACCAACTTCAAAACGAACCATAGCTATTTCAGTTGCATTTTTTTCACCTAAATATTTAGCAATAGTTTTTCCGCCTTCAACAACATATTCTTGTTCAGTCAATGTATCTTCTGAAAGTGATTTTCTAAGCATTCCTTTTAGAATGTTTTCTTTAATAGCTTCTGGTTTACCTTGTAAAGCAGGAGATTCAGCAAATTCAGCTTTTAACTTATTTACTCTTTCAGCAGGAACTGAAGATTCATTTAAAAACTCAGGATTCATCGCAGTGATATGCATTGCAATACCTTTTAACGCTTCATCACTTGAACCTTTAGCTACAAATAAAGCAGCTTTTTGTCCATCTGAGTGAGTATAGTTACCAATGAAAATTCCATCTTCTTTAGCAAATTTTACAGCTCTTCTAAATGAGATTTTTTCACCAATTGTTGATGTTGCTAAAGTTGCCAATTCTTCAATTGTTTGTCCTTGAGCATTTTTCAATTTTGCAGCTTCTTCATCTGTTGCAAATTCATTAGAAATTAGAATATTTCCAATTTCATTAACTAAAGCAATAAATTTATCATTTTTAGCAACAAAATCTGTTTCTGAATTCACTTCATAGATAACACCAAACTTGTCATTAACAAGTGTTGATACTAATCCTTCAGCAGCAATTCTTCCTGATTTTTTAACAGCTTTAGCAATTCCGTTTTCTTGTAATCACTTAATTGCTTCTTGGATATTTCCACTAGTAGCGTCTAAAGCTTTTTTACAATCAACAAAACCACTTCCTGTTAATTCTCTTAATTCTTTAATTGGATTTCCAGACATTAATTATCTCCTTCTTTTTTAGTTTTAACTTCAGGTGTTGCAGGCTTATCTTTATTTGCATAAAGAGGTCTTGGAACTCAACCTTCTGGTCTTTCTCTATTTTCTCATGGTCTTTTTTTGTATTCTCCACCTTCAAAGTTTCTGTTAGGAGTTCTAGTGAATTGACGTCTTTCTTTATTAGCATCAACTGGCAATACAATTTTATCATCAGGTTGGTAAGCAAATTTAACTGTTCCATTTTTAGCTTCAACAATAGCATCTGCCAAAATAGTAATAATCAAGTTTAATGATTTTACAGAATCATCATTTGCTGGTATTCCTAAATCTACCAATTCAGGATCACAATCAGTATCAATAATTCCAATAATTTTAATATTTCTTTTTCTTGATTCTTTAATAGCAATTAAATCATCCATTGGATCAGCAATAATCATAAATTGCGGAGCTGAATTCATATTTCTAATACCTTGTAAGTTTTTTTGTAATTTATCAAGTTCTTTCTTTTTAAGAATTCCTTCTTTTTTAGTATATCCTTCAAAATTTCTTTCTTCAAGTTTTTCTAAATCTTCCATTGCTCTAACACGAGAAAAAATAGTTTTATTATTAGTTAAAGTTCCACCCAATCATCTTTCACTTACATAAGCTGAATTTGTTCTTAGGGCTTGTTCTTTAATTACTTCTTTTGCTTGTCTTTTAGTACCTACAAAGATAAAGTTAGCACCTTTTTGAGCAGCTTTAAATATTAATTTATAAGCTAATTCTAATGATTTTTGTGTTTTTGAAACATCAATAATATGAGTATTCATTTTTTGTGTATGGATGTATGGAGCCATTTTTGGATTTCACTGAGATTTTCTGTGTCCAAAATATGTTCCTGCCTCCAATAGTTTTTTTGTTGAAACAATTTCACCTGTTCCAGAAGCACTTAAACTTGTTTGTTCAAGAGAAGCTTCTTTTTGTTGGTCTTCTGACATATATTTTCCTTTTAGTTTGTTGTTTTTCTTCCTAAAACTTCAAATCAACTAGCATCATGTTTTCACATGACACACCCAATTGAATCCGTAATAGTGCGTATTTTTTTCATCTTAATTATTTAATGATTTAAATATCTAAAATAATTTTAACATATATAAGGATATTTGCCCATAAAATGATTTCAAATTATCATTTTCAGAATAAATTTAATAAACCCTCTTGGATAGAAAATTAATCATTTTTTCATCCATTATTTCTGGTCTAATCCTAACTTTATATAATTTTAAATCATCAAATAAATATTTTTCATTTTCTTTGTTATAAATCATTTCTCCTTTAATATTAAAATTAAAATATTTTTTATCAAAAAAACGATGGTATCTTACACACATCAATAAACCATTTTTCGGATCTATTGCATATGATTTTATTGACTCTTTATCTTTGTCAATAATCTTTTTTTCTAATTCTTCTTTTATTCTTCATTTATCGAAAATATGAGCAGCTTCTAAATCATTAATTCTTGCAACTATATTATTCTCAAAATTATTTTCTTCATATATTTCTAAATCTGAATATAATTCTCCTGATTCTCCCTTTAATAATCCCAATGATTTTCTATCTTGTTCTATTGATTTTTTAAATTTGTGAATTTCCGAATTAACACTTCACTCTTCTTTTAACTCATTTTCAAAAATAATAATTTTTTGTTCATTTTTGTTTTGAATAATTTCAAAAATAAAATTGACTAAAGTTTCTAAATTTGTTTGCTTACAAGTATTTTCTACTATTTGTTTGTAAGTTTTTTTATAAGCGTCTTTTCAATTTATTTTCTCAACAAATTTTACAATATCAAATTTTTTTGAACCATCTATTTGCTTTATAACAGAAACTATTCTGTTTTTTTCACTTAATTCCATTCAATCAAATTGATAAAATTTTAAAATATTTAAGAAGAGTGAATAAGTTAATCTAACAGAAGATTTGTGAGAGCTTTCTGTTCCATTTTTAATTAATTGACAAATAACTCTTCAACTTTTATCACTTACAATCTCTTCTATTGTATTTTTGAAAGAAGAGGGTAATGAGTATGTGTCGTCTTTTTCATTATCAAATAAAATTCCACACATTCGTAAGACTTTTATATATTGTTTTATTGCTGATTTTGACGAATACATTGTAGTTGAAATAGGGGTTACATCAACTCCATCAATCAACATTTGATATGTATCATTTTTATTATTATTTTTTATATCACTTTTAACAACTTCTATTTGATAAATATTTTTAACATCAATTTGCTTAGTTTTTTTGTAAAGTCTGGTCAATATACCAAAAGGGTCTGTACCCATATTTCAAAATTGTTTACTATTAGAAAAAGAATCTAATATAAAATTTACCTTATCATTAAGATTCATTATTCAACTCCTGTATTTTTTTAATAATTGCCGTTATTGCATATACAGCAATAGAGTTTCCAGCTTGTTGATATAATTTTTCTTTTCTAATATTTTGCTTTTTCACATTATTAAAATCTTTGTCATCAAATCCCATAAGCAAATATGCTTCGCGTGTGGTAATAAATCGATAATTTGCTTTTACCTTGTCGGTAGTTTCTAAAATTGTATTTTTTAAATTAATAACTCCGGCATTTGGATGTCTATCTTGTTTGGTAGTTACTGTTCTAGAATATTTATAATTATCAAAGTCATTTAATTTATAATTTAAATTAAACATTCTTTCTCTAGAAGGAGTTCTATTAGGTCTTACTTCAAGCGCTTCACTCTTATAAGTTTCATTATTATAATTTTCCTTAATGATATCCTTCAAAGTTCTTGTTTTCAATTTTGATACTTTTTTAAATTTAGTAGGAAATATTTTTTCATCAAGGTCAATAATCTCGAATTGTTTATCAACTTTATAATTGCTCTTAATGGAAATTGCATAAACTCTTTTTCTATTTTGAGCAAGTCCATGATCACGAGCATTAACAACATATGTTTTAGTTTGATAGCCCAAACTGAAAAGTTCTTTTTTTCAAGCAATGTAATCTTTGACATGACGAGAACTAATCATATTAGGAACATTTTCCAAAAGCAAAAATTTTGGAGTTTTGTCAATTTCCTTAAGTTCGTTTAAGATTCTCCCGATTTCTCACAATAGTCCTGAACGTGTTCCTTCACCCTTCGCCATACCTTGATTAAAGCCGTGAAATGAGCCTGCAACAGATAAATCTTGACAAGGAAAGGAATAAGTTATTAAGTCAATTTGGCCAATATTTTTAAATAACCCCCCCCCCTCAATGCTGAGGATACTACCCTGGTTATGTGAAATTACATGCGCCTTATAATATTTGATTTTTCGATTAAGTTCCATCGCGTATATTTTCGCCAAAGGAGTTAAATCCTTTCCTGAAAAAGAATGATCAAATCCCGATAAATATTCATTCATCTTTTTTTCAGAAACTGTTTTGATTATTGTTTCAAATTTTGGATAGTGAATAGCTGCATAAGAAATTTGAGCATCTACATCTCATTCACTTGTTCCGACAACTTCATAATTGTAATCATAATTATCTTTTAAAAATTGTAATGCTTTGTGTTGTGCACCGATTCCCGAAAATGTTTCAAAAACCTTTAATGTTTTTGATTCAGTTATTGGTTTTTGTGACAATTTAGGTTTTGTTAAGTTCATAGTAATGATATTTTAAACTGTTTAAATGTTTTTTAACCAGTTTTGCTGACATTGAAAAAACAATAAAATTGAAGAATGATCAAACTGTGACTACTTTTCTTTTAAGAACTTCTTCAAAAAGACTTAAAAGAAAATGAATAATTTAAATAATATTATAAATTCCATTAATTCTATAATTTAAAAATAATTGATAACAAATCCTCTGGGAAAAGAGAATTTCATGTTGCAGCATTTGATAGGAAAAGTAATTGATTTTGAGATTTCTAATTTAACCAAAAAAACTATCAATTCATTCTTTATAAAAAAGAATACTTTTTAAATTTATTTGATTCTAAGTAAGGTTTGTTCTATGGTATTTAATTTAACTGTAGAACCAATAGCAATTGTTACTATTGGTAATGTGTGAGAAAAATCAAATTCTGCCAATATCGGAATTTTTAAATCATATATAAATTCTTTAATAAAATCATAGTATTTTATTCCATTAGATATTTCTTCAAATCCTTCACATTTTCCTATAATTAAACCACCAACTTTATGTAATATTCCACTATTTCTTAAAGAAGCAAAATTTTTCTCAATTTGTGCTAAATTTAAATTATTATTGCTACATGTATCTTCAAAAAAAAGAATAGTTTTATCATCTATTTTGGGAAAATATTTTGTATTTATCATAGGGATAAAAGTATTTAAATTTCCACCTATAAGGACTCCTTCTACAACTCCTTCTACAAGAGTAATCATTTTGTTTTTTTTCATCTCTTTATTCGGTACAGGTTCATCATCAGATCAAGGAATAAATTGAGATGTATATTTATCAGGAATAATTAATAAACCCAATTTATCATTAATACAATTATCTATTAATGATTTAAGATGAAAATCATTAATATCTTCTTGATTATCAAATCCTAAAATAAAAGAAGAACTATAATATGTTATTTTTTTAGTTATTGTATAAATGGCTAATATTAATGCAGTTGTATCACTGTGACCAATTATTTTTATTTTACTTTTACCGATTTTTTCATAATCTAAATATTCTAATATTGAAGAAGTGTTGTTGCCACCTATTGAAGACATTAAAATATCTATATTTTCATCATTTACTAATTTGTTTATCTCATTAGCCCTTTCTAAAGCAGTTCCTGTTCGATAATTTTTATTGGTAAATGATAAATAACCATGAATAACATCAAATCCATTATTTTTTAAAAAAGTCTCCGATCTTTTACATTTATTAGGGAATATAGAAATAATTGGAGTTGATGAATTATAAATACCTATAACAACTTTATTTTTAAAAAAATATTCTTGAATATTAAAATCTCAAAAATTAATTAATATTTTTTTGTTAATAGTTTGTGCATTTTTTTTATCAAATAAAAAACACAAAAATTCTTTTATAGCTATCGAACTAGAAATTTTGTTTATACCCAAAAAAGAAGGTGATTGGTATCATGAATTTATTTTATATATACTTTTATTTTTAACATGAATATTTAATGCTTTTTCATATTGAGTATTTTTTTCAAAAATAATTGGACCAACAGAAATAAAATCATTTATATATCCAGCATGTATATAAGGTATTTTTTTTTCTGTAAAAAAATTATATGCTTCAATTGCTATTGATTGCGGAGAATCAGCTGATACAAAAGCAAAATCAGGAAACTTTGACAAAACTATATTTGAACTAAATTTTTTCAAATGTTTCTCAACATAAATTTCTTTATCTCATGATTTAATATATTTTTCCATAATATCAATTTTATATTTTCCGACATCATCAAAGGTAAAGATTATCTGTCTAGTTAAATTACTTTCTTCAATTTCGTCATCATCAACTAAAATAATATTTTTGACATTTAATCTCAACAATTCAATTATTATATTATTTCCTATGCCACCACATCCAGCAATTAAAACTGTCTTGTCTTTTAACTTACTTAAATTAAAATTATCAAAACTTGAATCTAAAAACTGATTATGTCTATTATATAATTCTTCAAATTTAAAAATAAAATTATCAGATTTTTCCAATATATTTTTTTCTTGTAGTTTATTTTTTATTGTTTCTCATTCACTAGTTTCTGGAATGTGTTTGGAAAGATTGAAATCACTAAAAATTTTATATTCTTTTTTACTTAATTCAACTAATTTAATATTAATTTTAGAAGCAAAAAAATGTAAAATAAATTTTTCTTCAACTTCATCAATTTGCATTAATCTGTAATAAGGTTTAATTTTTAGCATTGTATATGTTTTGATAAAATAACAATAAATGAAAACTAAACTAAGAACTAAAATTTATTTAGTTAAAATTAATAACTGATCATTCTATTGGCATTTAATCATCTTTCGGTATTTATTCTAATTCTATTATATCAAATTATAAATACAACAAAATAATAATTGCATTATTATTAAAATTCTGACTTAGTTAGGATTTTAATTTGCTGTCTTTTTAAAGACTATCATATTATTTTTTATGTTTAATGTTGTAATCTATTAATTGTTCATCACTTACAACTGAAGGAGATTCTGACATCACATCAATTCCATTTGCGTTTTTTGGAAAGGCAATAACATCTCTGATTGATTTAGACTTTGATAAAATCATTAAGATTCGATCAACTCCAAAAGAAATTCCTCCATGTGGTGGAGCTCCATATTTAAATGCTTCTAAAAAGAAACCAAACTGTGACATAATTTGTTCGTCTGATAGTTGAAGTGTTTGGAAGATTTTGGTTTGCAATTCACGATCATTAATTCTGATTGAACCTGAAGATAATTCATAACCATTTAAAACTAGGTCGTATGCTCTTGCATTTACTTTCAATGGTTCTTTATCCAAATACTTTAAAGTTTCGCTTGTAGGGTGTGTAAATGGATGGTGCATTGAAGATATACGACCTTCTACTTCTTCAAACAAAGGTCAATCAACAATTCATACAAATTTATATTCATCATCATTTGCATAGGTAAATAATTCGTTAGCTTTAGTTCTAATAGCACCTAATGATTGATTAACATTTTCTAATTTATCAGCAACAAAGATCAATGTTGAATTAGTTATTTTAAATTGTTTAATAATTTCATTTAATTCATTAGCAATAATGGTGTTTAAATTATTTTCATTAAATTTCCCATCGGTAATTTTAATTGCAATAATTTTTTCCGCTTTATTTTTAAGAGCGATTTCTTCAAGTACTTTAATTTCTTTTGAAGATAATGAGTGCTCAAAGTTAAGCATTTTAATTGCTTCTTTTTGAAAGATTTCTGATTTTACATTTTTAAAGATATCTGATACTTCTAAAAGTTTTAAATCAAATCTTAAATCAGGTTTATCACAACCATAAGTATTCATTGCGTGTGCAAAAGTCATTCTTTCAAATTTTGGGCTTAACTTATATCCAACAACACTCATAATTTCAATTCAAAGATTTTCCATTACTGAAAATAGTTCTTCTTCATCGATAAAAGACATTTCCACATCAAGTTGAGTAAATTCTGGTTGACGATCTTTCCGCATATCTTCATCACGAAACGCTCTAGCTACTTGAAAATATCTTTCAAATCCCGAAATCATTAACAGTTGTTTATACAATTGTGGTGATTGAGGAAGGGCAAAAAATTTACCATCATTTCTTGTTGGAACTAAAAAGTCTCTGGCACCCTCTGGAGTTGATTTAGAAAGCACAGGGGTTTCTATTTCCAAAAAACCATTTGCATCAAAGAAATTTCTAGCTGCTCTTAAAACTTGATGTCTTAATAATAAGTTTGCATACATTTTTGGTCTTCGCAAATCTAAATATCTATGCTTTAATCTAGTATCTTCTTTGGCGTTTAAATCATCTTTAATTTCAAAAGGCAATTCATCTGATTTACTTAAAATTTGATAACTTGTAATATTGATTTCATAATTACCTGTTGGTAAATTAGGGTTAGGAGATTTACGTTTAACAATAGTTCCAATAACTTGTAAAACTGATTCTTTACTAAAGTCAATTTTGTCAGGAAAAACCAATTGAACAAACCCAGTTCTGTCTCTAAAATCAACAAAAGAAATTTGACCCATTTTTCTAATATTAGAAACTCATCCATAGAGAGTTACAGAATCATTTTCTTTTAATTTTAATATATCTATATTATTTATTTTTTTCATTTTTAATTCCTTCTAAAATGACATTCATGACTTGATTATTTTCAACTTCAATTTTAACATTTTTAATTATATTTTTGATAGTTATTAGTTTGTTTGATGGATTTTCAAATAATTCATAGTAAACTATTTGCTTTGCTCCAAAAAGATTAGCATCAGCAAAAATCTTTTTTTGCTTTAAGAATTTTTTATTAAAATCAACAATAATGTTTTGTTTTCTTAGTTCACAAATAATGGGAAATAGCATTGTAAATTCTTCTTGATTATTAATCATAAAATAAACATCAACATCATCTTCTTTGATATCAGCACTATCTTTTAAAATTTCGAATAGTCTTTCCACGCCAACTCCAAAACCAACACCAACAATATCTTGACCTGAATTTTGAATTAAATTATCATAACACCCACCACCTATGATAGTCGATTTAGTTCCTAATGATTTTGAATCAGATTCAAATTCAAAAACAACATTGGTATAATAATCAAGTCCTCTTACCAATACGGGATCCACTTCATACTTAATTCCAAAACTTTTTAATAATGATAAAAGTTCTTCAAAAGATTTTCTAGACTCTTCTGAAAGAAAATCATTAATTTTGGGAGCATTTAAAACAACCGCCTTTTTCGAATCAACTTTGTCATCTAAAATTCGTAAGGGATTATTGTTAATTCTTGAAATTGATAAGTTAGAAAGTTCATTTTGGTTTTGGGAAAAATAACTTGATAATTCTTTGGTAAAATTTATCCTTTCTTCTTTTGTGCCGATATTATTGATTTTTAAAATTCAATCATTTATTTTTAAGGTTGTTAAAAATTGTTCAGCAAGTTTAATAATTTCGATTGTGGAATAAATATGATTGTCACCAACAAGTTCAGCACCAATTTGATAAAATTGTCTCATTCTTCCTTTTTGGGGTTTTTCATATCTAAACATTGGGCCAATATAGAAAAGTTTATTAAACTTCTTATCAATTAGAAGTTTATTTTCTACCATTGCACGAGCAACAGGGGCTGTTCCTTCAGGTCTTAAGGCTAATTCTCTATTTGATAAATCTTTAAATGAATAAAGTTCTTTAACAACAATATCGCTCGTTTCGCCAGAAGTATCTTTAAATAAAGATAGTGCTTCAAAAATTGGTGTAGTTATCTTTTGAAAATTATATGATTTTGCAAGAGATTCAAAGGAATTAAAAATCAATGAATAAATTTTTTGATCATTTCCATATATATCTTTAGTTCCCTTTGGTCTTTGTATCATCATATTCCTTTCAAAAAATAAAAACCCACTCGGGGTTTTTATTTCCAACAATTAATCCCTTATGTAAATTAATTTTATCAAATAAATATTTGTTTTATTTAATATCATTAATACCTAAGAAAATTTGTTCTTGAATATTTTGTGTTTCTCAATAATTATTAAGAATTTTTTCTCTTTTTCTTCGACTTTTGAAAGCTTTAAAAATAGTGAATAAGTAAGGCAATATTATTGTTGATATCACTAATGACATTAATATAAAAATCATTAGAGGTATTGTGAACAATATATTTTGAGCACCTGGGAATATCGTGAATATTAATAAAGTAATCATTAGTATTCCATTAGAAATCAATAATCTTTTAAAAGAATCCTTAACAACTAAATCAGTTATTCCAGTTAGCTCTGTTTTTGTTAATTCTTCTGTTTTTTTATTCTTTAATTTTTCTTTAATTCTAAACAAAATAGATAAATTATTTGATACAGCAATTAAAATGGCTGACGATAATCCAAAGATAAAGAATGTGTTGAATGTAAAGATTTGGAATGTGAATAACACTATAAATAAAATAATAGCAGCAGTTAGTGAGAAGAACATTGCCAATGCATATGATCAATCTGTTTTAATTAGTACAAAGATTGTCATAATTATTATTGTAGCCAAAGCAATATACATCACATGCAGGATTGATTGATTTGCATCTTTTGCCAAAATAGAATAATTTATTAAAAATAATCCTTGATTACGCAATTCTAATATTTTTTGATCATCAATTACTTTATTGGTCAATATTTCCAACACATATGGTTTTGACGAATTTTCTGTTTTATCCGCTAATTTTAATGTTATTTCATTTTTAGAAATACCAAGTTCTTCTTGTAAAATATTTGCAAAATCTTTTGCTTGTACTTCACTCATAGAATTTGTTGACTTTAAAACAGTAGGATTGGTCAAAGCTCCAGCAGAATTAAAACCATATACTCAATTAGAACCTAAAAGACTAAATGTTGCAAATAACGTTGTTCCTACAATTGCAACAATTCCCAAGATTAAAGATAATGTTTTTTTACAAATACCTATTTTTCTAGAACTTGAAGTTGAAGAATCAATTAGCGATGTTTGCTCTAAAGGATTAATTTGACTTTTTTCCAAATCCATATTTAGATTAACTGATTTAACTTTTGATTTATTTCTTTTTTTGTAAATACCGAATAAGTAGATTTTGTCATCAAATACATTTGTACCTAATATCAAATTTGTCAAAATTCTAATTAATGCAAGCATGATTATTGATGTAAAAATTGACATAATTAATATCAATGCAGAAAATGTTCCTAAATATAAAGAACCAGCAACATAAATTATAGTTGAGGTTATCATAAGACCTATTGCTTTAGCAATTGAAGAGGACATAGTTAGTTTGTCAGCTTTTTTCAAAGATTTTTGTAAACCATTTCCTAATTTTAATTCTTTTTTCAATCTTTCGAAAAAGACAATATTAAAATCTAATCCAATTCCTACTGCAAGCATTAAGGCAGCTATTGCTTCTGCAGAATAATCACCTCTAAATACAGTTATCATCAATAAACCAAGAAAAATCAAAAAAGCAGCACATATTGTTGATAAAGCACCCAATAATCCATAATTAACAATTAAAAATATGGCGATAAAAGAAAATGCCACAATTGCTGCAATCATCAAAAATTGTGAAGCATTATTTCCAAATGTAGGAGAAATAAAATTAGATGTTTGAATATTTAATAAATATGGCGATACCGAAAAGTCTAGATTATAGAAAATCTCTTCCCTTTGTTCTTTTGTGATTTTTGGTGCAAAAGCAAAATCTAAATTTAAAGAAGTAGAAAATACTCCATCTTCAGGGGCGGTATTTTTTGATATCAAGTAATCTGTAGCATTAAATCCTCCAAAAGATTCAGTTTTTAAAATCGCTTTAGGACCATTTTCTACATCTTCTATTATTCCATTGATATATAAAAATTTATAAGGATCTTTATTAACTTCTGCAGACGTTCATTCATCATTATATTCAGTAGAAGCCAATTTCATTAATCCTGACAAATCTTTTCAAATCAAAATATTTTCTTTTGAATATGAAGGACTTTTTAAATCCAAAGATATTGAATCATTTGTCATAGTTGCATTACTAAAATTGAAAATTAATTCTTTTGGTTTTCCATCTAATCCCAAATTTTGTGTAGTTACAGTTGTTTTGTCTTTATTTGAAATAAATGATTTAAAAAAATTCATTTGTTCATTTGTATCAACATTTGTACCAGTAATGGTCAAAAAATCATTAGAATTTAATGTGACAGCATAACTTGAATCACCTGGAAGACTAAGTCTTAATCTTTGTTCTACTTGTCTCTTGATAACTTCGGGAGTATCATCTAGGTCAGTTATTTTCAGAACTACTTCTGCACCTGATTTATAATTTATTGTTGGTTTATTATTGGACACTCCATAGACAGAACCCAAGGCAACACCAAGCGTCATAGAAATCAAAGAAATAGATGAAATAGTTCATCTTTTTCAATTAGATAATTTGAAAATTTTCTTAACCTTGTTAAACATAATATAAATTATACTAAAAAGTTATTAATTTATTTGATTTTAGAATTATTGATGTTATATGTAAGCAAATATTTATAACCTTCAGAAGTCATCTTTCTACCTCTTGAGGTTTTTGAAATCAATTTAAGGGATAAAAGGGAAGCCTCAATATCATTAATAATAACTTCTTTTGATTCATTTAAAATACTAACTATTGCATCTAACGATGTTGCTTTCATATTAAAAACTTCTTCTAATATCTTCATGTATTCAATATGAAGAATATTTAAACCATATTTAAATAAAGATAAATGATCAAATGTTTTAATGATTATTTTATCAGTAATAATTCCTTCATTGTAAAAATATGCAAAATCAATAATTCTTTTTAAAAGTC
This sequence comes from uncultured Mycoplasma sp., assembly GCA_947039505.1. Lineage (GTDB taxonomy): Bacteria > Bacillota_I > Bacilli_A > Mycoplasmatales > Metamycoplasmataceae > UBA710. The sequence continues at coordinate 68,102 of CAMQYZ010000003.1, forward strand.
TATTTGCAATTCTTGGAGTCCCATTGGAATAAGTAGCTATTTTTATCGCTTGCTCTTTTGTTATTTGACATTTTAATATTTTTGAAGAATTAATAATAATTTGTGATAATTCTTTTTCACTATATTTTTCTAGTTTTGATAAAATTCCAAAGCGATCTTTAATTGGTTGACTTATTTTAGAGATATTAGTCGTTGCACCAATTAAAGTAAAATCTTGAATTTTCATTCTAATTATTTTTTTATCTCCTTCAGGTCCAATAGAAATATCAATCACACTATCTTCAAGAGCGGAATATATTAATTCTTCCAAATTTTTATTAATACTATGTATTTCATCAATAAAAATAATGTCTCCTTTATTAACATTTGCAAAAATTGCCAGTATATCTGAACGCATTACTAATAAAGAACCTTGCACAAAAACTATTTGACGATTAGAATATGTTGATATTAATTCTGCCAAAGTTGTTTTTCCTAAACCCGGTGAACCATAAAACAGCATGTGATCAGGATATTTTTTTTGTTCCTCAGCAGATTTAATCATCACTTTGAGTGTTTGCACCAACTTCTTTTGACCAATAAAACCAGAAAAACTATGAGGTCTGAGTGATTTTTTTATGTTGTTCATTTGATATTGCCTTAATCGCTTGTTCGACCATCTCTTCAATAGGCAAGTTAATATCAACCTGATTTAATGCAAGAGATATTTGTTTTTTGGTAAAACCAAGTGCTTTCAAAGCATCGGCTAAATCTCCCTCATTTTTATTTACTGGATTTTTTGCCAAAATATTGTTGTATTTAGATTGAAATTCAAAAACTAATTGTTTGGCCGATCTTTGACCAAGATGAGGCATTTGTGCCAATCTTTCTCAATCACCCAAGGCAATTAAATCTAATGCAATTTTTCAGCCTTCATTTAAAATTGCAATTCCTGTCTTGGGACCAATCCCTTGAATTGATAAGAGATCTTCAAAAAATAATCTTTCTTTAAATTCTTTGAACCCATAATATGCATCTATATAATCATTTTTATGATGATACATAAATACTTTCTGAAATTTATCTAATTCAAATCTTTCTATTTCTGGTGCATAAACCACAAATCCAGTATAGTTTGATTCAAACAAAAAATAATTTTTAGCAATGGAAACTATTTTCCCTAATTTGTATAACATATTTCTTCCTCCATATATATATGTTGAAAAATAGATAATTTTTAAAAAATAATAATATTTTAATAATATAACTTGTTTCTTAGCAAAAAAAAGCAAAAAAAAATGGGGTAGATAACGGGATTCGAACCCGCGCATAACGGCACCACAAGCCGCAGTGTTAACCGCTTCACCATATCTACCATGATATGTTTAATAAATATTATACTAAAAGATTAGTGTCTTCCTTGATAATTCATCAAAATATTATAAGGTTTTAAATCAAATAAATTTACAATTGTTTCTGTGATATACTTTTTAATCAAATTCATTGTAATTAAAAGGTCTGAATTTTTAGTAATTGTAAAGTTAAAAGATATTTTTACGTTTTTTCCTTTTCTAACAATAGTGATCTCTGGTTCGCCTTGAACTTTTACTTCTTTTATCTTGGATGACATTAAATTAACAATATCTAAAAAAACTTTTTTATGAATATTAGTTGTTTGATTAATATTATTTTTAATGTTGATATATTCCATTACTTCTTACCTTTTCCAACATATTTACCAGTTTCAGTAGCAACAGTGATAATTTCACCTTCTTTAATAAACATCGGCACTTCAATTTCAAACCCAGTAACTAAAGTTACTTTCTTTTGAGGATTTGTAGTTGTGTTTCCCTTAACTGCATCAGCAGCTTCAACAACTTCAAGATCAATATTTAACGGAATTTCTAAATCCAAAATTTCAGATTCAAATTTACGAACTTTAACTTCAGTTCCTTCATTTAAAAAGTTAAGCTCTCACTTTAGTTTTTCAGAATTTAATTCAATCTGTTCAAAAGTTTCATTGTCCATTAAAACACAATTAACCCCATCATTATAAAGAAAATTCATTGCCACTCTTTCAATATGAGCTTTTTTAACTTTATCTCCACCAGTAAAAGACTTAACCACTGTGGCATTACTACGCAAATCTTTTACTTTAGCTTTAACATTAGCTTGACCTCTTCCTTGTTTAGAATGAGATGCTTCAAGCACAATATACAAACTACCATCCATTTGGAATGTAATTCCTGGTTTAAAATCATTAACACTAATCATAAATTATCCTTTTTATTTTCTTGAGAGAACTAAGTGACCAGAATCAGTAACTAATACATCATCTTCAATTCTTGCTCCACCAAGATTTTCAATATAAATACCTGGTTCAATAGTAATAACCATTCCTGGTTCTAAAATCATTGGCATTTTAGATGAAACACTAGGTATTTCATGAACATCAATTCCCAAACCATGTCCTGTACTATGGATAAAATGATTTCCATAACCCATTTCAGTAATATATTGTCTACAAATATCATCAAGTTCTTTAGAACTAATTCCCGGTCTAACTGCTTCACGACCTCTTCTTGCAGCTTCTTCAACAATCTTAAGGATTTCTACAAGTTTTTGATCAACAACTGTTGCTTCTGATTTTTTGTAAATCAAAGTTCTAGTAATATCAGATGCATATCCCTTAAAAAAACAACCAAAATCAATTTTCACAATGTCACCATCTTTTAACAATTTATTTGTTGGGTGATGATGTGGCATCGCTGAATTAGGACCAAAGGCCACAATTGATTCAAAAGATTCTTTATCAGCTCCTAATCTTTTCATTAAATAATTTAATTTATTATCAAGTTCAATTTCCGAAACACCTTCTACAATAAAAGTTTGTAGTTTATCAAAAGCTTCCAAAGAAATATTTACTGCTTTTTGAATTTTTGAAACTTCACTAGAATCTTTCAACATTCTCAATTCTTGACCTTTAATATTAATAATTACTGCACTAGGTAAGGTGTTTTTTATTCTATTATAATGAGTAACTTCTAAATAGTCACTTTCAATAGCTATTTTTCCAAAATTCTTAGCTTGAATAAAATTATTGAAAGATTCTCCTTCTAATAAAACAACTTCAACGTTTTTAGCATGATTTTTAGCATATTCAAAATACCTTCCATCTACAAAAAGTGTTGCTTTATTTTTTTCTATTATAATATAACCTTCAGAAACCATTATTTCTGAAAATCATAATTTTGTTTGATAAGATTTTGAAATTATTGCATCTAATTCAAATTGAACAAAAAATTCATCTAAAACACTTCTATTCATAATTATTTTTTCTCCTTGTGAGTTGTGTGAGTATTACATTTATGACAATGTTTTTTAATCTCTAATTTCTCTACTTGATTTTTTTTGTTTCTTGTTGTGATGTAATTTTCCATTTTACACTCATCACATCTCATTGTAATTCCAGTTGCAGCCATTTTGTCTCCTATTTGTCATTAAAGTTTTAACACTTAAATTTATATTTTATAAATAAAATTATATCAAAAAAAATATAATTAATTACTATTTAGACCTTTAAATAATATCTATTAATTTAATCGTTGTCCCAAAGTCTACATCAATAGATTGTGTTCCCTCCATATAATTTACTTCAAAAAATATTTTATGAGAAATTTTGTAATCTCCATTGCTTTCTTTGCTAATTTTAACTAAATTAGTATTTTGACTACTAGAAATACTTAATGTTTTAATTAAAAAATTATTAAATAAGAACCCTCTATTACTCAAAACATTCAGTAATGAATGTGTGGGATTTAACAAACGCAAATGGAATCCATTTGCTTCCATACTAGTCAATTCTTCAAAAGGATTGATCATACCACCATCCTCTATTCAAGGATTTTGAAAAATATTTGAAGAAGGTCTTAATAAATTAAAAGATGATAAAAATTTATCTTGATTAAATGTTTTACTTTGACCAATTTCTAAAGAACTTATTTCATTATTAATTATAGGTTTTTTCATATCACGAATAATGTTTTTGTCAAAATTTCCACCTTTAATAATTGTTATTTTATTATTGTTATGAGATAAATTTTCTGGAGAAAAAAGTTCTTTAGTTGTTTTGAAGTTAGATATCGTTAATTTAGGTGATTGAGCAAAAATATTAACATTTTGTGAATCAGATATTTTAAAAGTTCCTTCCAAAGTTCCATTTATATCATTTACACTCAAATCTATCCCAGAAATAATTTTAATAACTGACTCCGGAAAGTATTTTTTACTTATTTCCTCATTAACTTGAATGTAGTTTGTTCAATCTGCATTGTCAATTTTAGATCTTATAAATAAAGTTGATGCATAGTTTGATTTTTCAGTGTTAGATAAAATAGTTAATTTTTTTGCCAACACTTGAATAGCAGCTTTGGAAATATCCAACCTTACCTTATAACCATTCAATGGAAGAGTTAATTCCTCATCTAAAACTCATTGGTTATTAAGGTATTTTTTTTCATTAAATTTAATCTTAATATTTCAATCTTGATTATTTAAATTAGTGTTTCGGAACGACATCTCAGACATAAATCCATTAGCGTAAATTTCATTTAAATCTCACATAAATGATTCGAAATTTATAGAAAAATTTGCAGTTACATGCTTGGTGTTATACTTAAAAAAATCGCTCATATTTAATGTTGATATGTTTGTTTCATCTTTCAAATCACTAATAAAATTTATTTTATCAATCTCAGACTTACTATTAACTCTTATACTTGAATTTTTTGAATAAATTTTAGGAAAATTAGAAATGGTAATTGTTTTATCATTAATTGAATTATCTAAATAAACACCATTCAAAGATAAGATTAAAGTTCTATTTTTTTGAGAAGAACCTTCTAAAATTGTTAAATTTAAAGATTGAAATTTGGGGTTATTATGCAAAAGTTCATTTAATTTATCATTTGTATAATTTGAAATATTGGTATATTTATTAAATCCTAATTGTTGAACCACAGACAAATAACCATCAATGTTTAGTACAAATTTATTTTCAACATCTAAACTAATTTGTCCGCCTTTTGAAAATTCTATAACATCAACAGGAGGAACTATTATTGGTGGATCTGGAGTAACTGGTGGAATTATTGGCGGATCTGGAGTAACTGGTGGAATTATTGGTGGATCTGGAGTAACTGGTGGAATTATTGGTGGATCTGGAGTAACTGGTGGTTTAGGAACTACTGCATTGTCGCTAGATTTATTACACGAAACCAAAATTAAGGGCAAAGTAATTGCACTCATTAATCCAAATAACAACAATGTTGATTTATTTAAAAATTTCATAATAATACTCCTTATTTTATTAATATAAATATAAACACTTAAAAAATGAGATATATTAAAATTATACATCCCTTGTAAAAAAATCTAAATATTTATTAATTATTAAACAATACAAAAATAACTTATATAAAATATTTATTCATTATTCTTTTGAATCAATTAATGTAATTTCAGGATTATTGTCTGAAGTATTTTTTGTTTCTTTTTGACTATTTTCCATTGCTATTTTATCGTTAGCTTTTTCAATTATTTTGTTTGCAAAAATTAATGAAGCAATATTGCCAATTAAAAGTAAAGATAACAAACCTCAAATCATTTTCTCACTATTTAATTCTTCATCCTTATAATCATGAGATAAAAGTCTAACGGCCAATACTATTCCAATAATCACACTAGGAATTATTCCGATTATTGTACAAAATAAAACAATTCCAGCAATACTTAATTTTTTCATTGACAAACCTTGCTCTAATAATGTTTGATTTTGAGATTTAATATCGTTCATTTTTTCTCCTTAATATTTACAAAGAATATTACTAATTAAATTATACTATTTTCAAAATTTAATTTTCATTTTTAAAATTAAATTCTTTAAAACTAAATTCTAACTAGTAACCTTTAACCCTAACTGAGTTAATTGCATTATTTCATTTTCTTCACTTACCAATCTACTAAAAACAATATTGATTCCACTAAATAACTTAATAACATCATCACGATTTTCATTATCATAAATCATTTTTGAAGAATGTAGAGAATCATTAGAAATGTTTTTTAAATTTATTAAATAATTAAAAATATTTCTTCCTAAACCAATTTTAACTTCTGGTCTATTTAAAATTATTCCTAAATTTGAGTCTGGAATTTCGAACAATCTCTTCAAAAAATTTTCCAAAAGTCCTCTTAATAATGCAGAAGCAGCTCTTGGTGAATCTTCAAAAATTCATCTTGCTTCATTATATAAATCTAAATCATTACCTTTAATGTCTTTGTTGGGCATTGGAGCAATCGACATTCTTGGAAAAATAATTCTGCTTTCCAATAAATTCATTCTATTACCAAATCGATCTAATGAATGATCAGATGTTCATAAAATATTGTTATTGCAACTTGAACATCTTGATTGTAAATAAAGTATCTTGATCGATCCTTTGTCTGTTGTTTTGGTTTCAGAAAATGGCAATTCTGCAACTGGTGAAAAAGTAGATGCAACCAAGCAAACAGGGCATGTAAAATGATTTGATGATAAGCTAGGTTTGATATAATTATTTTCCATAAAATTCCTTATTAATTAAGTTTATTTTAATTATAACAATATTTATAAAAAATAAATTATCTATTATTTTTTATTTTTGTAAATTATTTCATTTTTATCATTTACAGCTTTTAACAAACTTAAGTCAGTTAGTTTTTTTGACTGATAAATTAAAGAGTGTAAATCTTTTGGCAAACAACTTCCTGAAAAACCCCTTTTATCTTCAAATACAAAAGTGTGGCTTCTACCAATTCTTTCATCAGCCAGTCATATTTCTCTTGATGAATTATAATCAACATTTAGTGATTTAGAAATATCATACATTTCATTGCAAAAAGTTACTTTCGTAGCCAAAAAACAATTTTCCATATATTTTGCAAATTCAACTTCTTTTGCATTTCCTATATGTATTTTAACATTAGAATTCATGATTGTTTTATATGCAGCAATAGCATGATTAACTCCCTCGGGATTACCACCAAATGATAATCAAGTTCTATCATTTAGATCGCTATAAGGATGATTGATTGTTTCTCCATAATATTCAGGATGAAAAACAATTTCTTTATTATATTTTGCCATCATTTCATTTGTATAACCCACATAAACTGTAGAGCGCAGAACAATTGTTTTAACATCTAGTTTTTTAATTAAAGAAGTAACAATTGAGGTATCACAACTTCCATCTTGTTTTTCAGGTGTTGGAACACATAAGAAAACTAAATCACACTTGTTTATTTCCTCAAATATTCCTATATTTAAATTTTTATCATAAACATATGCATCAACAAATAATTTATTCATTGCAGAACCTACATGACCTTTACCTATAATTCCTATTTTCATATTAATATATCCTTTTGCATTTTTTTTATTATATCTATATTCATAAATTCTTTTATTTCATCAATAACTTTTTTTTCATCATTAGTAATATTTACTAAATCTATTTTTTTCAAAAGCCCTTTTATAAAATAAAATAATTCTTTAGTATGTAAAATTATTGAATTTTGATTTCATTCATTATCAATTTTTGACATATATAAATTTAAACCACTTATGTATTTTATTACACTATCTCAAGATAATTGAATTGTTTTATTTTCTCGATAATGATTTACAAAAATTGGTACTTTTGCAAATCTAAATATTTTGGATAACAAAGCTGTTCTATACGAATCATATCAAGGTAAAGAATAATTTTTATATGTTTCTCATTCAAACTTATGTTTTAAAGCATTTTTATTAAAGTAAATTGTTGCACCACCTGTTGTAAAGTCATTTTCATCAACAATGCTAGTGAATTCACCTATATCTCTAGCATAAGATCTTCCTTTTAATATATCTGAAAAATCTTTATTTATTTTATAAGAATTAATGGATGAATAAGTAGAATAATTGAATTCTGAATCATCAAAAAATGGATTTTGTAAATCTGAATAAATCTTTAATTTATGATTTAAAAAATCATTCAATGATGAAGCCAATGTATAAAAAGCGGGTATAGGAGGATCTAGTTTATAATACATTGATATAAAATCATATTTATCTTTATATTTAATTAATTTTTCAATAATATTTTCTTGTGGCAATTGTATATCACTATCTAAAATAAAGTAAATGTCAGCATCATATTTAGCAGATTCTTCCAACAAGGTGTGACGTGAATTCTTCATATCAGAAATTTTATTAATTATGTGAGTTGCATCTACTTTTAAATCTGTATTTACAATAGAAATTAAATCATTACTTCAATTGCTCAATTTTTTAACATTATCAAAAAAGTTAGCTGGATTTTCATTATTCATAATCGTTGTAGCCAAAACTATTTTCATGTAATCACTTCTTTGATATTATGTAATTTATCATGTCTATCATTAATTTTTTCTGCCTTACTAGAATCAATATAACCATCAAAATGCTTATAAAAACTTCTCAAATCTTCTATCCTATTTTCATTATTGGATATTCTTTTTCTATTTGAATCTTTATTATAAATAACTAATGATTTTGGGATAACCACCACTTTAATTTCCGGGTGTGATAATAAAGCAATATTTAATGATCTATCTGTTGAAGCATTGATATGTTTCGCCATCATTCCAGTTTCTAAGGATATATCTAAATTAAAAATTTTATTAGAACCTTGAACTCCAGGGTTTCCAATTATGAAATTTTGAATGTTAATATCTTCAACTGTAAATTTAAATTCATCAATTACCAAATTATTATCCCAAACTTCCATTCAACAAGTGATGAAATTATAATCTTCTTGAATTAATTTAAACGCAAGTTCAATATAATCTTCTTTTCAATAGTCATCATCATCAATTGTTGCTATATATACATTTTCAATGGGATATAAGTCCTTTATTCTAATCAATGATTGATTTGTATTTCTTGCAAGCCCCTTCTTATAAGGGTTAATAAAAACTTTGTGTTCAATAAATAGTTCTTTTTCAGAAGCGATAATTATCTCATCTACTTTTCTTTTTTGATTTTTAATAGAAGTAATTGTTTTTGTTAGATCTCTAGTTCCATCAGTTACAATAAGTGCAATTATTTTCTTATTCATCTTATAGCTCCATTAATAAATTCTAAATTTTCAGATAATTCTCTAACATCTTCATGTTTAATGAAATTAATGTCATCAAAATTATCTCCACACTCATAAACTTTATTGCTTTTCATTTCATAAACTCACTTCTTATCTGAAACATACTTTATTTTTCTGTTCATTGTATTTGATTTTCCACAAGTATAAATAACATCATATATGCTTAAATTTTCCAAAACTGTTTTATCATGACAAGCCATTGGCATTAATCTATATTTTTCCATAACAAAATTGTAAAATCTTTCAAATTTTTCATCAGCAAAAAGTTCTCTTGTCGTTTTAGTTCTTTTAGAAAAGATGATATTTCTATGATTAATTTTTTGCTGATTTTTAACTAAAAAATAAACATCTCTAATAATTCCCTCTTTAAAACTTGTATTTTCAGTCTTAACAAAAGAATTGCCTAAATCATTATAAATGATTTCAAAAAAAGGAGTGTCTTTAAACCTGATTTTTCCATAGTTAATTACTTTGTTATCATCAATAAATATACTTGTTTCCCATTGTCTAATTAATAATCTTGCTAATGAAACAAAATTCAAATTACTTACAGGAGAAATGATGTTAGGGTATTCAAAAATTCTCTTATCGCCTTTTTCTTTTGCTACAATTTTTAGTTGACTATCTTCATAAAATTTAGGAATATCGTTTTTTTGACAATTTATCACTTGATATTTTTCATACAAGGATTGTATATCTTTAGGATACTTGGGTTCAATATTTGTTGTTTTTTCAATTTTAGTATAATTTTCTTTTCATACTAAAATACCTTCATTACCTGCATTTATAAAATTTTTATTTTTAATAACATGATTATAAATTTTTTTAATTTTTGGATCCTTTGAAAAAATATCGGACTCTGAGTATGAAATACTTTGTTCCATGTTTTTTTGTATGTTTTGCAATAATCAAAGCCATGATTCAATATATTTATCAACATGATGTAAAACATTTTTATCATAAAAAGAGTTAGTTGGTATTCTAATATAATCCAGATTTTTAACAACTATATATTTACCCTTAATTTCAATTGATTTAATATCTTTGTATTTTGATAAATTAAGTTTTTCGCCATGATAAATGATAATTTCCTTAATTTTTTTATTCGGTCTTTGCATATCTCTTCTAATATTAATTATTCAAAAATATTGATTCATTAATGTTGCTTGTCCAAATATTGAGGAAAAAAATACCACTTCTTTGACAGTTTGGTTATTTGCAAATTCTAAATCCCTATATGGAGACAAGACTAAATCAAAAGAATTAATTTCATTTTCAATATATATTTTGAAATTATTTGATAAATTAATTAGTATTCTCATATTTGTGCCCCATGTACTTCTTTTTTTCCTCCATATACTTTTTAGCTTCAGGAGAAAGTTTTTTATTTATTATACGTTTTTCAATGACATCTATCCTTCTAGATTTAATTGGTTCTATTTTCAATGGATTATTTGTTCATAAATTTATTTTATTAATATTCATTTGATATAAAATATCGGCAGGAATTTCAAATGACCTATCTTCCGATTTACCAGCTATTTCATTCATTGCATTATAAGTATCTATCCCTGTATCATTTGTAAGTTTATATGCATTTATTTTATTAAATAACCCCAACCCTCTACCTTCTTCATTAGCATAAATTAACATTGAGTTTGGCTCTTTATGTAATAAATCCATAAAAAAATTCAGTTGTTCTCTACAGTCACAATGAAGAGAATATAAAATTTCAGAAGTTTGACATTGATAATGAATTCTAACATTTACTCTTTTTGCTAAATTTAAATTTTTAAATACAACAAGAAATTCCTTATCATTAGAGAAACACTTAACTACTTTAGTATTTAAGATGCCAAATTTTGTTTTTAAAATAGTTTCTTTACTATATTGCAGTTTAGTATAGAAATCAATATTGAAAATAATTCCTTCTGGAACATTATGTCAATTTTTTATTATTGATGAATCTTTTATTTTTTGTCAGAAAAAAATATTTTTTAACAAAACACCATCATGATTTGAATATTCTTTAATCGGTTTTACATCTATAACAATATTAAAATTTAAATTAATAATATTTGTGTTTTTTTCAATTAAATCATCAATGTATTTTACAGTTCGTAAAAGTTTGAGATAATCATTACCTTCTATAAGAACTTGATCATCAATTCATTTAAATTTATATGTTTGGTATTTTGAATTTTTAATTCCTTCAAATTCATTAATAATTTTTTTAAATTCATCACTAAATTTTTTGGATTCAGAGAATAATTTTATGTATAAAATCATATATTTAAATTATACAATAAAAAATAATTTAAATATTTATATATGAAAATAAAATTATGTAAATAAATATCAATTTAAAAAATTTTGAATCATAGTAATAACGATAAGCAAAAAAGTGAGTTTATATAATTAAGCATTTGGTTGTATTAAGTTGGCTGTTATACTTACAATTTCTGGTAATTTATTAACATCTTTGAAATTAACAATAATTTTATAAATACCTTCAATTGGGGCCCTACCTCATGGATCTGAAATAACAATATCTTTAACTGTAGATATCATTTCACTATTCTTTGTACTAGGTATTAATATTGATAATAATTCCTCGGGAGTAGTCATCTTTAGGATTTCCTTATCAGTGAGTTTAACCAATGCTTCAGTATTGAAATCATAATCCAAAGAACCTGTTGAAGAAGGATAAGCAAATGTATTATTTCATGATATTGATGGAATGTATATACTTTCTCAACCACCAACTATATCCTGAGGTGTAGTCATCAAATATGGCAATATTTGATTAAGAGCAATATTATATCCAAATAATCCACCTAGTGTTCCTAGGTCTTTTTCTTCTTGAAACTTAGATAATTGGTCAAATATACCTGTAGTTTTTGCTAAAAAATATTCATTTAATTCAGGAAATTCATTTACAGCTGACATAAGTGTAGTTTCAAATTGTTTTAGTTCAACTTTAGTACTAATAAATGACATAATCATTCAATCAACGTTTTTATTTTTTATTTCTGTTGATTCACCTTCAATATACGAAACAGAAAGCGTTGCTAAATGTTCCCCTATCCCGCCTTCAGGATAATGGATGCTTAACACTTTGATTCCGTCTTTGATTATTTTAACTGGTGTTTTTATTTTGTTTTGATTGATAAGATAAAGTGGCGTGATTACTGAATCAAAATCTTTTTGTAATTCATCTACAGTTAATTTAGACTTTTTCTCCATCATATTTTCTCAAATATTATGGTTGAGTGATGTTGAAATAACATTAGCCTTCTCTATTGAATCAAATATATCAAATGATACAGGTGTTAATTCACCTTTGTGTGTTGGTTCAGAAGAACATGACGTCATTACCAATAATGGTAAAATAGGTAACGACACAACCCCTAATCCTAATAATAATTTTTTATTCTTCATTTCTTCTCCTTAACAATTACTATTTGAATATTCAATTTGATAATATATATTAAAATATAATCAAGCATTTTAAATAAGTTAAAAATAGTGTGTTTTATAATTATAACATATCTTTAAATATTGATTTTTGATAATATTAATGGATTTTATTAATAAATAATTTAGAATAAGTTTTCATACTCTATTGGTAAATATTTGTTTTAAAGAAATACTGTCATATAGGTTCTATTATTAATACTGGAGGAAAATTACAATAATCATTTTTGACAATTAATGTGTGATAAATATTTAAATCATCACTTAATTGGATATCAGGATTAACAACATTACCTAATAAGTCATATATTATAATCATTTTTGCTGGATTTATTTTATTATCATTAGGTTTTGATAATGATTCATTAAAGTCATATACCAAAGAAAGAAATTCTCCATAGTGTAAAAATGGTCAAATGGTAATAATTTATTTGCAGTTATTTCATAAAATTCAATAGTTTATTAATTAGTTGAGGGGATTTTTCGTACTTTATTAGTAAATATTTGTTCTGGAGAAATTCCGCCATTGTTTGCTGTAGTTAATCCAGGTGGAAATTGAGGAATATTTGCACCAAAATTATTTCGAGCAAAAGCTTCTAATCCAATACTATTTATTTTACTATTAGTTGGTCAAATAATTGATGATATTTGGTTAGATTTAAACGCATCTAATCCAATGCTTGTTAAGTTAGTTAAGTTAGTTAAGTCTAATTCTCCAACTATTACATTAGCTCTAAAAGCATATTCATCAATATTATTTATTTTACTATTTGTTGGTCAAATTATTGACGATATTTTATTTTTTCAAAAAGCTCATTCACCAATACTTTCTAAATTTATTAAAGGATTGAGGACTAAGTTTGTTAATTGGTTACTTGAAAAAGCACTTCCACCAATTGATTTAATTTTACTATTATTAATTGGTCATAAAATCTTTTTAATTTTATTAAATTCAAAAGCACGATCTCCAATAGTTTCTAAATTTTCACAATCTTCTAAATCTATTGAGATTAATTTATTATTATTAAAGGCATTATAAGAAATATTTTTAAGATTATTAACGCCTTTTAAATTAACTGAAGTAAGTCCGAGATTAGCAAAAGAACTAAATCCAATTTCTGTTAATTTAGTTAAACCACTTAAATTAAGGTTAATATTTAGATTTCTAGTTTCATCTCTTTTCATTTCAAATGCGACATTACCTATGTATTCTAAATTAGTTAAATGTGATAAATCTCAAGGAGTAGAAATACTTTCTGTTTTTTTAACAGGAGACTTTATATTCATAAAAGCACCTTGATTTATCCTTGTCAAAGTTTTAGGTAAAATCAACCCTTCTATTTGTTCATCTTGAAAAGCATGACTTGCAATACTTGTAATAACAACACCATTATATTCTTCTTTAATTTCAAGTGGACCAACATGTGTGTTTTTTGAAGCAAAACCTGTTATCTCACCATCAGAGTATATTTTCAAACCTTCTGCTTCAAAGCTATATAAATTATCTGGTTGTGTTGAACATGATATAGTTATTAACGGAATAATCCCGAGTGGTAATAATGCTAATGGTAATAATTTTTTTGTTTTCATTTCTACTCCTTAAACACTTACTCTTTGAGCTTCTAACCTAATAATATCTCTTAAATATAATCAAGCATCTTTATAAGTTAAAAAATAGTGTGTTTTATTATTATAACTTAATTTATAAACAAAGTTTGTTTCATAATCTAATAAGGTATAAGTTTGATTATCATTTTTATAATAAATCTTATTAGGATCATTTTTGACAATTAATGTTCGATAAATATTATCTAAAATTGTTCTTTCAGAATCATACATGGCATCTGAAGTTGTTTCCATTGCTAAATCATCACTTAATTGGATACCTGGATTGATAACATTACCTAAATAAATCATATATTATAATCACTTTTGCTGGATTTATTTTATTACTTGTAGATTTAACTAATTCAAGTTCCGGTTGATTATAAAATATTTTCTTATTATCATTATTTTTTGATAATAGTTTATTACTTAGTTGAGGGGATTTTTCGTACTTTATTAGTAAATATTTGTTCTGGAGAAATTCCACCGTTAGTTTCTGTAGTTAATCCAGGTGGAAATTGAGGAATATTTGCACCAAAATTATTTAAAGCAAAGGCTTCTATTCCAATGCTGCTTATTTGACTTGATGTTGGTCAAATAATTGATGATATTTGATTAGACTCAAATGCTTTTTTGGCAATAATTTTTAAGTTAATTAATGACGATAGATTTAATTCTCCAGTGATTGCATTATATGCAAAAGCTTCATTGCCAATAGTCATTAATTTGCTATTAATTGGTGGTCATGATATTGATGATATTTGATTAGATCAAAAAGCGTCATTCTCAATTTGTTTTAAATTAATTAAAGTTGATAAATTTAATTCTCCAGTGATTGCATTATTTGAAAAAGCACTAGTATCAATAATTTCTAGATTTGTTAAGGGATTTAGATTGAGATTTGTTAATTCATTATCACCAAAAGCTGCTATGCCAATTGATTTAATTTTACTATTATTAATTGGTCATAAAATATTTTTAATCTTATTACTAGAAAAAGCGTTAATTCCAATACTTTCTAAGTTATCACAATCTTCTAAATCTAATGAGGTTAATTTATTATTTTCAAAAGAAAGTTCCGCAATATTTTTAAGATTATTAACACCTTTTAAATTAACTGAAGTAAGTCCAAGGCGATGAAAAGCACTAAATCCAATTTCTGTTAATTTAGTTAAACCACTTAAATTAAGGTCAAGGTTTAATGTTTTAATACCAAGGGAAGGCGCAAATGCCCAATCCCCTATGTACTCTAAATTAGTTAAATGCGATAAATCTCAAGGCATAGAAGTTTCTCCGGTGTTTGCAACTGGTGAAATTATATTTTGGAAAGCACCTTCATTTATTTTTGTCAAAGTTTTAGGTAAAATAAGCCCTTCTATTTGTTCGTCTTTAAAAGCTTCGATACCAATACTTGTAATAACAATACCATTATATTCTTCTTTAATTTCTAATGGACCAGAATTAATGTCATGATAAGCATAACCCATAACCATACCTTTTGAACTTATCATAAGACCTTCAGCTTCAAAATAAGTAGTTTCATTTGAACTACACGATATAGTTACTAATGGAATAATCCCGAGTGGCAATAATGCTAATGGTAATAATTTTTTTGTTTTCATTTCTTTTCCTTAAACACTTACTCTTTGAGCTTCTAGCCTAATAATATCTCTTAAATATAATCAAGCATCTTTATAAGTTAAAAAATAGTGTGTTTTATTATTATAACTTAATTTATAAACAAAGTTTGTTTCATAATCTAATAAGGTATAAGTTTGATTATCATTTTTATAATAAATCTTATTAGGATCATTTTTGACAATTAATGTTCGATAAATATTATCTAAAATTGTTCTTTCAGAATCATACATGGCATCTGAAGTTGTTTCCATTGCTAAATCATCACTTAATTGGATACCTGGATTGATAACATTACCTAAATAAATCATATATTATAATCACTTTTGCTGGATTTATTTTATTACTTGTAGATTTAACTAATTCAAGTTCCGGTTGATTATAAATTATTTTTTTATTATCATTATTTTTTGACAATGATTCATTAAAGTCATATACTAAGGAAAGAAATTCTCCATAGTGTAAAAATGGTCAAATGGTAATAATTTATTTGCAGTTATTTCATAAAATTCAATAGTTTATTAATTAGTTGAGGGGATTTTTCGTACTTTATTAGTAAATATTTGTTCTGGAGAAATTCCGCCATTGTTTGCTGTAGTTAATCCAGGTGGAAATTGAGGAATATTTGCACCAAAATTATTTCGAGCAAAAGCTTCTAATCCAATACTATTTATTTTACTATTAGTTGGTCAAATAATTGATGATATTTGGTTAGATTTAAACGCATCTAATCCAATGCTTGTTAAGTTAGTTAAGTTAGTTAAGTCTAATTCCCCAACTATTGCATTAGCTCTAAAAGCAGCTTCAGCAATACTTGTTAATTTGTTATTAGTCGGTCAGATAATTGATGATATTTCATTTGCTCAAAAAGCTGCATTTTCAATGCTTTCTAAATTTATTAAAGGATTAAAGATTAAGTTTGTTAATTGATTGCTTGCAAAAGCGCTTTTACCAATTGATTTAATTTTACTATTATTAATTGGTCATAAAATATTTTTAATTTTATTATAAGCAAAAGCACTACCTCCAATAGTTTCTAAATTATCACAATCTTCTAAATCTATTGAGGTTAATTTATTATTATCAAAGGCAATATCACCAATATTTTTAAGATTATTAACACCTTTGAAATTAACTGAAGTAAGTCCGAGATTATTAAAAGCTCAAGATCCTATTTCCGTTAATTTAGTTAAACCACTTAAATTAAGGTCAATATTTAGATTTCTAGTTTCACCATATTCCATGTAAAATGCAGAATTTCCTATATATTCTAAATTAGTTAAATGCGATAAATCTCAAGGAGTAGAAATATTTTCTGTTTTTTCAACAGGAGACTTGATATTTTTGAAAGCACCTCAATTTATTTTTCTCAAAGTTTTAGGTAAAATCAATCCTTCTATTTGTTCATTTTCAAAAGCAGAATTAGCAATACTTGTAATAACAATACCGTTATATTCTTCTTTAATTTCAAGTGGACCAACATGTGTGTTTTTTGAGACAAAACCTGTTATCTCACCATCAGACCTTATCTTTAAACCTTCTGTTTCAAAGGAATATATATAATTTGGTTGTGTTGAACATGATATAGTTACTAACGGAATAATTCCAATCGGTAATAATGCTAATGGTAATAATTTGTTTGTTTTCATTTCTTCTCCTTAAACACTTACTCTTTGAGCTTCTAATCTAATAATATCTCTTAAATATAATCAAGCATCTTTATAAGTTAAAAAATAGTGTGTTTTATTATTATAACTTAATTTATAAACAAAGTTTGTTTCATAATCTAATAAGGTATAAGTTTGATTATCATTTTTATAATAAATCTTATTAGGATCATTTTTGACAATTAATGTTCGATAAATATTATCTAAAATTGTTCTTTCAGAATCATACATGGCATCTGAAGTTGTTTCCATTGCTAAATCATCACTTAATTGGATACCTGGATTGATAACATTACCTAATAAGTCATATATTATAATCACTTTTGTCGGATTTATTTTATTACTTGTAGATTTAACTGATTCAAGTTCCGGTTGATTATAAAATATTTTCTTATTATCATTAGTTTTTGATAATGATTCATTAAAGTCATATACTAAAGAAAGAAATTCTCCATAGTGTAAATTAGACATCTTTATTCCTTGGATGTCTAATAATAATTTATTTATTTTCCTTTAAATGCTCACCATAAGATCTAAAAGATTAATAGTTTATTAATTAGTTGAGAGAAGTTTTCGTAATCTATTAGTGAAAATTTGTTCTGGAGAAATTCCACCATTGTTTGTTGTTGTTAATCCAGGTGGAAAGTTTGGCATACTTGTTCCAAAATTATTTCAAGCAAAAGCTTCTATTCCAATACTGTTTATTTTGCTATTGGTTGGTCAAATAATGGATGATATTTTATTATTATAAAACGCCTTTGTTTCAATGCTTGTTAAGTTAGTTAAGTTAGTTAAGTTTAATTCTCCAGTAATTTCATTATATTCAAAAGCACCTTCAGCAATACTTGTTAATTTGTTATTAGTAGGTCAAATAATTGATGATATTTTATTTTCTCAAAAAGCTCCATTTTCAATACTTTCTAAATTTATTAAAGGATTAAAGATTAAGTTTGTTAATTGATTGCTTGCAAAAGCGCTTTTACCAATTGATTTAATTTTACTATTATTAATTGGTCATAAAATATTTTTAATTTTATTAGATGCAAAAGCACTACCTCCAATAGTTTCTAAATTATCACAATCTTCTAAATCTACTGAGGTTAATTTATTATTACCAAAGGCACCAACATAAATATTTTTAAGATTATTAACTCCTTTTAAATTAACTGAAGTAAGTCCAAGATGTCTAAAAGAACTAAATCCAATTTCTGTTAATTTAGTTAAACCACTTAAATTAAGGTCGATATTTAGATTTCTAGTTTCATCTCTTTTCATTACAAATGCGTTATCACCTATGTATTCTAAATTAGTTAAATTTGATAAATCTCAAGGAGTAGAAATACTTTCTGTTTTTTTAACAGGAGACTTTATATTTTTAAAAGCACCTGCATTTATTCTTGTTAAAGTTTTCGGTAAAATCAACCCTTCTATTTGTTCATCTTGAAAAGCATAATTTGCAATACTTGTAATAACAATACCATTGTATTCTTCTTTAATTTCAAGTGGCCCAACATGTGTGTTTTTTGAGACAAAACCCGTTATCTCACCATCAGAGTATATTTTCAAACCTTCTGCTTCAAAGCTATATAAATTATCTGGTTGTGTTGAACACGATATAGTTACTAATGGAATAATTCCAATTGGCAATAATGCTAATGGTAATAATTTTTTTGTTTTCATTTCTTCTCCTTAAACACTTACTCTTTGAGCTTCTAATCTAATAATATCTCTAAGGTATTTATTATTTCAATATCTAAAATTCAAATAGTTTATTAATTAGTTGAGGGGATTTTTCGCACTTTATTAGTAAATATTTGTTCTGGAGAAATTCCGCCATTGTTTGCTGTTGTTAATCCAGGTGGAAATTGAGGGATATTTGCACCAAAATTATTTAAAGCAAAAGCTTCTAATCCAATACTGCTTATTTTACTATTAGTTGGTCAAATAATGGATGATATTTGATTAGACTCAAATGAATGTTTTCCAATGCTTGTTAAGTTAGTTAAGTTAGTTAAATCTAATTCTCCAGTGATTTCATTATCTCAAAAAGCAGAATCATCAATATTTTCTAAATTTAATAAAGGATTAAGGATTAAGTTTGTTAATGGATTACGTAAAAAAGCACTATGACCAATTGATTTAATTTTACTATTATTAATTGGTCATAAAATATTTTTAATTTTATTATTAGCAAAAGCACTAATTCCAATATTTTCTAAATTATCACAATCTTCTAAATCTATTGAGGTTAATTTATTACCATCAAAGGCACCATCAGTAATATTTTTAAGATTATTAACACCTTTAAAATTAACTGAAGTAAGTCCAAGACGATTAAAAACATTAGTTCCAATTTTTGTTAATTTAGTTAAACCACTTAAATTAAGGTCAATATTTAGATTTCGAGTTTCATTTGATGACACTTGAAATGCATTATCTCCTATGTGCTCCAAATTAGTTAAATACGA
Organism: uncultured Mycoplasma sp.; assembly: GCA_947039505.1. Classification (GTDB taxonomy): domain Bacteria; phylum Bacillota_I; class Bacilli_A; order Mycoplasmatales; family Metamycoplasmataceae; genus UBA710. The sequence goes on from CAMQYZ010000003.1 coordinate 88,157, forward strand.
TAAATCTCAAGGAGTAGAAATACTTTCTGTTTTTTTAACAGGAGACTTTATATTCATAAAAGCACCATTATATATTCTTGTTAAAGTTTTAGGTAAAATCAACCCTTCTATTTGTTCATCTTTAAAAGCTCAACTAGCAATACTTGTAATAACAATACCATTGTATTCTTCCTTAATTTCAAGTGGTCCAACATGTGTGTTTTTTGAGACAAAACCCGTTATCTGACCATCAGATCTTATCTTTAGACCTTCAGCTTCAAAAGTATATATATGATTATCTGGTGGTGTTGAACACGATATAGTTACTAATGGAATAATCCCGATCGGTAATAATGCTAATGGTAATAATTTTTTTGTTTTCATTTCTTCTCCTTAAACACTTACTCTTTGAGCTTCTAATCTAATAATATCTCTTAAATATAATCAAGCATCTTTATAAGTTAAAAAATAGTGTGTTTTATTATTATAACTTAATTTATAAACAAAGTTTGTTTCATAATCTAATAAGGTATAAGTTTGATTATCATTTTTATAATAAATCTTATTAGGATCATTTTTGACAATTAATGTTCGATAAATATTATCTAAAATTGTTCTTTCAGAATCATACATGGCATCTGAAGTTGTTTCCATTGCTAAATCATCACTTAATTGAATTCCTGGATTGATAACATTACCTAATAAGTCATATATTATAATAACTTTTGCCGGATTTATTTTATTACTTGTTGATTTAACTAATTCAAGTTCAGGTTGATTATAAAATATTTTCTTATTATCATTAGGTTTTGACAATGATTCATTAAAGTCATATACCAAAGAAAGAAATTCTCCATAGTGTAAATTAGACATCTTTATTTCTGTATTTAATGATGGTTCAGTTAAAACCAAAATATCATTTGTATTAAGTATTAGTTTATTTTTAATAGTTTCAGGCAGTTGATTAGAGTATTTTGTCTTCAATTCTTTTAAATTCTTATTATAAGAATTAAGGGCATAATCAAAATTAGCATATGTTGGTTTTAGATCATCTCCTGAACTTGAGTTATCTTCAGGAAACAAAGATCCTTGATACTCATCTGTTTGAATAGAAAATAATCCATCATCTTTTAAATCAATTTTAACAAAAGTATTACTACTAGATATAATGTTCCCTTCTTTGGAAACATTATTCGAAATATTTAATAGAGATCCTAATGGATCCTTTGATTCATTATTATATTTTTCTAAAAATGTTTTATAAAATAATTCACTACTTAAAAAATCTGTTGAAACAATTGGAAAACTATCAATCCTAAAAATAGGAGATTTTTTATAAGTTAAAAAATAATTCATATTTTGATAAAATTTTAAAAAATAATGTAAAACTGATCTATTCTTTTGAAAAAAAATAGCTTCTTTTAGTTTAATCTTAATATCAAATAGAGAATTTATATTATTATTATTATTATATTTATATGTAACATCAAAACTTTCTCCAAGACCTTTTTCAATAAATGACTGATCTACAAAGAGTGAAATAAGATTATTTTTGAATTCTTGCTCAAGAGTAGTGATTAAAGGATTATTTTTGACATTATTATTTGACCACAAGTTCAACAACTGTTTTTTTAATGATTGAATAAATCCGTTTTTATTTTCTAATTGGAAATTAACATCAAAATCTACTTGATTATAATGTCAAGTTCCTTTTTGTAAAATTTGAGTATTAATACCCTGCCTAGTTTCGTGTCCATCATCACCTTGAGAAATCAGTTCAAAACTATACTTTTCAAGAAAGTTATTAAATCTTAGTCCGTCTGCTCTATCATATCATTCGCCATTGATTCCACCGTGTTTTTGAGTGAATCTCTCTACTTTGTTCTTAGGATTTCATGCATCTCTGTTTAGAAAAACATCGAAATCATTAAGTTCACCATAAGAAACATTGTTAAAAATCATTGAAGTTAGTTGCTGTTCATTTTTTGAATTGTAAATAGTTTTTGGAGTTTCTTGACCTATTGGTTTTAAGAAATATTCTAAGGCTTTTGGATCTGAATAATTTAATTTTATAGTTGCTATAAATCCAGAATCTTCAAGTGCTTTTTCAATAGCCATTCCAAAATTATCATTAATTTCAGTAATAAAATTATTAGGTGTTTGTGTATATAAGTTATTTAATCATGAATCACTAGAAAGAGAGACAAAATTATCGGTTTCAGAGTTACTTTTGGCAGTATTAAACATAGGCATTACCCCAAAAGTATTTGCTGTACTTGGGTTGCTTGCTGAATGAGTCGCATTACTTAAAGTTATTGCTTTCATTTTATTGATATCTTCTTGATTCAAAGGATTTATTTTAACAGTTTTATGTTCTTTTTCATCATACACTTCATAAAAAACAGTTTCATCTATCTTGATACCTTTAAGAATTTCTCGTTGAGCTTCAGCATAAGAAGAGTGCAAGACACCATTTGTATCTTGGTATTTATATTTAACTAGTCCTTCATTAACAAATGATTTTTTAGCTTTATTGAAATCTTGTTCATAACCACCAAAAGCATTTAAATATGCTGCAGAAATTCTGTTTTGGTCAAATTTTTTTAATTGATTAATATTTATTTGATTAGTTTGATGATCAAAGATAGCATTTTTAGCATTTCCATAATATAAATCATCATTGATATACTTGTTGTTATTAACTAATTCATTAGTAATGTCATCTAATGAATCATAATATTGGTTGTTAAACAAGTATTTAAAATTATTAGTATTACCACCGGTGTTGGCATTAGATAAATTTCCTTCTTGACTAACAACAGAGATTCCAGAACCCTGTGCAATAACAGAGATAGTTGCAATAACAGAAGAGGTGAACAATATTCCTGAACCGATTATTTTGATTTTGTTTTTCTTTTTCATTATTTATTCTCCTTGATTGCTGTTTCTAAGATGAAATTAATAAATTCATCTTTTGAATTAAATATTTGCCCTTGATATTCATAAATATGATTTTCTGTATTGTAAGTATAAAGAGTAAAGTTTTCTTCCGATAATAACCAATTAAAGGCATCTCCTTCACTAAAGAAGTATTTTGATAAATTATTACTTAAAGTCGCTTCATAAATATAATTGGATTTTATCGAAGAACTTAATGCACTAAACATATTATTGTTATTTATTTCATTATTAATCACTGTTTTTGAATCAATATCGAAAGAAGCATGAAATAATTTTCTAATATTTTCTTCGACTTCTCTATCTGTAATAACTTTACCTGAAAGTAATTCTTGATTTGGGTCAAAAATAATGTATTGCTTATTTGTTCTGTTGGTAATAAATCCTTGAGCATTTCAAGAAATTGAGGGTAATGTGTATTCGCCAATAGAACCATCATCTTCATTTGTTCCATCAATACCTTTAGGTTTGTTATTGCTCAAAATAGGCATAAGTGCTATTTTAACACTTCGAATATCGTTTATTACTTGGTCAATAATCAAACTTATATTCGCATTAATATCACTAACCGCTTGTCCATTTGCAAAAACAAATTTTTTCGAATGATATTCAGGCGCTGATCCATCTTTAGAATAATAAATTTTATTGTAAACATATTGTGATAAAGATATGTAATTTTTATCATTCGGATTCAAAATTATCAAATCATTGATATCTCCAAATTTATCAAAAACTTTATCATTTCTTATCGCAGAAGGTTTAAGGGGTGAAATATCATCAAAACTATAAACAACCTTTATATTATCATTATTCAAATTTTCAACATTATTTAAAATTGATTTTAATTGATCTATTTTCAAAGAATCCAAATTAGTTTCTTGATATGTCTTCCCATCAAAATAGAGTTGATTTTGAACTTTTCCGCTAATAATTTCTCAAGGTTTCAATAATTTCATGTCATCAATTGTTGTCGACGATATTTCTGCTAGACCGAAAAACATTGTTGTTTTTTGTCCGCCATTTCAAATAAAATTAGAACCTTCTATTTTATCAAAAACATATGAACTATAAGAAGTTTTTGGAATGAAAATTTGATTAATTAAATCAAGAGCTACAAGAGCCACTTGAACATAAGGAATTCCTTTTGCAAAAAGCGCCATTTTTGGTGATGAGTTAATGGCATTCAACAACTTTGCCAATCCTTTTGCATCAGTGTTTTTTACAACGTTAAATGTATCACTTAATCCAGAAATAGATTTTTTCAACATGAATGTTGTGTCATTACTTTCAATTCAACCTTGAAGATCAATGAAAGAATTAATGAATTTTTTTCCAATTTCTAATGATTTTGAAATTATAAAAAAATTGTTAACAATTTTTGGTTCAATCACAAAGTTTATCGAATATTGTTTTAAAGGTATTTTATTAACTATTGATTGCAATTTGACATAAAGATTTTCTTGATTACCATTAAAATTTACAAATTGATTAAGTTCTCTTGAACTAGCATTGTTGATAAACTTAATCAACATATAATTTTCTCAACTCAAATCATCTTTCGCTCCAAGAAGCTTGTCTCCATTCAAATCTAAAACTCCATCACTCTTTTCAAAATCATCTAATAATCCATATTTATCATTTCCTATAGAAATCTTTTTGAAATTTTCTTCAAAAATAAATTTAGCAGAACTTGAAAATAAACTATTTGTAGTTGATAGCGCAATAACTATATTATCAAGGAAATCAGAATCAATAGTTTGACTATTTTGTTGAACAATTGTATTTTTAATAATTTCCATATTTGAAGAAGAAAACATATTTCAAAGATTTTCATATAAGTGTATATTTGAGGTTACAAAAACTCCAGAACTTTTTCCTAATAATTGTTCGATAAATTCATTTTTATAAGGAATTGTTCCACCATTATACATTGCATTTAAAGTAGCTTGTGAATATATTTTAATTCCTGCAATAAATTGTTTATAGTTTTTTGATATTTCACTAATAAAATATTGTATATCTGTATTTCAATCTATATTGTTGTTATCAAAACTAAATATTTCTGTTAATGATAATGTTTTTCCAGGAGTATTTGGGTTAGTTGATTTTAGTAAATCTGCAGGGAATAATAAAGCAATTACATAATCTAGATATTCAGTAATGGCAACAAAAAGTTTTTGAACTTCTTGAATGGTGCTTTGTTTTGCCTCAGCTTCGATTAAATTATCTAAAAGAAACATAAAAGAAATTGGCAAATTATAAAAGGTATTATATTTTTGTCCTTTTCTCATTTGAATATTAAGATCGACTCATTCATTGTAAATGTATGAATGTTTTGATTTTAACATTTTATAAAAAGGATTGATGTGACTATCATTTAAATATTTTATATTGAAAGGTAAGTTATTGTCTATTGATTCATCTGCCACTAGAATAAGATTCATTAAATTAGCAATTAAATCAACATTTTGATTTTCAGATAATAAAGGATCATTTTTCTCAATTTCATCTCACTGGTCTGGATCTGTCATTACCTCTAAATCAGAACTACTTTTTACATAATAAGGTCCAAATAGTGAATTTGGATCTTCACGATCTAAATCAACTACATAAGTGCTTTTTCCTTGATTAGAATGTATTCTTGTATATGAAGGATTGTTGAATGCACTTAGAAGTTCTGGATTTGGGTTTTTTAAGTCTTCTTGATTAGCGTAAAAATATTTACCAGATTGATCTTTGAATTCAAGATATTTTTTTGCTTGATTGTTCATGCTATCCATGAAGTCTTTTTTACTTTGTAAAGAATTACCTTCTATGGAACTAAATAATTCTTGGACATTAATTGCTGAAGAAATAATACCATCAGGACCAATGATTCCAATATTTTGACTTGCATTGGCAGTGTCATAACCATCACCACCTGGAACATAATATTTTTCACTCAAGTATAATCTTAAATCTTCAATATTTTTGAAATAAATATTGTTAAAGTAATAAGCATCATGAAGAGATAAGTATGAATCTTTAGCAGCTTCTTCACTTTTGTGAATGGAATTATTTTTTCCACGATATATTTCTGTTTTTAACTGATCTTCGCTTTGGTTAAAATATAATTTAGATAAATCATTGCCACTTATTTCACCAATTCCAGAAAGATCTTGTGAAAATTTAGAAGAAGAAAGTCCGGTATAACGATTGATTCTCTTAGATAAGTGTTCTCTTAATAATTTTGGATCATTAAAATAAATCTTTTCTCCTTTGTCGTCAATTGATCAACGATATCTATTATTAACTGTTTTTGTACCTTTATAATAATTTGCTTGACCATATTCCAATAAATCTTGTGTTGAGTTAAATGTTTGATTATCAAATGTATATCTTTGATTTAAGTTATTAGCTGTTGTTTGTGTAGATAAACCAGTAGATGTTGCAACCAAGACTGCAGAAACACCTAAAAATCCAGCACCACTCATTATTGGCAAGACTTTCTTTAATGACATTTTTTTAGTTTGTTTATTTTCTTTCATAATTTCATCCTTTTAATTTTTATAATTTTTCTTTTTGAAGATATAGATTGTTAAAATGTTAAGACCCACTGTAACGAAGATAATTGATAAAATGGGTAAGTAAATATTATTAAGATATGTTGTATTTTTCATTTCCATAAAATAAGAATATTTGGCAATTGAACTCGAATTTTCTCTAAAATTCATTTGAAATATATTGGTTAGTGAAGTGTTTAATTTGGCATTTAATTCTATTGCCTTATCAAGTGTAAAAGTTGAAGCATCGACAAAATCATTTCAAGTTTTTTGGTCGATGATGCTTGGACTAATTTCTTTTAACTTTTCAATAGTTGTTGGCACATATTGTTTATTTAAGTCTAAATAATGAATTGCAGTTCCGGAAAATCTGATTAAATCATTTTTGATAAATGCAACATCTTTGGCATCAGGAAGATCAACTAAGTTTTTTGATTTGGCACTTGGATAAAGTAAGTTGATGTCTCCAAAAGAACCAAATTCAAAAACATTCATTTGAGCAATATCACTTGTTCATAAAAATGATAATAGTTTAACTAAAGAGGGATTGAACAATAATTCAATTTGTTTCATAATATCAGGTGTTTTTATTGCTAAAAGATCCTGATTGTTAAAATAATAAAACAATTGACTGAAATTAATATCAATTCCCAGTAATGCCCTAATTGTTAAAAATTCACTTTCCGATAAGGAGTTAGATTTTCAATCAATAGAATTACTAAGCTTATTATACAATAAATCAATAATTTTTTCATCATTAAGATTAATAAATTTGGTCTCTGGATTAGCAATTTTTGTAATATTATCAATTAAAAGATTTTGATATGCTACATTATTCATCTCCAAAGGAGAAAAGTCTTCTGGTCTTGTTGAAAATAAATATTTATTAGCCAAATTAATGTTGTTCATAGAAATATCAATAAATTGATTTTTCATCAAAGAATAATTACTGTCAATCTTGTTATTTTGAAAATTAAGATCATTCAACAAAGATGAATTCATAGATAGAAGTATTTCACCAGGGATTAAACTTTGATAAAAAGGTGTGTTATTGAGAGTTTCCAAGATGTTTTCATCAATTTTATTTTGAGATTCATGATTTATTTCATCAACCAAGAAAGTTTTGTTGTGATCTTGGTCAACAATTGTTAGTTTAGAAAAAGAATTGTAGTTATCGTTGTTATATAAAATAGTGTTATCAAAATTATTATTTTGTAATGTTCTAGAAAGAACTGGGGCAAAACCAACCAATAAAACTACTAAAAAAGAAGATACTCCAAATCATAAAGGTTTTAAAACAATAGCCAATAAAACTAATAAAGCTGCAAGAATTGAAAAAATAATGGGAGTAATCAATAAATTGCTAATTAATAAGTAAATAATTCATTGAGCATCATAACTAAAAGATAAAACAAAAATAGATGATATTAAGAATTGAGCGAACATGATCATCACTAGAAAACTAAAGATAATAATCATTCTTGAAAAAAATAGTCCATATTTAGATATTGGTTTGGAAAACATAATAACATCAATGCTATTCGTTTTGTTTTCAGAAAATAACTTATTAATTAAAAATATTAATCAAATCAGCGAAACTATTATAGAAACAATACTAAAGATAAAAGAAAAGTTTAATAAATCTAAATCTATAATAAAGAAGGTAATTAATGTTATTGGTTGTGAAAACAACAACAAAAATGTCAGGATTCAAAAAGAAATACTTTTTTTCAATAAAAATAAATTAAATTTAACAATTGAATAAAATTGTGGATTGAAAGGGTTTTTAACCTTATTGGTAAGTTTTACTTTAGACTTCAACATTAATAATAATCTCCTTGTATTTCTCAATTAAATCTTTCCCTGCTATTTTGCCACTTCATTTAATCTCTCCTTTTTTAATAAAAGTAACCGAATTAATGTATTTTTTTATTTCATCCAAAATATGAGATGAAATAAAAATCGTGACCCCTTTATTATTTAAGTCTTTTAGTAATTCAAAAAATTGTAATCTAGAAGTCGGGTCTAAAAAAGCCGCCGGCTCATCTAATATAATAATTTCTGATTGTTCTAAGGCCGCTCTAATTAAGAGAATTTTCTTAACTTGTCCAGAAGATAGTTTGTTGGGATTCCGAGAAATATCTTCTTCAAGATTAAGTTTTTTAATCCAATCATTAAGTTCAATCTTGATTTGCTCTTTATCTTCTCTAACCAATAATGCTAATTGATATAAGAAATCATAAGCAGAAATATTTAGTGGAAAAGATGTTTTATCAGGAATATAACATAATTTAGCACGAGCTTTGACATCCGTCTTTACATTTAACCCATTAACTAATAAATTTCCATCAAAATCATTGTTTAAACCAGAAATAATTTTAATTGCCGTTGATTTTCCAGCCCCATTTTCACCAATAAAGGCATGAAATTCCCCTTTTGCAACATTAAAACTAACATTCTTTAATGTAAAATCTTTGTCTTTATTTTTATATTTCATATAAATATTTGATGCGGATATAATTGTTTCCATATTTCCAATAAATTATAACTTAAAATTAGTAAAATATGACAAGGTAAATTATTAATTTTTAAATGATTAATCATCTAAATAAAAGATAAATTCATTTTTTACCTCTTTTGATCTTTAATATATAAATATATTTATACACATTTACAATTATATGATTATCTATATATAATTGAAGTATGAGTATCAAAAGACACAATCATTTTTATCCACATTTCTTGATTAAAAATTGAATCAAAGATCCTTGATCAAAGAAAAAAAATAAACGGGTTAAATATAACAAAAGAAAAGATATGGGAGAAACAAATTATTATCCTGATGAACTAGAAAATGATTTGGCAAAAGTTGAAGGTGAGATTAGCCAAATCATCAAATCAATTATTGCTGAAGAAGATTCCTTTAAAATCTCTATCGAAGAATGAGAAAAAATAATTTTATATGTCAGAATACAATCAATTAGATTAACTAATGTTTCTCATTTTATAACATCTCCAGATTCATATTTTCCTGGCAATAATAATTTCTTATCAGGGATATATACCACAAATAATGATGAAGGTGTTTTGAGTGCCACGAAGTATTTTGTCAACAAATATCTGACTTATACAAAATCAAAAAATTTTATTCAACAATATCTTTCTGATGATGAATTAGGAATTATTGTTTGAAGCTCTAAGGATAGTGTTTTTGTCGCTACTGATAAAGCTGTTTTTAAAGAAGTGGATATGGATGGTTTATTTTTATTTTTGTTAATGCCGATTTCTCCAAAGAAAGCTATATTAATCACTAAAAATAAATACTATGCATCTTTATATAAATTGCAAAATACTCTAAATATTCACAATGACCCACGCTTGTCTATGTCTTGTGATGATGATTTTTTAATTAATCATATCAACAATAATGTTATTAAAAATTTAAACTCCAAAATGTTAGTTCCTTTTTATGAAGTTAAAAAAGAAGATGTTGAGCAAATTATTTGTGCCATGTCAAAAGATGCAGAACAACTTGTTTTTTCTGATGAAGATGATGCAGCAATAATGCAAAATATAAAGTATGACAATCCACGAAGAAAAATATCAGAAAGTTAACCATCATCTTCAATTATTTATATTTTAATTAGAAATAATTAGTGAAATAGCAGTCTTTTCTTTTGATAATTTTTTATTTCAAATTTACTTTACTGTCTAAAAGTTTTATTTTTTTAATTTTTGAAGGTATTGAGAAAATATTTTTAATTTTTTCTGCATATGACATAAGAGGTAAAATGGCAGTCATTGATGAAACTATTTCTTCTTTGATTCTACTTATCTCTTCTATTGATAACTCTTTTTTAAATTCATTAAACTCATCTTTAAGTTTAGTATGAGCTACTGATAGTAAATTAAATTTTTCTTCATTATTATTTTGATAATGAAGCATTTGTTGTTTTATTTCTTTAAAAAGTGTTGTGATGTTGTCTGAATCACTTAAATTTAATTCCATAATCTCATCATTAACTTCAAATGAAATTATATAAATTTCCCTTAGTTCAACTTCATTGTAAGTTTTCAATAAAAATCTTAATTGTTCAATAAAATCTTGAATATCTATATTATAAAAATTATTATCATCGTTTTTAGTATATTGTTCGTATTCTTTTTTTAAATTAAAGCAAATAATAGAGATTTCAAAAAAATCAAATTTATTATTTTTTTTTAATTCATCAAGATTATTTATTGAAAAATTTTTAATAAATCTCATCACTATATTTTCAGAAAAGTCTTCTTTAGCTCCAATAATATTTGGATTTTTAGAAGAAGAAATTTTATCAAGATTAGATAATTCAATATTACAAAATTCTATTATTTTTTTTGTTATTTCATCACTTAAATTTGTATCAACTTTACTCATCATTCACCTTTTTAAATATTTATTTTAAAATTATACCAATTATTCTTTAGTAGCATAAATAGAAAGTTCATTATAGGGTTTTTTTAAATGAATCATTAACAATGAACAAACGTTATTAGAATAATCATTACCAATGTTCCTGTATTAGTTTTAGTAGGTTGTTTATTTTTATATTTAAGAAGTCACTTTGTCATTTCGCATAAATATTTTATCAAGATATAATTATTTACATATTTTCAATAAATATATCTTAATCATAGAAATACTTAATGATATTTTTTATCAAAAAAAACTTTTTGCATATCTTTCAAATCACTTAAAACTAATTTTCAAGTTTTTTTCTTATATGGATGTTCACTTAAAAAAACATTTTTGTAATCTTTTCAATACAGTATTAATTCTTTTTTGTCAAATACACTAAAGTCTAGTTGATCAAATGGATCAAGTAAATTCGAAATTTCATATTTTGGTTTTATTGATTTAGTATCTTTAATATATTGTTGTCAATCTATACCAATTACTAGATCTAGTATATTTTTATTTTCAGTATAAATACTAATCAAATCAATGAAATGTCTTAATTCATATGCTTCTTTAATTTTAAGAGTCTTGTTTCCATATTTTCGAAGTATATTTAATTTTTCAACAAAATTTATTTCTATTTTTTTCATTTGAAAAACTAAAGTATCTTCTTCAAAATATTTCATCTTTTTCTCTTCAAAATAATTTTTATCATTAAAAGTTGCAACTATATCAATCTCAATTGATCTTTGATTGATAAATTCTTTATTATCTCTAATATCTTCATTTACCAAAGGAAACCTTGAATCATATAAATATTCAATAGTTTGAACAAATCCAGATTCAGAACCTTTTTTGATAAATATATTTTCGTTTTTTATCATATTTGATATTTTGAGATTTCTCTCTTTCAATTTCTTGTTCTTACCCAAATTTTGCTCAAAAGGTAGAATAACATCTATATCTTTTGACATTCTAGATAATTTGGCAGAAAAATTATTTATTATAGAGCCACCAAACAAACAAAAGTTATCAGGGGCATATTTTTGCATAATTTTAATACTTTCATATATTCTTTCTTCTTGCAAAACTTTGTCTTTAATTGATTTTCACAATCAAATTATTTCTTCTTTAAATTCTTGATTATTATTTGACTTATCAAATTCTTCTTTTGCCATTTCAAAAATTGATATTAAAACTTTTTTATTTTTTGAAAAAATCTTATCATATTGATCTGAGAATGATTTCATATAATAAATTTCTTTGGTATTTTTGTCAAAATTCTTAGCGTTAGTTAAGTAATCAAAACTCTTTTTTATTTTTTCTAAAAAACTCGGAATTACATATTCTTTGATAAATTTTTTATCATCCAAAATATAAAGTTCACTTTTAGGTATTTGATTGTTGCCATCTAAATAACTTTGGATTATTAATTTTTTTTGATTCTTTGTCATAAAGCAATCATATCACAAAATATAGTTAATTTGAAATATTTTAAAATATTATAGTGTTATTAATAATTATATAAATATAATTATTAATAACACTTAATTAAACCTTAATATATATAAATATATATTAAGGTTTAATTAAAATATTATTTAATACCTTTATGGTATTAAATAATATTTAATAATATTTATTATAACATATTTTTTTTATTTTAAACAAAAAAAATAAAAAACACTTACAAAATCTCTTTTAGTGGTATAAAAATTCTGTATTTACAAACACAAAATATATGTGTTATTGATGATTTAGAAATCTTTTATTGAAAATAAAAGATAGCTTCTTGATAAAATATTTATAATGAATTAATACATTGAATTATGAATGAACGAAAATTCTATGAAATCAAGAACAAGGTATATTCAGAAGAGAAAATTTTGTTTTTGTCTAGTTTTTTGTTAAAAAGAAAACTAAGTACTAAAATTGTTTTTAAATGAATTTAATTGAATTTTTGTTGTTTTTTCATGAATAAAAAAGCATTAAAAAATGTATTTTTTAAATATTAAAAAGATGTAAAAAAAGAAATAAATAGAGCATTAAAATAATTGAAAATTTTAATTAAAATCACTTCTTAGAACAAAAAAAGAAATTATGAATCTAATATAGATAAATAAATATGTTCAAATTCCACTAAATATATAGAGAGTAAATTAATTCATATTTGCACTTTAAAAACAAAGTTATCTTTTTTTACTAAACCTTATATAAGTGTATAATTTTTATATGACAGAAAAAAGACATGATCATGTATTTCCGCATTTTTTAATTAAAAACTGACATGAAAAACCGTGATCTAAAAATGAAAATAAAAGAGTTAAGTATAAAAAAGAACAATTCATGGAAGCAGAAAATTACTATCCAATTGAACTAGAAAATGATTTAGCAAAAGTTGAACATGATATTAGCAAAATCATCAAAATGATTTTAACACAAGAGGAATTCGAATACTCAATGGAGCAATGAGTAAAAATTATTTTATATATCAAAATAAAAGTCATTAGATTAAAAAATGTTGCTCACTACATCAGTGCTCCTGAAAAAATTTTTCCAAGAAATCATGAATTTTCATTCGGAATATATACCACCAATATCAAGGAAGAAGTCCTAAGAGAAACTAAATATTTAGTTAATAAATATTTAAACTTTCAAAATGAAAGAAGTAAAAATAAAATATTTTCATTAATTTCTGATTTAGGAATTGTTATTTGAAGTTCTGATGATAATGTTTTTGTAGCTACAGACAAAGTTATTTTTAAAGAAATTGATATTGATGGTAAATTCTTATTTTTATTAATGTCAATATCTCCAAAAAAAGCTATTTTAGTCACTAAAAACAATTATTATTCATCTTCAGAACATCTATATGATTTATATGGCGACAATAATGTTTCCTTGTCTTGTTTTGATAATCTTTTAATTAACAATATTGAAAAAAATATTACCAAAGACCAAAACATCAAGATACCTGCTCAAATATATCAAGTAAATGAGTGAGATGTTAACAAGATAGTTTGCACTATGAGTAAAGATGCAGAACAACTTATTTTTTCTGAAAAATCAATTGAAGAAATAATAGAACAGATTAGTTATGATGACCCATTAAGAAAGATTATTTAATTTTATAAACCATTGTATAACAATATTTTATTTGTAATTTTTAGAAATTATTTTTTGTATTTCTAAAGATGTTTTTGAGGATGAAATATTTTCTAAAATTACTATTTTTTTTGTAAATTTTAAAGCAAAATTTTCAAATTCTTTACTATGATACTTATTGTTGATATTTTTAAAAAATTCATGATTTTTTGTTTCATATTTTCTATATTCTTCAATTCCTGATCTTTCATTTCTTCTTTCCTCAATTATTGCATCATTACAAATTATTAAAAATAAAATATCAAGTTTTTGTATTGACTTTAAATAAGATAAGTATTTTTTTTCTATTACTTTTCATTTAATAACTTGATCTTGTGTGAAATTATTTAATTTTATATGAATTTCAGGAAAGATAAAATCATCTATTAAATGTCTATCAATTATAATATTTTTAAAATTTGCAAATTTTTCAAGATCTTTTTTTCTTTGAGAAAACATTTGTTTTTGAAATTCAAAAGCATGTGTTTTCATATCTTTCATATATTCATCAAATAATTCATTTATAGTTTCATCTCTTTCATATAAAAATGTAAAATTTTTTAAAGAATTTTCAAGTTCTTTAATGATTGTTGTTTTACCAACGGCACCTGGACCAATTATTGCTATTTTCATGTGTTTCTTTCTTACTTTTAAGTTATAACCTGATATTATCAAAAACAAAATGTTCATAATAACTATAGAAATATTTATAACTCCAACTCCTGAAAAAAAGATAATTCCAAGAATGTTTTTGGTTATTCAAATATACCATGTTTTTTGATAATTTAAAACCATTGTTACAAATGCCACACTAGATATTGCATTTATCAAAGTATCAATAACTCGACCAGATCAATAATAAGTGAAATTTTCTCCGTATTCTGTTCCAGGAATGTTTGCTAAATTTGCTCAAAATACATTTATTATTGGAGTTAAAAAATAAAAAAATACAAATGAAAAAGTAAATATTAACATTAATATCAATAATGAATTTAATGATAATCTTTTTTCTTGGATTTTTTGATTATTCTTAGTTTTTAATAACATAGTTATAAATATTGGGATATAAAAAAGAATGTTAATTAAAAAATCACCTGTTAAATTAATTGATAAACTAAACAAACCAAATAAAATAGCATTGCAAATACCTCATACATAACCGTTTCTTTTATTTTTATTTATTTGCAATATAGCCATAACACCTGTAAATGAAGCAAATCCAGATGTTGTTCCTAAAATTTTTTGGTAAAGTTCTCCAGATTCTCATATTCAACTATTAGAAGAAACTGAATACAATGAAAAAAAGATACTTACCATTAGAAAAATAAGAATCAAAAAATACGAAATATATTTGCTATATTTCGTATTTTCTTGAATTTTTTTTAATATTCTATCAAAAATAAGTTTTACTTTGTTTCCAATTCTTCTTCTGTAAAGTAAATATTAAGTTCATATAGAGCTCTTTCTACTGAATCACTAGTATGAACAATATTATTTAGAATATCATTGGAATAATCTCCACGAATAGTACCAGGATTAGCTTTTCTAGGATCTGTAGCACCCGCTAATCCTCTAATGATAGCAACTGCATCATTTCCCTCCAAAGCCATTGCAACCACAGGTCCTGATTTAAGATTATCAATCAAAGAACCATAAAACGGTTTTCCTTCATGGATATCATAATGATGTCTTGACTGTTTATAGTTAACATGAAGAAATTTAATGGCAATAATATTAATGCCTTTTTCTTCTATCCTAGTAATCACTTTACCAATTAAATGCCTTTTAACAGCATTTGGTTTAATCATCAAAAATGTTTTTTCCATATTTCTTAATACTCCTAATTTAATTAATTATATCATTAACAACAAAATAGCTATATTCTTGTTAATTATTTTTTTAAACAAAAAGAGCATATAGTTTATTAATATCAACTTTATCAAACCAATATTTAATTTAACATTTTGATAAATCAATATTTTTAAATTTATTCACTATAAACATTTTTGTTAATTTTAGCTTCTGGTTTTTCCGGAAAGTTTAATTGCTTGGTAAAAATATCAATAAATTCTTTAATTAATTCATCTCTTTTAATTTTGATTGTTGATTCAATTGATTGTTGATCATATATGTCAAAATGAGCTTCACTATTCAACATTTCATATGCATGATATGAAATGTTGATTCTACCTAAAATAGTGTTGAAATAATATTTGTTAATTTTTTTATCAATTTTTAAAAAATGACTCAATTCATTACTTCCATTCATTACAATTGCTAAACATTCCATAATTTTTCTGATTAAGGGTAATTTTATTTCATTGGGAATATTATCATCATAAATAAAATTTAGCAAAGTGATGATATTTTTATAATTGAAATCTTTGACTTTTAAATAATCTATTTGTTTCATAATCACTCGTTTTTTTTCATTACTTTGAAACATGTGATAATGAAAAATATCATTGCTTTTGCGTTTGTTTTTGAACATCATTATGTTATTTTTTTTACTTTCTTTAGACAAGAAATAATTAAAAACAGCATCTCAGTGTGTTAAAAATATAACTTTAAAATTAGGATTGTTCTTTCTATATTCATTAATAAAATCACTAATTTCCTTATAAATTAAATCAATAAATTGATAATCCATTGATGAAGTTATATCATCCAATATTAATAAATCAATTGATTTTTTGGTTCTTAATATTTCAATTAAATAATATTTGAAAATTATTAATTTAAATTCAGCTGTTGAAGTTCTTATTTTTTTATCATTAAATGATGTGACATATAAATCATCATTAATTACTATCTTATTTTTTAAAAATGTATTATCTAGCATTTTATTAATTTTTTCTTTTGTTTCTTGCTTATACATATTCGAAATTTTTCTATATTCCAAACACTTAGTTTTAATTGATGCAATTTTATCTTCAAAATTTTCATCAAAATGTTCTAAAAATTCATACATCTTTTGATTTCCATCCATGACTTGCTCATGATTGTAAAACATATATAATTCCCTTTGCGCTTCAAAGTAAATATGGAGATGCGTTATGCCAGTTGATAACCCAACACTTTCGAATTCATTATGTGTATAATTTTTGCTAAAAGTAAAAAATTTTTCTAATAATAAATATAAATTCGAAGAGTTCATTTTTAAATCTTTGATTTGTTTTGCTACATCATTAATATCCCCTTCTTTTATTTGATCAATTAAAGAATCATATTTATGCATTTTTGTTTTATTAAATAAAGCATCATTCTTCATCAAAAAAAGGAATTCTTGTTGTAAGCTGAAATGTTTTTCCACTTTTTTCAAAGCAATCATATAATTTTTGGCTTGATAATTTTTAAAAAATAAGTCTAATTTTATGGCATTAAAGTAATATACGAAAATAAGCTTATACTCTCTTGATAAATCTTGTAAATTCGATTTATCACCACTTTTTTTAGCAAAAATTTCCAAAAAAATATTTGCAGCATCTTTGCTTTTAATTTCTATTGATTTCAAAGAATCATCATTATTATTTTTCATTGATTCTTGGTTGTAATCATTAATATATTTTTCAAAATTTTCAAATCTACTAATGATTTTTTCACCAATAGTAGCCAACTGAATTTCTTTTGATAAATTTAATAAATCTTGTCCTTCTATATTTCTTAAAGAACTTTTGTATGAATAATTTTCATTAAAAAATTCAATATTTGGCTTTGGTAAATTATCATGATTTTGACTTCATTTTAAATGTCTATTTTCATCCATTACCAAAGAATTAGTTTCGATTTTGTTATCTTTGTTTAAATACTCAAAAATTATTTCTGATTTATTATTTTCATCATTACTTCAAAAAGTTAATAAATTCATATTTTTATTTGAATGTGATTTTAAGTTTGGCTTTAAGCCAATTGATTCTGTCAAGATAGATTTGCCAGTTCCGTTTCCGGCCAATATTAAGGTTAATTTATCAGAAAGAAAAAAATCAGTTTTAACATGTTGACATATATTCTTAATGATTATTTTCTTAAGTTCGATTTTGTTATTCATAAATATAAATTCCTTTTATTCAATAAAAATATTGAGTGATAAAATTATAACAAGTTATAAACCTTTAATTATTATTTCTCTTTTTAAACTATTGATTTTATATGGTGATAAATACATATCAGCATGGTTATTTCGAAACTTTTAATAGATGGATTATCAAGGACAGCAACCTAAGGTTTTAATTCATAGATATATAATAATCACTTGAAATACAATATTATATAAAATATCTTTTAATTACCTAAGTAATTTGACTATTAATAAAAATAAAACTTTAATAACTTCATTAATTAAAACAATTAAATTATGAAAAAAACAAGAGGAGTATCTTGGAAAATTATGCGATTTAATAATAAATTTCATTATTATCAAAATCATGAAAAAATCTTAATTTCTCTATATATCGTGATGATGATTTTTTAATTAATCATATCAACAATAATGTTATTAAATATTTAAACTCCAAATGTTGAACCCTTATCAAGGAATATATTTGATACTATTTATTTAATATTTCATTTTTGTAATCTTCAACAACTTTTAATATTTGATTGTTTTTTGTCTTAATGTACAAGTATTCTTCAGCCCTTGTGAATGCAACATAATATTTTCATACATCGGATCTATTTAATTTATTTGAATAATTATTATCTTCATTATAAACAAATACACTTTTAGCCTCTAATCCTTTTGAGGCATGAATTGTCATTATTTTATTTTTTCCTTCACTTCTAATATATTTGTTTCTATATTCATCATTTAATAGAAATGATGAAACACTTTCAAAAGTACTTTCTTTTATGTGGATATTTAAAATATTCATTACATTTCTCAAGTAACTTCCAGGTTCAATTTCTATATTTTGCAAAACTTCTTTTTCTTCTTTATTGAAATTTATTTTTTCAATTAAATTATCACTTATCAACATATCCATATATTGACTAAATGGATAAATAAATTTTTTTATATCATTCTTAAAATTAAAATAAAAGTCTAGTATTTGATTTAATAGTTCTATTTTTTCATCTAACTCATTTAATGTCATTTCCTTAATTATTATTAATTTATGATTTATTTTATTAACTATTTTTTTATAAACTTCTGTAATGCCAAATTGTTTATCGCACAAAATAAAATAGCTACCTTTAGAGTTTGCAATATTCAACAATTCAAACTCAATATCACCTATCAAATATACTCTTTTTTCTGGGTTCAAAACAAGTATGTTTGCATTCTCATTTTTTAAATCATTAGAACGAAGGAGTTTGTTTGCAACATATACAATGTTTTCGTTAGTTCTAATGTTTTGATCAATATAAAAAGTCTCATATTCTTTTATTATATCTTCTAATAAATATTCATGAGCTCCTCTTCATTCATATAATCTTTGATTTCTATCTCCCACCATAAAAATATCAAGAGAGCATTCTTTAGAAATTATTTCAATAAATTGGTGTTGATGTTCATTTAAATCTTGAACTTCATCTATAAAAATAGAGTCATATTTAGATATAATGTATTTTTTAAGAACAATTAAATCTTTTATCATTTGTTTTGCAGCCAAGTATGAAGGAAAAGCGAAAACATAATTTCCTAAAATGAGTTCTTTAGTTCAATTTTCTCAACCAATTTTTTCATTAATTTTATCTTTTATTCCATTTAACTTATATTGATTATTTTGCGGAAATACTTTAACTAAATTACCTAATTTCAAATTGTTTTTTTTATAGATAAATCACCTATTTTTAAACGAATTTACAATATCATAAACAAAAGAATCTAATGTTCCAATAAATATATTTTCTATATTTATTCCTCTTTTTTCTATTTTTATTTTTAAATCATTAGCTGAATTTTTTGTAAAAGAACAAATGATAGTTCCTTTAGCTAATTTATTATTTTTATATTCGGTTATTATTTTCAATCTCTCTATAAGAGTATGTGTTTTTCCACTCCCCGGACCGGCCAAAACTAGAATCTTTTTTTCTGTAGAGTAAATTGCTGGTTTTTGTTGTTCATTAAGTAATTTAAGTATTTCTATTTTATCCATTTTTCCTCAATAAAATTGACTAAAGAATTGGTTATATTTTCATTATTTATTTTAAGTTTAATGCCGTTCTTCACAATAAATGAATGCAAATTTTTCAATTTTGCATCTTTTGATATTTTAATAAAATCCGTTTTACTAACTATACTTTCATCAAAATTGCAATTAATGATAAAATCATAGAAATCACCTTCAAATCCATCATGATTCTCTGAAATTATTACACTATTTTCTTTAAAAATAGCAAGTATTTGTTTCATATTTTCTTCAATATTTTGATCAACATTTTTCTCTATAGAAAAATTAAATAGTTCTTTCAATTCTTCATGATAGTCTTGTTTTCCCAAAATTGTTTTTATTTTTTGTTTTTTATCTTCTGGCAAACACTCTAAAACTCTCTTTATACCAGCATACTGTTTTAACTGTTTTCTGCTAACTTTATAAATATCATTATCAGTTTTAATAATTACATTAATGCCCAAATTTTCTAACATATTTTTAATTCTATGAAAGCCAATTCCATATACACAAAAAACACCAGCATTTGTATCATATAAATATTTACTAAAGTTATCATCTTCCCTTTCCAATTGGTTGTAAAAATATTTCTCAGTTCATCCTTCTACCAAAATTACCTTATCATAAAAAAACATTTCTGTAAACTCAGGGAATATTTTTTCACCTAATTCTTCAAAATCACTTTTTTTAATATTTAAAGAGAAGAATTTTTTTTCTGAATTGGGTGATAACTTAATTATTTGATCTGTTTTTTTAAGGTCTATTATATATGGAGAGTGAGTTGTATAAATAACTTGATCAAGACCCAAACTTGATATAACTTGAGAAAATCTTCTTTGCATTATTGGATACATATTGTTTTCAGGTTCCTCAATTATAAATATATTTTCTTTGTCTTTGTTACTTTTAATATATTCTAAAACCAGGGATAGAACCTTGCTTTTACCATCACCTATATTTTTTAAACTATTATTTTTATTTTGTTCAATTATTAGTTTTGGAATCACATCTAACGACTTATACAAATTAGACACATCTATATTGCTTGATATTTCAAATCTTATATCATCAAAAATTTCCTTAAAATTAGTTTTATTTAAATCTCTATTTAATTTAGCAACATCAGAATCTGAATTTATAATTTCATTTAAATCTTTTATTTGCTTAGTTACATCTACTTTTATTAAATCATCATCATTTGTATATTTAAAAAAGGATTTTTTAGATTTTTCTAAATTATAATTTGCATTAATATAAGTAAATGAAAGAATCTTATCTAAGGGGTTTGAGTAAGAAGCAGGAAAGGAAAACTCATCATTTTGTCCAAAAATTATTTTTTCTTTATAATTAGAAATGGTTTGATCATATTCTCCAATATAATTTACACACAATATTTTTTCATCTTGTTCAACATATTTTGCAATTTCTGAATAATTAACTGGATTAATTTTTGAAAAATCAAAGTAAATACTAATTTCTATATTTTCTTTATTATAATTTGTAGAATCACTATCTTCTAAAGGTATTTTTCTTACCGAATAATTCAAAACCTTATTTATAGCATGACAAAGATTTGATTTTCCAGAATCATTTTTACCAATAATTAAAAAATCACTTTTCAAATTATCTAATTCAATATCAATACCTCTAAAGTTTTTTATTTTTATATATTTTATATGCATATTTTAATCCTTTGTGTAATAAAATAATAACTTATATCATTACTTTTATCTCAATTCTTCTTTTGTAAAGCTCATGTAAGGTTCTTTCACTAAATCACTAGTAATGAAAAATGTTATTTTAACATATCATTAAAATATTCCCCCACGAACAGTTCTTAGATTAGTTTTAACTAATTAATATACAATCGCTTTATTTCTTTTTATAAAAGGCACTACAAAGGGTTCTGATTGAAGGTTTTAAATTAATGAATAATAAGTGTTTTTTTTCATGGATTTCATAGTGATGTTTAACTTGCTCATTACTTACATCAAGATATTTAATTGAAAGAATATCATTTTTTCTTTTTTAGTAATTACTTTACTAATCAAATGTCTTTTTACAGAATTTGGATTAATCATTAAAAATATTTTTTCCATATTTATACAACCACTTAGTTGTTTCTATAATTAAAGGTCAAGACAATTAAAGAATATATTCAAAAATAAACTTACTAAGTGTCAAAATATTCTTTTGAAATTTCAAGATTTATTTTATATTTTTCAGTATCTAAATCCTTAAAATGTGGTGCGCCCAAATTCCTAGACAAAGCAATAATGTGTTTTTCTTCAACTATTGTTTTACTATAATTTTCAAAAGAATCAAAGGAAAGTTTTGCATTAACTTCTTTAGTGACAATATCATCTATAAATAAAAGGATGTTATTTTTTTCCGGATTTATATGTCCACAAACTCTATATTTAAAATCTTGAATATTTAAAGAACATATACTCAATACCTCTTTTTGTCACTCTTCTTGGTGATTTGTGTAGAAATCTTCAGTATATGTATAAAAAAATATAATTTCACTATCAATTTGTCTAATAATGGGTTCGAAAGAGGCCATTCTATTAATTTCATAATATAAACCTTTATTCTTTGTAGCAGGGAAAACAATTATTATATTCTTTGACTTTTTTTGTGATTCAAAAATTATTATTTTTATTCTATTCATAAAATCATTGTATAGACTAGGCATTTTGTCTTTAATTTCACTAGCATAATTTATAGATTTGCTTTTTAACAAATTAAAATTTTTCTTTTGTTTCTCAGTGTAGTGACTATACCATACACAAGCTTGTACTGATGTATAATTGCTCATTAATCAATCTCCACCAAATATTGTATTATTTTCTCTGTTCATGAATTTTTCTTCAAGAATTCTAAATTTTTTTTATAAACGTTACTTGGTAATTTTATAACTTTATTGCTAGGTTTTTTTGATACTTCATACATTTGAGATAATGTTCCTGATTTGTTTTCAAAAAACAAAACATAGGTTTCAAATGATATTTGAGCCATTCATTTATTTCTTTCAATAAAATAATTTTTATAATAGGTTTTTTGAAATGGTGGTAAATTGTATAAAATGGTCCCTTCATTTCTTGCATAATTAATAATTTTTTCTTGTTGTAAATTAATTTTATTAGTTATATCAACTCCAGGGAAAATGATTATTTTTTGATTATTTTTTATTGCATTATTATGAGCAATGGTATCAGCGCCTTTCGCCAATCCTGAGACAATTATTTTATTTTTAGGAACATTTTTTTCAACTCATCATTCCATATTTTTATCAGTTTTTCTAGATCCCACAACCGAAACATAATCTTTATAACTTTTCTGTAAAAACTCTAATTGTCCTTCATAAAAAAAGAATAAACTGTTTTTTAATTCATTGAAACATTCAAATAAATGAAAATCATCTTTTATAATACTTTTGATATTTTTCATTTCTAAAGTTAATAATATTGATTTTACTCTTTCTTGAAAATAAGATAACTTAGTATTTTCAAATAACGTTATATTTTCAGTTATTTCTCTTTCCTTATTTTTAACAAAACTTTCAAAATTAACCCCTATCAATTTGTTAAATTTTGTTAGAGTTAAATCTTCTTTATCTTGTTTTTCCAAATCAAATAATGCATAATATTTAGCTATAAGTTCATTTCTATTTATTTCCATATAAATATAATACATTTAAAAATTTCTTTTGAGTCTCAAAAACAAAAATTTATTTTATTGAGTTATAATTTTTAGTATACAAGATTTATTTTTTCACAAACAAATCTTACTACCTTCCGTACCAATCTTAAAATAATCATTTAATTCTTCAAATATAAAAACCAAAGCCATTTCTACAAAAACAGTATTTGAATAAGCATCTTCAAAGTAATCTTCTAACTCTTTAAATGAATCATCACAAGATTCTTTTATTTCCAAAGATATTTTTTCATTTTCAAAAATATCGTTGATATAAAATATAGTTTTACCCTTATATGTTTTTAGTTTTTTAATACTAACTTTTTTTAGAAATTTGTATTTTGTATTTTCCTCTAAATTTCTATAATCTTTTGGAAGGGTTTTAACACTTGATATTTTATTACCAATATAAGTTGATTCTTCCTTAGTTTTATAACCTATTTTCCTATTAATATTACCATTGTTAACTCCAATATTATCTACAATTGTTACATTTTTAGTTGGTAGCAATGAAAACAACGCTCTTTCCATAGATTCATTCTCTTTTCGAGAACCAATCTTTATTTTTTCTTTTGCTTTTGATTTAATTATTCATTTACAATTTTGTTCATGACTATTTTTAGCTCTAAAATAACATATTGTCTTGTAATGAAAACCAAAGGCAGCAATAATCATAGGGGTTTTACATAAGTCAAAGGAACAAATATATCTTTGTTTATGTAAATTATCAATATGGGTGTCTTTTTCTAATTTAGACATATCACGATAATGCTTGAGTGTAGTATTAGGTTCAATTTTTATGTATCCCATATAAATTTAAAATTATACACCCTATATACCCTTAATAATATGTAAATATTAAAAAGTATTTATAATTAATTCATAAATTAAATATTAATTTAATTTAAAGAAGAGAATATGTCAAGAGGTTTATATAGCGATGAAGCAGAGCAAGCATGTGACGATGCAGACGAATGCACTTGTCAAGAAAATGATTGTCATGAAAACAATCATAAAGAGTTTGGGTTATGTGAAGACCACATGCTCTATGGCTCTCATGAAAGTGTTGAAAATCAAAAAAATAGTGCTTATAGATGAAATGTTGATCACATAATACCAAAAAGTAAGAACGGATCAAATAAAAGGAGCAATAAACAAGCTGTACATGTTGACTGTAATGAAGATAAGGCAAATAATTAAATATACTTTAGAAACCTAAAATTAATTTGGGTTTTATTTTGAAAATAATCAATTTTTAAAATTTGAGTATATAATTCTAATTGAACAAGTAAAAAGGATATTATATGATTTTAAAATACTCTGTAGAAAACTTTAAGTGTTTTCAAGAAAAAGAAACAATTAACTTTCAGGCAAAGAAAATTTCTGAAAACTCTGATGCTGGACAATATTTTCTATTAGATAATGATGTTTTGCCAATTATTTCTATTTATGGACCTAATGGGGGAGGAAAGACATCTTTGATTGAATCTTTTAGTTCATTAAAGGATATTGTTATAAACGGAACCATTATAAATGGAAAGGTTTTTGATTTTCTAAAAAATAAAATTAATTTTGAAAAAGATATTAAGTGACAAATTGATTTTATAGAAAAAGATAAATCTATATCATAAATATGAATTACATTTTAAAAATGAAATTACTTTTGAATCACTTTTTAAAAATGATGAGTTAATTTTCAAGAGAAATAAAGGTAATTTTGAGTTTTGCAAAGACATTCCTGCAGATAATATAAAAACTGAAAACATATCACGTAAATCATCAATATTATTATTTTTAGATTCTTTATTTAATAATAGAGATATATCTATAGTAATGGGAGAATTTAAAAAAATCAATTATTTAGATACAACTAAAGATATTACACTTAAACAAGATTTTGGAGTAGTAATTTTGGATGTTGGTAATGTTGACTTTTTAATGAAAGAAAAAGATAAGTTTTTAAAGATTTTCAAAGATTTAGATATTAACATTTTAGATTTAGAATTTCATAAAAATGTTATTGATCCAAATATGATTCACATATTTTCTGTGAAGAAATCTGACTTTGGTAAAAAATTTAAAATACCATTAGCGGCGGAATCAAAGGGAACCCTAAAACTAATTCATTTAATGACTTACTTTCTTAAGGGCTTACACAACAAAGAAACCTTTATTATTGATGAATTAGATTCGGCTTTGCACACTAATTTACTAAAATATATTATTAAGTTATTTAATTTAGAAAAGGTAAATAAGGGTTCACAATTAATTTATACATCACATGACATGTCTACTTTAAATAAAGAAAACTTCAGGAGAGATCAAATTTACTTTTGTGCAATTAATGAATCTTATTTTTCTAATGTCATATCTTTAAAAGACATTGGCGCTAGAAATGATGATGTTTATTCCAAAAAATACCTTGAAGGTAAATATGGATATGATCCTTATATAGATTATTCATTAAAGGCATTTGATGAAAAAAAATAATCAAAAAGATCCAGTTTTTAAAACTTCTATAGTTTGTGAAGGAGAGATGGATAGATCTTTAATTATTTTCTTGAAAGTAAAATTATACAAATCAAAACAACCAGTTTGTAAAACACATTCTGAAGTAATTGGTGGAACTATAAAATTAGATAATGTAAAAGTTAATAAAAATAAAATTTATTCTAGCAAATATATACACACTTTAGTTGTTTTAGAAAAAATATTATTACACTTAAAAAATATAATCGATGATGAAAAAAATGATTACACTCTTATAAAATTTGAAGAAAATTTAAAACACTATAATTCCCATGAAAAACTATACACAAACTTGATAGAATATATAAATCATTTAACCATAGAAAGAGAAAACTAAAATGGCACAACTTAAATACAGCAATAAAATTGAAACAATATGAGAGAATGCTCCTTATTGTGATTGCGATAGACAAGATTGTCATATAAACGCTCATCGTTTATGTAATATTTGTTATGAAACAATTTTTTATGGGGCTCATGAAAGTGTTGAAAATCAACGAAATAGTGTTGGTGCATGAAACGCTGACCATATCATTGCTAAGTCCAATGGTGGAGGCAATGCAACTTCAAACTTACAAGCTGTTCATATTTATTGCAATAGAGAAAAAGGTAATAGATAAAATAAAACTCAAAAACCTATAAACAGAATATATAAATTACTGAAAAATGAAAAGAAGCAATTAAATATAGTTCATGAAAATGTTGAAGACCAAAGAATGAATATTACCAAAATTACACTCAAGATTACAATGAGAGCAAGATTAAATAGGTGCTTCTCTTGGAAATAGTTTTAATTTAGAAAACAAAATATATTCCAGATATTAATAAAAAAGGATAGCATAATGAAAAATAATCAAAATTGAAAAAAATTTATAATAATTATTATTTCATTTTCCATTATTTCCTTTATTGTTATTTGAACTATTCCTAAAACTTATACACCTCTTCCGCTTAAAATTTTTTTAACAATTTTTATATCAGTTGTTGTTTTATTTACAATCATAATTAGCTCAACAGACAGGAAGAGTTCTAAATATTTTAAATATAATGTTTCAAGTAAAACATATGAAGGCAATAATATAGAAACATGAAATAAACTGAAAAAAAAGTATTTAATAACATCTATTTTTGGTAGTATTTCAAGTTTAATTTCTATTATTTTAATGATTACTACTTTATATTTTATTGCGTCAAATCCTAACCAAGAAACAATACAAAATGTATTAACTTCACCAATTTTTATACTTTTTATTCTTACAATAATATTGGGAATAATGACATTTATCATTTTATGGATAAATCGTTTTTATCTCAATCAAATTTTTACTTCTCATGAATTTCCTAAAGAATTAAAATTAAAAAATATAAAATGATTTTTTGAAAATAAAAAAAGATTTTATATTTTTATATATTTACATACCTCAATCGTAAGTGGCCCGCTAGCTATAATAACATATAAAGAAATTGAAAACAAAATAATTAAAGAAGATGTAGGTGAAGTTAATCAAAATCAAATATAAATAATAACTGATAGTGTAACTTTAGTATTTATATTTTTTAGATACTTCTTTAATTGCAAAATGTACAGATTTTGTAATGATTTTATCATTGGAAAGTTGATTTTTTTATATACTTTTAAATAAGGAATATAATTCATTCGTGAAACAAACTAAAAAAACTATTAATAACCATTTTATTCAAAAAGGCTTTGCCAAAAATTTTGCTAATAATGGAATAATAAAATGAACAAGATATCAACCCAATGAAAACATTTTAGAAGATCAAACTTTTAGCATTAATTCTAATAATGTTGCCGACCAACCAATTGTCATACAAAATTTTCACACACAAGAAATCGAAGATGGAATGAATGAAATAGAAAGTGAAGGAATTAATGTTATAAGAAAAATTGCTTATGAGGCTAACAATAATTTGGATGAAAAAATAAGATTAAACAGGAAAGAGTTATATGCCTTAAAGTTTTATAAATTATTATCATCCATTAGGACTGAAAAAGCAAGATCTAATTTTGAAAACTTGAATGGTGATAAATTATTTAATTATGTTATTGAAAATACAGATAGAACACCAAAAGAAATCCAAGAAGATGAAATAAAAATAATTATAGATGAATATAAAAGATGAAAAAACAAAGAAAAACTTTTATCAAGTAATTACGATCCTACAAAAGACTCCCTAAACCACAAAACAATAATTTTTCAACTTATAAGTAATATATTAAATTCTAGATTGTTATTTATGTCTTTTGAAAAAAATAAATTATTTCTTCAAGAAACAATAAGTTTTCAAGAAATTTATTCAGTTGTGATTCCTATTTATGAATTTATGTCAATATCTCCAAATGTGGGCATAATGTTTTATTTTGATCCAGCGATAACACGAGGAACTATAAAAAGAGAAGATTCTAAAATTTTTAAAACTAAAATTTCAACAAAAATAAATAAAGTAGATTATGTAAGATCTAAAGAGATGCATCAAGAACTAGATAAATTTATGAAAAATCAGATAAAATTAAATCCAGGATATAGTCAAAATGACATTTTAAAGTGACAATCAATGTTTACAGATTCAGTGTTAAATAATTACTTTGATAATAACGATTCTTACATTTATGAAATAAATGAGGAATCAGAAGAAGTTCAAGATATTTGCAATGCCATGTCACTCGTTCATAATAAAAATAAAATTTTAATATATCAAGATAAAAGACATATAAAAGATGCAGAA
This sequence comes from uncultured Mycoplasma sp., assembly GCA_947039505.1. GTDB lineage: Bacteria > Bacillota_I > Bacilli_A > Mycoplasmatales > Metamycoplasmataceae > UBA710. The sequence continues at coordinate 117,313 of CAMQYZ010000003.1, forward strand.
TTTTATGTTAAAAAATTTGGAATATCAAGAGTAGAAGATAGCGTGCATTAATTTTTTACTTCAACATTGCGAAAGTCTATTATTTTAATATATAAGCGAAAAGCCATTTGTTTGAACATTTAAACTTTGGGACTTTACAAATAAACATTCATAACCACATTGTTATTTTAGTTTTTATTTCTCTAAATACATTTTAATAATAATATTTTTTCTGGCAATTAGAAATTTCAAATAATTATTTTGATTTAAACCTTCATCAATTATATTTTCATATGATTTCTCCAATTGGTGGGCTAAATTTTGATAGTTGCTTTTTGCTCATTTATAAATTCTGTCACAATAAATATTCTCAATTTCTATCGAAGCTGATTTGTGATTATTTTCTGCATCTAAAATCAAAGATAAATTAGCAAATGAAGTTACTCCTGTTTCAATACCTCGTTCTTCTAATTTAGACTTTGGTATTAAATGATCATTATGAAAAAATTGTTTATCATTTTCAGTAATATTGATATCTCTCATGAATAAATATGCCATTAAAGTACAAGCTTTATTATCAAAGGTATTTTTTCTTGCTTTCTTTAAGCTGTTCTCATAAAACTCTTCTATTTTTCTTTCCAGTGCACTATCAGTTAAAGAAACTAAATAATGACCTTCATTAATTGAAATAAAAGCTTTCTTAGATGAACTTGAACCAAATGTTCCTGATAATAAATCGAAAATATAATGCTTGATAAAAAGATCGCGATATTGTTTCACAAAATTTTCATCACTAATTTGATTAGTATATATAAATTTATAAATATTTCCGAGAATGACAATTGAATAAGTTTTTTCAGGTAAAAAAGTGCTTGAGTTATTGGTTTTTTTATTACCCTTATAAAATGAAAAGGAATTAAATATAATATCAAATAACTTCACAGTCCTATATAAACGTTCAATTATTTGGTCAACATCTTCCTTGCTTTTAATTAAATCTTTAAATCTTTGTCCAATTTCTTCATCTTCAAAATCTGAATTTTTTTTAGAATCACCTTGTTCATTTGATAAATTTAAGGAAATATGAAGTTTAATTAAATTTATCAAAGAAGCAAGACCTGTGATAATCTTATCTGATTCATTTGATTTACTATTCTTTTTTCCTGAAAAAACTTTTGAAATGTGATGATTTCAATTTTTTGAAAATAATTCTTCAAAGATATATCAAATAACATCAAATGGAGAAAGCACATCAACCCTTTCGTGTTCAATGCCAAAGGAATCATCCAAGATAGAATTAAAGCTTTGATTTATTTTATTTGTGATTTTGACATCAGAAAAATTCATTTCAATTGTTGATCATTTACTTTTTCAAATATCTGAATTTTCCAATTTAGTTCCTTGTTTATTAATTAATTCAAATAAATGGGCTGTTTCTTCAACTGTACCATCAAACCTTATGAAAGGTAGGCTATATTCATTTATGCCCAATTTTTCCGAAGCCATTTCATGAATATTTTTTAAAATTGCTTCTATAAATAAAGCTTCAAAACCTTTGTTAATATGTTGAATTGATTTAATATGCTTTTGACAAAAAGACTTTGCAAATAAATCAGATTTTCTCGGATTTGCTAATTCAATTTTAATACGAATATTATCTGATATAAAAGTTTCCAATGACTTAAAATCATTTTTCTCAATTGCTTGACTATATTGAGGATATTCTTTGTTCAAAAGTTTAATTGTTTTTGAAATAATGTCCTTCAATGTTTTTGGTTTCATATTTTCAAACATATTATTGAAAATACCCATAATTGTTGTTGTTCTTTGCAAACCATCAATAATGTATTTTTGATTATTGGTATCTGAAAATAAAATCACTCCTACAGGATAACCATTCATTAGTGAATCTTGTAATTTTTGTTTTTGATCTGGCTTTCAAACAAGTTTTCTTTGAATTCTAGGAATTTGTAAAACTCCTGTTTGATATTCATTAATTAATTCATCAATTGTTATTGAACCATATTTATATTTTTCGTTTTTCATAGACATTTTCACCTCGTGTATTAAAAATTATCGCACATTCTGCGTTTTTGTCAATATTTTCTCTATTTTCCTAGATTTTTTCTATATAAATTGATTAATTATCAACAATAAAATATGCATTTCTTACAATGAAAAAAGGTCTAAATATAACTTAAAAAATATTAATTCTTCTATATTTGAAATATAATTTATTCTCACATAAAAAAGAACTATAGGTAAACTAAATGAAAAAAATCAAACTTAAAGATTGGGATATAAAATTAGGAAATTATGGAAAAATGTTGTGCAAAATTAATAAAGAAGACTTTAATATAATATTTGATAATTTCAACAAAAACATATATGATATAAAATCATTTATATTTAATTTAAAAAAAGAAGAAAAGCACATTATTGAGTTTCATAAAAAGATTTATGGAATCGAACTATTAAGTTCTCCTAATTTATTGATAAACATTTCTTTAATATATAGATTTTTAACCATAAGTCATTATTCTTGACTGGAAAAAAATCTTTCAAAAGAAAAGTGATATAAAAACAATGATTTAATTCTCTTATGAAACAAAATAACCAATAGATCTGTTTTATTATCTTTAAAAATTGATGATGATTATTCTCATTGAAACAGATTAGTTGATTCTCCAATGACAGGAATATTTAATATTAATGATGAGTTAAGTAAAATTAATGCCATATGATATGCAATTAACTATTATGAAATAGATGAAATAAATGAATTTGTTGATTTTTTGGAAAATATAGAAATTGATGTTGAATTTATAAATGAAGTTAATAAAAATTGATTTAAAAATCTTTCCAAAGAATATAAATTACTTGAATTTAAAAACTGTTTTTTATATTTAAAAAATGTTTATAATTCAAATCCAGAAATATTGAAAATTGTTTCAATTCTTGAGGAAATAAATATGAAATTTGATATTAATTTTTTCTTCAGTTTTATATCTCAAAATTATAATTGAAATTATATGTCAAAAAATGAAGAAAAATTATCTGCCGATCTTATAAACTGATTTCAAAACTTTGGTACTTTAGATAACATAAAATTTCTTCACACTGAAATTAATGATCACTTTTTCTTTTATAATAGAATAAAATTAAAATCATTAAACTCATCTTTCTTATTTAATTCATATATTTTAGACACTTGTTATTATATGTATAACAATATTTTAAAAAGAATAATTGATTATGATGAAGAGGCATTCAATCTTTTTGTAGATGTTTTATTTATATTTGATTTATATATAACATTTGATAATGAAAATAATTTTAAAAGAATAAAGCGATTTAAAACATCATTATATGATGAATTTACTGAATTTATGGAAAACATGAGAAATCCAAATATGATGAAAAAGATATTTAGTGAATTATTGCCAAAATTATTTAATTCAAATGCATATTCAAATTTAGAAATTAAAATGAGATCTAAACAAATTTTATTTATATACGAAAACTTATTAGCTTTAAATAATTCAGAAATGCATATAAAAACTATAAAAAACAATATCAATATAGAACATTTATTGCCACAAAATGATAAACAAAATAATTATAAAATAAACAAATATATGAAAAACAAAGTTGTTAATTATATAGGTAATTTATTTTTAATTGATATAAATATAAATAAAGAGTTAAAAAATAAGTCATTCAATGATAAAAAGGTAATCTTAAAAGAAAATACTGATTTTTCAATTAAAGAAATTTTAGATCTTGAAAAATGAAATGATACAGCTATCAAAAATAGGAGTAAAAAGATATGGAATACAATATTTAATTATATTCAAGCTGATATTAAAATTTCACAAAATAGTTTTATTGACAATAAAAATAATAAATTATAATCTATTTATTGCACTTGTTAACTTTTCAATATTCATAGTTTTCACTAATATATTTCATTCTTTCTGAAGAATTCAGTATATCTTTAATAGGTTCATTTAATAAAATTTTTCCGTCCAAGTCAATTATTTTTCCTTCTGTGGTAAAAGTGATTGTGTTGTTATCAAACGATGTATGTATATTAGGAGACAGTCTTAAACAATTAAATGGGTCTGCTGATTTAAATAATGATTCATCATTTTGGTTTTTAAAAAGTGATTTTTTAGAAATAATATGAGCATTTTCAGGATTAGGATGATTATCTATTAAACAGTATGATAGTTTTTTTTCCTTTATAAGAGTTCTAACTCCGTAATTATAAATACTGGTTAATTTGCTTTTAATTTGCTTTTCAGATAAATCAACATACTTAAAACTTTGAATCATTTGCCTTAAATCTTCCTGGATATTTTTGACAGATATGTTTTTTTTAACTTCTTTTTGTTTTTTGTTTTTTAAAGGTAATTTGAGATTTTTATTTTCAAAATTATCCTTATATTCTTTATTAGCTCCATCTACAAGAATTCTATGAGAATTAATATCCTGAAAAACTTCAAAAGTATCTAATGTTAAGTGCACTTTCTTTATAACTACATCAATCTTGTTGTACTTTTCAAAATACTCTTTCAAAGTTATTATTTTTAAATCATAAAGATTATTAATATTTATTTTAGATTTTTTATAAAATTTATTTAATGGATTTGCAAAATTATATTTTAAATATTCATTATCCAAGGACATAAGTGGTGTTAATAGTGGATTTTTTTCAGCCCCCGTAGAATTACTGCCCATAATTAAAGAAGATTGAGTTAATACCGGGGAATCATTTGATATAAAAAAAACATTTATTAATTCTATTTGCTCTTTAGATAATGTTTTACGAGGTGATTTTTTCGTAAAATCACTGGGATTATGATTTATTCCATCTAAATATTTTGTTCTAAAGTCTTTTTTTCACTTAATTCTATAAAAATCAGTTCCAACTTTGGCATCATCATGAACCAAAACTGCCATTTCAAAATCTGTTTGACGATATTCTCCCTCAATAATTTGAATAAATTGTTTATTTATTATTCCATTGTCATCAAAAACATAATATGCATAACCCTTTAAAGAACATCCACCATATTTTTTATTTAAATATTTTTTTGTCGAGAACATTATCTTAATTGCTTTCATAATTAAAACACCAACGTTCTAAAGATTTCTTCAAGAATTGGAATAACAATTGAATTACCTGCTAAATAAAGTTGTTTGTTTGGTTTCACAAGATTTGTCTTAAGAACCTTATCAAAGTCCTTATCACTAAATCCCATATATCTAAAAGCCTCTCTTGGAGTCATTGTTCTTATTTGATTTTTTTCATAATATAACTTTATTCTTGAAAGAGCCCCTGATGCAGTTAATGTTGAACCATTATAATTAATATCAAAAACCATATTTTCACTTGAAAAATTAGTATAGTTTTCTAACTTATATTTTCGAACATTACCATTTCTAGTTGATGGTCCTGATAAACGATATTTATTGAACTTTTCTTCAAAAGGAACATTATCTTCCAAAATCTTTTTAATTGGTACAACCCCCAAGGTTTTTTGAGGATCTCTAAATTTGAAATTAACTTTGGTTTTGTGAGTTTTAAGCACCGAAAGAACAAAGACTCTTTCTCTTGCTTGTGCCATCCCAAAATCTTTGGAATTCAGAATGTATTCTTTTGATTCATAACCTAGTTTATCTAAACGATCAAGTCACTTTTGATATTCAGCATGATGATTCTTATTAACCATTGCTTTCACATTTTCTAATAATAAATACTTTGGCATTTCACTTGCCAAAAATATTTTTTTAGCTCCAGAAATTATGCGATCAATTTCTCATAATAAACCTGAACGAGTATTGGCATTTTTTTCCATCCCTTTTCCTTTTCCTTGACCTGATAAATCTTGACAAGGAAAAGAATAGGTAAAAATATCAATATTTTTCGGTAGGTCTTTTGGACCTACCTTTGTAATATCAAAAAGGTTTTTTGATAGATTTTTTGATTGATTCAATCAAAAAGCTGTTTCACTATTTTCAAAAAACTTTTTTTGTGCTTGAATCGATAAAGGTTTTTTTGAATCAGCACTTATATTAACGTCGCCTGTAAACGTTTCTTTTTTTATAGTTTTCAGGGGGGGGGGGGTCGTTGTGAATAGCCTCGTATGCGATGATGGCGTCGATAAACCATTCCACAATACCAACAACTTCAATATCTCAGTTCATAACCTTAGAAATGTTCTTTAGAGCCATATGTTGGGAACCAATTCCTGCAAAAGCTTCAAACAAATTAATCTTTGTCTTTTTAATAGGTGATTTTTCTAAAGATTTTGATGGATTTATTTTCATAATTAATATATATTTTATCGTTTATAGGGCAAAAGCGCGCGAAGGTTGAAGAAATAACAAGATTTTGTTGAAATTTAAAAATCAAACATTTTATATATTTAAATAACTAATAGCATTTAAGTTGCAACAAAGTTGTAAAAATACTATTTTTACAAACTTGTAATTATTATTGAGAATTTGATGAGTATAAGTTAAATAAACCTTAATTATTAAAAATTAAAATTGTTTTGTATTTATGTGTTTAGTATATACTAATTAAGAAAATTAAAGGATTGGTGCATATGATTAAACAAATATTCCTAGGATTAGGATTATCAATTGGTATTACATTCCCTCTTGCAATTGTATCTTGTAGTTCCGGAGAACAAGTTGTTGAAGAAAACGTATTAACAGCGGAAGTTACTAATAGTTTTTTTGCTACTGGTGGTAAATGAGAAGGAAAAACTTCTTTAGTTGCTCAAGATTTTAAGGGATTTACTTCTATTGGCTCTGATGCTTTTCAAGGTCGTATTCAATTATATAGCGTTGATTTACCTAATGAAATAATTAGAATTGAAGATCAAGCTTTTTTTCAAGCAGAATTAAGATATGTTACTTTAGGTAACAGAGTTCAACATATAGGGAATCAAGCTTTTTCTCATTGTCATATAACAGAAATTATTTTGCCTCCTAGTTTAAAAACTATGGATGAAGGTGCTTTTGCACAAAATGAACTTACAAGCATTATCATTCCTTCATCTTTAAAACGTATTCCTGATTTAGCATTTAAAACAAACAAAATAAAAAGCGCAACTATTCCTAACTCTATAACTCATATAGGGAATGGTGCTTTTGAAGATAATAATTTAAAAGCAATTGATATTCCTAATTCAGTAATATCTATCGGTTCACTTGCATTTGCTCATAATTCTTTTTTAGCAATCCCTTCTTTACCAAATGGTATTCCTATTGGTGATATTTTTGATAATAACCAACGTCCAAATCCAAATATAGAAATATACACCAGAAAATTCACAAAATAGTTATTTCTTGAATTTCATGATGCAAAGTTTCCTTGAAATATTAACTATGAAAAAATATTAATGTTTTTTTCTTCTTTCGCGTCATATTGTAATAAATATTTTTTAATTCTTAAGAAGAGATATTTCAGGATTTTTAACTTGAATTTTATTTATATTTTAATAATAAAATAATTTACTAAATTTATGTTTATCAATTGATATTGCATTATCTCTTTTGAAATTTTGGAGAAGGAATTATTCAAGACAACGTATTGACAAGTAGAAGTTACTAATCTTTTTTGCTACTGACAGTAAAATTGAAAAAGAAAAACAACCTTAGTTGTTCAAAACTTTGAAAGATTTACTTCTATTAGTAATTTTGGTTTAAGTTAAAATTTTTAGTAAGTTTTATTTTCCCTAATTCAGAAATATTCTAAATATTCTATTGTTTTTATTTTGTCCTCATTACTTTCGTTGAACTTGAGGCATTTAAGATTGTTACCAATTCAGCAATTGTAGACAACAACCGAACATCATACAGATCTCCATTAAGTTACTTTTCAGTAATAAGTAATATAAATTTTTACCAGTAAAGTTTATCTGATAGTATTTATATTGTAATTGGGTTTTGTATATTCAGTTTCTTATTTATTTAATATTTGTTTGATTTTTTTTGTACTTAATCACATAAGGTTTTCTTGAGATTGACTATTTGCAATAAAGGTCATTCCATTTGTGAAATCAAGATTTTCCCTATGACTAAGCATAATTAAAAGTTCAGGCGAATTATCTCGCTCTGCATAAAAATTAAGTTGAATGTCTATGCGAGTTGACATTGTATTTGCATTTTTTCATGTTGCCTTAAACACAGAGTTTCCCACACTATTTAGTTCAATCATTGATAATAGTTTTTCAATATTATTAAGTTCTTCTTGATTCACTACTTCAATAATAATTTTTCTACCCCCTGCTTTTGTTTTAGCTAAGTTATAAGATTCTTGAATTTCATCATAAATGGGTTTTAAAAGATAATTTTTGAACTTGTCATTTTTAACACGCTCTCCTCATTGTATATCAGGATTAACATTTCTAAATCCTTTAATTGTAAGGTTAGAATTGTGGGTTGCATCAGTTCCACGCTTGGTAATTATGAGATCTAAGTTAACTCAACCCTCACCTGTGTGTGGTGTGTCTAATGATTGGTCTGGTTCTTGAATATCAAGCATATAATCAAATCCATCTGGAAGGGTTATTGGTTGAATTGGGTTGATAACTTTGAACAATAATTCTTTTCTTTTTTCTTGCTCGTTAAACGACGATATGGCATAATAAAACTCTGCTGCTGTACTTTTTTTAACGGCACTAAGAGATGTGTCGATATTAAAACCATTTTTAAATATTTTTGTTGCAGGGGAAAAACCATCCTCATTCACAGTCAAAGTTATGTTTGGAGAATGTATTTCAGTAACAGTTACATTATTAGTATTTGAAAATTCATAACCATCTTTTGGCATTAAGGTTAATGTTGTGTGTCTATCAAATTTGGTCTTGTAGAACTCCAAACCATTAATTAGATTAGGATTTAGATTTTCATGATCTATCTTTCCCATGTCAAAATAATTATTTAATATGAATATGTTGCCCTCATCTATTTGATAATTTATTCCTTCTTCAAATTGATCTAAATCACTTTCATGTAGTTCTGATGTTTGAATAATTCGCGGTTCCACATCAACCTTAATAACTCCTACTACCGGTGGTTTTGGGTCTGGTGTTGGTTTTTGATCTATTTCTGGGTTAATTGGTACATCTGGTTCAACTATTACTTCATTATTTGATGAATAAGCAATTCCTATTGGTAATCCTATCGCTAATCCTGATGCCGTTACACCAGCGGTTATTGAAATTGCTACTTTTAACATTTTGTCTATTATCATTATAGATCTCCTTAAAAAATTTTATTTATTTCTATTAAAAGATATCACATTTTATTAAAAAATATTACATTTTGAACTAAAAATGAGCAAAGTGCTTTTACTTAATAATCAATTAATATCATTAAATATTCCTAAATTAGGGTTATTGAAATCGGTGATGGAGCATTTACTAATAATTAGCTAACAATAGATTCACGAGTTAAATTACCTACACAATTTGATAATCTAACAGAAGGTAAAAGGATTGGTTGACCTTTTGTTACTCTGCAAATTGAACCGCCAATTACAGGTAATGTATCGACATAACTTGTTGGTACTTTTCTTTGTCAAAGGTGTAATGTGATATACAAAAACTTCTTTAGTTGCTCAAAATTTTATTTCATTAATTCTTTCTTTATTAATACCCAATAATATTCATGTTAGTAATATTTTCAATAACCAACGACCAAATCCAAATATAGATATAGAAATATATACAAGAAAAACATTAAAATAGTTATTTCTTGAATTTCGTGATATAAATTTTCCTGAAATATTAACTATGAAGAAAAATTAATGCTTTTTTCTTATTTCTAAATATTTTTTAATTCTTAATAAGAAGAAACATTTAAGGTTTTTTAACTTGAATTTTATTTGTAATTTTTAACTCAAAATCCCAAATATTAATAAATCATAATAATCTATTTGTTTTTGACTTTATTTATGTTTTTAGTATAAAATAATGTAATAAAATTATATATAAGGATTGGTGCACATGATTAAAACAAATAAAGTATTATTAGGATTAGGTTTGTCAACCGCCGCCGCATTACCTCTTGTAATTGTATCTTGTAGTTCTGGAGAAGAAGTTATTGAAGACAACGTATTGACAACAGAAGTTACTAATAATTTTTTTGCTACTGGTGGTAAGTGAGAAGGAAAAACAGCTTTAGTGGCAGCAGATTTTGAAGGTTTTGAAAACATTGGCAATTCTGCTTTGAGTGGTAAATCTTTAGTTAGCGTTATTTTCTCTGATTCAATAACTAAAATTGGGCAAAATGCTTTGGCAAATAATGCATTAACATCATTAAACATTCCAAATAGTGTTATTGAAATCGGTGATGGAGCATTTAACGATAATCCATCGTTAACAATAGATTCACCAATTACATTGCCTGCACAATTTGATACTCTTGAAGAACGAAGAAGAATTGGTTTACCTTTTGAACAACCAGCAATAAACTTAGAATTAACTCCTAAGACAAATATTGAAGCAATTATGGAAAGTGAAGTAGCACATCTTACTGAAGTAGATCAAAATGTTAATGCTGCTTCACTAGCATTAATCAAAAAGCTTTTTGATATTAATGTAACAAATGATGAAAATTTAACTAATGGATTAAAAATTAAAATGGTAACAGATGGATTAAACAAAACAATTTCATTAACTACTATTGAAGGTTTTACAATTAATGGAACTTTAAATACAATCGATTCAACAAGCTTTACAATTGATATTCCGCCAATTGATCCACCAATTACAGGCAATGTATTAACAGAAGAACTTGTTAGAAGTTTTTTTGCTACTGGTGGTAAGTGAGCAGAAAAAACGGCTTTAGTGGCAGCAGATTTTGAAGGATTTACTTCTATTGCTGATTCTGCTTTGAGTGGTAAATCTTTAGTTAGCGTTATTTTCTCTGATTCAATAACTAAAATTGGGCAAAATGCTTTGGCAAATAATGCATTAACATCATTAAACATTCCAAATAGTGTTATTGAAATCGGTGATGGAGCATTTAACGATAATCCATCGTTAACAATAGATTCACCAATTACATTGCCTGCACAATTTGATACTCTTGAAGAACGAAGAAGAATTGGTTTACCTTTTGAACAACCAGCAATAAACTTAGAATTAACTCCTAAGACAAATATTGAAGCAATTATGGAAAGTGAAGTAGCACATCTTACTGAAGTAGATCAAAATGTTAATGCTGCTTCACTAGCATTAATCAAAAAGCTTTTTGATATTAATGTAACAAATGATGAAAATTTAACTAATGGATTAAAAATTAAAATGGTAACAGATGGATTAAACAAAACAATTTCATTAACTACTATTGAAGGTTTTACAATTAATGGAACTTTAAATACAATCGATTCAACAAGCTTTACAATTGATATTCCGCCAATTGATCCACCAATTACAGGCAATGTATTAACAGAAGAACTTGTTAGAAGTTTTTTTGCTACTGGTGGTAAGTGAGCAGAAAAAACGGCTTTAGTGGCAGCAGATTTTGAAGGATTTACTTCTATTGCTGATTCTGCTTTGAGTGGTAAATCTTTAGTTAGCGTTATTTTCTCTGATTCAATAACTAAAATTGGGCAAAATGCTTTGGCAAATAATGCATTAACATCATTAAACATTCCAAATAGTGTTATTGAAATCGGTGATGGAGCATTTAACGATAATCCATCGTTAACAATAGATTCACCAATTACATTGCCTGCACAATTTGATACTCTTGAAGAACGAAGAAGAATTGGTTTACCTTTTGAACAACCAGCAATAAACTTAGAATTAACTCCTAAGACAAATATTGAAGCAATTATGGAAAGTGAAGTAGCACATCTTACTGAAGTAGATCAAAATGTTAATGCTGCTTCACTAGCATTAATCAAAAAGCTTTTTGATATTAATGTAACAAATGATGAAAATTTAACTAATGGATTAAAAATTAAAATGGTAACAGATGGATTAAACAAAACAATTTCATTAACTACTATTGAAGGTTTTACAATTAATGGAACTTTAAATACAATCGATTCAACAAGCTTTACAATTGATATTCCGCCAATTGATCCACCAATTACAGGCAATGTATTAACAGAAGAACTTGTTAGAAGTTTTTTTGCTACTGGTGGTAAGTGAGCAGAAAAAACGGCTTTAGTGGCAGCAGATTTTGAAGGCTTTACTTCTATTGGTGAAAATGCTTTTCAAGGTCTTAATAATTTATCTAGCGTTGACCTACCTAATGAAATAATTAGAATTGAAAATCAAGCATTTTTTCAAACACATTTAACACACATTACTTTAGGAAATGGAGTTCAACATATAGGTGATAGTGCTTTTTCTCATTGCTTTATCACAGAAATTATTTTGCCATCTAGTTTAAAAACTATGGGCGAACAAGCTTTTTCACAAAACAATCTGACAAACATTATCATTCCTTCATCTTTAAAAATCATTCCTAATATAGCATTTACATATAATAAATTAACATCAATAACTATTCCTAATTCAGTAACTCATATTGGTGATGGTGCTTTTTTTGATAACGAACTAACAGAAGTTAACATTCCTGACTCTGTAACATCTATTGGATCAACGGCATTTCAATATAATCGTTTTGCGATAATTCCTACTTTACCAAACGGAATTCTTGTTGGCGATATTTTTGATAATCAAAAAGTAAATCCATCTTTGGAAATATATACAAGAAAAACCATCAAATAAATTTTTACTATATTTAATAATCCAAAAGTTTGTTTAAAATAGATTTATTTTTTGGTTTTTTATCTATATTTTATTATAAAATAATTAAGAAAATTAAAAGGATTGGTGAACATGATTAAAACAAATAAACTTTTATTAGGATTAGGTTTATCAACTGTAGTAGGATTACCTCTTATGATAGTATCTTGTAGTTCTGGAGATGAAATTACAATCACTAATTTAGAATTAACACCTAAAACAAATATTGGGATAATTACAGAAAATGAAGTTGCTAAACTTAATAACAATTATCAAAATGTTAATGATAGTTCATTAACATTAATCAAAAAGCTTTTTGATATTCAAGGAACAACAACTGACCAAAATTTAATTAGTGGTTTACAAATTAAATTGTTATCAAATGAACTAAACAAAACAATCTCATTAAATGTTAATAATGGTTTTAAAATTAATGGAAATTTAACTAAAATTGATTCCATGAATTTTGTCATTAATGGTCCAGTTATTCCGCCAATTGATCCACCAATTACAGGTAATATATTAACAGAAGAACTTGTTAGAAGTTTTTTTGCTACTGGTGGTAAGTGAGCAGAAAAAACGGCTTTAGTGGCAGCAGATTTTGAAGGCTTTACTTCTATTGGTGAAAATGCTTTTCAAGGTCTTAATAATTTATCTAGCGTTGACCTACCTAATGAAATAATTAGAATTGAAAATCAAGCATTTTTTCAAACACATTTAACACACATTACTTTAGGAAATGGAGTTCAACATATAGGTGATAGTGCTTTTTCTCATTGCTTTATCACAGAAATTATTTTGCCATCTAGTTTAAAAACTATGGGCGAACAAGCTTTTTCACAAAACAATCTGACAAACATTATCATTCCTTCATCTTTAAAAATCATTCCTAATATAGCATTTACATATAATAAATTAACATCAATAACTATTCCTAATTCAGTAACTCATATTGGTGATGGTGCTTTTTTTGATAACGAACTAACAGAAGTTAACATTCCTGACTCTGTAACATCTATTGGATCAACGGCATTTCAATATAATCGTTTTGCGATAATTCCTACTTTACCAAACGGAATTCTTGTTGGCGATATTTTTGATAATCAAAAAAATTCAATATCAAATAAAAAAATATCAAATAATACAAATAATATGTACTAATAAACCTTTTTATTATTTAATTCTCAAACAACATAATCAAGTTCAAAAATTTGATGTGTTTGGTGATTATAAAAAATTGATTTACTTAGAATTTAAAACCATTTTAGCAAAAAAACAATATTGTTTTTTTATCTATATTTTAGTATAAAATATTTAATGAAAATTAAAGGATTAGTGAACATGATTAAAACGAATAAACTTTCATTAAAATTAGGCTTATCAACTATAATAGCATTGCCTCTTATGATAGTATCTTGTGATTCTGATGAAAAAATTACCATCACTAATTTAGAATTATCTCCTAAAACAAATATTGGAATAATTTTGGAAAGTGAAGTAGCACATCTTAGTGAAGTTTATCAAAATGTTAATGATCATTCATTAGCATTAATTAAAAAGCTTTTTGATATTCAAGGGACAACAACTGACCAAAATTTGATGAATGGTTTGCAAATTAAGATGGTATCAAATGGATTAAATAAAACAATTTTATTAAGTGTTAATATCTGATTAAATAACAGTAATGGCTTTAAAATTAATGGTAATTTAACTAGAATTAATTCAAATAATTTTACCATTGATACTCCTCCAGTTTTAGGTGATATATTAACAGAAGAACTTGTTAGAAGTTTTTTTGCTACTGGTGGTAAATGAGCAGGAAAAACAACTTTAGTGGCAACAGATTTTGAAGGATTTACTTCTATTGCCAATTCTGCTTTAAGTGGTCAATCTTTAGTTAGTGTTATTTTCTCTGATTCAATAACTAAAATTGGGCAAGGTGCTTTGGCAAATAATGCATTAACATCATTGAATATTCCAAATAGTGTTATTGAAATCGGTGATGGAGCATTTGCAAATAATCAACTAACAATAGATTCACCAATTACATTGCCTGCACAATTTGATAATCCATTGGAGCGCGAAAGAATTGGTTTACCTTTTGAACAACCAGCAATAAACTTAGAATTATCTCCTAAGACAAATATTGAAGCAATTGCGGAAAATGAAGTAGCACATCTTAGTGAAATTAATCAAAATGTTGATGATCGTTCATTAGCATTAATTAAAAAGCTTTTTGATATCCAAGGGATAGAAACAACTGAGCAAAATTTAATGGATGGTTTGCGAATTAGAATAGTATCAAATGGATTAGATAAAACAGTTTGATTAACTACTAATGATGGTTTTAAAATTAATGGTAATTTAACTGAAATTAATTCCATGAGTTTTGTCATTGATACTCCACCAGTTTTAGGTGATATATTAACAGCAGAAATTGCTAATAGTTTTTTTGCCGTTGGTGGTAAGTGAGCAGGAAAAACAGCTTTAGTGGCAACGGATTTTGAAGGATTTACTTCCATTGGCGATAGTGCTTTTCAAGATCTTTCTCATTTATCTAGCGTTGACCTACATGATAAAATAATTAGAATTGAGGATCGAGCATTTTATCAAACAAATTTAAGACACATTACTTTAGGCAAGGGGGTTGAACACATAGGATTCGAGGCATTTTCTCGTTGCTCTATAAATAAAATTATTTTGCCATCTAGTTTAAAAACTATGGGTGAAGAAGCTTTTTCAGAAAACAATCTGACAAACATTATCATTCCTTCATCTTTAAAAATTATCTCTATTGGAGCATTTTTATCAAATAAATTAACATCAGTAATTATTCCTGATACAATAACTGAAATTGGAGAATATGCTTTTCTTATTAATAATTTAACACAAATTAACATTCCTGACTCTGTGGTTTCAATTGGTCATAGTGCATTTGCTGTTAATAGTTTATCTGGAGAATTGGATTTACATGATTTGATAAACTTAGAAAGTATTGAATCAAATGCATTTCGTTTTAACAAAATATCATCCATTATTTGACCAACCAATAGTAAAATAAACAGTATTGGATTAGAAGCTTTTGGTTTAAATAATTTTGGAACAAGTATCCCAAACTTTCCACCCGGATTAACTACAGAAACTAACGGTGGAATTTCTCCAGAACAAATATTTACTAATAGAGGGCGAAAATTTTTCTTATCTTAACTATATTAATAAATTATAAATATTTTTCAAATTCAATAATACAAAAGTTTTTTTATACTAATCATTATAAAAAAAATACTTAATGATTCGACTTCTTTTCTAACATGTCATAATTCCATTAATCTTAATTTTATTTGTGATTTTGATTTAAAATATTGAATTTTAACAAATTTATAACAATAGATTTGTTTTTTCGTTTTTTATCTATATTTTAGTGTAGAATATTTATAGAAAATTAATAGGATTAGTGAACATGATTAAAACAAATAAACTTTTACTAGGATTAGGTTTGTCAACTGTAGTTGCTTTACCTCTTGTAATAGCATCTTGCAAATCTAATGAAACACCAATTTTAGACAATGAATTAACGACAGAAGTTGCTAATAGTTTTTTTTATGGTGGTAAATGAGATGGTAAAACTTCTTTAGTTGCACAAGATTTTGAAGAATTTAAAACTATTGATGATTCTGCTTTAAGAGGTAAGGGTTTGGTTAGTGTTAGTTTACATCATTCAATAACTAGCATTGGAGAAAATGCTTTTGACAACAATTTATTAACATCATTGAATATTCCTAATAGTGTTATTGAAATTGGTGATGACGCATTTGTGAATAATCAACTAACAATAGATTCATCAATTACATTACCTGCACAATTTGATACTCCTAAAGAACGAAGAAGAATTGGTTTACCTTTTGAAATCATTAACTTAGAATTAACTCCTAAAACAAGTATTGAGACAATTGTTGAAAGTGAAGTTGCACATCTTAATGAAATTGGTCAAGATGTTGATGATCGTTCATTAGCATTAATTAAAAAACTTTTTGAAATTCAAGGGACAACAATTGAAAAAAATTTAATGGATGGTTTACAAATCAAAATATTGTCAAATGGTGTAAATAAAACAATTTTATTAAGTGCCAAAAATGATTTTAAAATTAATGGTGATTTAACTGAAATTAATTCAATGAGTTTTATTGCATTAATTAACTTAGAATTGAGCCGAAAAACCAATATTGGATTAATTATGGAAAGTGAAGTGATACACCTTAATGAAAATTATCAGGATGTTGATGATCGTTCATTAGCATTAATTAAAAAACTTTTTGGAATTCAAGGGACAACAACTGAGCAAAATTTAATGGATGGTTTGAAAATCAAAATGTTGTCAAATGGTGTAAATAAAATAGTTTATATAGAAGTTAAGGAAGGGTTTATAATTAATGGTGATTTAAATAATGAAGATTCAGAAGCGTTTATTATTAAGATTCCACCCAATCATTAACAAAAGAAATTGCTAGTGGTTTTTTTGATGGTGGTAAATGAAAGAACAAAACTTCTTTTGTTGCTCAAAATTTTGAAGAATTTAAAACTATTGATAATTCTGCTTTAAGCGGAAGAAGTTTGATTAGTGTTAACTTGCCTAATTCAATAATTAAAAATGAAAAAATGCTTTTACCAACAACAAATTAACATCATTGAATATTCCTAATAGCGTTATTGAAATAGATGCTAAGTCAAATCCTGAAATAATTTTCGAAAATGAAACGACACATCAAGTCAATGATTATCAAAGTATTCACAATCATTAATCAAAAAGTTTTTTTTAATATTTTTTTCTATTTGTCAAAACACTTTTCAACAGTGTTCCTATTTATCAATATTTTTAATCGTATATATTTATAACCAAGTTGAAAAATGCAAATTAAGCTGCAATTGTCAAAAGAGAGTTATCTAGTTGATGTACTATTTGGTTTCTATATGGTTTATCCACATGTAGTGGCTTGATTTCTTTTCTACCATATCAAAAATCATCATAAAAAATATTTGATTTAATACCTTCTTTGCTACCACCATGTTCTTTAACATAATCAAGGTATCTTTTCTCTTCACTTAAACATTTAATTAATTCCTGAATATAGGCTAGGATTTTAGCAAAAGAGATTCCATATCTTTTAGATCGAGTTTCATTTGCAATTCTTTGACTTAAAAGTTCCAATAATTGTATTGAATCAATATTACTTTCAATATCAATCAAGAATTTTTCCTTGATTTTTTCAAAAGGAATATCATCACTATAATGGAGGATTTCATTTGCTGAAAGCTCTCATGATTGACTATTTTTATTTGTCCTAAAAAACATTAAATTATCACCAGTTAATGAACCTGCTTTGGCAATATATCTCCCAAATATTTTGACAAAAATATTTAGTGAATTATCAGCCTCATCTGTTGATTCTCATATTTGACTACATAAACTTTGAAATGTTAAAATTAAGGGAGTTTCTTTAATTTCTGGTTTGTTTGTTGTTTGATTCATTAGAACTTTGTTTTCACTAATAGGAAATTTGGCATGTTGGGCAGTACTTTGAATAATTTCCACAGTTTTAATGTCATGGGTTAAGATTTCAAATTCTTTCGATGAATTCATAATAGAAATGATCGCCTTTTCTTGATTAATGACATCAAGCTTTTCAAAAAAATCATCCAAGATAATTTTTTTATCAGTACTTTCTAGTGATTTGACAAGAATCTCTAATACTTTGGCTGTTTTTTGACCTTCTGAATAATTTGACTTCCCAAGATCAATTTCGATCGCATAATTATCATCTAGTAATTTATACTCTTTATCAGCTACAAATTTAATTGCATTAATTTTCAGATTTTCTATTTGTTGTTCTAATTTTTTGATTTGAACATATTCTTCCGATTTAATCATCTTGCTTTTAATTTCATCAATTAAATTAAGCGCTAAAACAGGAATTTCTTCAACGTTAGCAAACAATCTTTTTAAATCTTTGATTTCAATATTGGCAAAATGTTTTTCATCAATTCCTTTGGCTTGTAATTTTTCTTGAATAGCTTTTAATATCAAAACTATTTGGTTATTGAAATCTTGAGCAATTTTACTGTCATATTGATCGTTAATTTCATATTTTCACAAAGAAGATAAAATCATAATTAGTTCCTGATCTTCTTGAGCTAGTTCAATCAACATATCTTGATGTTGAGAAACAAAATTATGCAAATCAATTAATTCAGGAATTGATAAGTCATCATCATACTTTTTACTTTCAACTAAAACATATTGATCTCATTCTTCTTTTTTAGTAAAATTAATGCTTTTCAAAAAAGTATTAAAATTATTAAATTTAAAACCTTTAATACTTGATAGTGATGTTTTGGCACTTGTTAGTTTTTTAACTAAGATATTAATTTCTTTTCTTGGTTCCTGACTTATATATTCTAATTCAGAAATTTTATGTGTTTGATCATTATATCAATTTGAGATATAAGAATTCAAAACTATTGAATCAACATCTTGATCTTCGGAATATAAAGATTTCCCACCTCCATTGTTACCGTATATTAATTTTATTGACATAATTGTCAGCTCCTTCTTTTTTATTTAATAAATTATCATCTTGCATATTAAGTAAAAATTACATTACCAATAATTTAAATTTGTTGTATGTATTTAGTTTGTATTTGGTGTTTTTGAATCAAACTTTCCTAAAAATATCAATGAAAATTAGACTATATATATTGTACTATAAAAAAATGAAGTAAAAAAGTTAATATCAAATAATAATGATTTTATTGTTAAAAAATATATTGTTAAAAAAATATGGTTTGCTTGAAGTGTTATATAATTTTATTATTACTTTAAAAGAACAATGGTGTTGTAATTACTTAAGTCTTGGTAAATATTACAAGAAGAAATATTTCTATATTGTAAATAAAAAATGAAATATGAAAGAAATGAAATATGAATGAAATTAAATGCCCAAATTGCCAACAAGTAATTACTGTTAACGAAACTTTTTACTCATCAATACTTGAACAAGTTCGTAGTCATGAATTTGAAAAAGATGTTGAAAATCATACAAAATTAATTGAAAAAGAAAAAATAAATGAATTAGAATTATCAAAAGCTAATGCAGAAGCACAATTACAACAATCGCTTTCAGAATCAAAACAACAAATTGCGAAATTGGAATCTCAAATTAATGAAGCTGAAAACTTAAAATTACTTGCTATTCAAAATAAAGAAGCAGAAAGTAAAGAATTAATTACAAAATTACAAGAAGAAATTAAGAATAATGAAAAGAATCAGAAGTTAGAAAAAGAAGGTGCACTAAATATTGCTAAAGCTAATGCAGAAGCACAATTACAACAATCGCTTTCAGAATCAAAACAACAAATTGCGAAATTGGAATCCCAAATTAAGGAAGCAGAAAATTTAAAATTACTTGCTATTCAAAATAAAGAATCAGAAAGTAAAGAATTAATTACAAAACTACAAGAACAACTTAAAAATAATGAAAAAAATCAACAATTAGATAAAGATGCTGCATTGAATCTTGCTAAAGCTAATGCAGAAACACAGTTACAACAATCACTTTCAGAATCAAAACAAAAAATTGCAAAATTGGAATCTCAAGTTAACGAAGCTGAAAATTTAAAATTACTTGCTATTCAAAATAAAGAAGCAGAAAGTAAGGATATTATTTATCAAAAAGAATCTGAAATTAATAATTTAAAAGCGGAAATTGAGAGCTCAATTACTAATAAAAAACTTGAAATTACTTTAATAGAAGATGGTCATAAAAATGAACTTAAAATGAAAGAACAACAAATTGATTTTTATAAAGACCACAAAGCAAAACTATCTACCAAAATGATGGGAGAAACATTAGAATTGCATTGTGAATATGAATTTAATCGTTTAAGACCAACTGGATTTCAAAGTGCAAAATTCTTTAAAGATAATGATTCAACAAATGGTAGTAAGGGCGACTATATTTTCAAAGATTATAGTGATAACACAGAATTCATTTCAATTATGTTTGAAATGAAAAATGAAATGGAAACTACTGCTACCAAAAAGAAAAATGAAGATTTTCTAAAAGAATTAGATAAAGATCGAAACGAAAAAAATTGTGAATATGCTATTTTAGTTTCTTTACTAGAAAGTGATAACGAATTATATAACACAGGAATAGTGGATGTATCTCATATCTATAAAAAAATGTATGTAATTAGACCACAGTTCTTCATCCCAATAATAACTTTACTTAGAAATGGCGCTTTGAATTCAATTAAATTTAAAGAAGAATTAGCGTTGATTAAAGAACAAAATATTGATATCACTAATTTTGAAGATGACATCAAAGATTTTCAAGGTAATTTTAGTCGTAATTATGATCTAGCAAGTAGAAAATTCGGTGATGCAATCAAAGAAATAGACAAAACAATTGTTAGCCTTAACAAAACAAAAGATGCTTTAATGTCATCTGAAAATAATCTAAGATTAGCAAATAATAAAGCTCAAGATTTAAGTATTAAAAAATTAACAAAAAATAATGATACTATGTCTCAAAAATTCAAAGAATTAGAAAGCAAATAAATTTAACATAGGATTATTATATCCATTATATATAACACAAATTAAAAGTACTTTTTAAATAGTTGTATACTTAATAATTAAAACTTTATCCAAAGATACATGAAATTATCATGATGTGGATAGTGACAAGGAGAATTTAAATTATGAAAAAATTATTATTAGGATTAGGAATAATACCTTTATTAATATTGCTGGCAGTAATAAATGAGAAGAGAAAATATGCCTATATATAGCTCCAAATCTACAAATATCAATGATACAATGGTAGATAATTTTAAAAGGAATGCAAATTTCAGCTTAATTAATGCACTTTGTAATTAAGTTCTGAAATTTTTATGTGTTTGGTTGTTATATTAATTTAAAACTATCAAATTAACATATTGATCTTCGAAATTTTCCATCTACTTTGCTTTCATATATTAATTCTATAAACCTTTATATAAAATTTTCTTTTTTATTAATTGAAGACATAATTTTATTATTTAAAAAGTCAATATACTTTATACAAAAAATAATTATTAAAATAAACTATTTCAATAATAAATTAGTAAATTTATCCACAAAATCTGCATCTGTGTAACTAATATCTTTTTCACTTTCAATTACTTTAACAAATTCTTTTCAAAGTTTTTTGTTTTCTTTTTTAATTTCTAATCAATTATTTTTAACGTTTTCAAAATTATCTTTTGTTTCTTTTATTGATGAAATGGTTGTTAAAATTTCAGACCTGTCCTTTTGATAATCATCAATTGACTCTTTTTTCTTTTTTAATTCATCATTTCTTATAGAAAAATTATTTTCTGCTTCTAATTTTTGTTGTTTATCTATTTTGAGAGTTCTTTCCAATAAAGCTAATTTGTCAGAATTTATCATATCAGTATCAGATTGACTTTTTTGTGATTCATCCTTGTATTTCTTATCACTTTTATTTATTTTCTTTTCTAAAGTTTTTATTTTTTTAGTCAAGGAATTTACGCTTTCATTCAACAAAGCAATATCTTGATTAACTAATTCAATATTTTCATCAATTACTTTTATTTCTTCCTCTAAATTAATACAAATACCTTCTCAAGAGATAGATCAACTATAAAGTACATTAGCATGCCAACTGAAGATATAGTTTATTTTTTTTACATAATATTCATCACCATACTTTAGGGTAATTATCAATTTTTCATCCAGTTCCATTATTATTTTTTTAATTTCATCAAAATATTTTCCCATTTTATTCAAAACATCTATAAAATTATTTAAATCATTTTCTATATATTTTTCAACAACATCTCTTGAACCTCATATTTTATTTGTAAAAGTAGAAAGCATTAGATACTCATCTTCTTTACTCTTTTTTAATAAATTATTAGCTTTTAATCTTTTTTCAATTTCTCTAATAGACAATTTTGTATTATCAATTTCATAATTTAAAAAATTATTAAGATATTCTGAAATTTCAACAGAAAAACCCATATTTATTAGTAACCCTAAATAGTCTTGACTAAATTTAATATATTTAATATCAATGTATTTTTCAAAAAAAGATTCTTGAGAATGTTCGGAAATAGATTTATTTAGCATTTTTTGATGCATAGGTAAAACAAATAAAAAATGATCTCTTTCAGATAATCTTCAAATACTCTTCAAAACTTCCCACGCATCTTTTCCTAATCTTTCAATATTGTCTATAAAAACTATTGTTCTTTCAAAATTAGTAAAACATTTAGATAATTCATCATAATCAATAAACATTTTATTATTTTTCTTATCTATATATTCATCAATCACAAAAGCCATTCGAGGTTCAATGCTTTTCATAGCTAAGACAAAAGCATTTATTAAATCAGTTGGGATGTTTTTAGAAGTTGAGTATTTTCAGCCATCCAAAAATATAATTTTTTTGAAGAATCTAATATCTTTATTTTTATTAAAATACTTAATAATTCTTTCTACAAAATAAGTTTTACCAGTTCCTCAAGGGGCATCTATAATAGTTATAGGAGATTGTTTGGTAATATTTTCAGATTCAAAATATATTTCTTCTTTATTTATTTCTTCTTTTTTTCACTCTTCACACTTTGATTCTCTAGAAGATTCAAATTTTATAACCTCTTCTTTCATTATTTCAAAAAACTTAGAGCAAGCTAAATCAAAATCATCGTCATTTCCATTGGTGATTTTGATTTCTTCAAACAAACCTTTTTTTATAATTATATTTCTTTTTTCTAGTTCCATATTTTAACTTTCCAATCAAACAATATACTCAATCAAAAACTCTTTTCTTGAATTATTAATTTCATATTTTTGCTTTCAACTTAAATTTTTTAAGTGTTCTATTTTTTCAAGTTTTATTTTTGAAATAATTTTTAATTCATTAGTTAAAAAATTAATAGTTGCATTGTAAATTTTACTAGAATTTCACTCGACTTCCTCTTTATCTTGAATTTTTTTTAAAATTTCTAAAATTATGCTTTTTTCTTCAATATTTTTATTCAAACTTTTAAAAATTAAATCATTTGTAGAAAATGATGCAATCAACTTATCTACAACAATTGCAATTCCATCATTTAAATCTATATATAAATAATCGCTAGGTATACAAGAGTGGGTATCAACACTGTTTGTTTTCACTTCTATTATTTTGATTCTTTGTTTTTTTAGAGCCTTTATTGCGATATGCAATTCTTTTCAACAAGTAGCTGAATCTAAGTATGATTTAGAATTAAAGAAAATAAAAAAACTACTATCATTAATTCTATTTGTGATATCAACTCAATAGCTTTCGCCATATTTTAAAGTTTCAACATCTAAAAAAACCTTATTTTTATAATTAATATTTTCATTTAATAAATCATATATTTGTTTAACTAAATCTTTTTCGTGTTTTTCTTTGTGGCAATAACTTAAAAATATCATGTAGTCATTATATTATAATTGTTAAAACAGGAGCAATAATAGATAAATTATTTAAAATAAATATTTTTTTATCGTTAAAAAAATTAATGTAAAATTTATTAATAACATGTTAAATTATTTTATTTTCACCACCAATGCTAAAACATATAACTTAGATCAATCTATAAACAAAAATAACTTTGTTTATTGACATAAAAGAATCATAAAAATAAAGACAGGAGATATTGTTTTTATTTATTCTGCAATACCAAACAAAAGAATACTTTATAAAGCAACAGTTTCGGAAGTCGTTCCTAATTATGACTATGTTTTTGATAGAGAATTTTATAACAAACAGGGACCTAACCCAAACTACAAGGGAAAAGAATTTGTGAAATTAACAAATTTTATGAAATGCAATGATGTTAATCTATCATATGATAAATTAAAAAGTTTTGGATTAAAGGGTATAGAAGGACAACAAGAGATAAATAATAAACCGGAATTGTTGAAATATATTAAAAGTTCAATATCAAAACAAGAGTTATTTGAAGCTCTTGAATATGACAAAAATCTTAACTCAACAGAAAAAGAAATATTATCAAAATATAGAATTGGTCAAGGAAAATACAGAGATGAATTATTCGAGTTATATAAGGGTTCTTGTGTTATCTCTAAAGTAAAAGTTGAAGAAATTTTAATAGCCAGTCACATACTTCCTTGAAGTGAATCTAATAATTATCAAAAAACCGATAAATATAATGGTTTATTGTTGGCGGCAAGTATTGATAAATTATTTGATCAAAAACTTATTTCTTTTGATGATAATGGGTTTATGGTAATTTCTCAATTTTTTAAAGATAATTATTCAAACTATGAAAAAATAATGTTAAATATTGGAATATATAAATCTTACATAAACCGTACAAAATCACTAGATTTACATCCAAAAACTAAAGAATATATGAAAATACATTTTCAATCATTAAAATAATGTTTAAAGTTAGATACTTTTGTAAAAATTAATTATTTAAAGTACAAAAAACTAAATTTACTAAAAAATCAATAATTTTATCATTAAAGAAAAAAATAAAGTTTTTTTGTTTTTTTTATTGTAAAATAATTGTGTAAGAAAAATTGCAGAAAGTAAATAAGTTCAGTTTATTTTATATAAACATTGTTTGGTGATAACAAGAACATAGGAATTTACAAGTAACCAATAATATTTAGCTTGCAATGAACTCTCTTCACCTCCTTTCTTAAGAATTTAAATTTTTGCTTTTTTAAGAAAGGGATCATATGAAAAAATATAAAATAACAGTAAATTCCTTATATTGATTAAATGCAGATAAAATAACCAATTATTTTGGTAAAACCATAACTAAAAAAAAGACCTTTTTTATGTATCAGACTCCAACATATCAATAAGGAAAAATATTATTATTTTGTATCAGGAACTAGTGTTGAGATAAAAGATAGACAGTTTAAAAATTTTAACAAATTCTTTGTAAAAATTAACAAGGATATTGTAAACAAATTAGAAAAAAACACCTACTTTCAAACAAATGTAATTTATGTTATTAAAGAAAATGATTTACCTATTTATGCACCAGGTTATATGGGTAAATTGACATCAAAAAATATAACAAATATTTCTAAAAATTACAATAAAGCTTGTGAATTAGAAATTTGTTTGTTTTCTTTTTATTCAAATAAATATAGTAAATGATTAATCGGTGCTTATCAAGCCAACTTTAAAGATATTGCATCCGCCAGTGATAAAAATAAAAAAGATTTCAAAAATATCATTAATCGAAATATATCTGAATCCAAAACAATGATTAAACAAAAGTGAGATAAAGAAACTATTAACCGCATTTTTTCTTTCAACAATTTATTTAAATAGCAAGATAATCATCTTATTAAAGTTGACTTTGATGTATTTAAAACAAAGTTTATTTTTCTGCCATTTTTTCTACATAACTTAATTGTTCATCAATGATATTTTCTATTAGCTCCAAAATTATATCCATCGATTCTTTAGTTCCACTTACTACACCAGTTTCCTCGCCATCATGTATTGATTTATACAATATACGATCACTTATTTGTAAGTGTCTATATTTTATAAAGTTACTATTTATTTTAATTTTTTGTTTGAAAGCATTTTTACCAAATTCAACAAAGAAATTAAGGAATAAATAGCACTCTAACTTCCCTGCTATTAAATTAAACATTAATTCTTCAATTAATGATTTTAAAATAGCTATATTTAAGCTTCCTCCCATTTTTATTTCTATTCCATACAAAACAATTGCAAAGCTTTTAAGTTGCTTAATTCATAAATTTGATAAAACAGCATTGTTTTCTGTAAAAATTTTCTCATCATCAAATGTTGAACGAAGTATTTCAAGAATAAAATCTTCACTATGAATTATTGGCATTATTGTTGATTTACTAATTAGTTTTTTTGATATATATTTTATGGAATCTTTTATATGTCGTTCTTGAAGAATTAGTTTGTTGTAGTTTGTTGTTTTTATTTCTAAAATATAATTTTCAGAATTTTCCATACCTATAATGTAATTATTAATTAAAGAACAATAATCGCTTTCATCAATCCCTTTATTTTTAATATTTTTTTCTAATAAAGATTGTAGTTTTGGAGGAAAATAATGTAAATGATTGACTGGCGGAAAATCAATTAAATTATACTTTTCTCTTTCAGATCACAATTTATTCAATAATTTTTTATACCTTTTTAGCACTTTATATTTTTGTTCATCAAATATACTTATAATTAAATTCAATTTATCATAAATTATTTGTGAGCATTTTTGTAATTCCAATATAATTTCATTAACAAAATCTTTAGTTTTATAGTATATATTAATATTAAAAATCATAGATTTATTTTTTGAATGAGTTGTTTTACTCAATAATCTCCATAAACCTAACAATTCAGGAACATATTTCTTAAATAAATCTGAATAATTATTTACTTCATTTATTTTTTCATTATTTAAATTATTTTCATCTTCATGAATCAAAATTATTCATAATACACCCTCTAATGTTTTTCTTAATTCAGAAAATGATGTATAAAAACTTTTTAAATTTAATAAATATAAA
This sequence comes from uncultured Mycoplasma sp., assembly GCA_947039505.1. Taxonomy (GTDB): domain Bacteria; phylum Bacillota_I; class Bacilli_A; order Mycoplasmatales; family Metamycoplasmataceae; genus UBA710. The sequence goes on from CAMQYZ010000003.1 coordinate 144,718, forward strand.
AAGTTTTGCAAAGAGATTCTGATATCTTCCAATAAATTAATGAATCTTTCATTCTCACAATTTTGCACAATTAAAGATATTGTAACTTGAATTGTATCTAATAAAGCACTTGTTTTTCCTAGTGAATATTTAAAATCATCCATACCAATTGGAAACATCTCATTAATCATAAATAAAGGTTCTATTAAAAAAGATTTATCTCTTATTACTTCATTAAATTTCTTATCACTTGATTTTAAAATAATCCTAATAGGATCAAAAGATTTAACTCCTGATATGTTCAACATTTTTTCTTCATCTAATTTCATGTAAATTAAATTATATTAACAAACTTTTCAATGTATACATATTTATTTAGTTTATGATAATTATTTTATCTAATATATTTTTTTAACACCATATTTCTATATAATTTTAGAATCTACAGAAAAAAATCTGAACGAGAAATTATGTCAAACCAAGAAGAATCAATCCTTAATTATTTTAAAGAATTAGCTGCTTTTGAAGACCAAGAATCACACAAAGCATCTTTACTAAACGAACAAAAGTCTAAATCATGAATCAATGTTTATGAAAAAGTTAAAATCAAACCACATTCTGTTCTCAAAAAATATCTAAACCCAAACATAACTCTTGAACCACATCACAATAATAGTAGTAAGATATTCCCCTTTGGTGCCAACACTTCTCAAATAAGTGCTGTTGCTAATGCCCTAGACAACCAAATAAGCATTATAGAAGGTCCTCCAGGAACCGGAAAGACACAAACAATATTAAATATCATTGCTAACTTATTAATCAGGAATAAGAGTGTGCTTATTATTTCCAACAATAATAAAGCAATTGAAAACATCAAAGATAAAATGGAAGAATATGGTTTGGATTTTTTAATTGCCTTTTTAGGTAATAAAGAAAATAAAGAAAAATTTTTAGCAACACAAATTACAAAATATCCTCAAGATATTTTAAATTGAAATTTTAGAATGAAAAAACGCAACTATTTAAACGAAACTTTAGAAGAGTTAAAAGAAATTTTTATCAAGAAAGAAATAATTGCTAAAACAACTCATGAATTGAATGAATTAAAATTAGAGTTTTCATATTTTAAAGATATTTACCATGATACAACAACTTTTGCCGATCAATTTAGCAAATTATCTTCGAAAAAATTAATGTCTTTGATTAATATTTATGACAACATACTTAGAAAAAATAAGGGCAAAAGAATTTCTTTATTAACCAAGATAAAAATCTACTGAAAATATCAATTAAAAATTTATCAATTCCAAGATTCTAATGCCTTAAAGTTTCTCTTTTATCAAAATAAAATCAAAGAATTGACAGAAATCATTACAACCAATGAAAAATGATTATTACTTCATGATGAAAAAACAATCTCAAATCAATTTTATGGTGATTCTTTAAAGGTTTTAAAAAAGAATCTTTTCTTAAAATACAATACAAATGAACCAAGAAAACAATTTGAAGAAGAAGATTTGTGACAAGATGGTAAGTCAGAAGCTTTTATCAAGGAATATCCCATAGTTCTGAGCACTACTCATTCAGCATTTGGTGCATTAAATAGTAAGTTTGATTTTGATTATGTCATTATGGATGAAGCTTCACAAGTTAGAGCATTTAATACCTTGCCAATTCTTTCAAGAACTAAAAACTTAGTAGTTGTTGGTGATACCAAACAACTACAAGATATTAATGAACATAAAGAAGAAGGAAATAAAATATTTCAAAAGTATCGAACAAATGTTGATGATTTTTATAATGATTCTGCTAACAACTTCCTTGCTTCAATTGCTAAAAGTAATCCCAAAATTAAAAGAGTTATTCTAAAAGAACATTATCGTTGTCATCCACAAATAATTAATTTTTGTAATAAAAAATTCTATAATAATGAACTCATAATCATGACCAAAGATCATGGAGAAAAAAATGTTCTTGAACTGCAAGAAACAATTAAGGGAAATCATGCTGATTGATCCAAAGTTTTAGGAACCTTTAATCCTCGAGAAATCGAGACAATAAAATTAATTTTAAAAGATGATTACTTTGCTAATTTAGCAAAAGATAAAATCGGCATCATTTCTCCTTATAGAAGACAATGTAATGAAATCACCAAAGAATTAAATGGGGAAATTGAAGCTATCTCTACTGTTCATAAAATGCAAGGAAATGAAAAGGATGCCATTATCTTTTCCACTGCAGCAAACTATATTAATAACTTTGTCAACAACCCCGAGTTAATCAATGTCGCTATTTCGCGAGCTAAGGAAAAATTTATTTTAGTGACTAATGGTAATAAACAACAATCAAAAACAAAAAAAACTAATAATATCGAAGATCTTATTGAATATATTAAATATATCAATAAGGATCATATGAATGAAGAAATCAGGGTTGAATCAATATTTGATTTATTATATTCTCAATATAAAGAAGAGCGTAAGAAGTTCCTCAAAAACACTACTAAAATTTCTAGATATGATTCCGAAAATATCTTTAATGTACTTCTTAGTGAAGTGATCAAAGATTATCAATTTTTAGATATTGCTTTTCAATATCCTTTAAAGTTATTAATTAAAAATAAAGATCTCTTAAAACCATTTCCTGACCTTATGAAATTTGCTGCTAATAATTGGACTCATCTTGATTTTATTGTTTATAACAAAATAACAAAGAGACCAATCTTAGCCATTGAAGTTGATGGATACTCAACTCATGCTAAAGATTCAAAACAAATAGTTAGAGATACTAAAAAGGACAAGATATTAGACTTGTATGATTTTCCTTTATTAAGATTAAGTACTAAGGGCTCACAAGAGAATATCAAGATAAGAGAAATGCTTGATAAAATTTTGTTTTAATCAAGAAATAATGTGCACAAAATTTAAAAGATAATAATTATTAATTAGGTTTATAATTGTTTTACATTTGTTTTGTCATCACACTTATTTAAATTGAAAAGCAAAGAAAAATTTTAAAAAATTATCATTAAATAAATTTATTTAGCCATTGGCAATAATTTTTTACCAAACAAAATAAAAAATAAAACTGGAAAAGAGGGTTTCTTATGAAAATAACCACGAAACAAAAAGAATCTTTAATAAACAAAATATACAATAAATTATCAGAAAGTGATAGCGAAAAGGGGTTTCCTGTTTTAGCTGCCACAATAGACAAACCCCATAACAAAAATATCGTTGTACAAAACAAAAAAGATAAAAATAAAATGAAAGACAACAAAATAGAAACAGATATAAATAATCATGCAGAAATTATTTTATTAAAAGAAATACAAGAAAATAAAATAGAAATTGATTTTATCTTAATAACATTACCTCCTTGCTTTAATTGTTGAGAAAAAATAAAAGAATATATTCAAGAAAATAATATAAAAATATTTTTCTTGACGGATGTTAGAGGCAAGAAAGACGAACGAAAATACCTCAAAGAAAATGATTATATTAACCACTTAAAATGAACAGAATTAAATCGAAATACTGACTTTACTTTGAAAACCAACTTTATAATAATGAGTTGTATTTTTGGTTTTATGAATCATAAAAAACCATCTAAAAATCCAACAAAAATATTGGAATTTGCAAAACAAGAATTAAAAAAACTTAAGTTAGTTATAGATGATTTAAAAATTAAAAAAAATGAAATACAAGATGAACAATTACAAAGTATGATTGATAAAACTAGAAGAATTAAAATTAAAAATATAACAATTAAAAATGCTAAAAAAGATAGAGAATTTTATTGAATTACCTAATAAAGTTAATCCTTAAAAATGTTTATAATTAATTTTTTATTCTATTGCAAACAACGTGAACCGCTTGCAAGTTATTTATGTTGTTAGTACCACCATGTGATTTCGGAATAATGTGGTCTGCATTTCAAACAAATCTACTATTTTTTTGAGCTTCAACACTTTCATGTGATCCATACATAATTGTTTCGCTACAAATACCACAAATTCTGTGGTTGTTTTTTGAACAATCTCCGCTACAATAGCAAATTGGTGCCTTTTCTCATATTTCTTCTATTTTGTTTGTATATTTATATTTAGCCATTTGTTATTTCTCCTTTATAAAAATTTATTTATATTTTTATAACTTCTAACTTTTAAAATTATAACCAATTAATGCATTAATTATTGTTGTACTTTTCAATATAATTTAATTTATTAATTCAAAACAAACCTATTTCAAAAGAATTTCCTGACCTTATGAAATTTCCACCTAATAATTGAATTAATATTGATTTTGTTATTTTATAAAAAAATAACCAAAAAGTCTATTTTAGCAATTTAAGTTGATGAATAATCAATTCATAGTAAAGACTTGAAAATCTTTTATTAGCTTTTTTAATTAATTTTAAAGCAAATTATCTCTTTTTATAATATATTTAGTTAATTCATAAAAATGATTGAAAAAAATATTTTCTAAATCTGATTTATTGTGTGTTGTTTTACAAATTTTTCAAACTTGTTCACAATGATGTTTTATTTCTTTTGGAATGTTGTATTTTTTATTCAAATCATTAGAATTAAATTTACTTGTATATTTAATTATTTCTAATATTATTGTTCTTTTTATAAAAATACTTTTGTTTTGAAAAAACTCATCAGAAAAAAGATTTGAAAGAAAATATAATTTAAGAGCAAAAACACTAAATTTATTTCTAGTTTCTTGTTTTGTTTGTTGGCTAAAATCATTTATTATTAATCCAAATAATTCTGTAATTTTTTCATCTTCTTGTTCAATTTTCAGTGATTCAGAATATTTAAAAATACTTTTATCATCAACCCCAAACCTTAAATCATTTTTAGAAACACCAACAAGTAAATTTAATTGTTTTAAAATATCCATTCTTGTATCATTAAAATTCAATATTTCTGCCATGTTACTTAAAAAAATTACTGAAAAATAATTTTTGACAAAATTATTTGGTAAAGCGTTAATTAATTCTCCGGCTTTTAATTTTTCTTGGTTTTGAACCACTGAAAAATATTTTTTTACTTCTTCATTTGTTGAATTATTTATAATAATTGTTGTTAAATTATAATTTATTATTCTTTTTTGTAAAAATTTTGGTAATTCAGAAAAATTTGTTGAATTTACATTATTATTATTTAATTTTTTAAAAGCTTTTTTTGAAATATTTTCATTTTCTTGATTTGCTGCTTTTTCAATTTCTTTTTTATTTATTTTGAAAATATTGCTTGAAATAACTTTATTTAAAGAAAACTTGTTTTCTAAATAATCTTGAATTGTTTTTAGTCTTTGTTGCCCATCAACAACTTCCGTTTCCAAATCTCCATTCATATTTTGTTTTTCATGTAAAATTATAGTTCCTATTGGAGCATTTAATAGAATACTTTCAATTAATTTAGATTGAATTTCATTGTCTATTCAAACATAATTTCTTTGATAATCTGGCCTAATCTTAATTTCGTTATTATCTATTTGTTCCATTATACTTATAACTACTTTTATTATTGTATTATGTTTCATACTTATATACTTCCTTATTGTTTTATAAATAGATTCTATTACAAAAAAGGTATATTTATTAAAATTTATTATTTTTTTAATAGATTCTATGACAAAAAAGGTATATTTATTAAAATTTATTCCGAAAATTGAAGTTTAGGGTTATTTAACTTATGATAATAATCTAAATTAAAAAGTTAAATAGCCCAATAAAGACTATATATCAAACTTGTGTCACTGCCATTTATTAAAATCTAAGATATAAGAATAAGAGAAAGAACTTTAATTAACTTTAATTTCTTCAATAAAAGAATTAAAATTATCTTTTGCTTTAAACTTAATGTTATTACCAATTGCTTTAAAGTGTGCATCACCACACTTTATCTTTTGTGATTCAGTTGGTCTAAGTGATTTTTCTTGAATGTCACCTTTTGTTTCAACTATAAAATAAAGTTTTGTAGTTTCGTCTTTGCCACTAACAATAATTGCTCAATCAGGATTATAAGAACCAATAGGAGTGTCTATTTTAAATCATGATGGCAATTTAGTATACAAAATTATATCATTATTAGATTCCATTTTTTCAACTCATGTTTTTTCTACATTGCTATCATATACAACATGTTCAAAAATATTCTTTTTAGCTTTAAGCATATTTTTTTCTAAATAACCGGTTATTTCTTTATCTTGAAATAAAGTTTGTTCATAAAAATAATCATCACCAATTTTGGTATATTTAATTCCATCAACCATTTGTTTTTGCATTTCGTATTTTATTACTCTCGAAACTTGATCAATATAATTTTGAGGATTATTTTTAAATTTATCAAAATTACTTACTTCTTTTAAGATATAAACAATTGTTTTCCTAGTTAAGTTGGTATTTTGTTGAATTTTGGAAACTATATCAGGATAGTTAATTTCAGAATGAATTCAGATTGTAGATCTTTTTACCTCTGTTCCAATTACTCCGTTTTGTTTTATATCAATATCAGCAATTAATTTAGATATATTATTAGCTGAATCAATATTTAAATTATTAATTCCATTAATAATTTTAAGTTTTAATTTTTTAATATCAAAATCGATTGCATAAGTGGTTTTATATTTTATTTTATCTCACAATAACTTGAAATCTTCGTTTAAGAATATTTCTTTGTTAAGTTTTAGCTTTATTTTTTTATTTGCATTTTGAATTGGCAATTGTTTTGATCTCATTTGTAATATATTGATAATTTGATACTTTAGTACATCAAATTCAGATGGAAGATTTATTTTTGTTAAGTTTTGATCATTTGTAAAAATATTGCTAATATTTCCCTCCTTATCAACATAACCTTCTTTGTATAAAGTTTCAAAAATGTCAATTGATTGTTCTTGACCTATAACTTCTCCATTATGTTTAATTAATGCAAAATCATGACGATTAATGATATTAAATTTAATACCTTCGTCTTCGTAATCTTTTTGTAATTCTTTTGCAAAAGATTCATAACTTTCATTAGCTATTATTGTTAGTACATTAAATGAATCTTCATATTGCCTTTTGCCTTCCTGATTGACACACAGCCTTAAACCCCTTCCTATTTCTTGCCTTTTTTTCATTGTGCTCTTAGATTCATTTAAAGTGCAAATTTGAAATACGTTAGGATTATCTCAACCCTCACGAAGAGCAGAGTGAGAAAATATAAAAGAAAGGTCTTCATTAAATGAGAGTAATTTTTCTTTGTCTTTCATAATTAATTCATATGTAGATACATCATCTTTTGTATTCCCTTTTGTATCTTTCATAATACCTTTTTTATCTTTGGAAAAGTAGCCATTATGAACAGTTTTTGCTAGCAAATCAATATTTTTATTTTTAAAAAGAGTTTTATATTTTTTTTTATTACCAATTTTAATAAATTCTTCTTCAAACATTTTGGCATATTTTCCAATTAAAAAACCGCTTCCTTCATACTCACGATAATTTCTTACTTTATCAATAAAAAATAACGACAAAACTTTTACTCCATGTTTTTCAAGTTTTAATTGTTTATTAAAATGTTCTTCTATAGTTGAACTAATTTGTAATTTTTTAAGTTCATCTTGAAATTTGTCTCCACCTATATTAGAGTTTCTTGTTAATTCAAAACTTGTCGATACAAAAGAAATAAATTCATTTTCTGGATCAGTATTTATTTCTTCAATTATATATCCTTTATATTTATCCATTTGATTAGAAAGTTCATACAAGTCATCTCCTCTTCTTACTTTTCCCTCTTTAGTCTTAGTGCTATTTTCTGTTTGTATATCAAATTGAATAATGGCACTAATTCCATTTTGATCACTGTTAGTAGAAATTAATTTTAAACTACTTTTTTTTTCAATAATAGAAATGACTTCGATTCTTTTGACAAGTTTTTGATTAAAGGCATCTATCGGATCTAACTTATAAATAAGATTGCTTATTTTTTTGTGAGTTGCTGAATATTTAAATATAATGCTGGGTTTAAGTTCTTTTATTGCTTCTCTAGATTTTTCTGTACCTAATGATTGTGGTTCATCAATTATTATAATTGGATTAGTTTCTTTAATTAAGTTGATTGGTTTAGATCCATTTAAATCTTCATTATTTTGATGAATTTTATTTATTTCTCTTTTATTAAATGAATCGATATTAATAACCATAATTGAAATATGGTTATTTGTTGAAAAAGAATGTATTTGATTAACGTCTTTACTTTTATAAATATAAAAATCATAATGAACATTATCATAAAGATTTTTAAAATGATCTTTAGTAATTTCTAAGTTCTTAAAAACGCCTTCTTTAATTGCGACACTAGGAACAATTATAATAAATTTTTTAAAACCATACTTTTTATTCATTTCCAATATCGTTCTTAAATAAACATATGTTTTTCCTGTTCCTGTTTCCATTTCAATATCAAATTCTAATTCAGACAAAAAAAGTGATTGTGATAATCCATTTTTTAATTGTATATTTTGTAAATTATTTAAAATTTCATTATTAGTAAGTTCAATACTATTTCCAATACCTTCATTATTTATGCGATTGCCAGGAACCGAAAACAATGCATCATCTTCAATCTTTTGTCCTTTTAAAAGATTGATTGTTGAATTAATTGCATTTTTTTGATATTCTAAATTAGCTTCAAATTTTAATTTCATAATTTCCTTTATATTTTAAGAGTGTTAAATGGTATTAAATACTTTATCAACATCTTTATCATCATCTTTTGATATTGAGCTTCTAATTAATTCTCTTGCGTTTATTTTGGTTTGATCAGAATTAAATCCATTATCAAGAAAGACTACTTTTCAAGTTTTTGGCTCTAAATCTTCTTTTAATTTTATTATTTCCTTAACGGTTTCAATGATTATATTTTCATCAAAACAAACCATTAAAGTACCTTGATCAAAAATATAAATTATGTTATTTTTAAATTTATGTTCTTTTATTTCTTTATCCAATGTAAAACCAAGTTTAATTATTGTTTCAAATAAAAGATCAATTGAATTTCTGTTTTCAATAATATTATTTTCAAATAAAGATGATTGATCTGATTTTTCATCAAAGTCAAATTCTTTAATATTGGAATTATCTAATTTCAAGACTCTAAAACCAATATCCAAATTAGATAAATCTTTTGGTTCTGTTAATTTATTATTTTCTTGTAAAATTAACTCTCCAGACCTCCTTATTCTTTCTTTGCCAATTTCGCAAATGTTGGAAAAATTAATATTTTCTATTATTTCAGGTATTTGAACCATAATGAATTTTCGATTCCCGTTATCTAAAAAATTTGCTTTAATGGTTGCATGAGCTGTTGAAGATGACCCCGAGAAAAAATCTAAAATTAAAACATCTTTATTTTTTACAGAAAATAGCTTATTAATTAATAATGTTGGTTTTGGATAATCAAAGTTTTTTTCACTAAAAAGATTATTTATTTCGTCATTCCCTGTTTTACTTGTAATTTTTGAATCGCTGATAACATTTCGTAATGCCATTTTAGAATTATCGACATACTCAACAATATTTTTTCTACCGCTATATTTAGCTTTTTCATATGTTTTTTGATAAATATAAAATTCATTATTTGTTTCAATAATATATACAAAACCAGAATTAAATGCAGATTGTATAACTTCTTTACTTCAATAAAAGCACCAATCATTTACTTTATTAAGCCCTTGCATTCTTTTTTTTCTAAGAGATAATTTTTCTTCTGTAGAAAGTTTGCTAGGACCAGCTAAAATAATTCCTATTGTACTTTCTTCTTCTTCAAAAGATATTTCAAATTGATTATTTACTTTCTTAACATATATAATAAAATCTAATTTTTCATGTCACTGTAAAGACGCTCAATATAATGGTTGAATATTGAATTTACCCAATTTTTCAACTTCCGCATCAACATAATTGAAATTTTGACTTGTTTTTGTAATATTTTTATCAAATTTTTTTGATTGAGAATAAGAAAGAATATATTCAGTATTTATAGGAATTAATTTTGTATCATTTTTCCCACCAAAAGATGATTGTCAATTTATATTCGCTACAAAATTGCTCTCTCCAAATATTTCATCACAAAGTAATTTTAATCTTGCTTGTTCGTTATCATCAATTGAAATAAATATAACTCCATCTTCTTTCAAAAGATTTCTAGCAAGCTTTAATCTAGGGTACATCATTGATAATCAATTACTATGATATCTGCCTGTGCCTTGTTTGTTTGTTGAATAATTTTTATTTTCTTCATTAACTTGGTTGGTCATTTTTTTATATTCTTTTAATGAATCTTTAAATTTATCTTTATATATAAAATCATTGCCCGTATTATAGGGGGGGTCAATATAAATAATATCAACCTTATTCGCGTAAGGTTTTTGTAATAATTTTAATACTTCTAAATTATCTCCCTCAATATATAAGTTTCCTGTTTTATCTCAATTTTTAGATTCTTTAACACAAGGTCTTAAAGTTCCTTGTGATGGAGTTTTGGCAATTCATTCCGCTTCTTTTTTTCCAAATCATTGTAATCCAAATTTTGAGTCTTCATTTTCAGGTTTTTCTATACTGAAAAATTCTTTAAATTTAATGAAATCAATTTCGCCATCAGTAACTACTTCTGGAAATATTTTTTCAAGTTCTTTTGTCCTATTATTATTTATTTTTGTGTCTGTGTGTTTTTCTAATTTCATTTTATGATATGCTTTTTTTATAATTATTAATTTAATTATAACTTAATTCAGTATTTTTGCAATATATTTATAAATATATTAAACTAAATAAATTTATGTATTTTTGAATTCAAGCATTTTAACCCTACTTATTAATAAACCAACAATAAGACAATAACTTTATTCTTTTTTAGTTATAGATTCAAAGAATAAATGCTAACCCATTCTTTTGAATTTAAGACCACTTTAAATTAATAAATCAAGAGATAATAATTTATAATTTTTAGGAACCAGAAAGTTTCCTAACTTAATAAAAACTTTTCAAATTTTTCTTTCTATGTGTCAAAAATAGTAGCCGTCTTCATTACTTTTTTCAAATTATAATACTTATTATTCATCAACATTAAATAGTGTTCATTATTATTTTTCATAGCATTCTTTTCTTTTTGGTAATTTTCAAAATATTGTTTATTTAAAATAAAATTTTCTTTATACATTCATGAAAATTAAACTATATAAATAGTACTATAAAAATTAAGGTAAAAATGATATTCAATATAAACAACAAAATTAAATAATCAATATTATAATTTATCTAGCAAATCTTTAATCTTCATATAGGATATATCTAAAAAATCGAATTCTTTAATTCGTTCAACCATAAGTAAAATTTCATCTGGGATTTTTTCTTTTGTTAAATTGGACTCAATTTGAACTTCTGACCAAATCTCTTTTAATATTTTGACAGTTTTTACAATAAGTTCTTGTTGTGTGATATTTACTAACTTTTGAGTTAAACAAGCGTTCATATAAACAAGAGCCATATAATAAAGTTGCATTCTTTGCAACTTATTTTCAATAACTGAAAAAATATTATTAATTTCTCCCTTGCAACTTGATTTTCATTCTTTTAAATAAAACTTATTCAATTTATTTCTGACATTGTCACAAATATAATAAATTTCTAAATTAACATTTTCATCAGAAGATATTTCTTTTAAACATTCTGAACATGGTGGTATGGTGATAATTAAAATGAATTTTTTACTGCCGCTTAAAGTAATAACAGCGCCACCCAAGGCTTTATCATAACACTTGGTTTCGGCATGATTCTTATAATCTGTAGTTTTATCATTTAATCTTGAATTTACTTTTGAATTTATTAAATAACAATCTTCTAACATAATAGAAGCTGCTATAGAAAAACCTCTTCTTATAGACGATTTATTATCAATTATTTTTTTAACCATTGAATTAATAGAATCTTCATATTTTTTTGTTAATTGTCAATTCCTTCATATAAAATATAAATATTTTAAAAATTTTATCATAAATTATCTGGAAATATTTGATGAAACTAATGTTGAATTTTATTCAACTAGAAAATTAATTTAAAATATTTCATTGATTAATTCAAGTACACCTATTTTACTCTTCATTAAACCCAGTGTAGTTTTGTAAGTGGCTACATTATTTTGAAACATTTTGTCAATTTTGTCAGAAATTTTATTAATATAATTTTCAATATTTGCTTCTATTAAATATTGAAAATTATTTCTTGTTACTCCGAATTCCTTAATAATAATTACAAATAACAAGTACTCTATAGAGTTCTTTATTTTTTCATTATTTCCATTAATCATTTTTAATTTTAGGAATTTTTTTAATTGTTCAAAAATTTTGTATAAACTAATTATAGTATCCATATTTTCATCATTTTCTAAGAAATTTCTAGTTTTTTCTCACAATGAGTTTTCATCATTATAAAGTTTGTTAAAATTATTTTTACAAGAAGATAAAACGAATGATAAATCATTATTGTCATCTTTAGAAAGAAAACAAGAAACAATCCTTAATACAATTTCAGCTTTTATTAAATTATCATTAATTCTATTTTTTTTAACATTTACTCCTCTTCTAAATTCATAAACATAACCTTTAAGTAAAAACCTCTTATACAAATTTTTATTCAAAGGATGGAATGAGAATTTATCAAACTCTTTTACGGTATTTTGTGTATTTGAAAATAGTGATATTTTATTCATAACTTCTTCATTGGCCCTCAATATTTTAACCATAACATAACAATCATCTTGTAATAAATTCATTTCATTTGCTTGATATAAAGATGATATTGTCTGAGCGCCATTAACAATGCTAAATTTTTCTAAAGTATATACACAATTATTGTTTCGACGAATTTCTTCACAAACAATAGTTATTCCATTATTGTATTTAATGAAATTATTTGAATCAGTTTTTATTGTATTAATTATTGAAGTTGTAATTTTATTTTTCTTCAAAGTGCCTCTTAGATTAGCAGAAAAAAGGGTTTCATTTTCAATAAATTTTCCTAAATTTTTAATTAAGTCTTTTGCAGAAACTACAGAATTACAAATTTCAATATCTTCATCATCCTTAAAAATAGTTAATTCTTTATTAAATTTCATTTCAACAGAAGAAACAACACTAAAGGGGGAAATTCACTCCATAACATTTTCTAAATCCATATAATTATAAGATGTCATGGAGTCATTATATGTTTTCATTTCATTTATTATTTGATTTTTATTACTTATAATTTCAGAATCTCAAGATTCTTGTTCTTTTGATATATTTGCAAAGTAACATTTCACACTTCTGTTCTTATCATTACATTTATTTCATTTTCCTAAAGTGTCACTTATTAACTCTTTATTTTGAGAATTAACAACTCCATTAAGTAATTGATCTACGGAAGTTTTGAATGATTTTACATTAGTCAACATTAAGTTAGTTCGTGGGCTAAATTTGGTTTGAAATATATGTAACGTATGTGCATTATCCAAATAAATTATATCAATTCCATTATCTTCACTACCATCAATCACATACTTTTCAAATGATTTTATTTTATTGTGATTTAAAAAAAGTGTTTTTTCTAGAACAAGTAAAGAAAATGATTTTGAACTTAAATATTCGTTTTGTTTTTCACTAGCCTTTAAATAATTATTATTCACTAAAAAATAAGTAATATTTTCTTTAATTTTTTCATTATTCATGATTTTCTCCAATCATATCCAAATTTTTATCATTGAATTTTATTTAATATTTTTCATTATCTCTGCAACAACACCAACTATTAAAGCATTTCCCATTGTAAAGTATCTTGCTCTATTTGGCATTTCTGAAGTTCAATTATCATCAAATCCATTTAAGCGTTCACATTCAACAGGAGAGAGAAATCTTGGACCTTGCTTTGTTTCTATCATATGAGTTGATCTATTTGCCGTTGCTTCACTAGTTAACATTGTTCTTGATGCTTTATTTAAATCATCATATAAATTCATTTTACCTTCAGAATAGTTATATTTGGTTCCATCACTTTTTTCTCTAATGAGACGTTTATGACTTTTGTAATATTCCATTTTTTCAAACTGATGACTATTCAATAATAACTCTTTATTTATTTTTTTGTCAATAAGTATATCTTTAAGATAAATAAATTCACCTTCATATTGACTAATAAATTTGGAGCTTTCTATTTTTCCACCTTTCATAACTCCATATTCTAAGAATTTTCCCTCATCATAGGTATCAGAAAGGTTTTGTAAGTCATTATAAGTATTTATATCTATTTCTAATGGTTTATCTATTAACTTGAACTTAAAAGCATGATTAAAAATGTTTTGTTTTTTCTGAGATTGTTTATAAGCAAAGATAAAAACTCTTTTTCTTCTTTGTGAAAAGCCAAAATCAGAACCATTGTTCACCATTCACTCAACGTTATAACCATTATCATTAAAACATTTTAAAATAATAGCAAAATCTCTTCCTCTTTGTTTAGCAGGAGACTTTAATAAACGATCTACATTTTCAAGCAAGACATATTTTGGATTGCGATTTTTCAAAATTCAATCAATTTCTCATCAAAGAACACCCTTGATCCCTTCAATACCTTTAGCCTTTGTAGTTGCTACTGAATAATCTTGACAAGGAAATCCTCCGACTAGAAGGTCAAATTTTTTAGGGATTTTTTCTTTCGCAATAGATATATCTTCATTTGAATGTTTATCAGAAACTCCAAAATGTCTTTGATAGCAATCAAAAGCATATTGCATTTTTTTATTTGGTTCTCATTGATTAGCTCAAATAAAATCAAAATCTTTACCTGATTTTTCAGCTGCTACCCGAAAACCACCAACACCAGCAAATAATTCAACTACTTTAATTGGTTTCGACATTCAACTTGATTCCTTTTTGGTTATTATATTATAATAACATACAAAGAAAAAATGCTAATTATAGATTAAATAAATAATTGGCACTTGGAGGAATCATGGAATATACAACTCTCGATCAAATAATTAAAAAATGTGAAGAAATTAAGAATAAGAAGGTGAAGGACATTGTTTCTTCTGAAAATGTTTTAATATCAGCCGATAAGGGGAAACTAGGAAAATTAATTGAAGAAGAAGTATTTGGGATTAAAGCAAATAGTAATAGTGCTCCTGATTTTGAAAAATTAGGGATTGAACTAAAAGTAACTGGCTTAATTAAGTATAAGAAAAAAGATAATGAAGGAAGAAAATATAAGGCAAAGGAAAGAATTTCTCTAGGAATGATTAATTATATCTCAATTCTGGATGAACCTACTTTTGAAAAATCACATATCTATTTCAAAATGCAAAAAACACTTTATATTTTTTATGAATACAGATATGACAAACCAATGTCTGAATGAAAGATTGTTGATTTTAAATATGTTGAACTAAATTCATCAAACAATATCAAAACTCTAACGGAAGATTATAATATTATTTTTTCAAAAATTAAAGAAGGTAAAGCAGAGGAATTAAGCGAAGGACTAACTAAACAATTAGGAGCATGTACAAAAGGAACTGGAAAATCATTAGTTAAACAACCAAATTCTAAAACATTAGTAAAACCTAGAGCATTTAGTTGAAAACCAAACCATGTTAACCAAATCTTTTATAGCGAAGGTATTGAAATTCCTGAAAGTGATGTAATGAATTTTATTATTGATAAAATTCAACCATTTCATGGACTTAGTATCAGAGAAATCTACAAAAAAATGAATTTGTCTATTCCTGAATCTAAAAACCAAAAAGATACTATTGTTAATAAATTATTGGGAACTAAAAGTTATGCACAAATCCCGAATATTCAACAAAGTGTTTTTAAAATTAAAAATATAGAGCTCAAAAATAACGGCAAACTAAAGGAAGAAGTTGGTTTAATGAATGTGAATATCAGTGAATTTGAGAATGATATACCTTTTAATGAAAGTGAATTATATACATTTTTAATTTCTTACAAATTTCTTTTTATAATATGACAAAAAATAGAGGAAGAATCTATTTTTAAAGAGATTAAACTTTTCCAATTTGATAGCTTGCTAGTTAAAAAGGCTGAATTTGTTTATAACGATACTAAAGAGAAGTTTTTAAATGGCATGAAACTAGAAGAAGTTAAGGGCAGAAGAATGTCTAACCTTATTCATAAGTCTAATAATCAAGGATTTCACCTAAGACCTCATGGACAAGATAGCAAAGATACTATGACAACTCCTTTTGGACAAGTAATTACCAAACAACAATATTGATTAAACGGCAACGAAGTAGAAGATGTTGTTTAAGTTATTAGTTTAAAATAATGTTATAATTATTAAATGAGTAATGTTTGAAAAAAACTTTTTGGGATAAATAATAAAAATGTTGAAATAAATCCAAACATTGATTTACAGAATAACAATAATAAAAAAATCAATATTAAGTCATACAATAGCACTATAACTATAAATACAACTTCTTTAAATTCAGATATTAATAAAAAGTTAAATGCTGATTTATTACAAAAAGAAATTCAAGAAAAATATGTATATAACTTAGAAATTCCAAATCAAGAAAAGAAGATAAAAGCTATATCTTCCATCCAACATCTTAAGCAACTTTATGAAATTGGTGAATTTACAAAATTTAGTAGTAAAGAAGTTTTTGACATCATAAAGTCAAATGATTTATTAGACAAAATGATTGAAAGTCAAGATTATAATGAAAGAACTAAAATAATTCAAAATTTAGATTTTTTAGAAAAATCAACAAAAGAAGAAAAAATAATTTTAGTTTGATTAACTTTATTTGTGATATTTGCAAAATTTAAAACTGGGAAAGATGTAATTAAAAGTATTGATTTTTATGATTCAAATAATTTTTTAGAAAAAGTTAGGATTTCTTATGATTTAAGAAACATAAATGGAAGAGTTAGAGCGTTAAGGTCTCAAGGTTTTTTTGCAAGTTATGGAGTTTTATATGATTCCATAAGAGTTACTACATTTGATAAAAACGCATTTCAAAATTCAAGTTGAATGTTTGCTTTGAGTCCACAAGAAAAAAACATTTTTACATTAGAATATATATATAAAAACATTCCTGAAATAGACCTTATTGCTAATGATTTTTTGAATACTAAAAAAGAATTCAATTTAGCTTCTGAAATTGGATCTCCTATTATTAATTTTACAAAAACAATTATTAATTTAGAGTTGGCTGCTGAATTACTCTTAAAAAAAATTGATGAAAAAAAGTTTGAAGAAGTATTTAAGGATATTTTTTAGTATATTCAGATTAAAAAATTTAATTAAAAGCAAAAAAATTGATATTAATATTTAAGGATATCCAAAACAAAAAAACAAAGACCTATGTGGACTTTTTGTTTAATAAAAGAATAATCAGGCTTCCTTTTGACTTATTTCATAATATAATATGTTTTAAAGAGAAAATGCTAATTAGATATTAGCATTTGGAGGCATCATCGAATACACAACACTTGATCAAATAATTACAAAATGTGCAGAAATTAAAAATAAGAAAGTTAAAGATATTTTAACATCACAAAACATCTTGGAATCCCATGATCAAACACAATTAGAAAACTTAATTAAAAAAGAAGTTTTTAAAATTAAGTTACAGAAAAACAATCCTAATAATTTTGAAAAATTAGGGATTCAATTAAAAGTAACTGGATTAATAAAATATAAAAAACCTGATAATGAAGGCAGAAAATATAAAGCGAAAGAAATTATTTCCCTAGGATCAATTAGTGACCAAGTAATTCTTGGCAAACCTAATTTTGAAAAATCAGCTTTATATACTCAAATGCAAAAGACTTTATATGTTTTTTATGAATATAGATATGACAAACCAATGTCTGAATGAAAGATTATTGATTTTAAATATGTTGAACTAGATGCATCAACCAATATTAAAACATTAGTAAATGATTATGAACTGATCTTTGCAAAAATTAAAAAAGGTAAGAGTGAAGACTTAAATCATTCTTCGACAGAGGAATTAAGCATTACTATCCCTAAAAAAATACAACCCAAATTAGAAGGCTCCGTTTCATCCTGAGAGTTTTTATTAAAACCTAATTATGTTAATAAGATATTTTATAGCAAAAGTGTCAAAGTTAATGATGCTGACGTTATGTTTTCAATCGTTAATAAGATCCAACCTTTTCATGGATTAACCATTGGAGAAATATATAAGGAAATGAACTTACCTATTCCGGAAGCTAAAAATCAAAAAGATGCCATCATTAATAAATTATTAAATACTAAGAGTTATGATGAAATCCTCAACATTAAACCAAGTGTTTTTAAAATTAGAAATATTGAATTAAAAAATAATGGCAAACTCAAAGATGAGATTGCGTTAATGAATGTTAATGATAATGAATTTTTGAATGATGTTCCCTTTAATGAAAGTGAACTATATACCTTTTTAATTTCTTATAAGTTTCTTTTCATTGTGTGACAAAAAAGAGGAGAAGAGTCTGTTTTCAAAGATGTGATGCTTTTTCAATTTAATAACAAACTAATTACAAAAGCTGAATTTGTTTATAACGATACTAAAGAGAAGTTTTTAACAGGAATGGAATTAGAACGAGTTGGAGACAGAACAATGTCTAATTTGATACATAAATCAAGTAATATAGGGATTTTACTAAGACCTCATGGACAAAATAGCAAAGATACGATGGCAACTCCCTTTGGACAAGTAATTACCAAACAACAATATTGACTGAATAGCAATGAAGTTGAACGAGTAATCGGAAATAATAAGGAATTTGAATAAAGTTTTTCAAACAGAGAATTTATTAGTAATAAACTGCTAAATTATTTTAAAAACCAAACAATAAAACATTAATTTAATTATTTTTTCTTTTTTTTGATATAAAATGTTTTTTCCAGTTGATCATAAAAAAATATCTATATTTCTTCTTGATAAATTTTGTAATTTAAAAAGGATAATAAATTGATTAATTGCAATGTAAAAAGTTTTGTAATTTCTTAATTCAATTCTTTTAAAGTCTATGAATTCTTTCCCAAATTTTTCCTGATATTTAGTTATAAATTTATTTTTAAATTCAAATAAAGCTTCTTCTACAAAAGAATCATATATAGAGAAAAATTTATTATTTTGAAAGAAACAAAATTTAGATGCAAAAGAATAGTATTCGACTTTTCCATCAGACTTTTCATTACTTTCTTTAACTTTAACTTTAGCTAGTTTGTTAACTAATTCCAAACAATTATCACTAGGTTTAAATGGATCACTTGCAATTAAACAAGGGTTATACTTTGTTTGTTTATACACATCTACTATATGTTTTGCCACATTGGTAACATGTATATTTTTAACCCCAGCAGAATAAAAAGTATTTAGCACCGCTACTTTAATAAGCACTTTGTCAACATCAACATTTTCATTATGTTTTTCAAATAATTCAATTAATATGTCATTATGACGTTGGAAATTTGATTTACAACCATCATTGCCATCACTTTCCTTGAAAATATCTTTTTCAATTTGTAATTTACAACGATAAATTTTATCCACAATGCCATTCGCTATTTCTTCGTTTGGTTCTTTTAAATCATATGTCATTATTTTTATTATATAAATGATTTTAAAAAAATGCAGAATATTTACAAGAAATTAATGAAAGAAATTTAATTTTATCAAGAGTTGTTACAATTAAACAAATACAATAATATAGAAGGATAACATATGACACAAAAAGAATTACAAGAGTGATTTGAAGAATTAGAAAAATTAATGGAAAAACACCCAAGACAGTGAGACACATTTAAACGCACTTCAAGACATTTAGAAAATGTTTCTTGCATCTCTTGTATTTATGGATCACCATCAAAAGAGCAATTAAATGAAAACCATCGATTTTCAATAGCAATGAATCCTGGAAGATGTGCTGTTTGTTTTATTAAAACAGAAGCTTTGCTTTAAAATAATTTTAAATTCTAGAAGTCAGTAATAATATGTGGTTACAAAGGTATTTTAAGGTATTAAGGAAATAGTTTTAATTATTTGATTTAAACATTTTTTGATGAAACTTTAAATATTTTTCTTTTTTCGAAAAATCATCAATTGAAATTATTATATCTCCATTTTTGCAATTCAAAATTTCTTCAACTTGTTTAATATTGTTTTTTATTAATAATTCTCCGTTTTCTATTATGGTAAATTTGTATTTATCAAACAATGCATCACAATTAGCGCACAACAACAAACCATTGTTAATATCACTGATATATAGTATTTTATCTTCTATGGTTAAATTAGATTGTTTTTTAATTTGATTAACAGCCATTATATGAGAACCTCTTAAGGCTGTCTCATGAAAAATATTGTGATGAAGATTTTGACATCTAGGAGGATTAAAATCATTTACCAACTTATCTTTAAATTCTTTTCTTGCTTTAACTTCATACCCCGCTTTTCTTTCATCATTATTATCTTGTTCTAATGAAATCATTAATTTTTCTAATTTTCATGTTTGATATTCATGCTTAACTTTTGCATTTATAAAATTCTTGATTTTTGTTTTGGGAATAATTGAAACATTTTTTTTATTATTTTCTAATATATCTCCATCATTAATGCAATTTTTAATATTAAATAAAGAAACTCACCTAGAAGAGGGATTAGTGTTCAAACCCGAATTATTTAACTTGTTAGAAAGATTATTTTTATATCCAGTTGCTTCAAAAACCTGATTTGGAAGAACAAATAAATAGACAAGATTATCGTTGTCCAATTCTAGATTCTCTGACACTCTTTTATAAGGTATATACAAATTAACAATAAAAACAATGTCATCTAATATAATGTTTTGAAAAACTTTGTTGTTGAAGGGAATAGATACTTTAACACGAGGGTTGGGGTTATCATGTTTGTTATTTCCTCCGCCATCTATATATTCTATGTAGAAATAAACAATTTTATTATCAATTTTTATACTGAATAATCCTTCGCAATTATTCAATGATTTAATGTCATTAATAGAAATGTTCATATCTTCTGCAAACAGTTTAATAAACACTTCTTTGGTTCTTGTGTTGTAATAAGGATGAGTATGAAAAACTGGTTCAATTTCTTTATCAACTATTTCTTTGTAATAATTTTTTTTAGACACTCAAAATCTCCTTAATCAATTTATAAATAACATCTACATTAACTGCGTTGCCATATTGTTTATATGCCTGACTATCTTGAGGTGAAACAATATGTTTTGAAGGAAATGATTGAATATTGGCGTTTTCTCTAGGCGTCAAAAATCTTCATGTTGAATCTGTTTTGATAATTGGAACTTGAACCATTGCAACTAACGTTGGAAAAGTATGTGGTCTTCTGCACCTGATTCCAGATTGACGTAATTGTATAAATGATTCTTCAAACTTATAGTCCATGCCAGCTTGTCACTCTAATTTCTTATCTCTTTTACCATTAAATATTTTCTTATTTTTAAAATATCACTCATCAATAAAGTTTTTGTTTTGTTTATAGAATTCTCTCATTTTATTTATATATATTTTTTTTCAATCAGGAAATTCAGAATCTATTTTAGTCTTTGAAAGCATTTCATCAATTCATATTACAGGTATTCTTACTTTAATGCTCAAAAAGTAATTAACAAACTCTGCTCAAGATACAAATAATTTGTGCAATTGATCATTAACATTATATTTTTTATCAACTTTTTTTTCTAAAAAGTTTTTATGTATACCTATTTTATATTCTTCTTTTAGAATGTTGATGGTGAGTTTTTTAACTTTAATTATAGATTTATGAATGGCCGGAATATAAACCCTTGGTCTATCTTGCGGTATTCCAAACTCTTTAGGAGAAAGTATTACAGGGTTTTCACTCATTATATAACCTCTTTCTTTCAAAGAATCTATAATTATTTTATAAGTTTCTCCATTATTATGGTTAATTAGATGTTTTACATTTTCTAAAAGGAGTATTTTCGGTTTCTTTATATCTATTAGATTCAATATATCAAAAAACAAAGTTCCCTTAACTTTATCTAGAAAACCCAGTTTCTTTCCGGCATTAGAAAAAGTTTGACAAGGAAATCCAGCAAATAATATATGAACATCATCGTTTCAATTTTCAAAATCAATATCCCTAATATTTATTATATCTGTTGGTTTCATCTTAAAATTTAAGGAATAGTTATCAATAGCATTCTTATCTATTTCAGAGGCAAGCACACACTTTGTTTTTATTTTTTTTTCATTAGAAAATTTTTCAAAAGCAAAATGAAAACCTCCTATTCCAGCGAAAAGATCAATGTAATTAACTTGTTTTAAACTTTTAATATAATCTATTGGTTTATCGAAGATTTCATCTTCTATTATGTTGTTATTTATTGTTTTTGAAAAACCTTTAGAGAAATTGCCAAATTTGTCTATTTTATCAACGTTTTTTTTAGCTTCAATTTTCATATATAAAAATTTTATACTAATTTTATGAATAATTGATAAATGTTTGTTTTATCAATCTTTTATCAATTATTTTTTAAAAATAATTGATAAAAAGTTAATTTAAATGTATTGAATAATTGTGAAAATTCAAAATAACTAAAATATATATCAAAATACTAAACCACACTTATATAAAGCAATGATAGTTTTTAAATTTCATTTTTTTCCTGTATACTGTTTTTTACTGAAAGAGATAAGTCGTGGCTAAAATTTTAAATAATTCTTTATACAAAATATTAAGTGATAGCGGATATTTTGAGATACCAATTTATCAAAGAAATTACTCATGAACAGAAGAAGATTGCACTCTATTTTTAAATGATATATATGACAATTATATGAACAATAAAGAGGTTTGTCAAGAGGAATTAGAATATTATATTGGTAATATTATTATATTTGATTTAGGAGGAAATCACAGAATAGTTATAGACGGTCAACAAAGAATAACAACCACCATTTTAATTCTTTCAGCCCTAAGAACTGTCATCAAAAATCAATCAAGTTCTGATGAAAAGAATTTATGAATAAAAGAATACATAAATCAAAATATACAATACAATAATACTAATTCAATAGGTTATAAACTAAAGTTAAATAATATTAATAATAGTCGTTTTTTAGAGGATATTATTTATGATAGAACAAGTTCAAAACCCAATGTTTACAATACTAACTACCTTGCAATAATTAAGAAGATTCAAGAAATAAAAGAAAATGATGAAAAATATGAAGACAATATTATAGAATCTCTCAAAAAAACTTTATTAGTGCAAATAACGATTAAAGAACGTGATAATCCTAATAAAATATTTGAAGTAATTAATACTACAGGCAAGAAGCTTTTGGCTTCTGATTTAATAAAAAACTATATATTTTTTTATTCCTCTAAATATCTAAAAAGAATTGAAGATTTTTCAGAACAATATGTGAAAATTCAAAATTTAATTGGAAAAGAAAATAATATTATGAAATTCTTTAGATATATTGTTCCAATGTTGGGTTCTGGTTTTAAATTACAGAAAGAAGGAAGTTATAAAATATATGAAGATTTTAAAAGGTTATTTGATAAAAGTCAAAATTATAAGTTTTCTGAAATAGATCCAAAAAATCCTGATGATATTCAAGTAGTTTTACAGGAGTTGAAAAAACATGCATTTATTTGGAATTTTATTAATAAATTTTCAAGTAAAGATAAGAAAGTGGATTTTTTCTACAAAACATTTTTTGAGACATTTGGGACATACTACTCTTTAGTGCACCAATATTTATTTGATAATATAAAATTGGATAAAGGTACAGAATATTATATTGAGGAAATATTTATGTCAAGAATTTTAAGAATTATCAATCACTTAATTTTTAGTTTATTATTGTTGGGGAAAGAAGAAAAGAATATCACAAGAGGAATTCCTAATATTTGACCAAATTATAAAAATGATGTTAATGGTGAACAAATAAATTTTGAGGAATGATTTGAAAAAAGCGGTAAATCAGGTTTTAAATTATTTAACAAAAAAGAATTTAGAGCAAGAATTAATTCAACACAAGTTTATACAAGTAGTTCTAAAAAAACTAAATATTTATTAATTGGTTTGGAAATGTTTGCTACAGGTTGAGAAAAAGATATTAATATTAATCCCAAAAATATAGAGGTTGAGCACATAATTCCCCAAGCATGTGATAAATTAACTGATTTTTGATTTTGAGCAAAAGAAGAAAATGATGGAAATGAAGAAAAGACTGATGAGTGAATTATTAAAAATTTACACACATTACCTAATTTAACAATCACTGTAGGTAAACTCAACAAAGAGATGAGTAATAGTTCGTTTTTAGATAAAAAGATTTTTATGAAGAATCAATCGGCTTTTCACTTAAACAACCAAATAAATGATTACTCTAAATGAAGTGAATCAGAACTAAGTGACCGTGGAGAAAAATTAACAAAACTTATAGTTGGTTTGTTGGAAATTTAATTTAATCCTTATTTAATTACTCTTATATCACAATATCATCAAGATAAAATAACTGATTTTGCTTTTACCAATTTATAAAATTTTGAAAATAATAATTAAAATATATTGATTTATTTAAAAAAATATAACACTATGATATATAATTTATAAAACATAAAACAAAATTGTGTGATATAAAATGAGATAATTCTATAAACAAAACAAAACTTTTATTGATGAGTGATATTTAAAAAATAAGAAAATATTTAATGGTAAGAGACATAAGAAGTTAGAGTGACAAGTTGGCATGGATTATAAGTTTGAGGAATCATTCATTCAACTACGTCAATCTGGAATAAGGTGCAGAAAACCACATACTTTTCCAAGGTTGGTTGCAATGGTTAAAGTTCCAATTATCAAAAAAGATTCAACATGAAGATTTTTGAAACCTAAAGAAAACGCCAATATTCAATCATTTCCCTCAAAACAAATTGTTTCATCTCAGCATATAAACAATATGGAAACGCAGTTAATGTAGATGTTATTTATAAATTGATTAAGGAGATTTTAAGTGCCTAACAAAAAAGAAAAAAATAATTATTATAAAGAAATTGTTAATAAAGAAATCGAACCAGTTTCTCGCAGTCATCCTTATTATAATATGAGGACAAAAGAAGTCTTTATTAAGCAGTTTGCAGAAGATATGGATATTTCTATCAATGACATTAAATCATCAAGCAATTGCGAAGCATTTTTTAGCACAAAGATAGATAATAAAATTGTTTATTTTTACATAGAATATATTGATGGCGGAGGGGAAAATAAAAATGATAACCCTAACCCTCGTGTTAAAGTATCTATTCCCTACAACAACAAAGTTTTTCAAGACATAAAAGATCATATTGTTTTTATTGTGAATTTATATGTACCCTATAAAAGAGATTTAGAGAATTCAAAATTAGATTTAGATATTGATAATCTTATATATTTATTAATTCTTCCCAGTGAAATTCGTAAAAGTAAAGTAAATTTAAATATTCTTTCTAACAAGTTAACTAATTCAAACTTGAAAACCAACTCTTCTTCAAGGTGAGTTTCTTTATCTGATATTAGAAATTGTATTAATGATGGAAATATAATGGAAAATAATAAAAAAAATGTTTCAATTATTCCTAAAACAAAAATTAACAATTTTATAAATGAAAAAGTTAAAAATTCTATAAATACAAAAGAAATAGTTCCTAAAAATAACCTTAATAAAGAAGATTATTTAAAAAATATAAAAGATTATGTTGATTCTGAAGATAAAAACACCCTTTTAAAAAAAATAACAGACTATGTTGATTCTGAAGCAAAACATAGTGAAAAATTTATAAAACCTATTTTTATTTTTGGTGAAAAAGGGGTAGGAAAATCTTTCTTTATAAAGAATAAAATGATTCATGAATTGAGAGAACGTAAGAATGAGGCGTTCAGCATAGAGGCTAACAACTTAGAAGAACTTAAGAATGAAATATATGAATTGACTAATGAAAAAAAGTTGTGCGCTACATTTTTAAAAATAATAAGGAAGGATAGAAATATTACTATTTTATTTCTAACAATAATATTTACACCATTTATGGGTTTATTAATAACAAGTTGTTCAAAAATTAATTTATCATCATTATGATCACTTGGTATAGTTATTTCATCATTAACTTTATTTTTTTGTATCCTAACAGCAATATATATTTTTTGATATCCACATTCAACTAAAGGAAAATTAACTAAATCATTCAAATCTCTTTCAAAAAAAATTGAAGATAAAAAATATTTCTATCTTTTTATAGATGATTTAAATAGAGTTAAGGATAAGAATGAAGTTTATAAAATATATAAATTTATTGATAACATTCTCAAAAATACTGAGAGAATTTTTAAAAAAATTATTATTATTTATGTTAATGAAAAACAATTTTTCAACAAAGAAGATGAAGAAAATATAAAAAAATATATAGGATGTGAAATTATTATGACTATAAATGATTCCATAGATGATTTTATGACAAAATTTCAAAAAGGATTTGATTATATAAAAAACATTTTAAAGATTCCTGAAAATTTTGAATTAGTAAATCTAATGCCTAATTTTCCTGATTTTATTAAAAAATCTCCAGAAAAATTACACTTTGCTGAAATTTGCTTAAAAGAATTTAATTTATTCATAAATTTAAACAAAAATTCAGAGAAAAAATTTAAATATTTATTTGGTTATGATGATCAAAATGAAAAAAAATCTATAAAATTAGACATTGTATTTTACATTCAAATGCTTTTTTTAAACATTTGCTTTAAAGAAACTTTTGTAAAATGATCGGAACATTATTTAAACTATTACAAGATACCAAGGAATAATGAAAGCTCTGTAATTCCATTATTTTATCCCAATCTTGACTTAATATTAAACAAAGAAGAAGTTGATATTTGAAGTAAGATTAAACATAAAAATATTAATAATAAAGAGGATTTTATAAATCTTGTTTTTGAAAATAAAAGTTTTAAATTAGTTGAATACTTAAATCAAGAAAATATTCCAAAAAATAAATTATTAATAAATGATTTTTTGGAATATTTTTATAAATTGGATTTTTTTCTATCATTGTTTAGAGGATGTGATCCAGGCGAAAAAACTCAAAATAGTTTTTTTATCTTTGAAAACTTTAAAAATTATGATATTGAGGTAATATATGAAACTTTTTTATATGGCATAAGAAAAAATAAATTAGAATCAAATAAACAACTTCCAGAATCAAAGTACTCTAATTCATGTGAAAAAAGAGATATGAATATTAATTATTTGAATATTAATAAAAAAATTCTTGATAAATATGAAAAAAAGTGTGAAAAAGAAAAAAGGGATATTGAAAACCGTTTAAGAAGGTCATGAACGATGAATAGATTATTGATTAAATCTCATAAAGAGAGCGTAGTTTTAGGAAATATTAAAAAAACAAATATTGAGAAAAATACTGCTAAATATGTTGATCAAGAGCATATACTTCCTCAAAAAGAAGCTATTGAGAAATATGAAAAAGCGATAAGCATAGATGAAAGCAACATTAATGCTTATGTGAATCAAGGGAACGCTCTAGTTAAACAAGGTAAATTGGATGAAGCTATAGAGGAATATGAAAAAGCAATAAATATAGATGAAACCAACATTAATGCTTATGTTAATTGAGGTTTGGCATTGTATAAGAAAGAAAAATTCGATGAAGCTATTGATAAATATGAAAAAGCAATAAGTATAGATGAAAGAGACATTAATGCTTATGTGAATTGAGGTAATGTTTTGAGTAAACAAGGTAAATTTAATGAAGCTATTGAGAAATATGAAAAAGCGATAAGCATAGATGAAAGCAACATTAATG
>CAMQYZ010000004.1 GCA_947039505.1 uncultured Mycoplasma sp.
TGTCTTGAGCTTCATTTGTAATTGAATTGATTTCTGTTTCAGTAAGTTCTTCAACGATACCTTTAGCAGCTAAAACTAATTTAACATTAACAGTGAATTCATTTGAATCTAGTTCTGTTAAGTTTTCGTTAATTAGATAACCTGGTTTTACACTTAATTTAAGTTTGTATTTATTGGTTGCATCAGGTCCAATTTTTTGAATTTGTAATCCAGCCATTATTTGATCATCAGTAGCACGAAGAGGCATTGTGTCAAATGCTTTTTTCACTATTATTAACATAGTTGAATTAATGTCTTGAGCTTCATTTGTAATTGAATTGATTTCTGTTTCAGTAAGTTCTTCAACTATGTCTTTTGGTTTTATCAATAACTTAACATTAACAGTGAATTCATTTGAATCTAATTCTGTTAAGTTTTCGTTAATTAAAAATCCAGAATTTGTTGTTAGTTTAAGAGTGTATTTTCCTTCTCCATGAGAAATTTTACTTACTTGTAATCCACGTTTAACAAGCGCATCAATTTCATCTAAAACATTAATATCAAAAACTTTATTAATTACCAATAATGTATTATCATTAATATTTTGTTTTGCTTCTAAAATACTATTAATCTCTCCTTCGGTCAAGTTTATTGACTCTGATTGTTTAGGGGTTATTTCTAAATCAATATTAATCATAAATAATTCTGATTCTAATTCTGCATGTGGAATACCATTTATCTCAAAGTTATCTTTTGCTTTTAAAACAATTTGGAATTGATTTGTATCTGTTATATTACCGACTCTTTTAACTTGTAAACCCTTAATAATTTCTGAGGGTGATATATTTCAAAAACTAAAAACTTTATTCAAAAAATAGATTTGTGAATTTGAAACATCTGTAAATTCATTTTTAAATCCTTTTATTTCATCCCATATAATATTTGTTAGATTTGTTTTTGGTACAATTTTAAAATTTACATTAACAATGAATTCATTTGAATGCAAATGTCCCAAGGTTTCATTAATTAAATACCCTGGCTTAGCAATTAGTTTAAGTTGATGTGTGTTATTTGTGTCAGTAGAAGAAATTCTTTGAATTTTTAATCCATTCATTATATGAGCATCAATATTACGGGTTTGTGTTGTATCAAATACTTTTTTTACAATAGATAATTTAGTTCCATCAATATCTTGATGTGAATCAGTTATTGAATTAATTTCTGCCTCAGTAAGTTCTTCAACAGTGTCTTTTGGTTTTATAGATAATTTAATGTGAACCATGAATTCATTTGAATTTAGTTCATGTAATTCATTAATTAAAAATCCAGAATTTGTTGTTAGTTTAAGAGTATATTTTCCTTCTCCATGAGAAACTTTATTTACTTGTAATCCACGCTTAACAAGTGCATCAATTTCATCTGAAGTATTAGGAATGTCAAAAGCTTTTTTAATTATTAATAATATATTGTCATCAATATCTTGTTTTGTTTCTAAAATACCATTAATCTCTCCTTCAGTCAAATTTATTGACCCTGATTCTTTAGGAGTTATTTCTAAATCAATATTAATCATAAATAATTCTGATTCTAACTCTACATTTGGAATATTATTTATTTCATAACCAATTTTAGATCTTAATATTAATTTAAATTGGTTTGTATTTGTTGTATTATTAATTTTTTTAACTTGCAAACCTCTAGTTATTTCTAAATCAGGAATATCTCCAAAATCAAATGTTTTTTTCAAAGAAATTATTTGTGAATTTAAAATATCTGTAAAGTCATTTTTAAATCCATTTATTTCATCTGTTGTCATATTGGTTACATCTACTTGTTTTTTTATTAAAAAATCAGTATTAACAGTAAAGGTATTTGAAGTAATTCATTTTTTGTCATTAACTGTAAAATTTGGTTTGGCTATTAAACTTATTTGATATTGATTTGCTGGTGTCGGTTCTGTTCTTTTCACTTTTAAACCATAGATAATTTTTTCATCTTGAATATTTGGCATTGTAAAATTAAAAACTTTTTTGATTACTTTTAAAGAATTTTTATCAATATTTGATTCTGTATTTGAAATCAAATTTATTTCTTCATTACTCAATAAAATTGTTCCACTTTCTATCTCTATATCGAAGTTTATATCAACAATAAATGAATTAGATGAAATAGATTCTTTTTGACCATTAATTGTAAAACCATTATTAGGCATTAAAATAAGTTTATATTTATTTTGCCCCAAAAATACTTCCTCTATTTTAACTTTTAAAGGTTTGATATCAATATTATCGGCAAAACTAATATCGAAAACTTTTTCAATAATTTCCATTGTGTTTAAATTCACATCTTCAAATTCTAAATTAAAATATTGAAGGTCTTGTTGAGTAACATTTATAACCTCTGATTGTTTAGGATTTATTGTTAAATCTATAGAAGATTGACAATTAAATGTAAATGATGTCAAGGATAATAAACCATTTATCAAAAACCCGTCTTTAGCAATTAACACCAAACTATATGAATGAGGTTTTTCGTGATCAAGGTTTTTTGAAACTTCTAAGTTATTCATTGTTTCCTTATCCTGCATTTCAGATAAATCGAAAACTTTTTGAATTGTTGAAATATTATTTTCATCAATTTTCTGTTTTTCGGTATTAAAAAGCAACATCTCGTCATGTGTAAGATGTTGCTTATTGATTTCTTCGATTGGATTTGGTGTTATTTCAAAATTATTTGAAAAGGCGGTAAAACTATTTGATTTCAAAGAGGTAAGACTTCCATTGATTTCAAATCCTTGTTTTGCTGTTAAAATTAATTCATATTCATTTTCTTCTAACAACTTATTCTTGTGAACTTGAAGTCCTTTGATAATGGTTTCAATATTGTTGTTGGCTATATCGAAAACTTTTTTGATTGTCATTAGTTTTGATTCATTTATTTCTTCTGGTTCATAACTAATGTTTCTTATTTCTTTCAATGTTATAACAGAGGTTTGTGATAAACTTTGTTGTAAATCTATATTTACTATGCCAGAGTCAGCTGAACAAGAAGCTATCAAGGCCAATGGTAGAGCTGTAATTGCTAAGGATTTTATGTATATTCTGTTTGATTTTGATTTTGTTTTCATAATTAAATTATAGTACTATTAAAAGATAATAATTAAAATTAAGAAAATAAATTTAATATTTTTTTGTCTAATTATTTATTTATTGATAATATGTTAATTAATAAAAATAAAATATTATTGGGAGGTATTATGCCTGAATTACCAGAAGTTCAAACAGTTGTTAATTATTTAAATGAGAAAGTTATTGGTCAAAAAATTATAAACGTGGAAGTTCTTGCCTCTAAAATGTTAAAAAATTCATCAGAAGAAAACTTTAAAAAAACTCTAATAAATTCTACAATTTTAAAAGTAATTAGAATTGGAAAATATTTAGTGTTTAAGTTAGATAATGACTACGTTATGGTTAGTCACTTGAGAATGGAGGGTAAATATTTAATCAAAAACTTAAATGAAAATATTTTTGATAAACATATTCACATAATTTTTAAGTTATCAAATATAAATCTCTGTTATCATGACACAAGAAAATTTGGAACATTTACAATTTATAAAACAAGTGATTTTATGAATTCTATTGAGTTGATAAAAATTGAAATCGATCCTTTAAATTCACTTTTTAATACTGAGTATTTATTTGATAAAATTAAAAACTCCAAAAAAACAATCAAAACTTTATTATTAGATCAAGCTATTGTTTCTGGTATCGGAAATATCTATGCTTGTGAAATATTATTTAGTTCTAAAGTTTCTCCATTCAGAATTTGTAACACAATAACATTATTAGAGTGCCAATCAATTACACAAGAGTCAACAAGAATTTTAAAATTGGCTATTAAAAACAAAGGAACTACTGTGTCATCATTTTCATTTGATAATAATCATTCAGGAACATTTCAAAAATATTTAAATGTTTATGGGCGAGCAAATAAAAGTTGTAATCAATGTGATTCTTTAATAATCAAAGATTACATAAACAAAAGAGGCACTTACTTTTGCTCTCAATGCCAAAAATAATTTGTTTAACATTTTCTTAAAAAATAGAGCAAAACCTCACTTATTAAATATAAGTGAGGTTTTTTAATAATTATCATCTATTAATTGTATATCTAAATTTCAACAATTAAAACCAGTTTATAAACTCAAGAAATTCTTATTGGCATTTTTTTAATTTGCAGTTCATTTACAATAATTTGAACAGTTACATTTAAGCTAATATCAGGTATAAAAATTAATTGAAGAATAAATTCTTGATCATCAGTTATTTTATAAACTTCTTTTACTAATATAAATAATTGAGTTGTTGAAATTGATTGGATTATGGAAATTTGTTAAAAATGATAATATTTCTTCATCAGTAATGATTCATCTAATGTAGTGATTCTTGCCAAACTTATATTTCTAAAATCTATAAACTAATTTGATGTTCAAATATTTGCTCCATTGTTAAATTTGAATCCTTCTTTGGTAGCTAGACATAAATTTGTATTTGTTTGAAGTTCCTGATACTAAAATTTAGAAGGATTGATTATAGGTGTTATTTTTAATAATTGAATAATTTTGAATTCGCCAGATTTGAAATTTTGTTTTGATTATTATTGAGTGTAAAATTATCTTTTGCTTTTAATATAAATTCATAATGATTCTGATTTATACCTTGTTCGATTTCTAAATTAAAATAAAAGATTGGCTTATTCAACACTATTAATGCCAATTATTTAAAAACTTTTCAAAAGAACAATCAATTGTTCTGGAGAAGTTGGCTTTGATGTTGGTTGGAAGTGTTCAATCTCACTCATAAGTATATTGGCAGGATTTCCAGAAGATGAAGATATTGTCAATATATTTTTAATCATAAAATTATTTGATGAAATAGAATTTATAGATTCATTAATTAAAAAATTATCATTTGGAAATAGTATAATTTGACTAGAACCAACACTGTCTCCTGATGAAATTTCAAATGCTAAACCATTAACTAATTCATCATAAGTATTTCCTGTTATATTAAATGCTAATTTAATAATTTCCAATACTTCCAAGTCAATTTTCCCATTTGCGTCATTAAGGATTTTTAATTGATTTTCAGTTATATTAATCAATGACGAATCTATTTTTTCTACTGCAATATTTAATTTCACTATAAACCCATGTGATTCTATAATTTTACTATTATTTTGATCAATGGTATATCCTTCATTCAAACTTAAAATAATAGTATATCTATTTTGCAAATCTCCAGTTATATTAACCTTAAATCCATCAATTATTTGTTTATCAGAAATAGTATCATAAATTGAATTCGAAAAATTAAATAGTTTTTTGATTGTGCTTAATTGATGCTCTTCAATTTTTGTAGGCACTCGATTAAAACTATTGATTTCGCTTCTATTTATTTCATCGATTGCAATATTGTTGAGTGTAATATCAAAATTAAATGGAATATATAATTTATTAGATGATAAAACATTTGCACCATTAATCATGAACCCAGTATTTGTGGTTAAAACAAGAGTATAATTATTTGTTGTATCTGGTTTTGTTTTATGAACTTTCAATCCATTTATAATTTGTTCATCAGTTATTGAGGGTTCAAATACAAACGCTTTTCTAATTGTAATAATTTGTTCTATGTTAGTTTTCGTCGGTACTTCTTCAAACTTATTTATTTCATCGAATGATATATCTAGCACAATTTTTTCATGAGGTTTAATATCCATTTCATCACCAATATGAAAACTAATTGAATCCAACTTTGAATTTCCTTCTATTGTATATCCATCTTTTGCAGTCAAAGTGAATGTGTATTGGTTCGCAAGAGATGGCTCACTTCTACTTATTTGCAATCCATTGATTATCAATTGATCCAAAGAAATATCAAAAGTAAATATTTTTCTAATCGTTTTCAATTTACTTTCATCTATATTTCCTAGAGCTGTACCAATGTTTAATATTTCTTTTTCAGAGATAATTTCTGTAATACTTTCTTTTCTCTTAATTTCCAAAGTATTTATAGGTAAAGTAAATTCATTTGATAAAATCTTTCCATGTTGAACTGAGTTTATTTCAAAACTAGTTTCTGCAGATAATTCAAATTGAAAATTTTTAGAATTTTCAGTTAACGGCGAAATTACTTTTTTAATTTTTAATCCAGCCATAATTTTCTCATCAAGAAAACTAATTCTATTAACTTCAGATATTGAAAACACTTTTTTGATAATTGATAATTTTGCAATATCAATATTTTGTAAATTTTCATCAATAGAGTTTATTTCAACTTGAGTTATTTCACTCTCTATTTCTTCTTTTGTTTTTTTATCTATAATAAAATTAGAACTTGCAATAACATGATTACTCTCTAGATTTTTTGAACCATTTATTGTATACCCATCATTTGCAATCAAATTCAATTTATTAGTTAACAAATTCTCATTGATTCTTTGTATTTTAAAAGCATTTTGAATTTCCTGATTAGTCATTTCTCCAAAGTTAAAAAGCTTTTTCAAAATAATAATTATAGGTTCATGTATTAATGAAACTTCTTCTGAAATAGAATATATTTCCTCATGACTAATTATTAAATTCTCCAAAATAGGTTCAACTTCAAAATCAATAACAGTGACTCCATTTTCATAGGAATTAAATTTTAAAGAAGTTAATTCTTCCTCGGGATCTAAATCATTTATATAATAACCAGGTTTTGGAATCAAAGTAAGTGTATGTGTATTTTTGTTTATATCAGTTCTTTTAATTCATAAACTATTTTCAATAAAGTTTGATGAAATTTTACCAAAATCAAAAACATTTTTGATTATATTAAATTTCGCAATATCGATGGTTTGATTTCCAGTTGTTTCAATTTTTGCAATATCAAAATTAGTAATTTTAGCTTGATTTATTTCTTCGGTTTTTTTCAAATTAATTTTTATTTTATCGCTATAAACATTGAATGGTTGAGATAAAATTTGCTCTAAACCATTATTTATTGTAAAACCCTCTTCTGCTTGTAAAACCAATTGAAATCTATTATCTGTCTCTATTGCCTTAACCTTCAAACCATTAATAACGGATTGGTTCAAATCATCAGAAAATGAAAATAGCTTTTTGATTGTTATTAATTTTGATATATTAATTTCTAGAAACTCTGAACCTATTGTTAAAATTTCATTTGTAGTTACATTATCTTCGGGTTTGTTATCATCAATTTGAATATTAAAATTTGAAATATTTGTAGTACATGAAGAAACAAGAACCAAAGGAATACTCGCAATTGATATTGATTTCAAGTATATTCTTTTGTTTTGTATTTTTCTAAACATATCTAATATATTAATTTTAACTCAAAAGAAGATATTTTTAATAAAATTTCATTTTTAAAAAAATATAGTGGTTATAACAAAAAATCAGAAAATTGAACCATGTAAGGTATCAATGTTTTTTTAATAAACTAGTTTCTAAGAGTTTTTAGTAGAAAGGAAATAAAGAATAGTATAAAAAATGATTTTTAAGAATATAATTTAGTTGATGAAAAAATTTAATTCTGAATTGTCCATAGTATCACTAATTAATAAATTTTTTTGAAAGTCTAAAATTGGGCCTTTAACAATGTTTTTGTTACCTATTGGTTTTATGTTAATTTATTATCTGATTGAAAATAATAGCAATAATGATGGTCCAAGTTTTTTTGTTTCAGCATTCCCTGCCTTTATTGCATTAACTGTTTTACCCATAACAATGATTTCATTGCCTCAAATGCTTGTTGAAATAAAGCAATCAATAGTTTTAAGAAGAATATCAACTTCTAGTATTACAGCCATTAAATATAATTTGATAGTTGCTTCTTGATTTTTTTTGATGTGTTGCTTTTCAACACTCATTATCATTATTATATTTTTGTGTTTCTTAAATACCAATGCACCGAAAGAACTAACTCATGTGAATTGAGGTGAGTTTATTTTTTCAATTATTATGTTATTTATTAGTGCAATATCAACTGGAATTTTATTGGCATCTGTTTCTAAAAAATCTGCAACTGTTCAATTGGTAGGTTTATCAATATTACTATTAACAATAACACTGGCTGGTTATTTTGTACCAATATCTGTAATCGGCGGAATTGATGCCATAAAATATATGAGTTTGTTTTCGCCAATCAACTATTCAACATCTTTACTCAATAATACTTTGATATTACCAATAGATGGTATTTCACAAAGTATATTTGTTTTTAAAGACTTTTCTATTTTATCAGCCAATCCTACAGATGGTCCAATTGTTATTATTGCTGCATGACAAAAAGTTTTAAATTTAATAATGCCGATAATAATTTCTATAAGCTTTAATTTTATTGCTTATAGAAAGTTTAGTTGGTCTAGTAGATAATATAAAAAAACTAATTAAAAAAGAATGGAAAAGAATGGAATAGGAATATGATAAATCAGAATAAAGAACATGGTATTTGGGAACAAATAAAAACTATTAAATCTAAAAGCAAAGCAAATCCCTATGATTCATTACCAATTTTGTTGAATGACAAAGATAATAAAAATGAATTAATGATTGAGATCAAGAATTTAACTTGTAAATTCAAAACATTAAAGGGTTACAATGTTGTTTTTGAAAATGTGTCATTTAATTTATATGAAGGAGAGAATATTGCTTTTTTAGGTCCTAATGGCGCAGGAAAAACTGTTATGGTAGAAATGTTATCGGGAACTAGAAAACAAAATGCTGGCAAGATAATTTATCATTTTAATCATAAAAAGAATAATCCCTATGAACATTTGGGTGTCCAATTTCAAGATTTTGAATTTCCTACAGGATTAACCGTTAAAGATATGATTGACTTTATCATCAAACTAAATAATATAGAAAATATTGACATTGAAGAATTTAATGATATTTTGGAAACTTTTCAATTGAAACATATTTTAAAAAACAAAGTTTCCAAACTTTCAGGTGGTCAAAAACAAAGATTAAATGTAACACTAGCTTTATTAAATAAACCAAAAATATTATTTTTAGATGAATTTACTACCGGATTAGATATCGCGATTAAAAACGATATACAAAATTTTATTGTTAAATATTGCAATAAAAATAAAACATCTTTAGTTTTAGTTTCACATGATATTGATTCGATTAATGGTATGACCAATAGAGTCATTATTTTAGCTGAGCAAGAAATAAAAATTGATTTAAAAAAGGATGAGATTGTTGAACAATTTGGGAGTGTTGCTAAATTATTAAAAAAATATATTGTTTATTAATTTGAGAGAGAATATATAATCACATAAAAAAAACACTTTGCGCATAAAGTGTTTTTTATTTACATAAATTGTATTATTTTACCAATTCAAGAATTGCCATTTTAGTTGCATCACCTTGACGTGCTGGCAATTTAATAATTCTAGTATATCCGCCTTGACGATCTTTAAATCTAGGAGCAAGATTTTCAAATAAATGCTTTAAAGCTGGAACGCCATCTTTTGTTTTAACATCTCTTAAAAATGCTGCTGCAGATCTTCTAGAAGCCAAAGTGTTTATTTTACCTTTAGTAATCATTTTTTCAACATGTCTTCTAACTTCTTTAGCTCTTGTTTCAGTAGTTGTAATTCTTCCGTAAATAAGAACATCTGTTGCTAAAGAACGAGTTACTTGTTTTCTTCATGTTGCATTTCTCCTAAAGAGTTGATGTGGATTAGCCATTATTCGTCTCCTTTATTTAAGAATATTTTTAATTCTTCTAATTTTGCAACAATTTCATTCACTGATTTTTCACCAATTGAATTGATATTTTTCAATTCAGATTCTGATAATGAAATCAATTCTGATACTTTTGAAATTTTTGCTCTTCTTAAACCATTAGTTGAACGAACAGTTAAATCTAAGTCATCAATTGTCATTGATTCAAATTTTGAATCTTCTTTTTTAGGTGTTTCATCTTCGAAAATATTGTTCAAGTCTAAGTTTTCAATATTACCAATAATTTGCATATGTGCAATCATGATTTCTCCAGCTTGTGAAAGAGCATCTTTTGCTTCAATTGTTCCATTTGTTTCAATAGTAAATTCTAGTTTTTCTTGTACAGCATATGAAGAAGTATTTAATTCTTCAACATTTGTTGATACTTTAACGATTGGAGAAAAATTTGAATCCATAGCAATAAATGATCCTGATTTAATTTTTGAATCCATTTTTGAATTGTTTTCTTTGATAATAACTTTATTAAAATCAGAATCATAATAACCTCTATCAGCTCTTAAAAATAGTTCAAATTCTAATGCACCTTTTTTGGCAGCATTAGCAATCACAACATCTCCATTAGAAGATAGTGTTAATTCAGAAGGAATGTTTAAATCACTAACTTTAACAACACCTTCATTTTCATTTTTAAAATATATTTTAATTATTGTATCTTCTTGAAAAACTTCAGGATTATAATTAAACTGAATTAAAGATAAATTAGATAATAAAGTAATAACATCAACATCTACTCCTGGAATTGGAGCATACTCATGAGAAATACCATTTATTTTAGCAGCAAATGAAGAAACACCATAAATAGATGAAAGCAAAACTCTTCTAATAGATGTTCCTAAAGTATTTGCCATCCCTCTTTCAAGAGGTTGAATAACAAATGTTGTGTTATTTTCTGA
Source organism: uncultured Mycoplasma sp. (assembly GCA_947039505.1). Lineage (GTDB taxonomy): Bacteria > Bacillota_I > Bacilli_A > Mycoplasmatales > Metamycoplasmataceae > UBA710. Next base: position 10,702 of record CAMQYZ010000004.1, read on the forward strand.
AATTTTCTTAGATTTAATTTCATTATAATTAATTTTAGTTATTTTTGCCATTATGCTCTCCTTCTCTTTAAAATTTTCTTAGGTGGTCTAGTTCCATTGTGAGGAATTGGAGTAACATCTTCAATTCCTTTAATCACTATACCAGAAACTTCTATTTGTTTACGAGCAGCATCTTTTCCAGGACCTATTCCTTTTAATTTAACATCTACTTCTTTAATTCCGAATTTTTTAGCTTCTTCTGCAGCTGCAGCTGCAGCTAATCCTGCCGCATAAGGAGTTTTCTTTTTTGTACCCTTATATCCAATAGCTCCTGAAGATGATCATGCAAATACATTTCCTTGTTCATCAGCAAAAGATACTATTGTATTTTGATGAGTTGAATGAATGTGGGCAACACCGCTAACAATTATTCTTTTTTTAGTTTTTTTAGCCATAATTAAATCCCCCTACTTCTTCTTACCTGTTGGACTATTTCTTGGTCCTTTTCTTGTACGAGCATTTTTCTTAGTAACTTGCCCTCTCACAGGTAATCCTTTTCTATGACGAATTCCACGATAAGATTTAATTTCCATTAAACGCTTAATGTTAATTCCTACTTCTCTTCTTAAATCACCTTCAGTAACATACTGACTTGCTACTTTTCTAATTGCACTTAATTGATCTTCAGTAAGATTAGCAACTTTTGTATCTTCACTTATTTTTGTTTCTTCTAATATTTTTTTAGATAGATTTTTTCCGATTCCAAAAATATATGTTAGTGAAATCACTACACGTTTATTATTTGGAATCTCAACATTTAGTATTCTAGCCATTAATTAACCTTGTCTTTGTTTGTGCTTTGGTTGAATACAAATAGCACGAACAACGCCCTTTCTTTTTATTATTTTACAATCTTTACACATTGTTTTTACTGATGCTCTGACTTTCATCTTTCTCCTTGGTTATTTATGTCTAAAAACAATTCTGCCTTGAGTTCAGTCATAAGGACTAATCTCGACATCTACAGTATCACCGGGTAATATTCTAATTTGATGAATTCTCATCTTACCAGATACTCTTGCTTTTATTTTTAAGTTGTTTTCACATTCAACTTCATATTCAGTTGTTGAAAAGCATTTAGTTACTTTTCCAATCATTTTTAACGCTTCATTTGCCATATTGTGTTTTCTACTTTTTTTAATAAAAATAGTAGAATTCCTTTCTATTTTTGATGAATATAAATAAATTTATTGTATTTATCTGAAATCCGTTATTCAATTATGTTTTATTTAATTTCTTTAAAAGCAATTGATACTAATCTTTTAAAGAAATTCCTGGGCTTATGACTATCAAGAAATCTTGATGTATGCCAGGTTTTTAGTAAAATTTAAATTAAAAATATTATATTTAAAATAATACCAAATTTATTGATAAAATCAACATTTTTGCATAAATATAGTTTTTTATGAACATTAAGTTAAAACGATTCCTTTGCCATTTTGAATCAATACTGTTTGTTCAAAGTGGCTTGCTTTTTTGTTGTTTTTAGAAATAACTGTTCAACCATCTTTTAAAATTTTTATTTTTTTTGATTTTTGAAGAATCATTGGTTCTATACAAATAACCATATTATCTTTCAAAATCATACCCTTATCTTTTTGACCATCATTATAAATATATGGCTCTTCATGAAGAGCTTTTCCGATTCCATGTCCACTAAATTCATCTGGTGTATACAGGTTTTTAGATTTTATAAAGGAACCTATTGCAAATGCAATATCTCCCGTTGTTGCACCTTTTTTAATTGCTTGAAGTCCTTTTTGAAAAGCTTCTTCTGCAGCTTTGATTAAATAATCATTTTCTTCACTAGAATTTCCAACAGCCTTGGTAAATGCTGAATCAGAAAAATAACCTTGATAAATAACACCGGCATCAATTGAGACAAGATCTCCTTCAAGTAAAACTCTATTAGAAGGAATTCCATGAATTAATTCTTCATTAACAGATGCACAAATAGTTCCTGTAAATCCTTGATAACCAAGAAAAGCGGGTTTCCCACCTCTTTTTACAATTTCATCAAAAGCAATTTTATCTAATTCAAGCAATGAAATCCCAGGTTTTATTGCATCAAAAAGTATTTTTTTGACCTTTGATAAAATAGCACATGATTCAGTAATCAACTTTATTTCTTCGTCAGTTTTTATTAAATTCATTATTTGTTATACAATTCTATTATTTGAGCAACAATTGTTTTAATTTCTGAATCAGAATCAATTCTTACTAGCATTGATTTCTCACTATAATAATCAATCAATATTTTAGTTTGATCATTATATACTTGTAAACGTTTGATGATTGCTTGTGGTTCATCATCGGCTCTAGTTACTAATAAAGTTTCATCTGACTCACAATAAGGATGTTTGCTTGATTTCATATTTGATTCATTATATGTTTTTTTACATTGAGAACAAAATAATCTTTGTGATAATCTTGCCACAATTTTATCTTCTGATAATTCTAAAAGAATCACCATAAATTTGTCTTGATTTAAATTATTTAAAAAATCAGCTTGTTCTACAGTTCTTGGGTAACCATCTAAAATATAATTTGTTTGTGATTCTTTTAATTCCATAACTGTTTTTTTAACAACTTCATTGGTAATATCATCAGTTACATATGAACCAGAAGCAACAATTTCTTTGATTTTTAATCCTAAAGATGTTTCATTTTTAATTTCTTCACGAAAAATATCTCCAGTTGAAATATGCTTAATCGCCATTGCTTTTTGCAATTCTGAAGAAATTGTTCCTTTACCTGTCCCAGGAGCTCCTAAGAAAATAATATTTTTTGCTTGTTTTATCATAAGATTGATCCATTTCTATTATCATTGTCGTAGTCTTCATTTAATAATTCTACATCTCTTGTCATTTTTGTAAAATCATAAACTTCTTGAGCAACAATTTCTGTTTTATTTTTTTGGTTTTTTCGAACATTTGATGTTTTATAACGAACTCTAACTTGCTCCATTGTTTCAATAGAAACAGACACTATAATCATTAATGACGTTCCACCAAAAGTTATCGATGGATTGACTCCAGATATTTGCATTATATATTCTATGGAAGCTAAAACCGTTAAATAAAATGCTGAAAAAATTGATAATCTCATAACTATAGATGTTAAATAATCTTCAGTTTGTTCTCCAGGTCTAATTCCAGGAATATATGTTGAATTGCGATTGAAGTCTTCAACCATTTTATCAATTCTTGATTGTTGTAGTCCCATAATTATTGTAAAAATAAACACGGATACCGAAAAAATTAATAAACCAATAGGAGCTGTTAATAAGAAATTTTTTTGGAATCAAACAATTGTTAAATATGTTTCATCTAGAAAACCAGCAATAAAATTAATGATCATTAATGGAAAAGAAGTGATTAGCATTCCAAAAATAACAGGCATTACCCCGGCAGCGTTTATTTTCAAAGGCAAATATGAAAGCTCTTTAACACTACGACTTCTTCCAGAGCCAATATGTTGAATAGGAATTTTTCTTTCGGCTTGATAAACAATGTTAATCAAGTACATAACTAAAATAAAAGCGAATATATATAAAACAAAATAAACAATACCAGTCAATAATTCAGTACCAGCAAGACCGGCAGGTATCATTTGTTCAAACGCCGCTGTAAAAATTGGTGGTAAAGATATAATTGTTCCTGTTAAAATCAATAAAGATGTTCCATTACCTACACCTTTATTAGTAATTTGTTCCGAAATAAACAATGATAAAAATGATCCAGCAACCATAACAAGCGGTAAAACCAAATAAATAAATCATCCTTGATTAAATTCAGGAGATAATTCAACAAAACCTATTGTACCGGTTTGTAAAGATTGTGTTAATACCATTGCTTGAATAATGGCTATCAAAAAAGTTAATGTTCGAGTTATGTAATTTATTTTGATTCTACCAGCAGGACCTGATTGCGATAAACGATAAATCGGTGGGAATAATTTTGTTTGTGCAAAAGTCATAATAATTGAAGCAGAAATAAAGGGGCTTATACCCAATGAAACAAGAGAAAATCTTCTAAGTCCTCCTCCTCCAATAGTATTTAAGATCCCAAAAAAATTATTAGGATCAATATTTTCTCCTTCAACTATTTTGACTCCGGGAACAGTGATAGATCCAATAATAACAAAAAATGACATCATCATTAATGTAAAAATAATTTTTTTAGTTAATACTTTATCTTTAAAATTGTCAACTAAATTTTTTTGAAAAAACAAAAAAATTCTTGAAAAGAAAAGTGAGATTGATGTTCCAATTCTTTTGAAGAATTTCAAGTTAAATAACCTCTACGCTTCCGCCGGCTTCTTCTATTTGTTTGATTGCACTTTGTGATGCAGCATTAATTTTAACTGTGAACTTTTTACTCACGGTTCCATTCGATAATAATTTCACAGGCATGTTTTTATTACGAGCGATTTTAAGCGCATTTAATTTTTCAACAGTAATTTCTTCATTAGCTTCAAAGTTTAATTCTAAATCTTCCAAAGAAACCACTTGATATTCAACATGATTAACATTATTAAAACCTCTTTTAGGAACACGTCTAAATCAAGGGTTTTGTCCACCCTCAAAACCTGGTCTAGTTCCGGTTCTTTTATTTTGTCCTGATTGACCTTTACCAGCTTGCTTACCTTTTCCGGCTGAATGACCACGACCTACACGTGTTTTTTCTTTACGTGCGCCTTCATTTGGTTTAAGTGAATGTAATTTCATATTTACTCCTTTTTAAATTTTATAAAATTTTTGTTAATTGTTTTCAAAATAAAACATTATTTTAAAATTTGATTAACGCTAATGTCTCTTAAGTTTGCAATTTCTTCTATTGTTCTTAATTTTGAAAGTGCTTTTAATGTTGCTTTTGCTGTATTAGCTTTAGTTCTTGAACCATATGATTTTGTATAAATATCAGTAATACCAGCTAATTCAACAACAGAACGTACTGTACCTGATGCAATAATACCTTTTCCTTTTGGAGCCGGTTTTAATAATACATTCGATGATAAGTATTTAGTTTGAATTTCATGAGGAATAGTTGATTTATTAATAATAGGTACATTGATCATATTAGTTTGAGCATTTTTAATAGCCTTTTTAATTGAATCAGGAACTTCTTTGGCTTTACCATGTCCAATTCCAACTTTACCTTTTTTATTACCAATAATAACAATTGCTGAGAATGAAAATCTTCTTCCACCCTTGACAACAGTTGTTACTCTAGCAATATCAATAACTTTTTCTTCAAATTCACTTACTCTTTTTTTCATAGGAGGACGTTTTCTTGAATTTGTTGTTCCATCGCCTTTTGGTTTTCTCACAAAATTAGTTGAATTAGAGGCAAAATGAGATTTTCCTCCCGCTTTTGGAGAAACGTTAACTTCACGAGTACCTTCTACTTTTTTAACTTCCACTTTATTAGTGTTGGCTGTTGTAGCTTCTTGTGTTGATTGAACTTTGTTTTGTGCTAGTTCCACTTTTTCTTTTGTATTATCCATAACTAAAACTTAATCCCTTCTTCTCTTATTGCATCAGCAAAAGCTTGCACACGTCCATGATAAAGATATCCTGAACGATCAAAAACTATTTTTTCAATTTTCAATTGCTTAATTTTGATCCCCAATTCTTTACCAACTTTTTGTGCAGCTTTAATATTTCCACCATAAACTTCATCCTTAATAGTTGAAACTGAAGCCAAAGTTTTACCTGTGGTATCATCAATTAATTGTGCATAAAAATTTTGTAAAGATTTATGAACGGATACTCTAGGGATAATTGGTGTCCCACTTATTTTAGTTCTTATTTTAAGATGTTTTTTTAATCTTGCTTGATTTCTTGATTTTGTTGCCATATATTTTACCTACCTACTTAGAAGAAGCTTTCCCCTCTTTACGACGAATAACTTCATTGTCGTACATTATTCCTTTACCTGAATAAACATTTGGTTTTCTGATTTTTCTGATTTTAGCAGAAAATTCTCCAACAGATTGCTTATCATTACCTGAAACAATTATTTCAGTAGCTTTTGGTAATTCTAATTTGATATCTGCAGGTATTTGTAATTTATGTGGATGTGAATAACCAGCATGAACTTCTAATTCTTCTCCAGCAACCATTGCCTTATAACCAACACCCTTAATTAAAAGTTTCTTAGTAAAACCAGCTGAAACACCAATAATCATTCCTGATATTAAAGAGTTTGTTGTTCCATGTAATTGTTTAGTGTGTTTTTCTTCATTAGCTCTTACTGTTGTTAATTTATTATCTTCTACTTTTACAGATATTAAAGGTGAAAAAATACGAGACAAAGTACCTCTAGAACCACTTATTTCAATAAGTGTTTCTTTTATATCAATAGTAACACCTGTTGGTATTTCTAAAACTCTATTTCCGACTCTTGACATATTTTCTTATCAAACATAGGCTAGCACTTCGCCACCTATATTTGCCTTTCTCGCTTCTTTATCTGTAATTATTCCTTTTGAAGTAGAAATAATTGCAATTCCAAATCCTGATAAAACTTTAGGAATAGATTCAACTTCTGAATAAACTCTAAGTCCTGGTTTTGAAATTCTTTTTATATCGGTAATAACTCTTTCATTACCTTTATATTTTAAAGTTAAAATAATTTCTTTTTTAACTCCATTTGTATTGATTTCGAATTCACTAACATATCCTTCTCTTTTCATAATTTCCAAAATTTTAATTTTAGTATTTGAATGAGGTATCATAACTGTTTTGTGTTTTCTTGAGTTCGCCATTTTGATACGAACAATCATATCTGCTATTGGATCTGTAATAAATGCCATATTATCAACTCGCTTTCTTTACTCCAGGTATTTTTCCTTCGTGTGCTAATTTTCTAAAACAAATTCTACATATTTCGAATTTCTTAAGAACTGAATGAGGACGTCCACATAATTGACAACGTGTATATTCTCTAGCACTAAATTTAGGGTGTCTAGCAGCTTTTATTTTTAATGATTTTTTTGCCATAACTATACCTACTTATTACCTTTGCTAAAAGGCATCCCTAATTTTTCTAATAAAGCAAATGCTTCTTTATCTGTTTTTGCGGTTGTGACAATAATAATATCCAAACCTTTTATCTTTCTAATCTTATCAAATGAAATTGATGGAAAAATAATTTGTTCTTTAATTCCTATAGCAAAGTTTCCTGAACCATCAAAGGCTTTTGGACTAACTCCTCTAAAGTCTCTAATTCTAGGAATAGATACATTGATTAGTTCATATAAGAATGCTCAAGCTTTATCTCTTCTTAAAGTTACTTTTCCACCCATAGGCATTCCTTCACGCAACTTTCAAGAAGCCAATGATTTTCTTGCTCTTGTTTCAGCTGGTTTTTGACCAGTAATAAGAGTTAATTCATTATGAACTTCTTCAATAGCTTTTGAGTTGGTAACTTCACGACCCGCTGTCATATTAAGAACAATTTTCTCTATTCTTGGAACTTCCATAATAGATGAATAATTAAATTCTTTCATTAAAGCAGGAACGATTTCTTTATTATATTTAGCATGTAAAACTGTTTCCATAAATTAAACTTCCTTTCCTGTTTTTCTTTCAAAACGAACTTTTTTTCCATCAACTATTTTAAAACCAATTTTAGTTGGTTCATTAACACCTTTTTTTGAGTGTTTTGTTTTAAGGGCAACATTTGAAATATGTATTGAAGCTTCTCTTTGTTCAATTGAACCTTCTGTTTTTTCTTGTGTTGGCTTAATGTGTTTAGTAACCATATTAATATCTTTTATCAAAACTCTTTCAGTTTTGTTATCAATCTTAATAATAAAACCTGATTTCCCTTTTTCTGATCCAGCAAGAATTACTACTTCATCATTTTTTCTTAATTTCATAATAACCTTCCTATAATACTTCAGATGCTAGTGAAGCAATCTTTAGATATCCTTTTTCTCTTAATTCACGAGCAATTGGTCCAAAAACACGAGTACCCCTAGGAGTTCCATCTTCCTTAAGAATAACTACTGCATTATCATCAAATCTAATATGTGATCCGTCTTTTCTCTTCACACCATATTTGGTTCTTACAATAACCGCTCTTACAACTTGTCCTTCTTTTACTACACCATTAGGAGTAGCTTTTTTAATAGAACATACTATAATATCTCCAATATTAGAAGATTTCTTGACAGATCCACCAATGTTCCTAATAACTCCGACAATTTTTGCACCAGAATTATCAGCAACATTTAGTCTTGACATTTCTAAAACCATTATTTACCTTCTTTCGCAATTTCTCTTATTTTTTCTAAACGAAAGCTTTTAGTTTTAGATATTGGTCTTGTACTAGTGATTTTAACAATATCTCCCATTTTTGCAATTCCTTCTTCATCATGAGCAGCAAAACGTTTTGTTTGTTTAAAACGCTTGTTATACAAAGGGTGTTTTACATATATGTCAACAGCAACAATAATAGTTTTATTGTTTTTAGTTGAAACAACTATTCCGGTAAGTGATTTTCTAGAATTTTTTCTAATAGTTTGCTCAACTTGTTCCATTATTTCACTTCCTTATCTTTTGTTTTTGATACTTTTTTCTCTGTATTATTTGTTTTAGAAGAAACTTTTTTAATTTCTTTTACCTTAGAAGTTTTCACTTCTTTTTTCACAACTAAAGGATTATCAATATTTTTTAAAGCAGTTAATGCTTTAGCAATATCTCTACGCACCATTTTAATCTTATGTGTTTGATCTTGTTGTCCTGTTTTATTTTTAAATCTTAATAAAAACAATTCTGCTTTCAATTCATTGATTAATTCCAAAAGTTCATTTTGAGATTTTTTTTGGATTACATTATATTGCATGTTGTGCCTCGCTATCTGCTTTAGAAACTATTTTTACTCTAACTGGTAATTTATGACCACCAAGTCTCAAGGCATCTTTAGCTATTTCTTCACTAACTCCTGAAACTTCAAATAACATTGTATTCACTTTTACAACCGCTACTCATTTTTCTACGTTCCCTTTTCCTTTACCCATTCTTACTCCAATTGGTTTAGATGTTAAAGATAAGTGAGGGAAAACTCTAATAATAACTTGTCCTTCACGACCCATTCTACGAGTAATAGCAATCCTTGCAGATTCTATTTGTCTAGCAGAAAGTCAATTAGAAGTTTTTGCTTGTAAACCGAATTCACCAAAAGAAACTTTGTTACCTTTAAAAGCAACTCCTTTATCATGATTTATTCTAAATGTTTTACGATGTTTAGTTCTTTTAGGTTGTAACATTATTTACCACCTTCCATAACATCTCCGAGTGATATTCAAACTTTAACACCAATAGCACCATAAGTTGTTCTTGCTGTTGCTGTTGAATAATCTACATTTTGTCTAAGAGTATGTAATTTCATTTCACCTTCAGTATAACCTTCACTACGAGCCATATCAACTCCATTTAATCTTCCTGAAACTTTAGTTTTTATACCTTTAGCTCCAGCTTTTAAAGCACTTCTAATTGCAAATTTTTGCGCAACTCTAAAAGGTGCACGAGATTCTAACTTGATAGCTATTTCTTCTGCAACTAAACGAGCATTTAATTCCGGAAATTCTATTGCTATAACTTCTAAGTTTAATTTTAATTGACGATTTTTTGTGAATTTTTGAATATTAGTTGTTAATAATTTAAGATTTGCACCTTCATTACCAAGAACAACTCCAGGTTTTGCAGTATAAACTAGAACCGAAACTTTTTCATCTTGTGTTCTTTTAATAATTACATTACCAATTTGATATTCTCTAACAAATTTTTCTAAATATTCACGAATTTTCATATCTTCTAATAAATAAGTTGAAAACTTAGATTTATCTGCTATTCACACAGCGTTATGTGCTTTGGTTATACCGTAACGGAAACCATTTGGATTTACTTTTTGTCCCATAAATACCTCTCTCTACTTTTCTTCTAACTTAATAACAAAGTGTGAAGTTCTTTTTAATATTGGAAATGCTCTACCTTGAGCTCTAGGTTGAAATCTTTTCAAAGTTGGTCCTTCATTAACTAACATTTCTGAAATGAACAATTTGTCTCCATCCATCCCTTTAGTATTAATTGCATTTGCAATTGCTGAATTTAATAATTTTAAAAATAATCTTGAAGCTTTTTTATTTGAATTGTTTAAAATTGATAAAGCTTCTGAAGTAGTTTCATTTCTTATTTGATCTGCAACTAAACGTGCTTTTCTAGGTGAAATTCTTTGTAATTTCAATTGTGCTGATGCTTGTACTTTCATTATTTTTTCTTCCCTTTATCATTACCATGACCTGAAAAGGTTCTAGTTGGTGAAAATTCACCCAACTTATGACCTACCATATCATCAGTAACATAAACATCTATAAATTTTTTTCCATTATGAACTTGAAATGTCAATCCAACAAAATCAGGAAAAATTGTTGAACGTCTTGATCAAGTTTGAATTGGTTTTTTTGGACTTTTCTTTGAAACAATAGCTTCAACTTTTTTAAGTAAATGATCTTCTGCAAAGGGTCCTTTTTTTAGTGATCTAGCCATTATTTACCTTCTCTTCTTCTCTTAACAATTAATTTTGTTGAAGCTTTTTTATTATCTCTAGTTTTAACACCAAGAGCTTTTTTACCTCAAGGAGTCATTGGAGATTTACGCCCTATAGGTTGTTTACCTTCACCACCACCATGAGGGTGATCAATCGGATTCATAACAGAACCACGAACTGTAGGTCTGATTCCTTTGTGACGATTACGTCCTGCTTTTCCAATATTAATAAGTGAATGTTCTTCATTACCAACTACACCAATTGTTGCTCTAGCTTTTGGCAAGAATTTTCTTACTTCTCCAGATTTAAGACGTAATATTAAATATTTACCTTTATCATCTCTACCTAATATTTGAGCACTTGTTCCGGCTGAACGAGCTAACTTAGCTCCTCCTCCTGGTTGTATCTCAATATTGTGAACTGTTGTACCTTCAGGAATATTTTCCAAAGGTAAACAATTACCTGGTTTAATATCTGCTTCAGGTCCTGAAAAAATAGAGTCACCAACTTTTAAACCTTTAGGTTGAATGATGTATCTTTTTTCACCATCAATATAATTAATCAAGCAAATGTTTGCACTACGATTTGGATCATATTCGATTGAAACTACTTTTCCTTCAATTCCATCCTTGGTTCTTTTAAAATCAATAATTCTATATTTTCTTTTAACTCTTCCACCTTTATGTCTTGTAGTAATTTTTCCTTGGTTATTTCTTCCTGAATGTGTAGGAAGATTTACTAGCAATGATTTTTCAGGTTTGTCACCACTAAGGTTTGCTTTATAATCAAGAACTGTCATATTACGTTGACCATTTGTGGTTGGCTTTAAGTGCTTAATTGCCATAAATTTTCTCCCTTTACTTAAAAATAGTTTTTTTCTTTTAAGTTTTTATTTTTTTAATGTTGTGATATTTCAACTTTTTTTATTCAAACAAATTTAATTGTTTTATTTGTTGGTTTTACTTATGTTTGAAAGTAATTCCTTTTTTAGATTATTCTTTAGTAACTTTTTCAACTTTAGTTTCATCTGTTTTTTTGGTTTTAGACTTTGCAATTTTTTCAGCTATTTTTTTCTCAGCTTCTGAAATTGCTTTTAATTTCTCTAAATCTTTTTTAGGTTTTTTTAATTCCTCATCTTTTGCAATTCCTTCTTCAGGGAATATGTTTATTGATGCAGAATCTTTATTTAGCGTAATAATTGCCTTTTTGTAAGATTTAGTAAATCCGCTATATTTCCCAACTTTTTTTGCTTTCTTAGGAACATTAAACACATTTATTTTATCTATTTTTACTTCAAAAATGAATTGAATGGCTTTTTTAATTTCTGTTTTAGAAGCTCTTTTATCCACTGCAAATGTATAAACATGTTCTTCCATTTGTTGATAAGTTTTTTCTGTAAGAATAGGATATTTGATTATTTCATTAATATTCATTATTTCATCATCCCTTCTAAAGTAGCTAGATCTTTTTTATTAATAACAAGTGCGTCTGTTCATAATAAAGATTCAACTGAAAGAGAATTAACTTTAATAGTTACAACTTTTGTATTGCTAGCTGATTTAAAAATATTTTCATCACTAGTAACCAATAAGATATGCTTTCTTTCCAATAAATTCAAATTATTTAATTGTTTTATTAATTCACTTGTTTTTGGTTTTTCTAATTTAATATCATCTGTAACTAAAATTAAGTTTTCTTTATTCAATAATGTTAATGCAGATAGATAAGCTAAACGTTTAACTTTTTTATTTACTTTAGTATTGTAATTTCTTTCAACTTGTGGCCCAAATGCTCTACCACCACCAACAAATACAGGAGAACGTAGTGTTCCAGCTCTCGCTTTACCTGTACCTTTTTGTTTTCAAGGTTTTTTACCTGTTCCAGATACTGTAGCTCTTGTTTTAACAGCATGAGTACCTTGACGTCTTGAACCTCTTTCAGAAAGAATGGTATCAAACATTGCTTGATTATTAACATTTTCAATTTCAAAAACTTCTTTTGATAGTGCAACTTTATTGTTAAGTGGTTTTAATTCCGCTTTAGCTTTTAAAGTTCTTTCCTTTGAAGAAAGTTTTTTAATCGAAACTTCTTTTGAAACTGACTTAATTGGTGTTGTTTTTTCCACTTTTACTTTTGGTTTTGAAGTTGTAGATTTTTCAGGTTTAGTAATAGGTGTTGTTTTTTTAGTAACTTTTTCCATTATTTCACCTCTTCTTTTTTATCTTCTAAAGCTTTTTGTTTTGCTTCCTCGGCTTTTGAAATAATTTCATTCATGGCATCAATAGACATATCAGAATTAATTTCTGCTCCTAAGTGTTTTGCTTTTTCAATAAGAGAATTTTTAGTAGCTTCTTCTTTCAAATTAACTAATTCAATTTGAGCTTTATTTGGCAATTGCTTAACAGCTTGTTTGATAATAACAAAACCTTTGTTAGGACCAGGTATTGAACCCTTAACAAGAATGTAATTATCCTCAACATTAATGTTAACAACAACTAAATTCTGTACTGTTCTTTGAACATTACCCATGTGTCCAGGCATAGTCATACCTTTAACAACTTTGTTCCCTGAAATATCTCCAAGTGAACCTGTTTGACGAACCGGTTTAGAACCACCACCACCACCATGTGATTTAGGTCCAATTTTTTGATTGTGTCTTTTAATAGATCCAGCAAATCCTTTTCCTTTTGATATACCTGTAACATCTACAAGTTCTCCTGATTTGAAAATTGAAGCTTTAACTTCAGCCCCCAATTCAAATCCATCCATTTCACGGATTTCCTTAACGAAGCGCTTAGGTGTTGTGTTTGCTTTTTTGAAATGTCCAATCATTGGTTTGTTTGAACGCGATTCTTTCTTCTCAATTGAAGAAATTTGAATAGCATTATAACCATCTGATTCTTTAGTTAATACTCTAGTTACAATATTTTTACTTATTTCAATAACTGTAACTGGAATTGATTGACCATGATTTGAATAAATCTGTGTCATTCCAATTTTTTTACCTAAGATTCCTTTCATATACTCCTCTTTCTATTTTAATTTTAGTAATATTTTTATTTTTGTGAATTGTTTAACTTGAAACAATTTCAATGTTCACGCCTGCAGATAATTCTACACGTTTAAGTTTTTCCATCAAATCTTTTGAAGGTTTGATAAGAACAATTAATCTCTTGTGAGTTCTTCTTTCAAATTGCTCACGTGATTTTTTATTAATATGTACTGAACGTAATATTGTAAAAATTTCTCTCTTGGTAGGTAGAGGAACAGGTCCTCTAAACTCTCCATTTGCTTGCTTGATAATTTGTAATATTTTTATTGCAGATTCATCTAATATTTTAGCTTCATAAGCAGTAAGTTTTATGTTAATTTTATCCATTGTTGTCTCCTTTGTGTTCTTTTGAACAAGACTCCATATAAATACATAATAATCGGTTGACAACTTATCTCCGAGTATCAAGAACCTTATATTTCTAAGTCATAGTTGCTTTTTAATTATATAGAAAAAAAATAAAATTGTTAGAAAATTATATATTTATTATTAAAAAACTATTACCACAAATATTGGTATCACTAAAAAAAATACACCGGTTCCTATTCAAACTAAAAATCTTGAATACAATGATCCTGTTCCAAGATAATGCATATATAAGAAAGATTGTATTAAAGGAAATATAAAAACAAAGATTATTAAATATAAATGAAGATTACTTCGATTATTTTCAATAAATAAAATTGGAATTATAAATAACGCAGCATATGAAACTAATAGCAAATATTGAAATAAAGTTATTTTTAGAAATTTAAATAAGTTATTGCATATAAATTTAAATGTTATTGGTCGTTTTAATTTTATTTTTTTCATTAGTTAATTAAAATTATATATAAAAAAATAAATAAATAATAACTAAATCATTTATTTATAGTTTATTTTCATAGTTTCTCTCAAAACTGAATAGTAATTTGCTTTAAAGAAATAATAATCTTACTAAAATACGTTAATTTAAGTTAAGAAATTATTTTAAACCTATCAATTTATTAGTATTGGTCAGCTAAATGTATCACTACACGTACACTTCCAACCTATCAACCTCGTAGTCTACAAGGAATTTCAAGGGAATATTCATCTCTGAGGAGGCTTCCCGCTTAGATGCTTTCAGCGGTTATCCTTTCCATACTTAGCTACCCAGCTATGCTTCTGGCGAAACAACTGGAGCACCAGTGGTATGTCCACTCCGGTCCTCTCGTACTAAGAGCAGCTCTCATCAATATTCCAACGCCCACACCAGATAGGGACCGAACTGTCTCACGACGTTCTGAACCCAGCTCGCGTACCGCTTTAATTGGCGAACAGCCAAACCCTTGGAACCGACTTCAGCTCCAGGATGCGATGAGCCGACATCGAGGTAGTAATCCTTCCCGTCGATGTGATCTCTTGGGGAAGATAACTCTGTTATCCCCGGGGTAACTTTTATCCGTTGAGCGACAGCCATTCCACAATGAACTGCCGGATCACTAAGTCCTACTTTCGTACCTGCTCGACCTGTATGTCTCACAGTCAATTACACTTATACCTTTGCGCTCTACATATGGTTTCTGACCATATTGAGTGTAACTTTGAACGCCTCCGTTACTCTTTAGGAGGCGACCGCCCCAGTCAAACTACCCGCCATGCACTGTCCTCCAACCCGTATAGGTTGCAAGTTAGAAAATCAACGTAACAAGGGTGGTATTTCAAGGATGACTCCTTAGAGACTAGCGTCTCTAGATCATAGTCTCCCACCTATCCTACACATGTTAAATCAATTTTCAATACAAAGCTATAGTAAAGCTCCACGGGGTCTTTTCGTCTTGGTGCGGGTACCCAGCGCTTTCCCTGGGACCATAATTTCACCGAGTCCAATGTTGAGACAGTTGAGAGATCATTACGCCTTTCGTGCAGGTCGGTAATTAGCCGACAAGGAATTTCGCTACCTTAGGACCGTTATAGTTACGGCCGCCGTTCACCCGGGCTTCATATCAATGCTTCGCATAAGCTAACACCTCAACTTAACCTTCGGGCACTGGGCAGGCGTCACCACCTATACATCGTCTTGCGACTTAGCAGATAGCTGTGTTTTTGATAAACAGTTGCCCCTCACATTTCGCTGCGGCTCACATAAAGTGAGCACCCCTTCTTCCTAAGTTACGGGGTCATTTTGCAGAGTTCCTTAACATTGGTTATCTCGCTCGCCTTAGAATACTCATCTTGGGGACGTGTGTCCGTTCTCGGTACGGGTTCCCATAAAATTAAAACGTTTAGAAACTTTTCTAGGAAGAATAAATCATATTGTTCAGTACTTGCCGAAGCTTTCCCTACGTATCATATCTTGTATTATTTATGCGGATTTGCCAACATAACTACTTTGATATTTGCACCACAATCCGTTAAGTGGTCAATACTATCATTCTCCGTCATTCCAATCACTTTTTATAGGTTTAGTACAGGAATATTAACCTGTTTTCCATCGGCTACGCCTTTCGGCCTCACCTTAGGTCCCGACTAACCCTGGGTGGACGAACCTTGCCCAGGAAACCTTCCCCAATAGGCGTCAAAGATTCTCACTTTGAATCGTTACTCATACCGGCATTCTCACTTCTAAGCGCTCCACCAGTCCTCACGGTCTAGCTTCATTGCCCTTAGAACGCTCCCCTAACGTACTTTCGTACCCGTAGCTTCGGTACCATGTTTAGTCCCGTTACATTATTGGCGCAAGATCTCTTGACTAGTGAGCTATTACGCACTCTTTAAATGATGGCTGCTTCTGAGCCAACATCCTAGTTGTCTATGAAATCTCACAACCTTTCTCACTTAACATGGTTTTGGGACCTTAGCTGACGATCTGGGTTGTTTCCCTCGCGAATACGGAACTTATCTCCCGCATTCCGACTGCATGATTATACATAATGGTATTCGGAGTTTGATTGTAGTCAGTACGACTAGGCGTCGCCATTCCACATTCAGTGCTCTACCCCCATAACTTAAAATCACACGCTAGCCCTAAAGCTATTTCGGGGAGAACCAGCTATCTCCAGGTTCGATTGGAATTTCACCGCTATTCACAAGTCATCCGGGCACTTTTTAGCGTACTACGGTTCGGCCCTCCACTTAATTTTACCTAAGCTTCAGCCTGCTCATGAATAGATCACCTGGTTTCGGGTTTACATCAACATACTAATTCGCCCTATTAAGACTCGATTTCTCTTCGGCTCCGCTTTTTTCCACTTAACCTCGCATGTTAACGTAACTCGCCGGTCCATACTGCAAGATGTGCGCTATCACCCATTAACGGGCTCTAACTACTTGTAAGTAAGTGGTTTCAGAATCTATTTCACTCCCCTCCCGGGGTTCTTTTCACCTTTCCCTCACGGTACTTGTTCACTATCGGTGTCTGGTTAGTATTTAGCCTTACCGGGTGGTCCCGGCAGATTCAGACAGGGTTTCACGTGCCCCGCCCTACTCAGGATACATTCAAGAGATTAGATACATTTCGAATACGGGACTATCACCCTATATTGTCAGGTTTCCCAACCTGTTCTTCTATATACTAATTTTGTAACTCTATGTAGAATGTCCTACAACCCCGACAAATGTCGGTTTGGGCTCTTCCGCGTTCGCTCGCCGCTACTGACAGAATCATTATTTATTTTCTACTCCTGCTGCTACTAAGATGTTTCAGTTCACAGCGTTTCTCTCTACAGAACCTATGTATTCAGTTCTGAGTAACTAGGTATTAATCTAGCTAGGTTTCCCCATTCGGAAATCCCCGTATCATAGCTTATGTCCAGCTCCACGAGGCTTATCGCAGGTAATCACGTCCTTCTTCGACTTCCAGACCCAAGGCATCCACCACAAACTCTTACTTATTTAAAACTATATTTTGCCTATTGTTGATTATTGTATTCTAATTTGATTATTTTCTCATAGAGAATTCTAAAATATAGAATCCTCTATTGACTCGGCATCAATTATCACCATTTTTTAAAAATGACTCTATATTGTGCGTTGAATTACTATTCAGTTTTCAAAGAACTATTAGAACTATATATAATTTTACAAATATATATAATTCATGAGAGTGTAGCACTCTCAAAACTGGATATAAGATGAATGTTTTGGCGACATTCCCATAACTGACCTATGTAACTATTTATTAAAAATATTATGTTACTAGGATTTTTTAAGCCAAAAGATGTTTTCTTTTTATGTATTTAAATAATAAAAAGTTTTTGTACTCCGTAGAAAGGAGGTGATCCATCCCCACGTTCTCGTAGGGATACCTTGTTACGACTTCACCCCAGTCATCGATCCTACCTTAGATAGTCGTCTCCGAAGTTAACTAACCATCTTCGGGCATTATCAACTCCCGTGGTGTGACGGGCGGTGTGTACAAGACCCGAGAACGTATTCACCGTAGCGTAGCTGATCTACGATTACTAGCGATTCCAACTTCATGAAGTCGAGTTTCAGACTTCAATCCGAACTGAGAACGGTTTTTTGAGGTTTGCTCCATGTCACCATATTGCTTCTCTTTGTACCGTCCATTGTAGCACGTGTGTTGCCCCACTCGTAAGAGGCATGATGATTTGACGTCATCCCCACCTTCCTACTGGTTACCCAGTCAGTCTCTTTAGAGTCCTCGGCATTACCCGTTAGTAACTAAAGACAGGGGTTGCGCTCGTTGCAGGACTTAACCTAACACCTCACGGCACGAGCTGACGACAACCATGCACCATCTGTCATTCCGTTAACCTCCACTATGTCTCCATAGTATTGCGGAAGATGTCAAGAGTGGGTAAGGTTCTACGCGTATCTTCAAATTAAACCACATGCTCCACCGCTTGTGCGGGTCCCCGTCAATTCCTTTAAGTTTCACTCTTGCGAGCATACTACTCAGGCGGATCATTTAATGCGTTAGCTGCGCCACTGAATATTCCAGCGGCTAATGATCATCGTTTACGGCGTGGACTACCAGGGTATCTAATCCTGTTTGCTCCCCACGCTTTCGTCCCTGAGCGTCAGTATACATCCAGTAAGCTGCCTTCGCCATCGGTGTTCTTCCTAATCTCTACGCATTCCACCGCTCCACTAAGAATTCCGCTTACCTCTATGTAACTCTAGTCAGTCAGTATCCAGAGCGGGCTGGGGTTGAGCCCCAGGCTTTAACTCTAGACTTAACAAACCGCCTACGAACGCTTTACGCCCAATAATTCCGGATAACGCTTGTGACCTATGTATTACCGCGGCTGCTGGCACATAGTTAGCCGTCACTTTCTAATAAGGTACCGTCAAGTTTGAATCATTTCCTATCCAAGTTTTTCTTCCCTTATAACAGCAGTTTACGATCCGAAAACCTTCATCCTGCACGCTGTGTCGCTCCATCAAGCTTTCGCTCATTGTGGAAAATTCCCTACTGCTGCCTCCCGTAGGAGTCTGGGCCGTATCTCAGTCCCAGTGTGGCCGATCAGCTTCTCAGCCCGGCTACATATCATCGTCTTGGTAGGCCATTACCCTACCAACTAACTAATATGGCGCATCCCCATCTTTTAGTGAAGCAAACGCTTCTTTTATAAAGTTATCATGCGATATCAATACGTATTCGGTATTAGCTACTGTTTCCAATAGTTATCCCAATCTAAAAGGTAGGTTAGATACGTGTTACTCACCCATTCGCTACTAAGTTTAAAAAACTTCGTTCAACATGCATGTATTAGGCACACAGCTAGCGTTCATCCTGAGCCAGGATCAAACTCTCATATAAATTGACAGATATGGTTTCTTATATCCAGTTTTCAAAGAACTACGATTTATTATGAGAATAATAAACCACATTTATTTTAATAATGCTTTTTAATAATAACATTAAATTAAAGAAAATTAAAAATATTTTAAAATAAATTTTTTTGCACCATTTCTAATAACTAAATTTGATTAATTTAGTTTACAAAGTGTGTGCAATTAATAGTATATATAATTATTTAAAAAATGTTTTAAAAAAATGCTTTTTTTTAAATTAATTAATATTTAAATGAAATTAATCAGTTTAATTGAGCTTTTTTTCTTATTTAATTCCACTAATACACCATTAAATTGCGCAATATTATTCGATACTTTAAATTTTGAAAAAGAATCGAATCTCATTTTTTCATATACTTCTTTGAAATTTGCTCCAATAGCACAATTAGAAGGGCCTGTCATTCCCGCATCACTAACAAATGCTAAATTTTTTTCAAATATTTTTGCATCATTAGTTTGAACATGTGTGTGTGTACCTATTAAAGCATCAACTTTTCCATCCAAATAAACTGCTAAAACATTTTTTTCCGAAGTTGTTTCTGCATGAAAGTCAATAAAATGAAAATCTGATTCATCTGATTCAATTAATTGATCTATTGAATCAAAAAAAGAATTAGCATATTCTTCTTTTCATGGAGAAAGTAATTTATTAAAAGTAATACCCATTAAAGAAGTAACTCTAAGTGTTGTTCCGTTAATATTGAAAACACTACTTCCATTTCCTGGATAATGCGGTTCAACATTAAGGGGTCTAATTATATTTTTGTTATCAATAATATCTAAAATTTCTTTTTTTGCTCAAACATGATTTCCCAAAGTAAAGGCGTTTACACCAATTTCGCTCAATCTGTCATAATCTTTTTTTAAAAAACCCTTCCTTCCAGAAACATTTTCTGATTGAGCAATAACAAAATCAATTTTATACTTTGCTTTTAAATTTGAAAGCTCTGTCTCAACTTTTTCAATTCCAGGATTACCAAATATGTCGCCTATAAATAGAATTTTTAAACTTTTCATAAACATATTATACTTATTGTTTTAATTTTTCTTGTACTTTTTCTGAAATTGTTTTATATAAAATATCATCATTTTCCAACAATAATCTCATATTAATCTTTCCTTGAGCTAAATTTTGACCTTCATAACTAAATCAAGAACCTTTTTTCTCTAAGATATTATAAGTTTCTGCAAGATCAACAATTTCAGAGTGTTTTGAAATTCCTTTGGAAAAAATAATTTCTGTATTTGCACTCTTAAAGGGTGGAGCTAGTTTATTCTTAACTATCTTTATTTTCACAACATTACCGCTAATTTCATTACCAATACCTATAGATGATACTCTCCTAACTTCCATTCTTAATGTTGAATAAAATTTTAAAGCTCTACCTCCTGGTGTAATTTCTGGTGAACCAAAAATTATTCCAACTTTTTCTCTAATTTGATTTATAAAAATAATAGTTGTTTTATTTTTACTAAGAGAACCTGTTATTTTTCTTAAAGCTTTTGACATAAGCCTTGCTTGAGCCCCAATTGTTTGATCTCTCATCTCGCCATTTAGCTCAACTTCCGGAACTAAAGCGGCCACCGAATCAACAACTATCAAATCAATATGACCACTTTTTGCCAAAATATCCACAATTTCTAAAGCTTGTTCTCCAGAATCTGGTTGAGATAAAATTAAATTATCAATATCTACACCTAAGTTTTTAGCATATTTTGGATCAATAGAATGTTCTGCATCAATAAAGGCGGCTGTTCCATTTAATTTTTGAATTTCGGAAATGGCATGCAAGGCAAGAGTTGTTTTTCCTGAAGATTCAGGTCCATATATTTCAATTACTCTCCCCTTTGGATAACCACCAACTCCAGTAATATAATCTACAGCTATAGAACCAGAAGAAAATACTTCAGTTTCTATATTTTGTTTGGAACCCAATAACATAATAGATTCTTTACCAAATTTTTTCTCTATAACTTGAATAGCATTTTTAATTTGAAGATCTCTATCTAATTCATTAACACTTTGTTCATTTTTATGAATTTGTTTTAATTTTATTGAAGTAGTGGCTTTATTTTTTTGTCCTTTTTCCATTTTGCACCCCAATATATAATGTTTTATTATTCATTTTTATAACCAAAATATAAAAATATGAAAAAAATACTATGATTTATGTAATTTCATAAATAATTCTAGAGCAAAATTTACACTTTGTTTTCTTATTTCTTCTCTAGTTCCTTCAAAATTCAATTCATGCACTTCATTATTAATTGCAATAAATACAAGTCCTACTTTTTTTTGCTCCATTATTGAAGGTCCTGCATTACCTGTAAAAGAAAAACAATAGTCAACATCAAAATATTCTCGACCTTTTAGTGCCATTTCTTGAGCAACCTTTGAATTAATAACGCCTTGAGAAGTATCAACACCTAATTTTTCTTTTATTTCATTAGTATAAGTAACTAGAGAACCCTTAAAAAAATTACTGGCACCAGGAATGCTTATTATTTCTGATGCAAACATCCCTCCAGTAACTGATTCAATTGAAGCAAATGTAAGATTTTTCATAAAACAATTATATTTTAAATATTGAATTTCTTATCAAATTCCAATAAAGAAGCATCATTCATTTTAATTTTAAAAGTTACATAATTAATATCTTCTTTAATAAAACTATCAATTTTTTTGATTTCAAAGATACCATTAATTTTTTTAAATTCAATTATTGTTTGATTTATAGATTCATTTTTTTTCAAAGGAACAGTGATATCTCTTTCTTTTAAAGGCGAATTGTCATACTCTGAAAATTCATAAATTTGTTTAATGCTTTTTTCAGTTAGTATTTCCGCAAAAATAATGTTGTTTTTTGTATTTTTTGGGTGCATTTTTCCAATTCAACCTACTTGGACTGAATCATCAAATAATCCAGCATTGTATTTTGGATGTATAAAATTCAAATCCAAAGGTTTAATTATTAATTCTTTACCATATATTTTAAAAATATCATTTTTCATTTGTGCATATGTTTTATTATCTGAAGCAATACATAAAGCTTTTTTGTCATTGATCATTCCGGTGTCAAAAAAGTTTATACCATTCATTCTTCTCTTGGCATTATAATTATAATTTTCTTCCAAAGATGGCGCTATGGAATTTCTAATAGAATTGTGTTCTTCCGATGTATAAGTTAGTAAGTTTATTTTATTGTCAAAAGAAAATGGATTAAAATCATTTTTTTCTTTATTGACTAAAGTATAAGTTCAAAACTGAGTATAACCAATAACTGATGTTATATGAGAAAAATCTCTTGTTTTTTCCAAAACGGCATTGTTATTAAATTTCGTAAATGGCTGTGAATCATTAAAATTGTTCAAACCATAAAAACGAAAGACTTCTTCAACAACATCTTGCATCACTTCAATATCATGTCTATATGAAGGAATCAATATTTGTTTGTCCTTTATGATAAAACCTAAAATCTCCAATGATTGTAAACATTTTGCATACTTTGGTGAACTTTCAATATTAAAACCTGCATATTGATTTAGTTTTTCTATTGAATAAGGAATTATTTTTTCAGGATTTTTAAATTCATTAATATGATTTGAACATGGAAATTTGGTTGCTAGAAAATTAATAGCAAATTCAATCGATCCATAAGAAACAGCTTTTGAAGAATTGATTGAAGAATTATTCGTCATTTTCATAATTCTTGTAGAATTTCTAATTTCTTTAGGATCAAAAGAAGCAAATTCAAACAAAGCAACATGACTATCGCTTTTATATTTTGATGTTGATGATTCCAAAACACCTGCAATTGATAAAATATTTTTTTGATCTTTTATTACTAAAGCTTCTTTAATTTTTAGATTTTCAAAAACTATATTTTTTTCTATTTTTAAATTAATATCACCAATTATTTTTTTAGCATCATAAACCCTTGATGAAACTCCTGTCATAATTAATGTTAAAGAAGAGATATCTTGAATATCATTTTCTGATTTAATTCTTGATTTTAATAATAAAATTAAATCTTTTAAATCCAATTTAAAATCATCAACATTTGCTTCAATTCCAGATATATAATTGTTTTCTATAGAATTCATCTTAATATTTGATTTAGTTTTTGATATAGTTTTTGATATTTTATACGGTTTTGTTTGAAAATATGCTGATAACTCTAAAGACATAACAACATAAGAATTAGCATCAGATCTATTTGTCAAAATAGAAACATCAATTATATTATCGTCAAGACCAAGTTCTTTAATTGGACATTTTTTCAAAGAAATTTTATCCAAAAGAAAAATACCATCATTTCATTCTTTCCTCATTAATTTTTGATTAAAACCGAGTTCATCAAGTGCAACAAGCATCCCTTCAGAAACAATGCCCTTCATTTCTTTTTCCCCAAAAGTCACTCCATTAATTGATGAACCAGGAACAAAAGCCATTAAATAATCGCCTACTTTAACATTATTGGCAGTAGTTTGGATAATTCTATTCTTATCATCAAATTCAATTTCACAAACATTCAAATTATTACTATTAGTATTTTTATATGTGTTTAAAACATGACCAAACTTTATTCCTTGAACATCACTTAATTTCTCACAAGATTCTACCTCAAAACCGATACTATTAATAGCATCAACAATTTCTTTTGTAGCAATATTTTTGCCAAGAGAAGCCATTTCTCTTAATTTATTTTCTGAAAATAACATTTTAAATCCTTTCTATTTTTGTTTTTATTAATAAATTCTAATATTTGAATTGTCTCAAAAACCTTATGTCATTTTTATAAAATTCTCTTATATCATTAATTCCGTATTTAATCATAGCAACACGCTCAATTCCTATTCCAGCTGCAAAACCATTCAAATCATTTGTGTATCCTGCAATTTTCAAGATTTTTTCATTAATCATTCCAGCACCTAAAATTTCTATCCATCTACCTTTGAAGAATACATCAACTTCCATAGATGGTTCTGTAAACGGAAAAAAAGAAGGTCTTAATCTGATTTGAACTTCTTCTTCAAAAACATAAGCTAAAAGAGACTTTAATGTTCAAATTAAATTTTCAATATTTGTATTTCCAACAAATACCAAATCCAATTGCGAAAACTGATGAGAATGAGTTTGATCATCTTCATCATTACGATAAACTTTCCCAATGGCAAAAGAAGCAAAACTTTGATTTTTATTTGCTTCCAATATTCTAGCTGTTAAACCTGTATTATGAGTTCTCAACAAATTTTCTTTATTAATATAAAGTGTGTCTTGCATATCTCTAGAAGGATGATTTTTAGGAATATTTAATTTTTCGAAATTATATTCATCTGATTCAATTTCAGAACCTTTATTTTCAAAATAAGAGTTTTGTGAAAACCATTCACGCATTCTGTTTGAAATCAAAGTTAATGGATGAATCAAAATATCATTTTCATTTACAATTTCAAAAATATCATTTTCATCTTGAGCAATTTTTTCATTTATCTTAATTTGTTCTAATTCAATTAGTTTAATATCTATTAATCTAGAAGCCATTTGCTTAATTTGATTTATTTCATTACCAATTTTTGCCTTTTCATCAGCGGCGGCTGTTTTCAATTTTGCTTGCAAAGAAAATATCATCCCTTCTTTGCCATATATTTTATTTTTAACATTTTTTAAATCTTCCATTGATTTAATTGCGTTTATCTTTTTTTCTAAATCCATAATTAATTTAAATTATAAAGATAATATTTAAAAATAATTGAAAGATTTTAATTTATTTTTAATAGTTTTAAAGTTTGGTTCAAATTTTTCCACATTTGACCAAAATTCTTTTGAATGATTAGAATGTTCGGCGTGTGATAATTCATGAACAATAACATAATCAATAATTTCGTGAGAAAAAGCACATAATCTAGTACTATAATTTATTTTTTTTATGGCAACATAATTTGAAGCTCAAGCACTTTCTTTCATTCTAATTGCAATAGTGTGATGTTCAACATTCATCAAATTTTCTTTTTTATATTGTGCATCAACTAAATAAGATAATAGCTCTTTTTTATAAATTTGATAAATAATATCTTTTACAGTTTTTTTGTTTATCTTATATTTTTTTTCTCGAAATACAAGATATTCCATAACTTCATTTTGAGATGTTTTCTTTTGCACTATTTCAAAATTTTCTAGTTTGCCAAATAAATAAAAAGTTTTATTTTCTAAATTAATATGTTTTTTGGTCAAATTTTTTTTTCTAATTTCTAAAAATTTGCTTAAATGTAAATTAACAAAATCTTCAATAAATTTATCTGTAGAATTTTTTGGAGCAGAAATGTTAATGTTATTATTTAAATCTATTTTCATATATATATTTTTAATAAATTTTTTTTTAACATTAATATCAACAAATTCATCATTGTGTTTAAATTGTAAAATCATTGCTTTTTGATTCTTTTCCAAAAGATAACAACATTTTATAATCTTCTGGAGCAGATGTTTTATGCTCTAAAAGTGCATAATAAATTTTTTGAATTTCACTCATATTTATTTTTGGCATCAATTGATCATTAATTGCATTCAAAGATGTATCTATATCTTCCATTTTAATAACTAAAACATGAGCAGGAATTTCTGAACATCTTAATTCTTCAGTTCTTGTACCAAAAACAATTAGAGACAACATAGGAACCTTTAATTTAGATATTGCTAAAATATGTTCAATATGTTTGTCATTTTGAATAATAGGATTGTTGATTTCATGTCTTTTGCTACCCATTAGTTTAAATCATGTTTTTTCCAAACCTTTTCCTTCAATAATTCCATTAATATTTTTTACTTCTATAACTATTAAAGCTCTTGCAGTTATTAAAATACCATCCACTTCAAAAATTTTATTTTTATCATACTTAAACATAGATGAAGGAATGTAATGAGCGTTGTTTTTATTCGCTCAATCTTGAACCAAGTTATTTACTTGGTTTTCTGCATCTTTCCCTAGTTTATCAGTATAACTTTCTTTGGTTTTATTTCTCTTTAAATATAAAAATAGTAACAAAAAGAAAAATAATAACATTAAAAATAATGAAACAGATATTCCGATTAAATATTGTATTTCTTCAAATTTCATTTAATCTCCTTATATAAATTATTTTATAGAAAAATAATTTATTTTGATATAATTTATTCACTTATTAAATATTAGATTAGAAAGAAAACAAATATGGCAAATATAAAATCAAAAATGACTAGAATCAAAACTAACGAAAAAGCAAGAGTAGCAAATGCAGCAATGAAATCTCGTGTTAGAGGTGCTATTAAAAAAGCTAAAGTGGCAGCTATTGAAAAAGATCCTAAAGTAAAATCTTTAGTATCAGAAGCGCACAAACTAATAAATACTTCTGTTTCAAAAGGTGTCTTCCATAAAAATAATGGTTCAAGAAAATGTTCTAGACTAGATGCTTTTGTTAAAAAAGCTTTAATTGCTTAACAAATATATAAAAATAACTTCTTAAAAAAGTTATTTTTTATTCTTTTTTAATTTTTTTTGTTCTTTAGATTGACTAGTGTCTACAGAACCATATACTACGTACTTTTCATATAGTTCATCAAGATTTTGAGTCCCATCTAATCTTCCATGAAATACAATTTTACCACCATCAAGAATAGTTGCTGTATCAGCATATTTTCCAACTTCAGATAATATGTGTGAAGAAATAAAAATCGACTTTCCTTCATTTTTATAGTTTTCCAAAGTTTTAAATAATTCTGATCTTGCCAATGGATCTAAATTTGCAGCTGGTTCATCCATAATTAAAATATCTGGATTATGAACCATTGCTTGAGCTAAAAGAATTTTTTTCTTTTGACCAGATGAAAAAGATATTGGCTTTTTATTTATTAAATCAATCATATTGGTTTTTTCTAAAGTTAATTTAGTAAATTTTTGAGATTCTTCTTTTGAAAGACCTGACATTATGGCCATTGATTCCAAATAATTTTTAGTTGTGAATTCTTTAGGAAATATTGCTATTTCAGGAACATATCCCATCTTTCTCTTTGCTGCCACACTAGAATTTATGTGACCATCAATCAAAATTTCTCCTGAATATTTGGCATAAGCACCAACAATTGCTTTTATTGTAGTAGTTTTTCCTGCTCCATTAGCTCCGATAAATACATGGAATTCTCCCCTTCTAATATCAAAGGAAATGTTATCAACTGCTGGTTGTGGTCTATTTTTATAATGTTTTGTTAATCCCTTAACAGAAATTAAAATCTTATGTTCATCATGATTGTATAGTGACCGCTTAACAACATTTTCTTTTCTTGTATTTAACAAATTTATTTTTTGATTGTATTCAAAAGTTGTAATAATTTTTTCACCTTTTAAATATAACAAAGCATCTTTAATTTTGTCCTCATCAACTTGATGATAACTTTCTTGATCATTAACTTTTAATTTTTCTTCTTTTGTTGCAATCAATTTACTCATTATTCAAAATCCTTTTTATAATAAATAACGATAGTGCTAGAAAGAATAATTAAAATAATTCCTGATCACAACAAACCAACAGCAAGTGAACTGGCTTTTTCTCCGCCGCTTACAAATACATCATACTGATTATCCATTGAAGAAGTGAAGAAAAATGGAGAAATAGAATCATCATAACTAAATAAACTAAATGAAATATTCAAAAATTTATTAGATTTTTCACCCTCAATTATAGAGTTTATAAACATATCTCTATTTATGAAGTTTTCCATATTATTATCTAATTTTTTCAAACCTCATAAATAAAAGAATAAAATTGTCAATTTTTCCTTAAAATCTACCTTATCTATTTCAATTATTTCATTTGAATTAGTATTAGTTAAACCTAATAAGTTTTTTAATGTTGGATCATTCAAAAACTCTTTATCTAATGCATTATCAAATAAACCTTGAGATTTATCCATAATAATTTTTATGATTTCTAGTTCATTTAAATTATTTAAGTTTTCATCAAGTATAGAGTTAAATACTTTTTCTACTTTAGACAAATTAATGTAATCTTCAAAAAAACTTTTCAAAGAATAAAAGTTGGTTAATAAAATATCTTCATTGTGAAACTCAGGATTTTGACTTGTCTTAACCTTTAATGTAAATTTTATTCTATCATTTCGTCTTTCTAGATCATCAATGCCTAAAAAATAATTTTTATTTTCTCATAAATTATTGGTCACTTTTTGTGATTCGTTAAAGGAAATGTAATAATCAGTAAAGTTAACTTTTTCTCCATAACTATTGTTATTAAAAACTGATGAGGCAACACTAGATATTTTACTAATTCCAGCAATTGGATTTAAAAAATTATTAACAATATTAATTCAAGAATAATCATCTTTTGTATTCATTGCTTCAATAATAAACTTAATTTCATCAGGAGTTAATGGAGTATTAACGTCTTTTGTATATATAATTATTTTTCCATCAGATGTTAATTTATATTTTAGTGATGAATAATTCCCGGTAGAAGCAAACGATATGTCTGAATACTTATGAGTAAATCCTTTTTCTATCATTGGAGCAACTTGTGGCAACAGTTGTGCAAACAATGTTCCCATACTCAAAAAACCTAAAGAAAAACTTGAAACAAGTTTTGTGGAAAATTTTAATGACAATAAAATTGATAAAGAACCAAAGAAAATATAAATTAATAACATTGAAATAAAAAATAGAGAAATATATTTAAAAATAGAAAATGATTCTGGAACAAGATTAGCAGAAGATAATAAACCAATTAAAATGGCAAAATAATTTAGCAAGCACAAAATAATGCCCAATAAGAAAAAATAAATAAATCTCACCAAAATAATTTGACTTCTTTTGATAGGTTTAGAAACTATAATGATCTCCATACCTTCACTAGAAATATCTTTAAATAGGTTTAAGCCCTTGATAGTAGCAAAGACGCTAGTTATAGAAATACAAATTGAAGAAACAACCAATAAAACTACTTTAGTAAATATGTCAGCTGTTACTTCTTTGAAAAATGAAGGAATAATTGTTAACATTAATAAAACAAAAAAACTAGCAATAGGCATCAAGATAGTTGACTTTTTTTTCAAAATATATTTCATAGTAAAGACAGAATAAGCTAAAATAGGTTTTATGTCATCTTCATTAATAGAAAATTTCTTTTTTTCTTTAAGAGCGTCAGTAACATCAATTTGTTTTATTTTCTTTTCAAACATATATTTAAAATAATAACATATTATAATTAATCTTAATTATAAATCTTCAGGAGTGTTAACTCCAGAAGTATAAAGATTATGGTAAAAACCTTTTTCATTTAATAAGGTTTCATGGTTTCCTTTTTCAATTATTTCACCATCTTTAAGAACAATTATTTGATCGGCTGATTTAATTGTTGATAATCTATGAGCAATAACAAATGTGGTTTTATCTTTGGATAATTTAATCATAGCTTCTTGAATATCTTTTTCAGTTTTAGTATCAATAGAAGAGGTTGCTTCATCTAATATTAAAATGCTTGATTTTTTCAAAATCGCTCTTGCAATTGCCAATAATTGTTTTTCACCTTGAGATAATTCATCAGCATTATTTTCAATAACAGTATCATATCCATTTTTAAGGACACTAATAAAGTGGTGAGAGTTGGCCATTTTAGATGCTTCAATTATTTCTTCATTAGTAGCTGAAGGTTTGGCATGTCTAATGTTGTCATATATACTTTCTCCAAAAATGAATGTATCTTGAAGCACTATAGAAACCTTTGATCTTAAACTTTCTTTGGTAATTGTTTTAATAGAGTTGCCATCAATAAGAATATCACCATCACTAATATCATAAAATTTAGTTAATAAATTAATAATTGTTGTTTTTCCAGAACCGGTTGGACCAACTATTCCAATAACTTGCCCTGGTTTAGCATGTAAAGAAATGTTATTTAAAACATTTCTTTTTCCATCATAAGAAAAACTTAGGTTTTCTATTTTAACATCGCCTTTTAAATCACCAACAACAACAGATTCATAATCCTTTATTTCTTCTTCTTGTTTTAGGATTGAAAAAGCTCTTTCTGTACCAGCTAATGCCGTTTGAATAACATTTAATAATTGGAATATTTGGAATGTGGGGTTAGTATAACTTCTCAATAACATAGAAAATGCAAGCACTAAAGAAAAGGCTGTTGGTTTATCTGTTTTACCATCAATTGTTGTTCAATTTATCAAAGAACCGAATTCTATATTATTGGTTGAAAACAAAAGCGCCATAGAAACCATCAACATTATGGAAGTTGAAGTCATTAAAGAATTCCAAGGATTAACCACTCCAGATAAAAATGATGTCTTACTATCAATTGCTTTGATTTTTTGATTATAAACATTAAATGCATTTATTGTTTCTTCTTTTTTATTAAAATTATTAA
Source organism: uncultured Mycoplasma sp. (assembly GCA_947039505.1). Classification (GTDB taxonomy): domain Bacteria; phylum Bacillota_I; class Bacilli_A; order Mycoplasmatales; family Metamycoplasmataceae; genus UBA710. The sequence continues at coordinate 41,560 of CAMQYZ010000004.1, forward strand.
TGACCTTTTGACCCGAAATTGTTTCTTCCACAAAACCATTTAATTCTCCAATATAAACTTGTTTTTTCAAAAAATTAGGTTGTGCTTTTTTAAGAATTAATATTATGAATGAAAATTGAAAAGGAGCAATGGCAATAATTATCAATGCTAAAAATGGTGAAAAGATAAGCATAGAAATTAACATCAAAACAATCTGAAATGAATTAGTTAAAAATTGAGTTACATTTTGAGTTAATACATTAGTAATATTATTGACATCATTAGTTAATTTGGACATAATATCTCCTGATGGTTCAGAATCAAAATAAGATAATTTTAATTCTAAAATTTTATGAAATAAATCTTCCCTAATCTGTTTACCAATTCTTTGAGCTAATTTAGTCATAATAAAAATTTGAATAATAGAAACTATAAAAAAAATGACATAGGAAAAAATTATTAAAAGCGTGTAAGTTAAAACAGTATTACTATTTGTAGTTCCTTCTTCCGCTAATGAAGAAGTTATATATTCAGTAAAATAATATTGACCAAAAATTGCTGCAGACAACATTGATGTTACAAAGAAAGATGAAATAAAAATAATCACAGTTTTCAATTTATATGATTTAAGATAAAATCAAATAAATTGTAAATTTTTCTTAATATCTATTTTTTCATTTTTAACTTTGTCAACTTTTGAAATTTTTGCTTTTGTAGACATTTAATTACCGCCTTTTAGTAATTCATTTACTTTTGTAGAACCTATTTGTGATACTGCTATATCGTGATAAATACTATTATTTTTCAAAAGATTAAGATGAGTATCAAACCCACTGATTTTTCCCTCTTCAATAACAATTATTTTATCAGCTTTTTCAACAGATGAAATTCTTTGAGCAACTATTATTGTGGTGACATTATTAAATTTCTTTATATTTTCTTGTACTTTTTGTTCAGTTATATTATCCAATGCACTTGTGGAATCATCAAATATTAATATTTTTGATTTTTTTGCCACTGTTCTAGCAATTGAAATTCTTTGTTTTTGACCACCTGAAAAATTTTTACCTCTCTGCTCAACAATTGATTCAAGTTTATCTTTTTGTTTGTTTATAAATTCTCAAGCTTCACCCACTTTAGCAGCTTCTTTTGATTTAGAAATTATTTCTTCATCAGATAATTTAGAACTTAATCCCATGGCTATATTTGATTTTATTGTTCCAGAAAATAAAGTAACATTTTGCATACCAATAGAAATATTGTTATTTAGTTCATTAAAACTCAGATCCTGGATATTTATCCCATCTATTAATATTTTACCTTCTGAAGGATCAAACAATCTACCAATCAAATTAACAAAAGTTGTTTTACCTGAACCCGTTCTTCCAATTATTCCAATGTTTTCTTTTGGATTAATAGTAATGTTTATTTTGTCAAGAACAGGTGCAGCATCTTCATGAAATTTATATGTAACATTTTGGAACTCTATTTTCCCCTTCGTAATTACAGAATCACTATCTTCTTTATAAGTAATAGAGCTTTTTCAATTCAGAATTTCTTTAATTCTTTTAATCGAAGGAATAGATCTAGAAACCTGAATAAGCACCATAATCATTGTAATCAATCCGAATAATACATTCATTAAAATACTGATGAATGGAGCTACTATAGCCATATTTGTAGGATCACTTGAAGCATAAGATAAAACTAAAATAATTGAAATATTGATACCCGATTGAATCAAAGGCATAACTACACCTAATATTTTGTAAGCTTTAGTTGTTGTTTTTGCCAAAGCATCATTACCTTTATCAAAATTTTCTTTTTGATTGTCCTTTAAGTTAAAAGCCTTAACAACTCTTATTCCTAAAATTGTTTCTCTCATAGCTTTATTTATTGAATCTGTATTTTTTTGCGACTGTGTAAATTTTGGAACGGAAAATATAATTGTTAAAATCATTGCTAATAAAACAAAAGGAATAATTGCTCCAAAAATTCATGCTAAATTTGTATACATAATTGTGGAAACTATTATTCCATAAACAAATAAAAATATTCCACTTACAAAAAATCTTAGCCCAAAAAGAAAACTCACAGAAATTAATTCTGTATCATTAGTTATTCTAGTAACAAGTGAAGGTGTAGAAATTTTATCAATATCTTGATATGATAAATCTTGAATTTTTGCATATGCTTTTAATCTCATATATGCAATATAATTTGTTGTTGCTCTAGAAGTAAAGTAAACACCTAAAACACCACAAACAAACTCACCAAAAACCATACCTCCATAAATACCAATAAGTTCAGACATAGCCAAGGAATCCATATCAAAAATATTATTTGGCGTATCTACTCTGCCATTTTCAGAAATAGCTTCCATTATTTCACCAATAAACATCGATTCTGTTATCGAACCAAATGATTGTAAGAATAAAAAAAAGACAGTTGCCAACATATATAGAATGGTTTTTTTTTGAAATAATTTGAACAAAAGAAAGCCCCCTAAAATATATCATTTTATAATTGAATACAATAAAAATATATTGAATAATTAGTTTCTAAAATTATAAACCTTTTGGAATTAAATTATTCAAAATATTTTCTACATCTTGCGCATAATTCATCTGTTAAATCATTAATTCCAAAATGATTTCAACACCTTTGACATTTTGATGATTCAAAAGTATTAACTTCTAAAGAATTTCCTTCATGGAATTCACCTATCATTAATAATTTTTTAAAATCTAAATTTTTTAAAAATGAAGAATCAATTTTAGCAACAACACTTGCTTCATTGGTTCTTTTTAGTTCACCATTTTTTATTTTTAATTCGATTTCTTTATATATCAAATTTTTAATTTCAAAAAAACTTGTTCATTGATTTTCTATTTCCATAGATTCTTTTTTATTAAATTGATAAAAGCTTTCCAAATGAATAGATGCTAATTTATTTTTTTTGTTAAAGAAAGAGTAAGCTTCATCAGTTGTTGTAGGAATTATTGGTGCAAGAGAAATAAGTAAAAATTCCAATATTTTATATAGGTTATTTTGAATCATTAATCTTTCAGGAAAATCTTTTTTCTCAGCATAAAGAACATCTTTAATAATAGAAAGGTAAAAAGAAGATAAGTCAGTAATAAAATTATTAATTTCCTTAATAACATTAATGAAATTAAAAGAATCATAATATGATGCTATTCTGATTTTCAAATTTTCTAATCTTTCTTCAATTAAAGCATGCACATCATTTTTAGAAATTTCTGTGTATTCATAATCATTTAAGTTGGCTAATAAAAATCTAAGAGTGTTTCTTATCTTTCTATATATTTCTACATTTTGCTTAATAATATTATCACCAATCGTTACATCATTAGAATATTCACTATTAGCAGCTCAAAGCCTTAGAACGTCTGCCCCATAAGTTGATATTATAGTTTGAGGATCGACTGAATTTCCTTTTGACTTTGACATCTTATTACCCTTTGCATCAAGAACAAAACCATGAGAAATCAAAGTTTTAAAAGGCGCCTTTCCTAAATAAGCAACAGAATTAATTAGTGAAGAATTAAATCAACCACGGTATTGATCCGAACCTTCAAAGTATAATTCATAAGGAGGAATTTCCCCTTCAATATTAACAGATAAAAAAGAAGAACCAGAATCAAATCAAACATCCATAATATCATTTTCTTTTGTTCAATTTTTATCTCTAAATTTTGTAGGTAAAAGTTCATCTACAGTTTTTTCATATCAAACATTACTTCCATGTTTTGAAATTAAATCTATGACATAATCAAATATTTCTTCATTTATGACAACATCTTTATTTTCATCATAAAAAATAATAATCGGAACTCCTCAAGATCTTTGTCTACTAATTGTTCACTCACTTCTATTTTGAATCATTGTAGATATTCTCTTGTGACCTCAGTCAGAATAAAATTTGACTTCATCTAAACTTTTTAAAATTTTATTTTTAACTTTTTCAATTGAGAAAAATCATTGTGGAGTTCCACGATAAATAATTGGTTTGTTTGTTCTTCAATCATGAGGATATGAATGCTTAATGAACTTTAATGAAAGTAGTGCTTTTTTTTCTTCCAAAAATATTCCAATATTTTTATTTGCATCTTCATAAAAAATGTTTGAAAATGAACCACCTTTTTCATTAATGGTTCCATCATCTTCAATGTGCATTATCATATTTAAATTATGTTTTTTACCAATGATAAAATCATCTTCTCCAAATAGTGGAGCAATATGAACTAAACCACTACCAGTTTCAAGTGTAACATGATGACCAGACACAACTGGCGCCAAGATATTTTCAAAAATTGGAACATTATATTCAATTCCAACAATTTCACTACCCTTAAAAGCTTTTGTAATTTTGTAATTTGTTCACTTAAATGTTTCTATTAATGATTCTGATAATTCTTTAGCAACTATATAATTAATATTATCTACATTAATTTTAACATATTCAAATTTTTCATTAACTGCAACACCAGCATTAGCAATTAAAGTTCACGGAGTTGTTGTTCAAATTATCAATTTATCATTTTTATCAATAATTGAATTTCCTTTTACAACATCAAAAGATACAAATATTGAAGGAGAACGATGATCATGATATTCAACTTCCGCTTCTGCCAAAGCTGATTGAGATGAAGGAGATCAAAAAACAGGTTTTAATCCTCTTGTAATAAATCCATCCAAGGCAAATTTTTTAAATAGTTTTAATTGCTCAACTTCATATTTTTTATCCAAAGTAACATATATTTCTTCAAAATCTGAAAGCAACTGTAAATCTTTAAATTGTTTTTTTTGAATCTCAACTTGACTAAGAGCATATTTTTCAGCAACACGTCTTAATTCCAAAATGTCTAAAGTCTTATGAGACACATTCATTTCATTCAGCATCTTATTTTCAATAGGTAATCCATGTGTATCTCAACCAGGAACAAAAGGCGAATAAAATCCATTGACTGATTTATATCTAACAATTATGTCCTTCAAAATTTTATTGAAAGAATGACCTATATGCAAAGAACCATTTGCATATGGAGGTCCATCATGTAAAATAAATCTTTCATTATCTTTATTTCTTTCAAGAATTTTTTTGTAAATTTTTTTGTTCAGTCATTCTTTCCTAAACACCTCTTCTTTTTCACTTAAGTTGGCACGCATTGAAAAATCTGTTTCAGGCATATTCAAGGTATCTTTATAATCTTTTTTACTCACTTTGAATCTCCTAAATTATTTATTTTAAATTATAAATCAAAACAAAAATATATTATTCATAATTCTAATTATTAAATTTAAATAACAAAAAAAGCCCTTTAATTCTTAAATATATATTTTTATAGCAAAAGCTTCAATAAAAATGGAATAAAGAAATGAAAAGCGGTGAATATGAATTTAATATTAATATATTTTTCAATAAAATACAAGGGAGATTTTATTAGCATTTATAATGCTTTAAAAAATAAAGAAATTGTTGATCCTGATGAAATAGATGACTTGGAATATAAAATAAATTATGAAAATTTAAAAATTATAACAATTCTTGATAATGAATATCCTGAACAATTGAAAGAAATTGCAAATCCTCCATTTGTTTTATATTACAAAGGAAATTTTTCATTAATTAAAAAAAATGCTTTATGTTTAGTTGGAGATACTGTTTCGGATATTATTCTTGCTTATGTTCATCAAGGCATTGAACAAACATCAAAAAATAATGTTTTAGTCACTAATTATTTCAAAGGTTTAGAAGAAGTGGTTGTAAATTATTATCTTCAAAATAATAAAGAAATTATTTTTGTGTCTTGCAATGGATTAGATAATCCTTATTTTGCAAAAAATATAAATGTTGATAATAATTCTTTATTAATTTCAGAATATCCTAATGGAGTTAATATCAATAAAAAAAGATTGAAAGAGAGAAATAGAATTGTTGCTGCAATTAGTGATGCTCTAATTGTATTTTCATCTAAAAAAGAAAGCGGAATTATGAATCTTGTGACAAATTTTTTAAATCAAGGAAAGGAAATATATTGTTATCCAGGACTACAAAATGAAAATGATGGTAATAATATATTAATAAAAGATGGAGCCAATCTAATAACCTCAATTGATGATATCACTGATGCAAATATTATAAAAAATAATAAAATTAATTAAAAAAAATACCTCTTTTTATAATGAGATATTTTTAAAATTATTTAACCATTCTTTTTTTAATAATTGCTTCACTTACAGATTTGGGTGCTTTCTCATAATGATCGAAAAGCATTTGGTAATTACCACGACCAGAAGTCATAGTTCTTAAATCTGTTGAATAACCAAACATTTCGCTCAATGGAATTCCTGCCTTAATAATAGATGCTCCATCTTGACGAGTTTCATTAGTTTTTATTTGTCCTCTACGACGAGAAACATCACCCATTATATCTCCAAAGTACTCTTCTGGAACTATAATAGAAACGTCCATAATAGGTTCTAAAATAACCGCTGATAATTGTTCTTTACCATTTGTTAAAGCTTTTGAAGCAGCAATTTTATATGCCATTTCAGAAGAATCGACATCATGATATGATCCATCAAACAATGTTGCTTTAATATCTATCATTGGGTATCCAGCTAAAATACCTGAAGCCATTTTATCTTCAAGACCTTTTTGGATTGACTTAATATATTCTTTAGGAATTTTACCACCAACAATTTTATCAACAAATTCAAAACCTTTATCTTCATTAGGTTCAAAAGTAATTCAAACATGTCCATATTGACCTTTACCACCAGATTGTTTAATATGTTTTCCTTCAACATCTGCTTTTTTAGTAATAGTTTCTCTATAAGCAACTTGAGGAGCTCCAACAGTTCCTTCTACACCAAATTCTCTTTTTAAACGATCAACTATAATTTCAAGGTGTAATTCACCCATCCCAGCGATAATTGTTTGACCTGTTTCTTCATCAGTATAAGTTCTAAAAGTTGGATCTTCTGCAGCTAATTTTTGTAAACCTAAAGAAAGTTTTTCAGTAGCGGCCTTTGTTGCAGGTTCTAGAGCTTGAGAAATAACTGGTTCTGGAAAGTTCATTTTTTCAAGAATTATTTTTCTTTTTCCTTCAGCTACAAGAGTATCTCCTGTAGTTGTATTTTTTAATCCAACAGCAGCAGCAATATCGCCTGTTCTAACTTCATCAATTTCTTCACGATTATTAGCATGCATTTCTAAAATACGTCCAATTCTTTCCTTTTGTTCTTTAGTTGAATTATAAACATAAGAACCCTTAGAAAGAACTCCTGAATAAACTCTAAAAAATGTTAATGTTCCAACATAAGGGTCAGTCATTATTTTAAAAGCTAAAGCTGAAAAATCTTCATCATCACTTGCAGGCATTTCAACTTCTTTATCATCAAGGTGACCTTTTATAGGAGGTACATCAATTGGTGAAGGTAAATAATCAACAACTGCATCAATCATGGCTTTAACACCTTTATTTTTAAAAGCTGTTCCACATACTGCTGGAAAAAATTCTGAAGTTAATGTTGCTTTTCTTATGATTGACCTTAATCTTTCAGCTTCAATTTCTTGACCATCCAATAAATCCATCATCAATTCCTCATCAAAATCAGAAACAGCTTCAACTAATTCATGTCTTTTAATTATTGCAATATCCATTAAGTCTTCTGGAATTGGAATTTCTTTACCAATTTCATCTGGAGAACCATCAAATTCTCAGGCTTTCATTTCAACTAAATCTATATGACCTAAATAGTCTGTTTCTGAACCGATATTTCACTGAACAGGAACGGCATTACCACCCAACAATTTTCTAACTGAATCTACAGCATTTTCGAAATTAGCTCCAGCTTTATCCATTTTATTTACAAAAACTATACGAGGAACTTTATAATTTGTTGCTTGTCTTCAAACTGTTTCTGTTTGAGGTTCTACTCCTGATTGAGCATCAAGAACTGCAACAGCTCCATCAAGAACTCTTAATGAACGTTCTACTTCAACAGTAAAATCAACGTGCCCTGGAGTATCAATGATGTTTATTCTTTTATCTTTTCAAAGAGCGGTTGTAGCTGCAGATGTAATTGTTATTCCACGTTCTTGCTCTTGAGCCATTCAATCCATTTGAGATTCCCCAGTATGTGTTTCACCAATTTTATGAATTTTGTTAGTGTGTAAAAGAATTCTTTCTGTTGTTGTTGTTTTACCGGCATCAATATGTGCCATTATTCCTATATTACGGTAATCTTTAATATCAAATTTTCTTGCCATTGTTTTTCCTTTTTTAATTTCATTTTAATTATTTAGATAATTTTCTTTTTAATATAATAAAATTCCCTCTATTAAGGAATTCTATTGTTAAAAATCAATTTATCATCTAAAGTGTGCGAAAGCTTTATTAGCTTCTGCCATTTTATGTGTATCTTCTTTTTTCTTAACAGAACCACCAGTTCCTTTAGAAGCATCTATTATTTCATTAGCCAATCTTAAATCCATTGTTTTTTCTGTTCTTAATCTTGAATAATTAATTAATCACCTAAGAGTAAGTGTTTGTTTACGACGAGCAGAAACTTCTGAAGGAACTTGATAATTTGTTCCCCCAATACGTCTTGTCTTAACTTCAAGTTGAGGAGTTATATTTTCAACTGCTTTTTTAAATACTTCAATTGGTTCTTCATTTGTTTTTTGTTTAATTATTTCAAAAGCTGAATATAAAATTGATTCCGCAGTTGATTTTTTTCCATCAAGCATAATAGTGTTGATTAATTTAGTAACTATTTTAGAGTTAAAAATTGGATCACTAAGGACTTCACGAACGGGAGCTTTTCTTTTTCTTGACATATTTTTTTATCCTTTCAAGATTTATTTTAATTAATTATTTTGTGCTTTAGGTTTTTTAGTTCCATATTTAGATCTAGATTTATTTCTATTATTAACTCCAGCAGCATCTTGCGTACCTCTAACAATAGTATAACGAACTCCAGGTAAATCTTTTACCCTTCCTCCCCTAATTAAAACAACAGAGTGTTCTTGCAAATTGTGACCTTCTCCCGGAATGTAAGCAGTAACTTCCATTCCATTTGACAATTTAACCCTTGCATACTTACGTAAAGCTGAATTGGGTTTTTTAGGAGTCATTGTTGCTACCCTTGTACAAACACCTCTTTTAAAAGGAGATGGTTGAATTGTTGATTTTTTATGTAGTGAGTTAAACCCTAGAGAAAGTGCTGGTGACTTTGTCTTACGGATTTTTGGATGTCTTCCATCATTTACAAGTTGATTTATTGTTGGCATTTATTTCCTTTATATATCTACAAAATAGTAATTGTAGTTTTCTAATTATACAACAACTCATCCTAGTGTATCAAAAAATATTTAAAATAAAATCAAATAAAGTTTAATCCTTGATTTTAGGTTTTTTATCTTTAGGTTTTTTATCTTTCTTTATTTTGCTTTCGGTTTTCAAATTATCTGACTTAGTTTCAACAATTTTACTTTTTTCAATTTCACTAACATTTTCAGCATTTTCATTATCAAAAGATTGCGATACTGATAAAATTACTTTTATTAATTCCGCTTTTTTCATATCTTCATTTCCAGAAATAGACAATTTGTCAGCAATTTTTCTTAATTGACCAACTGTCATTAATTGCAATTTAGAAAATTTAGCATCTTGCTCTTTAGGTTTAACTGTAGCATTAGCGTTATTTTCAGGAGTATCTCCTGGTTGAGGTTGAGGAATTGGATTTTGTCTTCTTTGTTGGAATGGAAAAGGAAATGGAGATTGTTGTTGATAAGGATTGTTCATGTTATTCATATTATTTGGATCCATACCTGGATTTGCCTCATAAAAAGCAATAATTTCTTCTTGTCTTTTGGCAATGAAAAAAAGTCTTTTTATTTTCTTTATTTGTCTTGATAATATTAATCAAATAGGTATTGTTAAAAACTTTAAAACAAAATAAAAAATCATTATCTTACTTCCAGACACAATACTAAAGTCTTGTCCTATAAAAATTTGCATTAAACTAAATAATGAAAAAAATGTTTGAAAACCAAGAAAAAATGAAGAAATAGAATCCAGTTTTTCAAATGATTTGGCTTTATAACAAACAAAAATTGAATATATAAAGACAATAGAAAATAGAAAAAAGGCAATAGTCATAGCAATCAAAGTCATCACCATACCATTAAAATAACTTTTAGCATTTTGGTTTGCATTTTCGGGAAAAAATAGTTCAAAATAAGGTATTAACTCATTTTGATAGCTATAAGCAACAACAACCAAAGACAAATGCAAGGCAAATAAAACTATTAAAGAAACAGCAAAACCAATAATTCATCATCTATATTTTTTTTCATCTTCTCAAAGTTCACTTACTTTTTTGGAATTAGCTGAATTCATCATTTCTGGAAACATATATAAACTCCTTATTAAATGTAATAATTATATCAAATCTCTAAGATTCTAAATCTATATTTTCAAAAAATTCATTAGGTAGTTCTGATTCAACTTCTATAAATTCTCCAGTTATATGAACAAAAGATAATTTGTAAGCATGTAGTCTTTGGTGAAAATCATCCAAAGACCTTCCATATACAGGATCACCAACAACAGGAAAATTAATATGTTTTAAATGTACTCTAATTTGATGAGTTCTTCCTGTTTCTAATTCACAACGAACCAAGGTATAATTTGGATAAACTATTTCTGGATATACATGAGTAATGGCATTTTTTGAATTTTGTCTAGTTACTGTCATTTTTTGACGATCATTGACATTACGTCCAATTGGAACATTGATATGAATAACATCATTCATAACCTTTCCAACAACAAGAGCTTTGTAAATTCTATTTACTTTATGGTCTCTAATTAATTCAGAAAAATATTTATGAGCAGCATTGGTTTTAGCAATTAAAATCAAACCACTAGTATGTTTATCAATTCTATGAACAATCCCAGGTCTAATACTTCCATTTAAATCTGAAAGATTTTTAAAATGAAAAAGCAAGGCATTAACCAATGTTCCATCTTTATTTCCTGGAGCAGGGTGAACAACCATTCCACTTTTTTTATTAATAATAATAATATAGTCATCCTCAAAAACTATATCAATCGGAATATCTTGAGCAATCATAACTATTTCATTTTGAATTTTTTCTTTAATTACAACAGTTTGACCCTCATTGATCATGAATTTAACTTTTCGAACTAAAATTCCATCAACATATACTCCATATAAATCTATAATTTCTTTGATTTCATTTCGAGAAAAAACACTATTATCAGCTATAAATTTATCTATTCTAACTTTTTCACTTGACTTTAGGACAATTTCTTCTTTTAATAACATATATTTATAATAACATATATTGTCAAATAAAGAAATTATGAATTACTTTAATATTCAAATATGCTATAATTTCTTTGTGATTATTATGTAAAAATAATAATCACAAAGAAACCCAAATAAGGAGTTAAAATATGGAAAATTCTGAAAAACAATCTTGTAAAATGAATGCTTGTTCATGTTCATCAAAAGAAACATGTTCGTGTTCATGTAAAGATGATTCTTCATGTAAAGATGATTCTTCATGTTCAATTAAAAAATAATTTAATTACTATTTAAATTATTACAATACAAAATAAAAACATCGTATTTAAGCGATGTTTTTATTTTCAAAAAATTCTAAAATAATTAAACTTTTTTATAAAATACAAGAATGTTTAAAATAATTCTTTTTATTCTACTAGAAGTATATCTTTTAGAATTTACTTTGTTTACAAAAGCTTCATAAGTAGATTCATCAATATTTTTATAAAATAAATTTTCTATTCCTTCTGATACCAAATTTATTTTAGCAATTTCATTCAAGGGTTTGGTTTTAATTATTTTTTGAAATTCAAAATATTGATCCTCAATACGTTTAGGTTTGGTTTTGAAAATCATTGGAGAATATTTAGAAATGTCTTCTCCGCTAAAAATCATTTTTCTGATTTTTGAGGCTGAAGCCATATTATCTTTTGTTTCATCAGAGTGAAATCCAACTTCTCTTTTTATACAAATAGCTTGAATGTTGTAATCATTGTTCATTATCGCCTTAACATATTCTATTCCTAGAATGTCGTTTGGCATTTGAAATGACTTGCCACACATACTTTCTAAAGTTAGGGCTGAAGCTTTAGGAAATGAATTACCGCCTTTTAAATTTAATTTTAATTGCTTATTATATTCTTCAACATTGTTTTTTAAAGTATTTGCAATATTATAAAAAACATCAATATTATTTGTCTCAGAACCAAAAACAATTTTCGAAACTCCATACTCATTTAACAATTTTATTGCTTCTTGTGCAAATACATGAGCTGCTTGCAAAACAAATGTTTGAGGAATTTCAATAACTTTATAAACACCATGTTTTAAAGCAATTTTCTTTCTTTTTCTAAAAGAAGCAATTGCAATTTCCCCTCTTTGAACGTATTTTCCTGACATTACAACAATTATTTTTTCTCCAGGAAAATTTTCTTTAATATAATTAATTTGATATATGTGGCCATTATGAAATGGATTGTATTCTGCTATAATTCCGATTGACATATCTTTAATTTTACTAACATATGAGATTTATAAAAAATAAAAGTCATTTTTATTAAATAATGCTATAATTATTAAAATATATTCATCAAAAAGTTGAAAATTAATATTAAGAGGAGATAAAATGGCTATAGTCCCTAAACGTAAAACTTCCAAGCGTAGAAAACGTGCTCGTAGAACACATGATTCATTAACTAAACTAAATTTAGTTGCATGTAAAAATTGTTCACAAAAAATTGAACAACACAGAGCATGTATGTTTTGTGGTTTTTATAAAGGTGAAAAAGTACAAGGTTACAAAGCTCTTAACGATCGTTAATATAATTAAAATCAGTATTATTAAAAATGGACATTTAAGTCTATTTTTTTTGCTTTTTTCAGATTTTTTTTCAAAAAAAATAGATTAAAATAAATCATAATTTTGCACATAATTTAAATATTTTATATATAAGTATGTATAATATGGAAGATAGTGGTAAGGAGTGGGAAATGTTTTTAGGTACTTATTTGAGAAATATTGACTCTAAAAATAGAGCTATAATACCCCCTAAATTGAGAGAAGAACTTGGACAAATTTTTTACATCACCTTTGGTGCTGATAAAAATTTGGAATTAAGATCTAAATCGCAATTTGAGGATTTTGCTCAAAGAATTCAATCAAATAACGCAATAGATCCTTTAATTAAGAAATATAATCGTTATATATTGGGTAATACTGTTGAAGTAGAACTTGATAAAATTGGTAGATTTACAATTACTGAACAACACCTACTTCCTGCCTCTATCAAAAACGAAGTTGTATTTGTTGGAGTTGGTTCACATGTCGAAATGTGATCTAGTGAAAATTATGCAAATTCACAAAAAGATTTTGAAGATGAAGATTATTTATCAAGTCTTACAACAGAAATGTATAAGAAAGGTATTAAATTATAATGGAACATATTCCGGTTTTATTAAATGAAGTCATACAGGCTTTAAATATTAAAAAAGATGGAATATATCTAGATTTAACACTTGGAAGAGCAGGACACTCAAGAGAAATCTTGAAGCGAATTCCTGAAGGTATGTTAGTCGCTTTCGATAAAGATATAAACGCTATTATAAAATCTGATAGTTATCTTTCGGAAGTGGGCAGCAATTTCAAGCTAGTGCATTCAGACTTTATAAACATTAAGGATACATTAGACAAACTTGGAATTAAAAGCGTAGACGGAATTCTTGTTGACTTAGGAATATCTTCTCCACAAATCGATGATAAAAATCGCGGATTCTCTTATTCCAAAGATGCTTATCTTGATATGAGAATGGATCAGAGCCAAGAATTAGATGCAAGTATAATTATAAATAATTATTCTGAAGATGAATTAGTTGAAATTTTTAGAAATAACGCAGATGTAAAATTACCAAAAGTAATAGCGAATGCCATTATAAAAAACAGACCAATAAATACGACTGAAGAATTAGTAAATGTTGTACGTGATAGTTTACCTGCAAAAATTGTAAGAATGAAGAATCCAGCAAAAGCTGTTTTCCAAGCTTTAAGAATTGCGGTAAATAATGAATTGGAATCACTCAAAATCCTTCTAGACATTTCAATGGAATTCTTGAAGAAAGATTCTATATTAGCAATAATATCGTTTCATTCTATCGAAGATCGAATTGTGAAAAAATATTTTGGAAACCTGACAAAAAGTAAAATTGACCATAAAATTCCAATTCAAGAAGAGAAGAATTGGTCAGTTAAAACATATTCACCTAAAGAAGAAGAAGTTCAATTAAATAATCGTGCTAGAAGTGCAAAACTTAGAGTATTAAAAAAAATAAGATAGAAATGGAAAAAAATAAGTATGGAAAAAGAAATTTTAGTTTTAATGAAAATATCAAATAAAGAAATTGCAATAACTGCAATAGAACAATTTAATTCAAACAGCGTTGAAATCTTCTCGGATAAAGATATCCCAGTAGACGCCGCAACATCGATTGAATTTATTAAGACATCTATTAAAGAAATTGAAAAACTTGTATTTGCCAAGATTCATGAAGTATCAATCATTTATGATGCCACTTCTCTTGCTAAAATAAAACAAAAACTTATTAGCGAAAATATATCTAACTTAAATAATGAAGAAATAAGTCAAAAACACTATGATAATGCGTTAAAAAAAGTGAATGAATACTATAATAAGAACAACCATTCGCAAGATGATGTTCCGATATTGTTTCAACCATTTCAATTTAATGTAACGGGCGAAGATGATAAAGTGAAAACGTATTATGAATTACCAATAGGAAAAAAAGCTAAAAAAATAGAAACTCTATTCTCAGTTACAACTTTAACTAAAAATCATTATAATAGTGCTTTAAATATTTGTAAAAAAGCAAACTTGAAAATATCGCAAATATATTCAAGTTCAAATGTAAGTCCATATATATTAGAAAATGAACAAAGAAAGAATGTGTCAATCACCATGCAGGTCGAGAAATATTATTCTAATTTGATTATTACTAATAATGGAGTTACTGTTGTTACAAAAAATTTAAAATATACTTTTGAAGATTTATGTAAAAAGGTTGCAAATGAATTTAAAGTTTCTAAAAAATTAGTTTATGAGTTGATTGCTAATGAAGGTATTATTACGAAAGATAATGAGAAACTAAATAGAATTATTTTTCACAAAAAAAATATGCATATAAAAGCTTTTCAATTAACAGCCATATTAAAATCATTTATTAAAACATTGCTTGAAGAAGTTGATGAATTTATTAAAACAAAGCATGAATCTCTTAAAGCCTATACTCTAAATGTAATTGGAAGAATAGAAGGAATTGAAAAAATGGAAGAATATTTTAAAAGTATTTTACCAAATAATATCATTTGTGTCAATAATAGACCGATTAATTATCTATTGTTAAACTATAACAATAGATCAATATTTGGATTAACTAAATTACTGGAAAATATAAGTAAAACTAAGAACACCGAAACAATTATTGTCAATACAAAACCTAATACAATTACTCAAAAAGGTTGAATGAAACCCCTATACAAAAAAAATGTTTCATCAATAACTAAATAAAGGAAATCAAGATAAAATATGACTAATGATAAAAATATAAAAATCCCTTTGGTTGATATAAAAGTCATCGGGGTTGGTGGTTGTGGAACTAATTCAGTTGCCAAAATGATCAGCGATGATTTTGATGGTGTACAATTTATTTTTGCAAACACAGATAAACAATCATTAGATACAATTAAATCGGAAAATTCCATTTATTTAGGTAGTGAAATAAATGATGGAATGGGGGCTGGTGCCAATCCTGAAATTGGAAAAAGCGCCGCAATTGCCTCTGAGGAAAAAATTAGAAATAAAATTATGGGTAGTAAGTTATTGATTATTACGGCAGGTATGGGCGGAGGCACCGGAACTGGCGCTTCTCCTATAATTGCAAAGATAGCAAAAGATATGGGTATATTGACAATCGCAATTGTTACTACACCTTTTTCTTTCGAAGGAAAAAAACGTGATATCAATTCTCAAGGTGGAATAGAAGAACTTAAAAAAACAGTAGATTCTTTAATAATTGTTTCAAACAATAAACTATTAGAAAACTACTCTGATATTTCTTTTGAAGATTCCTTCACTATGGCAGATAAAATTTTAAAAAATACAGTGCAAATACTGACAGACATAATTTTAAAACCATCATATATTAATCTTGATTTTGCTGATGTATGTTCTGTAATTAAAAATAAAGAAAACGCTTATATTTGACAAGGGAAATCTAGTGGAAAAAATAAGGCTGAAAAAGCTGTAATGAAAGCCATTAGTTCGAACATGTTAGAAAATTCTATTAATAATTCCACAGATGCTATAGTTAATATAACTGGCGGAAGTGACATATCTTTAAAAGAAGCTAATTTCGTTATGACAAAAATTAAAGAGCAAACAAATGAAAACATCAATATAATTTTTGGAATTAGAAAAGATGAAAGTATTCAAAACGAAATACATGTTTCAATAATTGCCACTTCAAGTAAAACTAGTTCTAAACCGGTTGAGCCAAAAAGTGAAAAATCATTAAACATATTTAACCGTAGTTCCAAACATAAAAAACACGATGAAGAAGAATTTGATCAAGAATTCATACCAAAAAATGCCAACATTCATGATGATTCTTTTAAAATAATTGATGAAGATGATGATGAAATTCCATTTTTCTTAAAATAAAATTGCTTAATTGATGTTTAGAAAATTTTGTAACCAAATTTAGAAAGATAAAAATTTTATAATAATTTATCAAAAGTAACTCTCACAAGGAGTTATTTTTTATTTTAATTAAAATAATTTCAACTATAATTTAAAAAATAATTATTAATAAAGAAAGAGGATTATGAAAGACAATTGAGTTAAAAATTCTCTAGGATACGAATCTGGCATTGAAATATATCAAGATAAAACAATGTTTAATTATTCTGTTGATACAATCCTTTTGGGTAATTTTGTAACTATCAACAATAAAACTAAAAATGTTTTAGAAATTGGTGCTAACAATGGTGCCTTGAGTATATTTATTTCTGAAAGAAGTAGTAAAATAAAAATTGATGCTGTGGAAATTCAAAAAAAAGCAGTAGAAATTGCCAAAACTAATATTGAAATGAATAAAAAAAATAATCAAATATCAATTATTAATAGTGATTTTAATATTTATTCAAAAGAATATGCGAAAAAACAAGGTGCAAAATATGATTTGATAATTTGCAATCCTCCATTTTATAAAATTGAAACGAAACCAAAAGCAAATGCAACAAAAGAAATGTTAATTGCTACACATGAATTTAAACTTAATCTTGACCAAATTTTTGAAGGTAGCTCTAAAATTATTGAACAAAAGGGGTGCATTGCTTTAGTGATACCACCAGAAAGACTAGTAGATATATTTGTATCTATGAGAAAATATAATTTTGAACCAAAAAGAGTAAAAATGGTTTTCCCAAGAGAAACACAAAAACCTAACTTAGTTTTGGTTGAAGCTCGCTTCCAAGCCGGATGAGGAACTAATTTTGAAACCAATATATATTTACATCCAGAAGATAAAAATATTCATAAATATACAGATGAAGTATTCCAAATTTATAAACCAATAAAAGTAAAGGAGAAATAAATGAAAAAAATAAAAACATGTTATATAACAACCCCAATTTATTACCCTTCAGGGAACCTTCACTTAGGACATCTTTACTCTACAACTGTCGCTTGAACATTAAGTAATTATAAAAAGAAAATGGGGTATGATGTCCTACTTGGCACAGGTTCAGATGAACATGGTCAAAAAATTCAAAAAAAATCCTTAGAAGTTAATTTATCACCACAAAAATATGTCGATAAACAAACTGAAGCATTCGTTTCTTTTTGGGAAAAATCAGAAATTAAATACGACTTGTTTAGTAGAACTACAAACAAAGAACACAAAGAAACAATTGAAAAAGTTTTTAATTTTTTATTAGACAATAAATTTATTTATAAAGGCAATTATAATGGACTTTATTCAATAAATGATGAGGAATTTGTCGCAGAAAAAGATGCTATTAAAAGGGATGAAAAATTTTATCACCCAACAAGTAATCATTTACTAGAAATAATTCAAGAAGAATCATATTTTTTTAAAATGGATTTGTTTTCAAAATGACTTGTTGAATATAATGAAAAAAATATAGATTTTGTAGTCCCTTCAAAAGTATGAAATGAATTAAAGAAAAATTTTATAGACAAAAAACTAGAAGATCTTTCAATTACAAGAGTTTCATTTACTTGAGGAATCAAAATTAGCAAAGATCCTAAGCATGTTGTATATGTTTGATTAGACGCTTTATTTAGTTACTTAACAGCATTAAAATGATCTCCAAATAATGAATCTGAAAACTATTTAAAATACTGAAAAAATGGCAATGAAATTATTCATATTGTTGGGAAAGAAATATCACGTTTTCATTGCATTTATTGACCAATTTTCTTAAAAGCTTTAAATATTAAAATGCCAACCAATATTTTATCTCATGGTTGATTGATTACACCAGAAGGAAAAATGTCAAAATCAAAAGGCAATGTTATTAATCCTTTAAAATTAATTGAAAAATATGATGTTGAAATAATTAAATATTTTTTAATATCACAAATAAACATATTTAATGATGGTGTTTTTGATGAAAAATTATTAATAAATACATATAATTCAGATTTAGCTAACACTATTGGAAATTTAGTTTCAAGAGTCTCAGCAATGATTCATCAATCATTTGATCATCCCGTTAAATACGGAAAACAAAATGAAGAAATTGATAATGAAATTTTAGAAAAAATAAATACATCATTTAACCAATATAAATTTTATTTTAATAAATTTCAATTTGACAAAGGTTTAGGGGAAATGATAAATCTTGCAAAAGATTTAAATAAGTATATCGACTTAACAACACCTTGACTTTTAAAAAATAATCTTATTAGATTAGAAAAAGTATTAAACACTCTTTTGAATGGTATTTATGCAGTAATTGCAATGATGGAAGTAATCATGCCAAATAATTCCAAAAAGCTTCTTAAAACATTAAATTTAAATCAATTAGATTTTTCAGAAATATCTAATTTTAAAAAATTTGATAAATTAAAAATTAATGAGTATAACATTATTTTTTCTCGACTTAAAGTTTAATAGTATAATTATATCCATATGAAAAAAAATGTTTTAAAATCTTTAAAAATAGCTCTCTTAGGAGTTTCCTTAATTATGGTTGGCGCTATAACTTGATTATCTGTTTCATTGACTATGAACCAATCAACAACTGATGGAAATAACAATATTAATATTAAAAAAATAGTTTTGAATAAATCAGAAGATGTTCCAGTTGAATTAATTGAATACGAAAGTAATGGATCATATTTTTTTGGTAAAGAAGGATTGGAAGCCATAAATAAAAGAATTAAATCAGATTTACAATTTGGTCCTGAAATTGAAGTACTAAAAAAAATTACCATAAATAATTTATCTATTTTAAGCAATAATGTTAGTGGGCAGTATAATCCTTTTACGAACGAAATATCAATATCCATTTCTAATTTAATACCGCAATTTCAAAGCATTCCTTTATCAGAAAAAATAGATTTAGTTTTTCAAACTATTTTTCATGAATATGGACATCATTTTGCAAATACATATATAACCAGCATTGCCACTAATGACGCCAGAAATTCCAAAAAACTATTTTATGAAAATAAAAATAGAAGCGTTTATAAAAATATTCCCAAAAAATTTTTAGAAGCATTTGAAGAGTCATTGCACTATAGTAACAATGCCACAAATGACTTATTGAGTAATGATAAAAATAATATTTCCAGCAGAAAAAGTGCAAATGCATTTTACAAAGAAACTAATGGAATAAACATTAAGAATAAAAATAAAGACAATGATTATTTGAAAATAAATGATTTTAATTTAACGACCAAGATACCTGCCAAAAAATTTCAAAGAGAATTTTCAATTGATTCCAATAAATATACTTATTTATTTTCTATAGATGAATTATTAACTAGAAAATTACAGCAAATATCGTATATAGATAATCTAAATGGATTTTCTATAGCCGATAAAACAACTACATTCACAGGAACAGAATACCAAGAGTATTTTTATCCAACAACTATTGCTTTGGATATTTCAAAAAATAGAAAAATAGATTATTTAGGAAATGAAACTTATAGAATTAATGATGAATTGATTCTGATGGATTATCCTTATGGAGGAAATTTTACTGATAACACTGGTAAAACTCACATCATTGAACCTACAGTTGAAAATTTATGAATGGCATATTTTGATATTGGTGGATATAATTATGGCATTTCACAAATATTTTTAAACAATTCATCTGAACAAGTCACAAGAAACACAAGAACTCCATTAATGAAAAATAGTTTTACAGATATTAAATTTTCAGGGTTTTTAGACAAATCAAAAAAGTATAAATCTATATTACTAAAAGACTTGAACGGCTCATATAAAAAATATGATTTTCTAAAAAATAATTATGAGTATAAATTTTTAAGTGCAAAAAGCGATGTTTTATCCAACAAAAGAGACCTTTCTAAAACTCAAGATAAATTTGGTTATACTACTCCTTATATTGATATTTCCAAAGTTGATTTATCTTCTCCTATTAAAGTTTGAAACGATAAAAATGATAATAATCAACTAGAAGCAGGAGAGTATGACTCATTAACTGTTTCTCCAGATAGACCAACAACTACATTTAGAGAAAGTTTTTCAAAAACTTTTGAAGATGGAACTGTGTATAAAGATGAAGATATTAAGAATAGAGATTTTTATGAAGTCGTTGCTAATGGCAAAGATGTATATTTACAATTATATAAAATAGACAATAAATCATATAGTGCTTTAAAAATTAATCAAACTCAAGGATTTTCTAATTTGAATATTGGTATTTTCCAAGATATTGTAATGCTTGACAATTGACAATACAAGAAAAAAAGATAAATAATAAATATCAATAAATTGTCAACCAATATCAATATTCAAAATAATACTATTTTTATAAAAAATATTAATGATATAATCAATCACCATATAATAATAATTTAAATAAGTTTTAAAAGGAAAACCTAAAATTGAAATAACATAATTAACCGCAGTGATTGGTGAAAAAATAATTGAGTTTATTAACCCCAAAATATTAACTCAACCATTAATGTAAATAAAAAGAATTGTAGAACATAAGTAAGATATTAAAATGATTAGTGCTAATTTTATTTTTTTATTTTTAACATCAATAATAAATAAAATACTAAATGTGATTAAAAATGTAAAAACAAAAGAGAGAGAAAAAACAACAAAAGGATTATATACAAACAGAATCAGCATAACAAAGGAGAGAATATCTATTTTCTCAAATTTATTGTTAAGTAATTCTCGATTTATAAAACAAAAAATTAGAAATAAAAATGCCCTCAAACTACTTATTGGAAAATCCAAAAAATATAAATAAATAAAAATAATTAAAAATCCAATAAATTGACCAATTGTTTTTTTAATTTTAATTTTCTTAAAAATAAATAAAATAATTATCATCAATAAATTAATATGAAATCCAGATATAACAAAAAGATGCAAAACAGAGATATATTTTATTTTTTCATATAGATCCTTATTTAAATCATTTTTCTTACCAATTAAAATTAAAGAAATATATTTAATATAGAAATCAGGACCTTCCAATAAGTAATTCATCATTTTGGCTCTAATTGAAATTTTTTCATCAACTTTAAATAACTTAACATTAGTTGCTATATATTTAATATTTAAAGATTTTAAGTAGCTACTATACTTATCTTTTTTCAATCTTAAATCTTCAATATTAGTGGTTCTAACATTTATTAAATCGTCTATATTAAAAATATTTTTTGATTTTAATAATATTTTATTATTGTCTTTAGATATAACATAACCAGAAGAAATAACTTGACTAATTTTATATTTATCATTTATTTCACCAATATGCTTAGGTGAATCAAGAAAATAAATTCCTAACACAAAACAAGGAGCAATAATAATCAAACTTATTAATCATTTTCAAGATGTAAAAAATATTATAATTAACGTAAGAATTAAAAAAATAAGTCATCGAGTTTCTTTTGTTTCTCAATAAGTAAAAGAAAATACCAAACCTAAAACGAAAAGGAAAAAATTTAAGAAAGATCAATGCGCTCTTTTAAATAAACTAGAGTTTTTTCACCTATGCCTGGAAGATCATCTATTTCATTTCATATCGGTATTCCTTTATTGGTGTTTTTGTATTTAATAATTATTTTTGCAATATTATCCTTAACACCTATTGCCTTTAATTGACTTATTGTTTTTATATCTGAATATTTTATTTTAGGAATTTCTCCCACTTTGTAAGGAACAATAATTTCAAAAGATTTGCTTTGCTTAAAATCCAAACCCAATAAATGGATGTCAGCAGAACTCTTTACATCAGCTTTAAAAATTATTTCTCTAATGGTTTGATCTTTGAGAAAGTGATATTCACCAGGAGAATCTACAGCTCCAGAAATTGTGGCAATTAATTTTTCTTCAATCATTATTGAATTTTTATTTTCAAGAAAATTTGTATTGAAAAGATAAATCACACCAACTGATAGAGACCCTAAAAATATAGAAAACATTAAAGTTTTAATAAAAAATTTCAAAATTCATCACCTCACATATTAATGTATTTTTTATCAGTTAATTAGTTAAAAAAAAATATAATAAGTAAAAAATGATAATAATTATGATTGTTTATATATAAAAATAGTTTTTAATACAAGAAAATATGTTAATTGGAATTCATTAAAGACTAAAATCTATTTTTAAAATTATTTTTACAACATGTTTTTGCAATATTTGGATCAAATATTTTAGTCTCAATTCTTTTTAATGATTCTACAGGTTATGAAGTTATCCCAATTCAAGTTGCTTTTTCAGGGATAGGAACGATAATTTACTTGTGTATGATAGTGTTTAAAGTAGCAATTTATTTAGTTCTTCATTTGCTTACTTAGGGGCTTATGACCACTTTTTGAATCACTTCTGGGTATAAAGTATTTCTTTCCTTAATGATTATTGGAATTATTTACATCATTGTAGCAAGAATAATTCATTTCACAAAAGGTCAAATATATATCAAAAAATATTATCTCCTATAATAATCGATCCAACAATAATATTGATTGATTTGTCTCTAATGACGAATTCTGCAAAAGATTCATATTTAAATCCTTCTTATGCAACTGATTTAGATTTATGTAGTCGTTGAGAATTAATAATTATTTCCATAATAACATTTTCTATAATTGTTTTTTGTTTCGTTTTCACAAAAAAATTTTTGAAAATGATTCCAATATTAATAGATTTAACTTTATTCACTTTAATGATTGGTGAAATTGCAAATGGAAAAAGAAATTTGACATTGTCTGAAAAAATATTCCCATCATTTAATTTGAATAAATTAATAGATTATAAAAATTTAATTTGATATCCAAATATAACAAATATGCGAGAAAAGTTAATAGCCAATAATGATTGTTCATTTAAATTAAAAACTTTATTAGCGATCGTTTCAATATCAATAATAACCATATCCGAACATATTGGAGATCGCATAAATATTGAAAATCTTACAGGAAATGATTTTATATCCAAAAAATCAGGACTTTCAAAAACATTAATAGGTAGTGGAATAGCAACAATAGTTTCTGCTTTCATGGAAGGTTCTGTCAATACTTCTTATAGAGAAAATACATCGATAATTGCAATGACAAAAATTGTATCTATATGAATTATATTTGCGAATGCTTGTATGTCAATAGTAATTTCTTTTAAAGCACCAATTAGTCAAGTTATTACAATAATTCCTAAAAAAGTTATTAGTGGTGTTGAAATAATTTTATTTTCATTAATTGCAATTAATGGTTTAAAGCTATTAATAAGTTAAAAAATTGATTTTGAAAAGCAAGAAATATCATTATTTTTTCACTAATTTCTGTCATTATACTAGGTGGTGTGATATTTGATTTTTCTCCTAAAATTGCATTATCAAGAATAGGAATTATAATTTCAATTTTTATTAATAAATTATTACCTAACAAAAAAGATGACAATTAATAATATATTCAACACGTTGATTTGACGCCTTCAGATATTACAAATAATTTAAAAAAATATCAAGAATAAAAGCAAGAAAACATTTATCAATATTAAGAAGAAAAAAATGATAAACATAAAAATGAAAAAGATTAAAGTTTTTTACCTAATAAAGATAAAAAAAATATATAATATTTTTGCATTGGTCAATTGCTGCAAAAATGTAGAGGAAAGTCCGCGCTAGCACCATCTGCGATGATGGTAGTGTTCATGTTAGATCAAATAAATCTAAGCCTAGACGACAAGTGCCACAGAGACGAGCTTATTAAGTTAAGGTGAAACGCGGTAAACTCCATGAGCTAGAAACCCAAATTTTGGTAGGGGAATTCACGTTAGAGAAATGAATCGAGTGTGAGAGGGAAACCTAGATAAATAATTGACACTTTTTAGAAAGAACAGAACGCGGCTTATAGATGCAAACCATGCTTATGCATGGTTTTATTTTTAAATAAAATATTTATTACATCTTAACAATAATTATCTTTAGTTTTCTTATATAATTGTTATTGAATAATAAGGAGGCAAATATGGGTTGAGTAATGTGACTAGTTATGGGACTTCTTGTTGGTGTTATGATATTCTTTTTAGGATTCAGTTATTTTCGTGATAAAAAGAAAAATAAAATTGTTATTTATAAAAAAATTGAACTAAAGAATATCACTGAAAAAACATCAAAAGATATATCACTAAGAATTAATACTATTGTTGAAATTAACCAAGAAAAAATAGACCAATTTGTTCCTTCAATAGGAATATTAACTATGAAAGAAATTAATACTATTGCCAAAGAAATGTTAAAAGATATTTATAAATCTAATCTTTTTAAAAAAATATATCTTGCTGATGATTATGACCCCGAATTTGCTGACAAACTTAAAACATTAATTGATGTAAAATCTAATCATTGAAGTAAAAAATGTGTTGAAGAACTTAACTATTTTTTACTACTTGAAAATGAATTGAAAAATGATGATAACTATCTTCAAATAAAAGAAGAAATTAAAGAAAAAGTAAACGCAAAATTTAACAAAGAAGAAGTTCTGGAAAATACTGAACAAGAATCTAATTTCGAAAGCAACACACCTTCTTCAAAAGATGATTTACATTTGATGAAAAAGAGAAATAGTGAATCTACCAAATAAATTAACTTTATTAAGAATGTTGATGCTAATTCCGTTTGTTGTTTTTATGTCATTATTCATGATAGAGGGATGAGGTAAGTTTGAATTATTAACTTATCAAGATCCTGAAATAATGTGATTTTATTTGTCAGGAATAATTTTTGCATTAGCTATGATTACTGATTGATTGGATGGTTATTTAGCTAGAAAATACAATCAAATAACTTCCTTTGGAAAATTATTTGATCCGATTGCAGATAAGATCATTACCACAACGGCGATTGTTTTTTTGATGTTGTGTAATTATTCATTTGTATGATTGATTCTAATATTTATCTTAAGAGATATTTTGGTTGATGGTTCAAGAAATCTTGCAGCAATTAAACAACTTAAAATAGAGGCTTCTATTTACGGAAAATTAAAAACCGTTGTTCAATCTTTAGCTATTATAATATTATTTTTTGTTACTCCCATAATTTCTAATAAAGATCTTTTGGAAATACTATTATTAAATATTCCATTAATCATTGCAGGATTACTGAGCATTATATCTGGAGCATTATATTTCAAACAAATTATTCCATACTTAAAAACTAAATAAGCAACAAGCGAAACAAAAAAAAGAAGAAATTTATTTTTCTTCTTTTTTAGTATTTTTGATTTTTAATGGTTTTGTCGATTTAACATCCTTAAAAAGAATGTCATACATTTCCAAATAATTAGCCACAGGAATAAACTTTATCTCTGAAGTAACTTCTTTAGGAATATCAACCAAATTTCTTTTATTATCTTTAGGTATAAAAATAGTTTTAATGCCATTTGTTAAAGCCGCTAATGATTTTTCTTTTAAACCACCTATTGCAAGAACTTTACCCCTTAAAGTTATTTCCCCAGTCATTCCCACTAAATGTGAAACAGGTTTTCCTGAAAGTGCAGAAATAATAGAAGTAGTAAAAGTTACTCCTGCCGATGGTCCATCCTTAGGCACAGCCCCTTCTGGAACATGAATATGAATAACATTTTCTTCAAAATCAAAATCAATATCAAATTGTTTTGCATTAGTTCTAATATAAGCTAGCGCTATCTGAGCTGACTCTTTCATTACATCTCTAAGTTGACCGGTTAATTTAAAGTCACCCTTACCAAGGAATGTTGTTACTTCAATTGCTAAAGTTGATCCTCCATAAGGTGTATAAGCTAATCCGTTGACCGAACCTACTTGTGCTTCTTTATCCATATCTTCGTCTGAATATTTAATTACACCTAAAAATTTGCTTATAGTTTTATCTTCTATAACAAATGAGTCTTTGATTTTTTTCTCAACCACACCCAGAGCAATTTTTCTTGCAATTTTATCCAAAACTCTCTTAAGATTTCTCACACCAGCTTCAGCAGTATAGTGTTTAGTTATATACTTTAATTGTGAATCAGTAATTTGAAATTGTTCAGGAGTTAAAGCATTTTGCTGAATGACTTTATCTATCAAATATTTTCTAGCTATATTAACTTTCTCAATAATTGTATATGAATTTAATTCAATAATTTCAACTCTATCTAATAACGGAGATGGAATACCTTCATAATAATTAGCGGTTGCTATAAACATAACTTTTGAAAGATCATATTCTATTTCTAAATAATGATCTTGAAAATTTGCATTTTGTTCTGGATCCAAAACCTCAAGCATTGCCGATGATGGATCACCCTTGTTGTCAGATGACATTTTATCAATTTCATCCAAAAGAATAACTGGATTGGAAACTCCTGATTTTTTAATAGCTTGTATAATTTTACCAGGCATAGCACCAACATAAGTTCTTCTGTGACCCCTAATTTCAGATTCATCCTTGATTCCACCTAAAGAAATTTTAATGAATTTTCTATCCAAAGATTCAGCAATAGCTTGAGCTAAAGATGTCTTACCAGTTCCTGGAGGACCCAACAAAGTTATTATTGGTGCATTATTTTGTCCTGATGCTTGATTGTACCCATTAGATTTTTGAAAAATACTTTCACTAATTTCTACATTTTCACCATCAATTAATTTATGAGATTTTTTCTTGGGAGGATTTTTTTCTTTATTATTAATAATAACAGCTAAAAATTCAATAATCCTTTCCTTAACTTCTTTGAGTCCAAAATGATGTTCTTCAAGAATTTTTTTAGCTTTTTTAATATCAATTGATTCAATATTTGTTTTTTTTCATGGAAGAATAGTTAAAAGATCAATATATGTTCTACTTATGTTTGCCTCCGGTGAAGATGACATCATATTTTTTAGTCTTGATTTTTCTTTTTTAATAGCTAAAATTACTTCTTCTGGGTATATTTTTTTATTTTCAGAAGAAGATAATATTTCATCTATTTTTTCTTCTGTCTCATCATCATCTCCCAGTTTATTTTTAATTACTTTCATTCTTTCACGTAACAAAAACTCTCTTTGTTGATTATCTAAGTTTTTCTTAATATCTTTATCTAAATTAACATCTAACTCCAACATATTTTTATAAGTAATAAGCGATGATAAAAAATATTTATATTGATCAATAATGTTTTTAGCTGAAAATATTCTATATTTATCTTCAAAAGAAAATTCAATGACAGAAGCAATACTATTAATAAAATTTTTCTGTCCCATTGAACTCTTTAATATAGCGATATTTTTTGAAGGAAATAATGTTTCCCCTCTTGAAATAGAAGAAATTACTGTATCAATCTTGTCCACATAAATAGCTAATTCTTTCTCTGAAACATCTTCATTAACTTGATCTTCAATAAATTCTCCAGAAAAAAAACCTACACCTTCGCCATCCACCGCTAAAGGATCAATATTTATTACTCTAACTCTTTTTTCACAAATTAAATGTAATTTTAAATGACCGCCCACTATTGGTTCAGTATTAGTTACACTACATTGAATTCCATATTCATAAAGTTCATCCTTTTCCTTAATAGTTGATGCATTGATGTTTTTTTGAGCAACGATAACTATTTTATTATAAAAAATACTTTTCGAAACATTTATAGAATTTATAGATTTTTTACGACCAACTTCTAGAGTCATAGGAGCAGTTTCAAAACCAATAATTTCTCTAGATGGTATAAATGGTAAATTCATATATTCTCCTTGTTTATGTCTTTTGATAAAATAAGAGAATTATTTATATCAATATTAATATAAAACAATTATAAACAAAAAACTAAAAATATTAAATTTTAAGATGAATATTGATGATATTTAACAAATATATTGATTTACACCAATTAAACTTGATAATAACACAGAATTAATACCTAATGAAAATATATTAAAAGTTCCATAAACCAAAACAATTCCAGCTCAATAATTAGGAAGTATTAAAATTACTTGCATTCCACTAAATTCATATTGTTTCATTAATTCTATAAAATTTATTGAGAGATTTTGATTGGAAATAATATTAAAAAATATTGGTGTAAAAACAATTCCATTTAAAACAATCATAATTATCGTTGTAATAAATGATGAAAAAAAGAAAATTGCAAACATCTTCTTGTTTTTTAATATTTTTTTAAAAATAAAATTGAAACATATAAAAAGCAAGCAAGTAACAACAAATACTATTTTACCAACGAAGAATAATTCAATAAAACCAATATTTGTCCCAGGTAGAAAAGGGTGAATAATAAAATTGCTCAAAAGTGTTATTAACCCATATTTTCAACCAGTCACCACAAATGACAAAGATATAAAAGCTATAGCAATATCAATTCTTAAAAATGATGATCCAATTATAAAAGGTATAATATTTGAAAGCATTGAACTAATCAAAGATAAAGAAAGCATTAAAGAACTAAAAACTAAAGAAAAATATTTAGATTTGTTTTTCATTAATTTTCCTCTCTTTTTTTGATTAAAATATCACTAACTTAAATTATAAGCGAAATTAACCTATAGCAATATCTTCTTCTAAATAATCGAAGGTAAATTGCTTATTTTTATTACCTTTTCAAACTAGTATTGTTGATGATATTCCAAGTTGACCTATAAACATAGTAAGAATAATTGCTATTTTTGAGATACCATTCAAACTAGGTGTTAGTCCCGTTGATAAACCTGTTGTACCAAAAGCAGAAGAAACCTCAAATAAAATATCAATATAACCAAAGTTTTGAAGAGAATCATTATGAATAGATGACATTGTAATAAAAGAAGTTATAAAAATGATAAAAATTGAAATAGAAAACACTATTTGAGCAGTATTGGTTGTTTCCTGAGGAATTCTTCTATTAAAAACCCTAACACTAGGTGTACCTCTAATTTTTGATCATATTGAAAGAACTATAAGCGCTATTGTAGTAGTTCTTATTCCTCCAGCAGTTGAAGAGGGAGCAGAACCTATAAACATCATTATCACGTAAAGAATAATAGTTGGTTCTGATAAATGTTTCAGATCAATTGTTGCAAATCCAGCATTTCGTGTTGAAAATGTATTAAAGAATATTGCCATAAATTTTGAACCAGTATCTCCAATATCACTTTGTCACAAGGGAACTTCATCTCCATCCAAACTTCTAACGGATGTTGTTTCAAATGCAAATGCAAATATTAAACCAGTAATTGAAATGGTTAAATAAGAAATACAACTTATTTTTGAAAACAAAGAAAATGCCGGAGGATTTCCAGGTAACCTTTTAATTTTGTGAACTAATCAAGAATATGTATCATAAATAACTGGATACCCTATTCCACCAATTATAAATAAAATTAAAAAAATTATTTGAATAGAATATGCTGAATAATATGGTGCCAATGATGTACTACCGATTATGTCAAATCCAGCATTATTTATTGCACTAATGGAATGAAAAATAGCAAATCTAATTGATAAACCAATATTTCCAACAGGATTATTTTCAGGACTTAATTCTGTTGGTATTTCAAAATAAAAAATAAAAGAAAGAATAAAAGAAGATATAGTAATTAAAATTAAAATTAAACTAACTGAAACAATTATTGTTTTTTTAGAAAAATTTGCATCTTTTGAAGATCTTTCTTGACTCAATATATTTCTAGTAGATAAGTTTAATTTTTGTCGAAAAATAAAATTAAAAACATAAACTTTCACAGCGAATATACCAATTCCACCCAATAAAATTAAAATCGCTATTATTGCTTGACCAAACATAGATCAAGTTTCTGAGGTGACAACAGTTACTAAACCTGTATCACTAAAAGCACTAGCTGCAGTAAACAGAGCATCAATATAATGAACTTCAACACCTTCATAATGTGAAAATGGAGTTAACAACAATAACGAACTAATAATTGTGACCAAAAAATAAGCAATAAAAATTATTTTTACATTAGACAAATGAAAAAAGAATTGTTTAATTTTTTTAAAAAAACTTTTAATTTTTATGTTATTTTTATTTTTATTTTCCATATTTAAGTATTATACTAATAAAATAATGTTAAAATTATATTTAAAAATATATGCGAGGTGCAGTTATGTCTAGAAAAGATATATGTGTTATTGGAATAGGTCGTTTCGGTAGTGCCGTTGTTTCAAAATTAGTTGATTTAGAACAAAATGTTTTAGCAATTGATAAAGATGAATTGAAGTTAAACAAATTGAAAGACAAAACAATAAGTTCTGTTATTTTAGATGCAGCTGACATGAATGCATTAAAAGCTATTGGTATTAGTGATATTGATACTGTAATAGTTGGTGTGGGAGATAATATTGAAATTATTGCCGCTTTACTAGAACTTAAAATAAAACATATTATTGCAAGAGCAAAGACTCATAGACATGCTAGAGTATTAAGACAAATAGGTGTTGATGTCATCATTAGACCTGAAGAAGAATCAGGAACTCGAACCGCACTAATTGCAACTAATGCAAATTTTATTAATTTTTCACACTCTTTGAAAGAGTTAGGTGATGGATTTGTAATTGGTTCAACAAAAGTGAAAAACGAAAACTATATCGGTATTCCCTTGAAAGATTTAAAATTGAACAAAAAAGGAATCACTATTGTTCTAGTAAAAGATAATTTAAAAAGCACTCTTCCTGATGGATTAATTAAATTAAATTTTGATTCCGTTGTAACAATTGTAGGAATGGTTGATCATGTTACAAAATTTATTGGTTTACTTAATAAAAATGTTGAACCTAAAAAGAAAACGACAATGTTTGATACAAAAGTCAGAAATTTAAAATAAGTAACTATTTAAAGAGTATAAGTTTTTTGTTTTCTTGATATTTTCTACCTTCTTTAGCAAGTTTAATTCCATCCAATAAAACAGCATCGCAACTAAATCCAATATTAATTTTCAAAATAGACTCGCCAACCCCGTACGAATCAACTGGCGCTTTATTTTTTTCAAAATCAGCTATTTTTTGTGCATTAAAGCCTGAAGAAACGATTATTTTCACATGTTTGCCTTTGTTTTTATCTAAAGCTTCTCTTAATCTTTTAACTTGTTCAACATTTACACCATATTGTGGTGTTTCATTGGCAAACATTTTATCAACCATATTAATCGAAGTATCAATCCTTACACCTGATAATTTTTTACCAAGCTCATTTAAAACCAATAAAGAATCTGAAATTACATCATTATTAAAATCAACTAAAGCAATAAATTCCTGCTCCTTAGGAAATGTTTCAACATAGGCCTTCATAACAGAAACTAAATCACCACCAAAATGTTGAATCAAAATATGAGGAATTGAACCAAAAATAACCTCTTCTTTACCTTGAGCTCCTATATAAGTTGAATGCCCTATTATTCCCGAATCTTCAACAGCTTTACCATCTACTCCTTGATTTAAGTAATGATCGCCACGATCACCCATATAAACAACATTCTTTTTACCAGCAGCTTTAATACATCTGTAAGCGTTTGTTGCAATAGATGTTGATCTAGCCAAAATTCCATCTATAACACCTTCATAAATTCCAAAATCTCTATAATGACCAGTTAATTGCAAAACAGGTTCTAAATTACTAATTAATGTCTTATCTTTTAAATATTTAATTTCATACTTTGAAGTGTTAGTATATTTTTTTAATAATGCCAAAACTTCTTTCATTCCAGATAATAAAACATCATCATTTCTTTGAAAAAATTGCACAGTAACAATACTATTTGGTTTATATTTTTTTATTATTGCATCAGCGATAAAAAAATATTGAGCTATATATTTTTTAATTTCCATCATAAATCCTTAGTTTATATTTATATTATTTTAACATTTATTAAAAAATATATATAATTTTAATTATGGTTAAAAAATATTACGACTCATTCTTGAGCTACAACAAAAAACATTTCACAGAAAATAGAAAATCAATATTAATTAATCTTTCTATTTTTTTTGGATTAATACTTGCTTTGATATTAATAGATCAACTGACTAAAACATTTTTATTTGAGTGAAGAAGTGAACCTGATGAAAACGGCAAATGACAAGGAGATTCAACAAATTCAAAAGATTATGTTTTATTCGGAATTAGATCTGTAGCTAATTATGGAGTCACAGTGTTTGGAGGACTTTTTCCAACTTGACTATTACATGTTTTTAGTGTTTTCATATTTATAGTTTGTGCTTTGTTTGCACTTTATTCACATGATAAACTATTAATCTTTGCCATTGCTTTTACTTTTGCAGGAACTTTTGGTAATTTCCTAGATAGAGCAATGTTTGATGGCGCAGTAAAAGATATTATTTTCATCCCATGATTGCAAGGAGTTAATTTCTTTAGTGGAACTTTTAATTTTGCTGACATTTGATTATTTGTCGGTTCAATTACCGCCATAACATATATTATTGTTTTAATTGTTAGACATTACAAACATAATAAGTTTTAATAAAACATTTTAAATTACAAATAAAAAAATATTATGAGCAAAAACAAAAAAAACACTTTTGTGTTTTTTAGATTTATTTTAATTTAATTAAATAATAATTACACCACTAAATAATAGGATTATCACCACTAATACACCTAACATAACTAATGAAGAAATAGCTAATAATGTGTAAAGACTTTTTTTGCTTTTTGTTTTCTTCATTTTAGATTGTTTTGTTTTCTTCACTTCAGGAGAAGGTCTTTGTGGTTGAACTTTTGTTTGAGTTTTTGCTTCTTTAACTCTAACTTCTGAATCATTATTATTGAATTTAAACTCTGAAGTTTCATTTGTTTTCGCTGTTGACAATGAATTTGTGTTTACTTGTGAATATTGAGAATAATCACCATATGGATAACTTCCATTTGCCATAATAGGTTCATTTATAATAGGTTCTAAAACTCTGGTAACTTGTTGTTGTGGTTGTGGCTGTGGTTGATACACTGTTTTAACAACTTGTTGGATAACTGGTTGGATAACTGGTTGGATAATTGTTTCAGGACTCATACTTGGGTGAGAGTAACCATTACTCATTGTGTTTTGCATTGCATAAGGATTAAAAATCATTGTACTTGTCCCTAGTGGGTTTATTTCTGTATTTAAAGTTTGGTTAGGAACAGCGGTGAATTCTACAGTTCCATAAGCTCTTTGCATATTTGGATTTTGACTAGCAGGAACTCAAACATCATTGTTTGTATTTCCGTTAAATTGATTTTTATTTGAATTCATATTGAATGCCCCATCTCTATTTCATGTATAGAAGTTATTTTTTAATATTTTACCATTATTATTAAAGTAATTTTGAAAATTGTTATTTAAAAAATCTTGTTGATTTATTGGTTGTAACTTAAATTTATAGTTTTCAAAATCATTTTGAAAGTTAAAGTCATTTAAATTAACCCCAAAATAATTTCAATCTGACATATAATCATTTTGATAATAATGGTTTGCATAATTTTCATTGTATTCATTATAATTATCTTCAACATAATCATCATCATAATAAAAATTATCTTGTGAATTCATATTTGTATAATTTGAAGAACCATAATTGTTAATAAATTCATTAGTGTCTGTATGTCCAGAAAAATTATTTGTTTCTATTTCATTATATTCAATATTTTGAACTCCAGGTTTTAAAACAATGTCTTTTTCATTGTATTCAATATTTTCCTTCTCTGGTTTTAAAACAATGTCTTGTTCATCAAATTTTTGATCCATATTTGTAGGAACAGATTTTTTGATTATATCTCTTAATAATTCTGGAGAAGAAGAAGTTTCTTTTTTTTCTGGATTAGGATTAAATTTTTGAGTTTTTTCATCATATTCACTCATTATTTCTTCGGCCACATCATTATCAAAAATTAAATATGAATTTTTATTTTTATTAATTCTGTCTATTCCTTTTTCAACAAATAAATCTTTACCAGTTTCAGAGTCAATTTGTAATGAGTGAAATAAATTTCTTTTCAAAATTCTTGCTGAATTTTCTGAAATATTTGGAACAATACCAATAACATGTTTCAATTTATTATCAATTTTAGTTGTTTTAATGTAACCATCAAAAGAATCTTTTAAATTTTCTTTTTTAGTTGCTTTAGAACTAGATTTTTGAAATCAAATAATTCCTATATTTTCTAAAGCAAGATAATAATTCAAACAATCTTCTCTACTTTTAAAATGAGCAATAGGTTTTTCATTCGCTTGCTTCAATTTCCATG
The DNA here is from genome assembly GCA_947039505.1 of uncultured Mycoplasma sp. Lineage (GTDB taxonomy): Bacteria > Bacillota_I > Bacilli_A > Mycoplasmatales > Metamycoplasmataceae > UBA710. The sequence goes on from CAMQYZ010000004.1 coordinate 76,665, forward strand.
AAAATGGCAAATTATTTCTATTATATAAACAATAAAATTTCTTCATAATTTATTCTCCTTGAATTTTAATTATAGCATTATATAAATTTTGAAAAAATATTTTTTTGAAAACCAAAAAAACCTATCTAAAAAACAATACATCAAAAATTACAAACAATAAAATAATCAAAAGAATTGAACTAAATATTCCTCCGCCTCTTTTTATTTTAACATTATTGCTATAGTGTGATTTTGCTTTAATATCAGCACCATCAAATATTTTTTCAAACTTTACCAATACATCAAACACATCACCAGAAACCAATAAAAAGTAATACATTTGATTTTCATTATCAAAAATATTTTCATCATTAATTAATTTAATCATTCAATTGTAACTAGCTTGAGAGTTGATATTTTTATCAGGGATACTAGCACTTATTTTTTGTAAAGATTTTTTCATTGATAAAATAGCTTGTCTTTTTTCATCATCGTTTTGTACCTCTTTATTCAAGGATTCTTTGATTTGCTTTATGAAATAATTAGAACAAAATGCCTTAAATATCTTAGAAGTAGTTTTATTTTTTAACATGTCAATAGTTCCTTTTCCACCAGATCAAAAAGAAAGTCAAAAATATGAATAAGCCGCGATTGTTTCTTGTTCTGTTTCAAAATTATTTTTTAAAAGATTGAAAAAATATAAATCTTCGTTTGAATTAGAAGAAAACATTGTGTGTAAAACATTGTAATTAATATCTGAAGATTGAGATGAATTTTCATAAGTTGAAGAAGAGTTATTAGAACCATTAATATGTTGATCATACTTTCTTCTAGAATCTTCATCTTTTAAAGTTTCATAGGCTGTTGAAATTTCTTTAAACTTTTCTTCGGCATCTTTATCTTTGCAAACATCAGGATGATACATTTTTGCTTTTGCAAAATATGCTTTTTTAATTTCTAATTGAGTTGCATCATTTGTAACACCCAAAATTTTATAGTAATTTTTATTCATAAAATAATTATAAATTAATAAAATAAAAATTATGTAATAATGAAAATAAAAAAAGATTGATATACATCAATCTTTTTATTTAAAAGTTAAAGATAATTTAATTTGCAATTATTTATGCTTATTTCATGTTTTTTTAAAATAAGATTTTTTATAAATTGGTTTTTGAATCAATTCAAATTTTGTAATATGTTCTGCAGCTTCTTTTGAAAAGAATTTTGTTTCAATGTATTTTTCCATTTCCAAAATAAAAAAGGGTATTGTTCCTCCACATAAACCAATTAGGTAAATTGATCAATGAGCTAAATCAGTACTTTTCTTTCCTCCAAAAATTGTAGAAAGTTGTTGTTCTGTCACTATTGATAAATCTAATTTAAAATCAGGTCTTTCAGCAAATACATTTGAAAGTTGCGGAACCATAATTGCTAAAGTAATTATAATGAATGAAATAAATGAAGCTAAGTATACTCATTTATTTTCTTCAAATTTAGTTTTAAAAATTGATATTGAAGAAGACATACTAATTGATTTCAAAACTCCGCCAATTGTAATTGTCATAAAGGCTGCTATAGAACCATAATAAAATCTTAAACCAGGAGCACCAATACTAATGGCAACATAAGCACCTAATCCATAACCTAGAATAGTCATGAATCCACTTATAATTCCTGAAAATAATATTTGAAATAATAATCTATCGGCAAGTAAAGATTCAAATTTTGATCTAGGTCTTTTATCCATTAAAGACGACGTTGTTCTTTGTGTTCCTAGGGCGACGCCAGGGAGACTCTCTATAACAATATGGTTAAGTAATATTTGAATGGTTGTTAGTGTTGTTTGGAAACGAATATTTTTATTTAAGTAATCAGCATCACTTTTGTCAAAGCTTATACCAGAGTAATCACCTGGCAATATTTTCCCTCAACCCATTGCTTCAAAAGCAACATAAAAAATAAACATTCCGACAACAATAGAAACAATACCAGCAATATTAGAACTTAAAAGAAATTTAACAATTCTTCTTATATTGTCATAAATACTTCTACCAGATTTAACTGATTCAACTATTGTTGCAAAATTATCATCTGTAAGAATCATATCAGCTGCACCTTTTGAAACATCAGTTCCTGTAATTCCCATAGCACAACCAATGTCTGCAGCTTGAAGAGCAGGAGCATCATTTACTCCATCTCCAGTCATTGCAACAACTTGATCTCTTGATTGTCAAGCCTTAACTATTCTTATTTTATTCTCAGGAGAAACTCTGGCAAATACAGAATAGTTTTCTATATTAGCATTTAGATATTCATCTGATAATTCATTTAATTCAACACCGGTAATTGCCAAATCACTTTCTAATCTCATTATTCCTAAATTTTTAGCAATAGCTACTGCCGTGTTTAAGTGATCTCCAGTAATCATAACAGGCTTTATTCCCGCAGCAATACATTCTACAATGGATTGTTTAACTTCTTCACGTGGCGGATCAATCATTCCAATAAGTCCAATAAAAGTCAAATCTTTTTCAATAACATTAGGATTTAAATTCTCTAATTTTTTACCATCATAATTTTTAACTGCAACAGCTAAAACTCTTATCGCTTCATTACTTCAACTATCATTTATTTGTGACGCCATTTTGTCATCAAAGTTCTTACATCTTGAAAACAAAACATCAGGAGCGCCTTTTACAATAATCATTTTTTGATTGTCTATTTCATTAATAACAGTCATTAATTTACGATCAGAATCAAAAGGAATGTTTCCTACTCTTTTATTTTCCAAATTTCATTTTTCATTTGAAAAACCTCTATTTAAAGCCAAGTTGACGATCGCTATTTCTGTAGGATCTCCTATTGATGGTTTTGTGCTTTCATCTTCACTAACAATACAATCGGTACATAAAGAAGCAATTTTTAATAAAAAATTTTGTTCTTCATTAAAAACCACATTATTAACATCTTCAGAATCAGAATTATTTGTTCATAATTTTACAATAGTCATTTTGTTCATTGTTAAAGTTCCGGTTTTATCAGAACAAATAACTGCCGTTGAACCAAAAGTTTCAACAGCTGGAAATTTCTTGATAAGACCATTTTTTTCAGACATTCTCTTAACACCAATTGCTAATATAATATTTACAATAGCATTTAGTCCTTCAGGTATTGCTGCCGCAGCCAAAGAAACCCCCAACAATAAAGAAGGTTGAAAAGCAGACATACCATTGACAATAACTCCTTCAATAACAAACAAAGAAAATAAAAAAGTACAAATTGTAATTGTTATTCCCATAATTCCTAAAATTAATCCTAATTTATGTAGTTTCAATTGTAAGGGGGTCATTCTTGACGACTTAGAATTTAATAAAGAAGCTATTTTACCAATCTCTGTTTTATTACCTATTCCAGAAACTATTGAATAACCTCTACCATTTATTACATCAGTTCCAGAAAATAATTTATTAATTTGTTCTCCAATAGGAGAAGATTCATCTGTCAAGACATTTGCATCTTTTATTATTTCAGAAGATTCACCTGTCAAAACACCTTCAATACATTTTAAATTAACAGATGAGTAAAGGACAGAATCTGCAGAAACAGAATCTCCAGCTTCAACCAAAACAATGTCACCAATTACAATTTCACTTGAAGGAATCATAATTATTTTGCCGTTTCTTAAAACTTTGGCTTCTGAAGTAGTCATTTTTTTCAATTCAGATATGGCATTATTTGATTTATGTTCTTGAATAGAACCAAATAAAGCATTAATTAAAACAATGAAGATTAAAACAAATGCTTGAATGTAGGTTATTAAAAGTCCTGGTTGGTTAGGGTCAACAACATTATTGTAAATTGAAAGACCTAAAGATAAACATCCAGAAAACAATAATAAAATAGGCATCAATTCAGTTAATTGACGAAGGAATAAAGAAATAAAACTTTTATTTTTAATTTCCTCCAAAACATTAGAACCAAATTTCTCTCTAGATCTAACAACCTCTTCATCCGTCAAACCAGTTTCTTTGTTTGTATTAATATAGTCTTTTATGTCAATAGAATTATTTTCTATTTTGATTTTATCTTTTTTGAATTTCATGTATTTTTAACCTTAATTTAACTGTGAATTTATGTTTAAATAAAATTATATTACTTTATAGTTATAAATATTATTAAATATCCAAAAATTAATAAAAATCACATATTTTATATAAATTGATAATATTAATTTTTTGTCTTTACACTAATTTTAAAAATGTTAATATTTTAATATAAAATATAAATAAATAAAAATGGAACGTTGAGGTAAATATATTGAAATTAGGATCTCACATTTCTTTTAAAGCACCTAATTATTTGGTAGGAGCAGTTGAGGAAGCAATTTCTTACAATGCCAATACATTAATGATTTATTTGGGTGCTCCACAAAATACTAGAAGAGCACCAATTGAAAAATATAAATATGATGAGTACAAAGAGAAATACTCTCATATAATAAAAAGCGAAGATATCATTGTTCATGCTCCATATATTGTTAATCCTTCTAATCCAGATAAAGCTGAGTTTGCAATTACTTTTTTATCAGATGAAATTAAGAGAATGAATTACATAGGAGCTAAATACCTAGTTCTTCATCCTGGAGCATCTTTAAAATTTGGAAAAGAAGTTGCAACCCAAACATTAATAAAGTCTTTAAATGAAATACTATCACAAACCAATGATGTTGAAATCATATTGGAAACTATGTCTGGAAAGGGAACTGAATTGGGTTCAACTCTTGAAGAATTAGAATATGTCATTAAAAAAATAAATAATCCTAGATTAGGAATTTGTTTAGACACATGTCATATTTGAGATTCAGGCTATGACATCAAAAATAATTTGAATGAATTTATTTTAAAATTAGAAAAAATGGATTTATTAAAATGAGTAAAGGTAATACATTTAAATGATTCTAAAAATAATTTATCTTCACATAAAGATCGACACGAAAATATTGGTAAGGGTTTTATTGGTTTTAAAGCACTAAAAGAGTTTTTATATTCTCCTAAATTTCAAGAAATACCAATGATTCTAGAAACTCCTTGAGTAAATGATGAACCTATTTACAAAGAAGAAATTGAAACGCTAAAAAAAGGCTAAATATATTTAAAAATAAAGAAAAAGAGTTGCATTTAACAACTCTTTAACATATGGTGCCCGAAGAGGGACTCGAACCCTCACGAACTAATGCTCGGCAGATTTTGAGTCTGCTGTGTCTACCATTTCACCATTCGGGCTAATATATATTAATTATAAATTAAAATCATAAGTTTTACCAATAATAATTAAAATTTTAACAAAAAAAATATTAAAATAATTTTAATTACACATCTTTCTCTATTAATTTTAATTTATATTTCATTATTTAAATTTTGTTATATAATTTAAATGAAAAATAAAGGATTTTATGATAGCTACAGTTTTAATGATTATATTATTATCAATATCTGTTTTTCTTATATTTATTGGTTTTTTAATGGCGCCTGATTCTAACTCATTTTCAGGAGCTTTAGTTGGTTCGTCAGATTTAGAATTATTCAATGTTTCAAAAGAAAAGGGTTACAAATTATTTCTTAAATGATCAATGATTATTAGTGGTATTTTATTAATTATAATTGCAATTGTTGTAAGAATTTATGTGAACTTAGATGCTTAATGTTGAAGATTTAAAAAATTTTATTGAAGAAAAAAAAGAAGTTACTTTTATTGATATTGCAAAAACATTTAGAATTCCTATTAACCAAAATAAAGAATTAACTATATTCTTAAATTCATTAATAAAAGAAGGAATTATTGTACAGAATGCCAAAAAGAATTTTTTTGTTCCAATAATAATAGATAAAATTATTACTACAATTAAAATAAATCCTAAGGGATTTGGTTTTGTAGATGTGCCTGGTCATGATTCTGCTTTTATTCCTTCTAACAACACTCATGGAGCAATGGATGAGGATGAAGTTGAAGTAATCTTAATTAAAGACACCTTTAAAAAAGATTCATTAACAGGTATTGTAGTTAAAATAATTAAAAGAAAAAATGATTTTCTTTTTGGAAGAATCAAGAAAAACGAAAGGGGATTTTTTGATTTTATTCCATTAAATACCAAATTAAATAATCGATTTCGTTTTACTAATAAAGAAATGCTAGAAGATGATACTTTTATAAAAGCAAAAATTCAAAATATAAACAATGATCACATTGTCTTAGAAGTAGTAAAAAATATTTCTAGCATTTATACACCTTACGCTGACATTAATCTTCTTTTAGAATCTATGGAAATTGACGACAAATTTAATCCCGAAGTTATATCAGAATCTGAAAAAATTCCACAAACAATTGAAAATTATAAAGAATTTGATCGTATTGATCTTACAAATAAGTTGATTGTTACAATTGATGGAGAATCTACAAAAGACTTTGATGATGCAATACATGTTGAAAAACTGAGTAATGGAAATTACAAATTAGGAGTTTACATTGCCGATGTTGCTTATTATGTTAAAGAAGGTAGCGCTATAGACAAACAAGCATTTTCAAGAGCTACTTCCATTTACTTAATAGACAAAGTAATCCCTATGTTGCCCGAAGTTTTATCAAACGGAATTTGTTCACTAAATCCGAATGTTGATCGTTTTGTTTTGGCATTGGAATTAGAAGTTGACACAAAAGGTGATGCAATCGAAAAAAAATTGTTCCCTGCTGTAATAAATAGCAAACATCGTTTGACATATAACCAAGTAGCTGATTTTCGAAATGATAAAGAAATTATTAAAGATAGTAATCTATTAGTGATGTTGGAGCAATCTTATGAACTTTCCAACATTCTTTCTAAAAAGAAAAAAAATGAAGGATATATTGATTTTGAAATCGAAGAACCTATCATTAAATTAGATGATAAGGGTCAAACAAAAAGTATTTCAATCAAAAAAAGAAAATCATCTGAAGTTCTAATAGAAAATTTTATGGTTTTTGCCAATGAAACAGTTTCGAAAATTGTAAGTGATTTAAAAATTCCTAGTATTTATAGAGTTCATGAATCACCAAGTATTGAAAAAATAACATTGTTACAAGAAATTGTAAACATTTTAAAAATTAATGTCAAAATACCAGTTTCAGGAAAACCTACTGATTTTTCTGCAGCCATTCATCAAATCAAAGATATTAGATTTGATGATTTAATTAAAATATCTTTATTAAGAACAATGCAAAAAGCAAAATATGATTCGAATAATATTGGTCATTTTGGTTTAGCATCTGAATATTATTCTCACTTTACTTCACCCATAAGAAGATATCCTGATTTAATTTTGCATAGAATTATATGAGAAGTGATTATCAAAAAAAATAAATCATACATTCAAGAAATAGGAAGTAAAATCGATTTGATTTGCAATCAATCATCCAAACAAGAAGAATTGGCTGTCTCTATTGAAAGAAAAATTTATGATGTTAAAAAAGCTGAATTTTACGAAAAGCAAATAGGCAACATAAAAACAGGAATGATAGTTTCAATTAAGAAATTTGGAATTTTTGTGGATTTTGATGACAAGGTTTGTGGATTTGTCCATGTCACAAATATTCCTTATGGACCTTACAATCTTTCTAATAATGGTTTAAAACTATACAACGACAATAAAGAGTATACTGTGGGAGATATTATCTCAATAAAAATAACATCTGTTTCAAAATTAGAAGGTAAGGTAGATGGAGTAATTGCCATAACTCAATAAATTCTTTTTACACCAAGATAAACAAAGTGTGTATTATTTGTGATAAAATAAAAATGTTAAAATGAGTTGAAATGTCTAAAGTTATAAGTAAAAATAAAATCGCTAATTTTGATTATGAAATAATTGAAAAATATGTTTGCGGAATGTCTTTGTTAGGTTGAGAAGTTAAATCTATTAGAGCCAATAATGTAAATTTAAAAAATTCTTTTTGTTCATTTTTAAAAAATGAGTTGTTTGTTTCAAATATGCATATTTCAAAATATATGTTAGTTGAAGGAGATGAAACTCGAGCAAGAAAATTACTTTTACACAGAAGTGAATTAAACAAAATTTTAACAAAACAACAAAAATATAAATATTCAATCATTCCACTATCTTTATTATGAGATAACGGAAATATAAAACTTGAAATCGGACTTGGAAAAGGAAGAAATAAATCAGATAAAAGATCTTATATAATTGAACGCGATGAAAAGAAAAGATTGAAAAGTATTTTATAAAAAAATGGGGATGTAAAGGTTTCGACAAGTTTGAGGCTTGTTATTTTGCAGTAGTGTAGTAGACTATAAATACTTAGGCTTTTTTATAAACGGAAAAGAACAAACAAACGAAGATTACTCAAACATTGCGTTTTCTTCAAACCAATCAAATCTAGTATTTGCTTAATCTAGCGACTAGTTGTTATTATTGCTTTCCTAGGCTTTAAATAATATTATTTTAGGATATGAGGGTGGATTTGATTAAAGCCCAAAGAATTTTAAATCAGCCTCTACTAATTAGTTTTGTTTATTTAAATAATAGATAGTTGTAAAATATAAATAATCTAAACTGTAGATGAATAACTCTGTTTTTATCTTGGACCCGGGTTCGACTCCCGGCATCTCCACCAATGATTTTAATTAATCACCAAAAAAAATTAAATAAAAGCACTTTAAGTTAAGTGCTTTTATTTTGTTCATTTATTATTATTTCAAACTTCAACCATTCTTGTTTCTAACTTACTATCTGGATTGGGTTGATAATATTGGTTATGTTTGATTTCATTTGGTAAATATTGTTGTGCTACTCACGAGTTTTTAAAGTCGTGAGGATACTTGTAACCCACAATGCCTAATTTTGCATGTGATTTGTAACTTTGGTCTCTTATATGTGTTGGAACACGATATAACTCACCATTTTCAAGACTTGAGAGCGCTTTATTGATTGCCAAGTAAGCAGAATTAGATTTCGGAGACAAACACATCTCAATAACAGTAGTTGCTAAAATTTGGTGCGCTTCAGGAAATCCAACCTTGACAACTGCTTCCATAGCAAGAACCACTCTGGAAAGAAGTGTCGGATTTGCAAGTCCGATATCTTCATAAGATGAAGCAATAATTCTTCTAGAAATAGAAATTAAATCACCCGCTTTAATTAGTCTTGATAAATAATAAATTGCTGCATCAGGATCACTACCTCTAATTGATTTGTGAAATGCTGATTGCAGATCATAAAATTCATCACCATAATTTGCCGATAGTGATGAAGTTAGTGGACTTACCTCATTCAATATTTCTTGTGTAATTTCCACATCTTTATATAACGAATTAATAACATCTAATGTGTTAATTGCTTTTCTTAAATCACCATCTGTGTTTAAAGAAATAATTTCCAATGCTTCTTTAGAAATATTCATCCCTAATTTCTTTGAAATCTTAATTAACCCTTCAAGAATTTCGCTTTTGTTCAATTGTTTTAATTGAATAATTTGACACCGGCTTCTTATCGCCGGATTAACTACAAAGAACGGATTTTCCGTGGTGGTTCCAAAGACAATTAAATTTCCTTTTTCTAAATAGGATAATAAGATATCTTGCTTATCTTTATTCATTCTATGAAATTCATCAATAATTATCACAAAGTAATTATCACTAACATGTTTAGCTAATAGTTTGTCCAAATCATTTTTTTTGTTTATTGTGGGATTGAATAAAGCATATTCAATATCTAAAGTATTAGATATAGATATTGCCATTGATGTTTTCCCAGTTCCTGGAGGTCCATAAAAAATACAAGAAAATAATTTTTGATTTTCTATCATTTTTTTAATAATTCCATTTTTGTTCAATAAATGAGATTGACCAATTATGTCATCAATATTTTCTGGTTTTAAATAATTGGAAATAAGTTTGTTCATATTAAAATTATATATTTTTAATATCTTTAACTAACATTAAAATCAATATATTTAATCTTGATGTGACTTATCAAGTTAATTAAAGTTGACAAATTTTATCAAACAAAATATTATTAATATATTTTGCATTGTCAAAGATGTCTATTTACTTTTTTCATAGAATATTGTTAAATTTTTATTTAATGAAGCATTAATAAATGTCATCATGTTTAATTAATTTAAAAATTATCATTTTAGATTGTGTTCTTGCGATTGCAACATTCAAGTAATTAAATTCTCTTTGATGAGTCTATACTAACTAAAGATTATGATAGTGTTTTGTAGTTGGTATTTTTCATGATTCGCGTCAATAATGTAATCATCATTAAAAATATCAGAACTATAATCATTGTCTATTCCGAAGGGTGTGAATTATATTAAATTAAGAATACAATATTTAAAATATTTCGATAGATAATCACTAAAATCCTTAATTATTTAAGGTAAATATGTTCTTTCAAAATAAAAAAACACCTCTTTAAGACGATGTTTTTAATTGTTTTATATGTTTAAAATTAACTATTCTAAAGCTTGAACTTTATCACCAGTTAAGATGCCTTTACGCTTATTGAAGTAATCTTCAATAAATGTTGGTAAAAAGGTTAGTGCTAAAAATAAAATTAATACAACAACCAACATAACTCTACTAATTATTTCTTCATTTGTTAATTCTTTAAAATAGAATATTGCCATAAGATCAAATATTGGAGCAAAAATTGTTACAAATAAGGCAACTGACATTATTATAATTGACATAATAGCCATTGGCTTAAAGTATTTTTTCTGTTCAGTAACTATTTTTTTAGTTTTTCTATTCTTTAAACAACCATATATAGAAGCTACAATGAATGCAAAGGTGAATAAAGCTGTTCAATTGGCCATTAAATCTGCAAAATTATACAAACTTTCCATCCCTGATCCATATTCAGCACCTTCATACCCTCCAGGTATATAAGCAAAGACACCAATTATAGTAAATAATAAAACAATTGGTATAGACATTACAAGAGAGTACATAATTCCAATTTTTGGTTTATGAGGATTTAATTTATTTTTAAATTTTGAAGAAAATGGTAATTCATCTTCTTGGACTAAATCTTCAATAAATCTTGGCGCTCACATGGCAAACCCATTAATAATACCCAAAATACCAATCGCTATTAAAATATTAACAACTCCAAAAACTCATCCTTGACCACTTTCCATTAATCATGATCCAAATCCATAGAATGATCCATCACCATTTAAAGACATTGATATTGCAATTGTTAAATAAATTATTGTTACAATTCCTAAACCAAACAAAATAGCCATTGGAGTTTTTTTAGGTTCAGCCATTTCAGTTTGTAAACCTGATGTTACATAAAACCCATCATATGCAAAGAATATTCCAGCCATCGCAATAAACATTCCGAATCCAGGAGTCATAGATGCTAAAGAATTAACTTCTACTTCTGGTTTAAAACCAGGAGTTATTGGTTCATCAGGTGTAGCGCCTACACCAACAAAAACGAATCCAATTATTGCAGCTACTACCAAAGGAATAAATTTAACGGCTGTTATTGCTAAATTTTGAACATTACCAGCTCTAGAAGAATATCCCGAAACAATTGTAAAGTAACTCATTATTCCAAAGATAATAAATAGTCATATCAATCAATCTACATTTGTTCCAAATGAGAAAGGTGCCAAGGATGCTTGGCCATCCGTAATTGTACTATGAGTCCAAACTCCAATTCCATCTTGTAATTGTATTATGAAATATAATGGCATAAAAAAGTAAGTTAAAGGCAAATATATATAAAACATAAAATTCTTAGAGGCCTTATATATAAATCTTGAATTAAAAGTTTTACATCATCCAATTAAAGATAAATTGTCATTTCTAGCACTTGCTATTTCAATTAAAGATAAAGCCATCGCAATAACTGCAAAAGCAGCTATTATTCAAGTAAAAATAGCTAAAACCAAACTACCATGAGAACCTTCCAAAACCGATTTTGATTTCAAGAATATTCCTGCCCCTACAGAAGAACCAACAACAACAAGCATTGCTGAAAAAAAGGAAATTTTTTTCTTTAGAGGTGCGTTAGCAATGCTTTCTTGCGAATCATTGCTTTTTGATTTTTTTGTCATAATTTTTTTGGACATAATTAAATTCCTTTCACGATATTTAAATTAATATATTATTCTTGTTCCGGACGTTCCATCTAAAGCTTCTTGAACTTTATTCAAATCTGCAATAATAGCAACACGTCTACTGTCTTTTTTAACAAATTCAATAGCTGCTTGAACTTTAGGAAGCATACTCCCAGGAGCAAATTGATTATCCTCAATATATTTTTCAAGTTGACTTATAGTCACTAAATTCAATGATTCTTGATTTGATTTATTATAATTAATAAATATTTTTTCAACAGCTGTTAAAATAATCAATATATCAGCATCAAGTTTATCACTTATTTTAGATAATGCAAAATCTTTGTCAATAACTCCATCTACCCCTTTATATCCATAATCATTTTTAATAGTTGGAATGCCACCGCCACCAGCCAAAATAACACAAGCTCCAGATTCAACTGTTTTCTTGAAAGTTTCAATACCAATAAAATCTATTGGCATTGGACTTGCAACAACTTTCCTAAATCCTCTTCCGGCGTCTTCTACAATTATACTACTTGGATTGTTTTTTTCACACATTTTTAAATTTTTATAAAAAGGACCTACTGGTTTTGTAGGATTTTTAAATGCAGGATCATTTTCATCAACTATTGTTTGAGTTAAAAAATAAACCAATTCTTTATCAATATTCAATTTAAAAAACTCATTTTGTATTGCAGTCATCAAATGAAACCCAATATAACCTTGAGACATTGCACCTGCTTCTGCAAATGGAACTAATGCAGTTTCTGCATTAAATGATTTTGCATCTGAAAAAGAATTAAAAATCATTCCAACTTGAGGACCATTTCCATGACCAACAATTACTTGATGACCATCTTTAATCAAAGAAACGATTTTCTTTGCTGGGATTTTAACTAGATTTCTTTGCTCGTCAGGATTATTTCCCAAAGCATTTCCACCTAATGCAATTACAATTCTAGACATAACAATTAATAACCTATTGTAGCAAGCATAATCGCTTTAATTGAATGTAATCTATTTTCTGCTTGGTCAAACGCTTTATTATATTTTGATTGAAATACTTCATCAGTAACTTCCATAGCACCATTTTTAACAAGAGGATATTTTTTACCAAATTTATTTGCAATATCTTTTGAAAAATCAGTGTGATTATCATGAAATGCAGGTAGACAATGTAAAAATATTACATTTTCTTTAGCTTTTTTTATCATTTTCATATCAACCTGAAAATCATGCAATTCACCAATTCTTTCATCAAATAATTCAAATGCTTCACCTAATGAAACTCAAACATCTGTATAAATTACATCAGCACCTTCAGCGGCTTTCATTTTATCATCACTAAATGTTAAAGAACCACCATTTCTTTCAAAAAGTTTTTGGCAATCTTCAATTACACTTTTTCTAATTTCAGAGTGATAACTTTTTGGTCCACACAATGTTATATGCATACCTGTAAAGGCAGCTCCAATAAGCATTGAGTGACCCATATTGTTTTTAATATCACCAATAAAAACAACTTTTTTATTTTTCAAATCACCCAATTCCTCTTTCATTGTCATAAAATCAGCAATTATCTGTGTAGGGTGCTCTTCATCTGTTAAGCCATTTCAAATTGGTACTCCAGAATGCTTTACAAGGGCATCTATGTCTGATTGTGCATATCCTCTAAATTCAATTCCATCATAGAATCTTCCTAAAACTTTCGCTGTATCTTCTATTGATTCTTTTTTACCAAAATTAGATCCTTGAGGACCTATATAAGTTACACCAGCCCCCAAATCAGCACCAGCAACTTCAAAAGCACAACGTGTTCTAGTTGAGTCTTTTTGAAACATAATTGCTATGTTTTTACCAATGAAAGGTCTATTTAAAGTTTGTAGTCCTTGTGATTTTGATTTTTTTAAATCTATAGATAAATCTAATAGATATTTTACCTCTTCAGTTTTAAAGTTTAAAAGCGAATCTAAACTTCTTCCTTTTAAATTAATAGCCATATTTTTTTCCTTTTTTTAATTTTTTTATTTTCTATTTTTTTATTTTCTATTATTTCTATCTCTTATCAAGGGCATAGACATACAACGTGATGAACCCATACCAAGAGATAACTGATTTCCATTGAAAGATAACACTGTTATTCCGTGTTCTTTAAGAGCGGTTTCTGTTTTTACATTTCTGCTATAACCAACCACAACCCCGGGCCTTATAACTAAGTAGTTTGTTGCATCAAAGTGTGTTTCAAGATCAATAGATAATTGTCCAGCATTTTCTCCAGCAACAGGTATTAGGATTGGTTTTTTACCAATTATTTCAAAAAGTATTTCTTCCAAAGAACTATTTAATTTCACCAAAGAATGATCATCTCCATTTATTTTTATTTTTCAAAATTCAAGAGTTCCCATCATATTTGGAGAATATAAAAATTTATCAAAATCCAACATAGTTAATCATGTATCTAAATGCATTAAATTTTTCTTTTTTGGAACATTAATTGCAATTACCGTTTCAAAAGAATTATTCTTATTTTCCTTTAATTTATTTGCAATAAGTTCTATTTCTTCTATTTCAGTTCTTTCAGAAACTCCAACAACCAATGTTTTTGAATCATATACAAAAACATCTCCACCCTCAATGGTATTTTTGTCATCTCTATTAGAATATTGAAAAATATCTTTAAATTCATTATTATTTTGAAAAATAAATTCTGAAAAAATCGTTTCTCTTCTTCTAGTTTTATACTTCATTTTATGTATAGTTACTCCATCACCAATGGATGCAAAAGGATCTCTAGTAAAATATAAATTAGGCATAGGATCTACAACTAATTCATGTTCATATTCAACACCTAATTCTTTGGCTAAAATTCCAGACATCAAAGTAGAGATTAACTCTTTGGTGTTTTTTATGTTTAAAATATATTTTTTTATTTTATTTCGTATTTCCTGAGTTTTGATTTTAGGTTCAACTTCATTTAATCAAGTTTCTAAAAATAATTCCTTTTTAGAATCATCTGCTTGATCATAAGTATTTGCTACTAAATCAACTAGTTGAACGACTTCAACACCTTCATTTTTTAATATTTCAATAAAATCACTGTGTTCTTTTCTTGCTTGAGTTGGTTCCAAAAGAGCAGAAAACAATAATTCATCTAACCTATCCGGAGAAATATATTCTATTTCTTTTCCTGGGGTGTGAACTAAAACTTTTTTTAAAGTTCCAATTTCACTATATACATTTATCGATTTTATAATACACATCCTTTTTCATAAAATAAATATTAGAATTAACTATAAGTTAAAACTTATATCTACAATTTAATTATACAATAATATATAAATTACAAAAAAATAAACCCAAACATGGGTTTTTAAAAATATTTTAAAAAGTAATAAATTTTTTTTGATTTCAAAACAATTTTATTTTTTGGGTGTTGTTATACGCTCTGGATAAACCGAAACAATTTTTTTATTTCTTTTATCTCCATACTTAATATAACCATCTATTAAAGCATAAAGTGTATCGTCATTACCACGACCCACATTATCCCCAGGATGAATCTTAGTACCTCTTTGTCTAAAAATTATTGATCCCGCATTTCCATATTGACCATCACTTAGTTTTCAACCAAGACGTCTTCCGGCAGAATCACGACCATTCTTACTAGAACCAGCTGCTTTTGTTTTTGCCATATTCTATCACCTAACCTTTCATTTCAATTATTTTTACACGAGTATAAGGTTGACGATGACCAAGCTTTCTTTTGTGTGTTGATTTAGCATTGTGACGATAAACTACAATTTTTTTGTGTTTTCCTTGTTTTTCAATAAGACCTGTTACAGTTGTGTTTTCTAAAAGAGGTAACCCAATTTTATCTCCCATAACTAGAACTTCATCAAAAACAACTTTGTCTCCAGCTTCTCCTTCAATTTTCTCTATATAGATAATTGAGTCTTTTTCTACAAGTAGTTGTTTACCACCAGTTTTAATTATTGCAATCATTGCATCTCCTAATTTTTAAATTCTCATCCTTAAGGTGATTTTCATCTTATATTAACCTCTTTGGTATGGTTACAAAAAGTAACTTATAAAGTATTATACAAAATTATTTATTTAAAAACACTATTTTCTAAAAATAAATAAATATTTTAGAAGAAGTTTTCAAAATTACTTTATAATAGAACTATGAAAAACCAAAGAATAGTTGCCACTTTAACAACAGGTATTGTCTTATCAATATTAAATTTTATTTTATTTGTAGTAATTGTAACAGGAACTACAATTTATTTATTAGATAGTGTTCAAGGTTCTTGAGTGCCTGTCCTTATTTCTTTATCTGTAGTTTTTGTGGTTTCATTTGTTATTAATATAATATTATACACAACAATAATTTTAAATAAAAATTCGTTGGTTAAGAATCAAGAAAATGAATTCTCCTTTTGAATAGCGGCATTTATTTTTTGAATATTGCAACCTCTTTCATATTTTATATTTATATTCATTTACTTAAAAGAAAGAAAAATATAAAATGAAAACTTCCACAAAACAGATAGATAAAAAAGGAAACAAAAAAAGTTTTTCTTTTGTTGTCAATTCTGGAATTTACTTGTCTATATTCAATATTTTCATTACAAGTTTAATTGTATTTGTTTGTGTACAGTTATTTATGGATCCCATTAATTATATTTTATGAATAAGTTCTTTAGGAGTTTTTGCTTTTATTTTATTTGTTTCACTACTTTTAACAACCATTTTATTTGTAAAAATAATTTTAAACAATCAACAATTTTTAAACAATGAACAAGTGGGAATCAACCCAAAAAAATACTTTATTGCAGCAACTATTTTTTTCTTTTGAAATAGTTTGATTAGCTTTTTTATGTATAAAAAATTATTAACAAATTAATGGGAAGTGATTGTATGAAAAAATCAAAAAATAAATTTATAATTCCGTCTGTTTTAACAATAGCTATAGGTTCTTCAATTGCATTGTGTAGCTATGGTTTTGCTCAAGTTGTAACTGAAAAAAACATAACTACCAAAACCAGCAATAAATTGATGGGATGAACTAGAGAAAACGAAGAAATCAATAAAAATAGATATGCGCATGATGCTTTAATGCAAGATGCTGTGGAAAAATCTCGAACTGACTCTGTTTTATTTTATAAAATTAATGGTTCTAGCGTTATTACAAGATTCTCTTTTGTTGCACACATCATGAAAGTTTTAGAATTAAATCCTGACAAACATATCGAAATTTATGCCATCAATCTCCTGAACTTAGATATGGATTATTTCAAGCAATTTCCTAATGTTGTTTATAATGAATTTAGTGAAACTGTGTTGACAAATAATGCAACTTATTCATATAATTTAAGTTTCTTACAAAATGTTTATGATAAATTTGGAAAAAATGTCAAAATTGATGGTTATTTTGATGACTACACTTATATGGCCAAAGTATCATTGTATATGAGAGGTTTTAACTCTCCTTTAGATAGATTAAGAATATATAATGAATTTATTTTGCTAGGTCAATTAGAAAGTATGAATTTTTTTTCAGATGGAACAAAATCAGTAGAATATTTTAGTCAATTATTTAAGCAATCATTTTTACTTTCTAACAACCTATACAACGAAGAAGATAAAAATTATACAAACGCTAAACTAATGAGACAAGCAGTAAAAAATAATCAAATAAGTAAAGAGGTTTTTTTAGAAGGTAATAACGCCCTTTTGTTTTTAACTTCTATGATGACAATTGATTTCGAAGATCCTAATAGCACCAAATACTTCCTACCTACAACAGATTTTATTCCAGAAATGAATAGACCAGATAATAATCCGAACTATAAATATGTAGAAAATGATATTTTCTCTCCATATAATTCCGTAAATATGGACATCATTACATTTATGAAGGGATTTGACCAAATAGTCATTAGAAAAATTTTAAAAATTAAAGAGGATTTTGATCCTAATTCTTATATACAACAAATGAATAATCATAAAAACTACATTTATTCAGGTGGAAAAATGAATACTCAAGATAGAATAGATAGCAATATCAAAACACTAGTAGCAATTAAAAATTATGCAAATTCAAAACATCCAACTGAAAGTGATAAAATAATTGTTTGATTTAAGGGTCACCCTGCTGATGAAAATATTTTGGAAACTTTAGTAAAACGAATTAGTGTTTTATATCCTGGAGATGATGGTAGTTGAATACAAGTTTTAGATAATAAAGTTCCTTTTGAATTTTATTCTATCTACAACGTGTTCGCTTCTGATCCTGCAAACAACAAAGAAGTATTCTTGTTTTCTACATATTCCACTTTAGTTATGATATTGCATGCAAGCGGTCAAGGGTCTGACATAACAAAAATTATAGTGGATGATACAACAATTTATTCTAAAGAAAAAATAATTGGCATCTATGGATCGAACTCTATAATTTTTCCAGAAGAAAATCTAACCACTTTAGAAGATTTTGAAAACTCTTTTTCTTAAAAGAGTAATGCTTTCCTTATTTTAAAGTTATAATAAAAATAAGGAAATAAAAAATTATGGGATTATATTTAGGTATTGCAACTATTTTTAGTATTATGACTATTTTATTTTTCAACAATTTTTTTGATAAAGTTTTTAATAATTATTATGCAATGTCTATTTTAGGAATAGTGTTTTTTATTTATTTTTGAGTGATTAGATATCAAGAAGATGTGATGAACCTAATAAACGGAACATCTTTAATTAATGGAGAATATAACAGTTCTTTAGACAACAATACCACTAATATTAAAATTTCTAAAGTTTTTTTGTTGGATCTTTGTCCTTTTGTTGCAATATTATTTTCTATTTTATTAACATTTGATAGACAAAGAAATGTTTTGAAAATTATTGCTCCTTACGCTTTTTTCGGAGGTGCCATAACTATTTTCGGACAAATAATGTGAGAAGGTGTAGGTACTGCTAATAATAATTTCTATACCGTTACAAATGGATGAGATTTTATATTTGGTAATGAAGCATATTTTTTAATGCATTATTTTACATTAGTTACTTCTTTGATTATCATTATGAATTCAAAAGGTTTTGGTTTAAGTAGTTTCATTTATGTTGTTATTTTTCCACTTTCTTATTTTGCATATATTATGATTTTTGTTACTCAATTCGGAGTTACAAGAAATGCGACAGGATTGGTTCAAGGAGATTGAGTAGGAGGACAATATCAAATGGTTTGAGAAATTTTTGGAAAACTATCTTTTCCATATATTGTCGTTTTATGTTATTCTTTAGTTGCAATATATATATTTTCTACTTTATTATTAAGAAATATCTTTATTTTTGACAACAAATGGAAGCATCCCAAAATGATTGTTTTCCCAAGAATTTCAATATCTATTAGAAGTTTTTTTAATAAAGTTAATAAGTTAATTTTAAGTATATAATTTTTATTATGTTTAAACTAATATACAAGGAAAAGGGCATCTCTAGTTTCAAAGCAATTTCTAACTTTTCTAGAGAAAATGGAATCAAAAAAATTGGTCATACAGGCACATTAGACCCTCTAGCAACAGGTTTGTTATTGGTTGCTACAGATGATGACACCAAATTAATTGAATATATTACAAATAAAGACAAAACGTACATTGCAGAAGCTACATTTAACATCGAAACCGACACCTATGATGGAGAGGGAAAAATCATCAATACATATAACAAAGAAATTACTTTGGAAATGATAAAGCAAATTATTCCTAACTTTATTGGAAAAATAACCCAAATTCCGCCTATTTTTTCTGCAAAAAAAATAAATGGCAAAAGAGCTTATGAATTGGCGAGAAATAACAAAGATGTGAGTCTGCCACCATCTAAAGTGGAAATTTATAAATTAGAAATCATTTCTTTTTCAAATAATAAATTAATATTTGAAGTTGAAGTTTCAAATGGCACTTATATTAGATCTCTAATTCATGACATAGGTAAAAGTTTGGGAACTGGCGCTTTTATGTCAGAATTAGAAAGAACAAGAATTCATGGTTTAGATAAAAATAATATTGAAATAAATTTTAAACAATTGATTGATTTGCCATTTATTGAAATAGACCAAGATATTACAACCAGTTTATTAAATGGCAAACCAACGTTTATAAAAGAAGAAAACAATAAATATGGAATAATTTCTAAATTTAATAATGATATTATTGGTATTATTGAAATAATAGACCAGGAAGTTGTCAAAAGAAAATTATTTGGTAATAAGTTAGGAAAAAATAATGTATAAAATGATTGTATTTGATATTGATGGAACATTAATAAAATATAAAGGAGCTGCTTTTTCATTTGATGAACATGTTTTAAAAACTTTTCGTCTATTAAAAAAAAATAACTATATTGTTGTTTTAGCTTCAGGTAGAGATCATGTTTCTATTGGGTCTTTACATTTGTCGGAAAATATTGATTATTTTATTGGTGCAAACGGCTCTTTTATATATGATACAAAATTAAAGAAAAATATTTGAAGTACAAAACTTTGTATAAATGATTTTTTAAGTTATAAAGAACAAATTTTAGATAAACATATTGGTGAAATAAATAATGTTATTTTAAGTGATGATAAAAACATCTTTGTTTATTCATATGATCAAATTAAAAAACATTGATTTTGAAAAGATTTTTATAGTAAATTTAAACCATTTGATTCTCATACTACAGATTTAAATTTAGACCAATTTCATTTGATAACAATTAATTGTTTAAATAAAAAAATAATAAATATTTCAAAAGATTTTTTTGAAAATGGTAATTCAACTTTATCAGTTCAAGCATTTTGAAATAATGGTTTTTTTGTTTCTGAAAAAAATTTGAATAAAGCTATAACAATGGAAAGATTAGCTAGTATTTTAAATTTTACCAACGATCAAATTATTGCATTTGGAGATGGAGAAAATGATATTCAAATGATTCAAACAGCAGGTATGGGAATAGCTATGGAAAATGCAATTCAAGAATTAAAAACAATTGCTAATGATATTGCAAGAGACGTTGAAGA
Organism: uncultured Mycoplasma sp.; assembly: GCA_947039505.1. Classification (GTDB taxonomy): domain Bacteria; phylum Bacillota_I; class Bacilli_A; order Mycoplasmatales; family Metamycoplasmataceae; genus UBA710. Next base: position 97,837 of record CAMQYZ010000004.1, read on the forward strand.
TAATGGAACATATCACAAACTAAAAGAAATGGGAATTATCTAAATGGAAATTTATAACTTTGATTATAAAGTTGAACTCGCAAATGAGATATTTCAAAATAAATCTACACTTATGATTGGCAAATTTGATATTTTTCATCAAGGACATAAGGAGCTTCTAGGCAAAGCCAAAGAAATTTCTAAAATTAACAAAATTGGAATAACTTTGTTTAACATCAAAGAAAAAGAAATTATCACAACACTTGAAAATAGATTAATTAATCTTGCAGAAATTGGTTTTGATTTTGTTGTAATTATTGATTTTGATTTTGATTTTAAATCTTTACAAGCAAAAGATTTTATTGATCACACCATCAAAAAATATAAAGTGGAAAATTTTGTAGTCGGACAGGATTTTAGATTTGGACAAAATAGAATGTGAGGCGCAAAAGATTTAAAAAATTATTTTGAAAACACTTTTATATGTGAAACAAAAAAGATTAATAACATCAAAGTTTCTTCTTCTTCAATAAAAGAAATGATTTCAACAGGTGAAATTAAATTAATAAATGAACTGTTGTTAACTAAATATAATCCAAAAATTCAATATAGTGAAAGTAAAATGATTTGGCCGAACAACTTAATAAAACCACATAGTGGAATTTATTTCATTAAAATAGCAATAGATGATTATTGACATCATGGTTTACTATTAATTTCTATGAAAAATGATGATCAAATTTTATTACTAAACTATGAATCAGATTTGATTGATAACTTTTATACAATCCAAGTTATTCAAGAATCAAGAATAATTATAAATTCAAGATTTAACAAAATTATAGAAGAAGATAAAAAAAATTGTATTGAATTTTTTTATCATTTGCAAAAAAACAATATATAATTTAAATTAACATTAAGGTCATTTTTGGTTATTATATTAAAATATAATTTGCTAAATTTAACGTGTTTATGAAGGGAAAATCACTATGGTTTCAAAAGAAAAAAAATTAGAACTTATTAAAGAATTTGGAGGAAGTGAAAAAAACTCTGGTTCAATTGAAGTTCAAATAGCCATCTTAACTGAAGATATTGAAAATTTAAAACCACACTTTTTAAAAAATAAAAAAGATTTACATTCAAAAAGAGGTTTTATTGCCAAAATTGAACAACGTAAAAAATATCTTGTTTATTTAAAAGAAAATAATTATGAAAGTTATTCATCACTAATTGGAAAACTAGGAATTAGAAAATAAATTTATTTATGAAAATATTTAAAAATATTTTCTCGATGTTTAAACGAGATTCGGATTTTATAAAATCAGCAAATTACATAGTCACAAGCGACTATGATAAAAGTTATCTCGATCAAACAAAAATTAAAAAGATAAGTTTTTTTAAATGACTTTATCTTGCTTGTATTTTATGTGCCATTTCTATTTCGTTTGTTCCTTTGTTGGCTGGTGATTTGATAACCGGCAACAAAAATCTTTTATTATGACTAAATGTCATAATGTTTTTTGTTTTTTCTTTTGATTATATTCTTAGATGAGTAACATATAGTTTTAGAGCAAACCATCATTCCAAATTTCCTTTACTTTTTTTCCCCTTTACCGGAGTTTCTATAATAATGTTATTTGGAATACTGCCATCTTTCATTATATTATTTTTCCCACTTATTGAAAACAACAGTGGAAATGAAGCATTAGAAAATTTTATTACAATATTGTCTTCTTTAGTTATTTTGCAATTAGGTAGATTAATTTTATTATTAAATGTAGTTCCTCCTTTTAGATTATTTACCAATATTTTTATCAAACAAAAGAAAATTCTAACATATGTTTTTGTATTCCTTATTTTAGTAACATTGTTATTTGCAGTAATTATTTATAGAGCAGAAGTTGGTGTCAATGATAAAATTATCAATTATTGAGATTCTTATTACTTTACCGTTATAAGTATTTGTACCATAGGTTATGGAGACATATCGCCAGTTACTGAATTAGGTAGAATAATGGTTATTGTTTTGGCCTTTGTAGGAGTGGCTATTTTCACTATACCTGGGGCAGTTATAGCTGGGGGTTTTCTTGAAGAAATTCAAAACAGAAAAGAAATAAAAGAAAAAAAATCTAAAGAAGAGGAGTTAAGTGGTGTTTCAGTTGTTGAAAAAACTATTTTAAAAAGTATTGACGGTGTTAAAAAAGTTTCAAAAAAAGTCAAAACTAATAATGAGCTTGAACATAATAAAAAAACTTCTAAAAATACAAAAAATAAAAAATAACCAAACCTTTTAATAATATAATGTATAAAAGAAGGTTTTTATGTATTCAAAAATAATTTTAAAAGATAAAGAAATTGAAGTTGCAATTAATAGTGAACTACAACGTCAAAAATCACACATTGAATTAATTGCTTCTGAAAATTATGTATCAAGCGATATTTTAAAAGCAACTGGATCAATTCTTACAAATAAATATGGAGAGGGTTATCCAGGTAGACGTTATTATGATGGTTGTCAAAACATTGATATTATTGAAACATTAGCAATTGAGCGTTTAAAAAAACTTTTTAATGCTGGTTTTGCAAATGTTCAAGCACATTCAGGTTCAAGTGCAAACGCTGCCGCTATTGCTGCATTAATTCCTAAAGGAGCAAAAATATTAGGAATGGGTCTTCCAGCTGGAGGTCATTTAACACACGGTTATAAAATTAACTTTTCAGGATATTTTTATGAAGCATATTCATATGATGTTAATGATGAAGGTTTGCTAGATTATGATCAAATTATGAAATTAGCTCAAGAAATTAAACCTGACTTAATTATTTGTGGTGCATCTGCATATTCAAGAATCATTGAATTTAAAGAATTTAAAAAAATTGCTGATGCTGTAGGTGCAAAGTTATTAGCAGATATTGCCCATATTGCTGGAGCAGTTGCCACAAACTTACACCCAACACCTTTTGGTTATGCAGATGTTGTGACATCAACAACACACAAAACATTAAGGGGAGCCCGTGGAGGAATCATTATGACAAACGATGCTTCTATTGCCAAGAAAGTTGATAGTTGAATCTTTCCTGGTTACCAAGGTGGACCCTTATTTCATGTTATTGCTGGAAAGGCAATTGCATTCAAGGAAGCCCTAGATCCTAGCTTTACTATATATCAAAAACAAATATTAAATAATTCAATTGCTTTTGCAAATCAATTTATTAAATTGGGAGCCAAGATTGTTTCAGGCGGAACTGATAATCATCTTTTTACCATTGATGTTAAATCAACATATAATCTAACTGGAAAACTTGCTTCAGATCTTTTACAAGCAATTAATATTACAGTTAATAAAAACACAATTCCCAAAGAAACAGAATCACCTCAAGTAGCTAGCGGAATTAGAGTTGGTACACCCGCTATGACAACAAGAGGATTGAAAGAAAAGGATTTTGTAATTTTAGCAAACTTAATGCATGAATTACTATCTAATCCAAATGATAAAATAACTCAAAAAAGAATCAAACAAAGTATTGATGCTTTAATAAATCAATTTGAATTGGAAAGATAATGAAAGATTCATATACAAAAACAATAATTAAAAATAATATTAGAATCTATTTAAGTGATTTTCAAAAAGTAACTCAAGATATTTTGAACATTCATAAATATACGCCGTTAGCGTCATTAATTTTAGCAAATGGAATTACCACTTTTGGAACTCTAGGATTTCTCTATGATATTGAAAAGGTTTCTATTTTAATAAAAACAAATGGTGCTATGAAAACATTTGCCTTAGAGTTTAAAGATGGCGCAATTAGAGCATTGCTCGGTGATGGAAGTGTTATTACAGAATATGATGACAATAAACTACACAATAATATTCCCTTAATATTAGGAATTGGTGATGAAGGAGTAATCAGAGTAAGTCGCTTCATTAAAGGAGTTCCTTATACTTCTGAAGTTCCAATTGCAAATGGAGATATGATTACCGATTTAGTTTATTATTTAAATAAATCAGATCAAATTTTTTCAGCAATTTTAAATGATGTTTGATTGAATGAAGATAATCATTTGCAAGTGGATAAAGCTAAATCTGTCTTATTTCAATTATTACCCAATCACACAGAAGAAGATGTTCTTTGAATTGAAAATCTAATTAAAGAAGTTAACTTCCAAAAAATAACTTTAGAAGATTATTTAAAAATAATTGATGGAAAAGAATTAATTGAAAATCCAATAATTGCTAAGTGTGATTGTACTTCTAAAAAAATGTTAAATGCAATTAATTTATTATCACAAAATGAGAAAGAAGAAATGATTGATCAAGGCGAAGATATTGAAATAAAGTGTGATTTTTGTTTAAAATCACTTAAAGTTAAAGTGGAAAATATCTTCTAATAGCACACTATTTATTGACTTATTAGGATGTATTTTCTTCAAAAAAACATTATTATTCAAATTTGTTCAAAATAGTTCAAAAATGTTATAATTTCTATGGGAGATATAGTGAGTCAAAAGATTTTAGACACCATCAAAAAAATTATTCAAGAAAGAAATATTGTTAAACCAAAAGATCTAGAAAGTGAATTGAATTTAACGGTATCAACTTGTAGAAGATATTTAATGAAATTAGAAGAATCAGGATTTATAAAAAGAGAGTTTGGGGAAATTATTTATAATGATGAAAATTATTATCAAATAGATAAAGACGCCAAAAATGAAATTCATAAAAACAAAAGCATCAAAAAAAAACTTGCCAAAAGAGGAGCTTATTTAGCCCAAAAATATGAAGTGATTTTTATAGATGCTAGTTCAACTAATTATTATTTATTTGAATATCTAGATAAAAATAAAATAATTTATACAAACTCATTGCTAAATGCAAGTTATGCTATTAGTAATGGATTTACAAAAATAAATATTATTTCTGGATTAATAAAAAATCAAACAATGACCATCATTCCCACCAATACATTAGATTTAGAGAGAATTAAATTCCCAATTTCTTTTATAGGTGTGAATGCTATTTCAAACAAACATGAATTAATGACAACTGAAATCAATGAAGGTATATCTAAAAAAATAATATCTGAACAAAGCGAGTTTGTAGTTATTATGGCCGAAAAAGAAAAATTTAAGCATTCAAGTGTTTTCAATTTTGCCACAACAACACACACTCTTGTAATCACAGATAAAGAAGATTGACCAGATAATGATAATTTTAACATTATGACTATAATATAAAATAAGGAATAAAATGAAAATAGATAATTTTTTAAATGAAAAAGTTTTCTTTGTTGATTTAGAATTTAAAACAAAGAATGAAGCTTTAAAATACTTTTCATCAAAACTTGTTGAAAAGGGATTTGGTTCAGATGAAAAAAAGATACTTGCTGCAGCCAAAGCGAGAGAAGAAGAATTTTCAACAGGAATAGGTAGTGAAATAGCCGTTCCTCATATCAGGATTCCTGAAATGAAAAAATCTGTTCTATTATTTGCTAAAGTAAAACCAATGGATTGAGCATCAATGGATAATCAACCTATTAAATATATTTTTTACATTGCTTTAAATGATCAAGATAATGTTCATATTCAAATTCTATCTGAATTAAGTAAAAATCTAATGAATGATTCATTTTTGAAATCATTAGAATCCATCACTACTTTTAAAGAACTAATTAATCTTTTTAAAAATGCTAAACAAGAAGAAGAAATTGTTGAACAATATGACGGGGGTGATTATGATGTCGTTGGGATAACTGCTTGTCCCACCGGAATAGCACATACATATATGGCTGCCGAGCAATTGAAGAAAAAAGCTGCCGAGATGGGTGTCAAAATTAAAATCGAGACACAAGGTACAGAAGGTGGAAGAAATGTTCTAACACCTGAAGAAATTAAAAACTCTAAAGGAGTTCTTTTAGCAATTGATAGAGCAATTGATTTGGATCGTTTTACACAACATCCTAATGTTATTGAAACTACTACAAGAAAAGTTATCAAGAATCCTGAACAGGAGATTAATAACATTCTTGATAAAAAAGGAGGGAAATTAACAAGCACTATTTCTTCCGGTGCCGGTGCAGATGATTTAGCTGGATTTAATTTCAATAAGTTTGGAACTAGAGTTTTCAAAGCCATGCTTACTGGGGTTTCATATATGTTACCGTTTGTAATCTTTGGTGGAATTATGATCGCTATTGCATTCATTATTGATATTCCGAATGCAGGTAGTCCTGATTTTGGTACAGTAAATGATGTTGCTTATTGATTTAAAACACTTGGAGGAATTTCCTTTAATATGATGGTTCCGATGTTGGGAGCATATATTGCTTGGGCATTAGTCGGCAAGGCCGGCTTGTTACCTGGTTTTATAACAGGTTTCATTTCAGCTGGCGCTTTCCTTTTTAGAGGAGAAGGTTGATTTGGTACACCAGCATCTTCATCAGGTTTTTTCGGAGCTATTGGTGGAGGAATTCTTTCGGCAGTATTAATAATTTTAATGATGAAATACATTGTTTCAAAAATGCCAAAAAGTTTAAATGGTATTATGCAAATATTAGTAGTTCCATTTTTAGGAACACTAATCATTGCAGCTTTATTCTGAATAATAAATATTCCACTTTTATATTTAAATTGAGGATTTACTTTATTCTTAGATATATTCCAAGGAAATAATAATTTAGCAATTATTTTAGGATTTATTGTTGGAATAATGATGGCTAGTGATATGGGTGGACCTATCAATAAAGCTGCTTATGTTTTTGCGACAGCAACATTAAGTGAAACTGCAGGTCAAGGAACATATGTTATGGCATCAGTAATGGCTGCAGGAATGGTTCCACCATTAGGAATAGCAATATCAACAGCACTAAACAAAAAACTTTGAACAAAAGAAGAAAGAGAAGCTGGATTAGCAAATTGAATAATGGGAATAAGTTTTATCACAGAAGGGGCAATACCTTTTGCTGCTAAAAATCCAAAAGTAATTATTCCGGCATCAATGATTGGAGCAAGTTTTGCAGGAATGTTAGCTGCTGCATTTGGAATTACCCTTGCAGCTCCGCACGGAGGAATATTTGTATTTGCATTAGTTAAATCTACTTTATTTGCAAATGCTGGTATGTCAATTGGTTTAGGAATAACTCTTTATTTAATAGCAATAATTATTGGTTCAATAATCACCGCAATTATGATTAATCTTTTAACTAAATTATTTAATAAAAATAAAGAAAACAAAAATCCAAAAATTAAATTAGAAAAAAAATTCATTTTCCATAAAAAAAATAAAAAAGAAAATATTAATAAAATAAATATTTTCAACAATAGAACAACAATTAAGGATAAAGTAAAATTATGTTTTATACAATAACTTTTTCACCATCAATTGATTTACTAATTGAAACAGATAACCAATTTGACAGAAATGGTTTGACAAGATATGAAAATTCTGATTTATTAGCTGGCGGAAAGGGCATTAATGCTTCTGTCATCTTAAATAGACTAGGATTTGAAACAACAGCGATAACATTTATGAATGGTGCCATATCAAACATGATCACTGAACAATTAGAAAAAGAGAAAGTCAAGCTAATTGCCATTCCAAGTGTAAATGAAACTAGAATCAATATTAAATTTAATAATCAAATTAATAACTTTGAATTAAATGGACCAGCATCAATAATAGATGCAAAAGCAGAGAATCAATTGATGAAATTAATTTCATCAATGACTGGAAATGATGTTGTTTTCATAATGGGTAGATCTAATATGACTTTAGTAGAAAGTATCGTTAAAATATTAAGTGCCAATAATGTCAAATTTGTTCTTGATATTGACTCAAAAGAAATTATGAAATTATTGAAATACAAACCCTTCGTTATCAAACCTAATATTTTTGAATTAGCAACACTTATGGAAGTCAAAATAAAAACTGAAAAAGATATTATCAAGCACGGTAATAAATTGATTCAAATGGGATTGCAAAATTTGCTAGTATCTTGTGCAGATGAAGGTTCATATTTTATGAACAAAGAGAAGATATTAAAAATTGAAACTCCAAAATTAAAAATTATTAATTCATCAGGAGCAGGAGATAGTATGTTGGCAACATTTGTTGCCAAATATGTTGAATCAAACAATGTAGAGAAATCTTTCATTTTAAGTAATGCAGCCGGAATGGCAACAGTTAGTTCAAAATGACTAGGAACTTTGGAAATGATTGAAGATATAAAAGATTCTCTTAAAATAATTAAAATATAAAAATAATTTTATAATATAAAAAACAAGAAATTAAATTTCTTGTTTTATTTTTTTCATTTAATTATTCCAATTATAGAATTTACAATATATAAACTTCACATAACCAAATATAATATACTTGTTAGATCACTTGTGTCTTTGATAATTAAAGTTATGTATATACCAACACTAACTATATTAACTAGAAGTCAAACATATCATTGTTCACGATAAAACTTAATCATCAATATCATTCCAAATATAGAAAGCAATGTAGAGGAAGAGTCCAATAGAGGACTTTTATCTCCTAAGTAATATAATCCAATTGCTAAACCAAAAATTAAAATTAGTAATGAGGGTATAATAATTATTCATTGCTTAAGAGAGAGTTTTTTTGACACTATATTTGCATGATTTAAATTGTTTATTGGTTCTGGACTATTTGAATTGTTTTCTTCTATTTGGTTTTTATGTTTTTTTCAAAGAAATCAACCCATAATGTTTGTGGGTAAATAATAAAATAAATTTAGCGCAAAATCACCATAAACAGTTAATAACAATGCTGCAATACTATAAAATACAACATGTAATGTTCCAAAAATAAAATTTATTCGTAATTTTCTAGTTGCTAAAAGATTAGATATAACACCCGTTGTTGTAGCTACAATTGAAATTGAACTTGCAATTAATGCAATTTTATTATTAACTGTTAAAAAAATAATAGCAATATTCAAAATAATCAAAATAATAACTTCGATTAACATCAATAAATATAATCACTTATTATTTTTTATTTCATGATTAATCTTATTTGCAAGTTCTTTTTTAGTGAAATTATTTTTATTTATTTTTGACAACAAAACAATTCTCCTAACTTATTCTTAACATTCAAAATATTTAAATTTCGTATTTTTCAGGATGTTTTTTCATCATCATTTCAACAAATTCTTTTTTAGGTAAGTGACCATATTTTATCATCAAATCAAAACATTCTTTGTATTCAGCTCAAGCTCAGTCAACATTTTCAAAACCAGGAACTTTAGTAATTCCAATTCTTTTTCAGTTTTTATAAGTTTTAAAAAAAGTTTCAATTTCTTTTAATCAACTTTGATCAAGATCTTCTAATGAATTAATATCATCAAGTCTATAGTCATCATGGTGAACAGCAATTAACTTTGTGTCAGTTTCTCCATCATCAATCATTCTCATTGCTCCAACAATTCTTGCATTTAGTTGAACTCCAGGAACAAATGTTTCGGAAGAATATACAAGAACATCTAATTCATCTCCATCTCAATCAAGAGCAGTTTCAATAAATCCATAGTTGGCTGGATATGCAAATCCATTTCTCAATATTCTATCTACACATATTTTTTTATTTTCTCTATTATATTCATACTTAATATTTGAATTAAGTGGTATTTCTATTATTACTTTTATTATTTTCTTTTCCATATTTATATATTTTACATTAAAAAAAAATGATATTATGTATAATTTTATTAATTATGATGACATACAATGCACAAACAATTGCAAATACAGTTAATGGATATAAAGTTGAAGATATTATTCTTTGAACTTTTGGTTTATTTCTTGGAGCAGTTTCGTTGGTGTTCTCTATTTTATCTTACTACTTTGCAAATAAGTCAACCAAACTTATAACTGAATTAATGGAAAAAACTTGAGTAACCTCAGAAACAGATAAATATTTTTTCGTTAATATGAAAAGCATTAAACACCAAAACAATAAAGCTTTAATGTTGTTGAATTCTGGACAAGAAATTTCTTATGAAACATATGTTTCAAATTCAATAGGTTCCAGAATAATTCATATAAACAAAGAAACTATTGACTTATTAACAAAAACAAAATATAAAAATATAATTATGACTTATGTAAGAGAAAAGAAAAACTGTGACAAAAAATTCTTTGAATCAGTAAAAATAGAAAATATTACTTCTTCATCAAAAAAATTAATTCCAGCAAGAGAAATTGTCAACTTAATTGAATATCATGAAATGATTTCGTCTTTTGTTTCACACATCTTAAAAGAATATACTGAATTAACTATATAAATAAAACAAAAAAACATCTATTTACAATAGATGTTTTAGTATATAAATTATATATATGGTGCCCGAGACTGGACTTGAACCAGCACGTCCAATACGGACCAGGGATTTTAAGTCCCCTATGTCTACCATTTCATCACTCGGGCATATTTGCTTTTTAATTATACTATAATATTTTAAAAAGACATAAAAGAAATGAAAATTTAAAGTAAATTCTTTCTATTGTAATATAATTTAAAATATGAATTTTCAAGATATTTTAGTTAAACAGATTGAATTAAACAAAGCCATAATTAATGGTCATGAAAATAACAATGAAAATTTTGAAAAAAAACAAATACTAGCATTAATTGTTGAAATTAGTGAATTAGCTAATGAAATCCAGCATTTTAAATATTGAAAAAAAAATATTAAAATAGATGATGAAAAAATAATTGAAGAATATTCTGACGGAATGCATTTTTACTTATCATTTGGCTTGAATTTAGGAATGCAAAATGATGTTGAACCAATTGTATTTTCTCAAGACTTAACGTTGCAGTTCTTAGAAATATATAATTCAATTAGCCAATTTTATCAAAAAAGTACTTTAGAAAATTTTAACTATTCTTTTGGGTTATTTATTGGCTTAGGAAAATTATTGAATTATAGTGATGAAGAAATGAAAAATGCTTATTTAAAAAAAAATAACATTAATTTTAGTAGAATAAAAAATAAATATTAAACAAATAAAATATGCATTGTCATGTTATTGATTTTCTGAACCAGTTCTTCGATCTCACAACATATAAATAGATTTGTGTAAATCAAGATTATGAAAGATGATTTGATATAAACACTCTACAATTGGCAAGTCCAATTTTGATTTTACTCTAATTTTTTCCACAATCTTAATAGCATTTATTCCCTCAAGTGTAATCGATGAAGAAAGCGCTTTTTCTTTGTCCTTGACAAAATTTCTCCCAAAAGTATAATTTCTTGATAGATCAGACATAGAAGTTAGAATTAAATCCCCAAGCCCTGTTAAACCCATAATGGTTTCTGGTTTTCCTCCTAAGTGTTTATTGAAAACAGACAACTCACGAACACCTCTAGTGATAAACGCTGCTGTTGTATTTATTTTAAAGCCATATTCGGTTAACATACCAGAAGCAATGGCTAATATATTTTTATAAATTCCACCAGCTTCAGCACCAATTACATCGGTTTGTGTATATATTTTAAAATAATGATTAGAAAACAATGATTGTACTTCTTCACATAATTTTTCAGATTCAGAAACCGAAGCCACTATTGTTAAACTTTTCAAAACCATTTGTTCTGCATATGATGGACCCAAAATACTTACAACACCCCTAATTTTAGGATTACTTTTTACATTATCCTCAATACCCTTATGCAAAGGATCATCGGTTCCATGATAAAAACCTTTAGAACCACTAATAATCAAAACTTCTGAATCAATATTTTCTTTTATTTGTTCAAGAACTTTAGGAATAATTGTTGAAGGTAAAGCTAAGACAATATAAGAAGTACCTTTTAAAGCTTCTTTTAAGTTATTTGTGGTTTCAACTTTATGAATCAATAAATCTTCGCTAAAATATTTTGTATTTTTTCCAACTTTTAATTCTGATAATTCTTGATCATCTATTCCATAAACAATAATATTATTGTGATTTGAATCAAATAGTATGTTTGAAAACGCAGTGCCAAGAGCACCTGAACCAATTATAGTTATTTTTTTATCATTCATTTCATCTAACCTTTTCTAAAAATATTTCTTTAAATTATATAAAATAAATATCTATTAATAGACATTTATTTCAAATATTTTAATCATTTAATTTTTCGCCATTTTCTTTATAGTTTTCAAAAAAACTTCTTGGATCTGGTAAATCAAATTTAGAATTTTCTTCAAATATTGAACCAGTTCCCGCAGGTATTTTATGACCCAAAATAATGTTTTCTTTTAAACCTTCAAGTTTATCAATTTGATTTGATATAGCAGAATGAACCAAAATTTTTGCAGTTTCTTGATATGAAGCAGCAGCTAAAAATGAATCTGATAGTAAAGGAGTTTGTTTAGCACCTTTAATAACAACTGTACCAAATGATGGTTTTTTACCCTTCATTATTAATTTAGCATTTACTTTTTGATATGTTAATATATCTTCAATACCACCAACAAAGAAATCAGAATCACCAGGATCGGTAATAATAATCTTAGACAACATTTGACGAATAATTATTTCTACATATTTATCACTAATTGAAATACCTTGCATACGATATAGTCTTTGAATTTCTTTCAAGATATAATTTTGAACACTTCTTGCATTAGTTAATTTTAAAAGATCTCTTAAAATTATTGGTCCTTCAGTAATTTTTTGTCCAGGAACAACATTGTCTCCAACTTTAACACGTTTTTTTGAATTGGCAGAAATTTCAATTAACTTACTTGTTATTCTACCATCAGATCTTTCATAAGTAATTTCTATTACTTCTCCAACACTTGTTTGTTTAATAGATGTAATTTTACCTGTTTTATTAGAAATTATCGCTGGACGACCTCATGGTTTTTCATAAGCATCAATCAATTCAATAAGACGTGTAAATCCACCTGTTATATCTTCTACACCAGCAACTCCTCCTGTATGGAAAGTACGCATAGTTAATTGAGTTCCAGGTTCACCGATTGATTGTGCAGCAATAATTCCAACAGCTTCACCAATATTAACAACTCTATTTGTCGCCAAATCTTTACCATAACACATTTTACATACACCATTAATTGTATGACAACCAAGAGTAGTACGTAAGTCTACTTGTTCAATTTGAGCTTTTATAATTTTATCTGCTAACTCTGGAGTAATCAATGTTGACTTTTCAACTATAATATTTTGTTGTGAATCAATTACTTGTGAGTTTGTAAAACGCCCTTCAATTCTTTCTTCTAATTCAACAATAACTGTTTTAGTTTTTGTATCAATAATTGATTTAGATAAGTAACCAAAATCTGATCCACAATCTTCTTCTTTAACAACAATATTTTGAGCAACATCAACTAAACGACGTGTTAGATAACCTGATTTAGCTGTATTAAGAGCTGTATCAGTTAGACCCTTACGAGCACCATGTGTTGATGAATAAAATTCATAAGCAGTTAAACCTTCAAGGAAAGATGACTTAACAGGAACTTCAACAGTTGAACGAACTTCACGTTCATTTGTAGCATCAACTTTTGTTTGTTTTGTATTATTAGCCATCAATCCACGAATACCTGCAAGTTGAACTAAGTTTGATACATTACCACGAGCACCTGATTTAATCATCATATTAATTGAATTTGTTTTTTCATTAGAGAATACTACATCCAAATTATTTTGAATATCTTCTTTCATTTGTGTTCATTTTTGATTTGAAAGACGATATCTTTCATCATCTGTAACTAAACCTAATTGGAATTTTTCTTTCAAAATATCTGTATATTTTTCACCTTCAAGAATTTTCTCTTTTCTATTAGTTGCATTCAAAATATCACTAAAAGAAATAGTAACACCTGATTTTGTTGAAAATGCAAAACCAAGTTCTTTTATTTTATCCAAAATCATAGCAACTTGGTTTGTATAATGGAATCAAACATTGTTCAATAACTTTGTTCTTTCTGAAGCTTCAAAAACTCTTTCTACATTGTTATTATTAATCATAATTTCTTTATATAAAATTGTAAATTGTTCATTTAAAATGTCTGCAAAAATAGCACCATGAACTGAACCCAATTCTTTTCCACTTAAATCTTTTAATTTTGAAAACTCTAAATTCATTGATGATAAATTTGATTTATTAACAATTTTAATTAATTTTGCAACTTCTCTAATTGATGTATTTACAAAGTATTTATCAAAAACACTTCTGATAATTTTTGCAATATCTTTTTTACTTAAAGGATCATTGATTGGTAAAGATTCAATTTTTTCTTTAATATTTTCTCCATAAGGTAAATAATATTTATTGTTTTCTCCAATTAATGATTCTTTAGTATTATCAAAAATAAATGGGAAATGTTCAGGAAGAGATTTATTGAAAATAAATTTACCAACTGTTGAAATCGCATAACCTTTATCAACTTTTAAATCATTTGTTGATTTTATTTTAGAATAAGGCATTGCCACTCTAGCATGTAGTGAAACAACTTTATTGTCATATGCCAATTTCATAGCATCAAAATCAGAAAAGAATTTCCCTTCTCCTAAAACACCTTTTCTTTCAGTTGTTAAATAAAATAGACCAAGTATCATATCTTGTGATGGATTTATAATTGGTTCTCCATCTTTAGGTCCAAGAATATTTCTATTAGCAAAAATAAGTTCTCTCGCTTCTTGAACAGCCTTGTCTGAAATAGGAACGTGAACAGCCATTTGGTCACCATCAAAATCGGCATTAAAAGCAGTTGTTACAAGAGGGTGAAGTTTAATCGCTCTACCACGAATAAGAACTGGTTCAAATGCTTGAATTGATAAACGGTGAAGTGTTGGTGCACGATTTAATAATATAGGTCTATCTTTAATTACTTTAGCAACATGCGCTCAAATTCTTGGATCTAATTCTTCAATAAGTTTTTTAGCACCTTTTATAGTTGTGTTAACATCTTTTGAAATTAATTCCCTTACAATTCATGGTTCAAATAATTTTGCTGCCATTTCACGAGGAATACCCGCTTGATGCATTTTTAAATTAGGTCCAACAACAATAACAGAACGACCTGAATAATCAACACGTTTTCCAAGTAAGTTTTGTCTAAATCTACCTTTTTTACCTGTCAAGGCATCTGAAATTGATTTCAAAGGTCTATTATCTTTTGACACAACTGGAGAAGGAGTTCTTCTTTGGTTATCAATTAACGCATCTACCGCTTCTTGAATCATTCTTAATTCATTTTGGACAATTAAAATTGGAGCATCAGTTTCTTGTCATTTTTTCAAACGATTATTTCTAATAATAATTCTACGATACAATTCATTAACATCACTTGTTGAGTGACGACCACCATCCAATTGAATTAATGGACGTAAATCAGCAGGGATTATAGGAAGATTATAAATCAACATATTCTTAGGATCTTGTCCTGAATTGATAAATGAATTAATTATTTTCAATCTTTTATAAAGCTTTTCTCTTGTTTGTAATTTAGTAGCAAGCGCTTTTTCTCCCTTATTAAAAATAATATTGATTTCATTAATTTCATTTTTAACTTCAGCTTGAACAGTTTTTAAGTCAAAATTACTCAATAAATATTCAAAAGCTTTTGCGCCAGTATCTATTTTAGCATCTGAAAATTCTTCAATAATTTCATTAAGTTCATAAAAATCAATTCCATAATCTTTTCCCATTTTAGAAGAAGCTCTATTTTCTAATTCTTCAATTGCATTAGAAATTTCTTTAAACTCAAATGAATCAGGTTCAAAATTCAATCTAATTTCTTCTAAAGCTTGGCGATAAATATAAGCAGCTTCATTAATTTCAATAATTAAATTTTCTGGAAGTGCTTTTATTCCACCAGATTTTAAAACAATATGAGATTTATAGTAAATAACACCTTCTATTGCTGATCTTGAATGACTTTTATTAGAAACACCAACTTTTAAACCTAATAATTTAGCAAGAATTGAATTATCTACTTTGAAAAATCAAAAATGTAAAACAGGAGAATTTAACTTAACGTGCCCCATTCTATTTCTTCTTGAAATTTTTGGTAAAATTTCAGGTTTTAATTCTTTACATAAATCTGTGTTTTCACAAAAAGTGTTTTCATTAGATTTTTTATATTTTTTAGCACAAATAGCACATTTAAAATCTGTTGTTGGTCCAAAAATTAATTCATCAAACAATCCCCCTGATTCTGGTTTATATGATTTATAATTAATTGTTTCTGGTTTAACAACTTCTCCATGACTTCATTCTAAAACATCCAACGGAGTCGCTAGTGAAAGGGAAATGTTTTTTATTTTGTTTTGCTCAATTAAGGCATATTTTCTTGTTAATGGCATATTACTTATCTCCTTCTTCAATTTCATTTTCGTAAATTTCTAATTTAATTCCAAGTCCTCTTAATTCATACGCAAGAACATTGAAAGATTCAGGTGTACCTGGCGTTGGTAAGGATGTGTTTGTGGCAAGAGCATTGTATAACTTGTTTCTTCCTTGGATATTATCAGATTTATAAGTTAATAACTCTTGAAGAATCATTGTAGCTCCATATGATTCAATAGCTCATGTTTCCATTTCTCCAAATCTTTGACCACCATTTTGAGATTTTCCTCCAAGTGGTTGTTGAGTAATAAGAGAATATGGACCAATACTACGAGCATGCATTTTATCATCTACCATATGAGACAATTTAAGCATATACATAACACCAACAGATATATCATTATCAATAACTTCTCCATCAATTGGATTGAATAATTTTTGTTTTCCAGTTACTGAAACACCAGCTTCTCCAAGAACCTCTGAAATATCTTCTTTTTTCACACCATCAAATACAGGTGAAACAAATTTTACATTCAATGCTTTCCCAGCCATTCCTAAGTGCAATTCTAGTATTTGACCTAAATTCATACGTGAAGGAACCCCTTGAGGATTTAATAAAATGTCAACAGTTGTTCCGTCTTCTAAGTGAGGCATATCTTCTTCAGGTAAAATAATAGATATAACACCCTTATTACCATGACGACCTGACATTTTATCACCAACTTTAATTTTTCTTTTTTGAGCAATTAATACTTTAACGATTTTATCAACACCATCTTCTAATAAATCTCCTTGATCTCTAGAAAGAACTTGTACATCAATTACAGTTCCTGCTTGACCATGCTTAACTTTTAGAGATGTATCCAGAAAACTAGAATCACGATGACCGAAAATAGCAGCCATCAGTTTTTCTTCAGGAGTAGGATTGTGTTCACCTTTTGGCGAGATTCTACCAACCAAAATATCACCAACACCAACTTCAGATCCAATTATAACAATACCATTTTCATCCAAAAATCTTTTAGATGCAAGAGAAGTATTTGGTATTTCTAATGTTAATTGATCTTCACCAGCTTTAGCTTTACGGAACTGAATGGTTTGTTCTTCAATATGAATTGATGTAAATACGTCTTCTTTTACTAATCTTTCATTAATAATTATCGCATCTTCATAATTATAACCATTTCATGTTGTAAATGCAACAAGTACATTTTTACCAAGAGCCATTTCACCATTTTTAAAAGATGAAGAGTCAGTAAGTAATTGACCTTCTTTAACTTCTTGTCCTAATTTAATGATTGGGGTTTGATTAATAATGGTGCCTTGATTTGATTTTTGAAAATTTTTCAAATAGTAAGTTAATACTTCTTTATTGTCATTAGATTTAATCTTTATTTTTGTTGAATCAACATAAGTGATTTCTCCAGCTTTTTTAGATTTAATATTAGCTGCTGAATATTGAGCAATCGCTGATTCAATACCTGTACCAACAATGGGCGCTTCTGCTCTTAATAAAGGCACAGCTTGACGTTGCATATTTGAACCCATAAGTGCCCGGTTAGCATCATCATTTTCCAAGAAAGGAATCGCTGCCGCAGCAATTGATGTCATTTGCTTTGAAGAAACATCCATAAAATCAACCATTTTAGGTCCCACAATAATAAAGTCATTATCTTTTCTAACTGTAATATTTTCATCAGTTAATTCATTATTTTCATTGATATTAATTGAAGATTGAGCAAAAGAAAATCCTTGTTCATCTATCGCTGTTAAATAAACAGGTTCTTTATAATCAACTACACCATTTGATATTTTAAAATAAGGAGTTTTTAAAAAACCATATTCATCAATAATTGCGTAAGTTGCTAGATTAAGAATAAGTCCAATGTTTGGTCCTTCAGGTGTTTCAATAGGACAAATTCTTCCATAATGAGTAGGATGTACATCACGAACTTCAAATTGAGCTGTATCTCTATTAAGACCTCCAGGCCCTAAAGAAGTAACACGTCTTTTATTTGATATTTCACCCAAAGGATTAATTTGATCCATAAATTGAGAAAGTTTTGAAGAGTTAAAAAATGTTTTAAATTGATTGTAAACAGGTTTGTTGTTGGTTACATTTTTAGGGGTAACTTTTTCAATTTCTTTTGAAGACATTCTTTCTTTAGTATTTTTTTCTAATTTAGTTAATCCAATTTTAAATTGATTTTGCAATAATTCACCAACAAGAACTACTCTTTTATTAATTAATGAATCTGGATCATCATCTTGTCCGATATTTTGAATTAAATTAAAGTAATATGAAACTGAAGCAATAATATCTGGTATCAATAAATTAAGTTCTGTTGATGTTGGATCATTACCAATAACTGTAATTGGTTCAAGTCCTTCTGTTGATGCATCTTTTTCATTTTGGAATATTTTAATTAAACTAATCTTAATTCTTTTCTTCAATTTTGGATAATCTTCAATTAGTTTTCCATAAGATTTTTCAGTGATATCAGGAATTTTTGTCAGTTTTAAAACACCATCAACAAATAATTGGTCAACTTTTTTAGCATCTAACATATCAAATTTATGTCCAGCTTTAAAAATTACTTGTCCTTCTTTGTATTCTTCAGTATCTTTTTCAGCAATTAAATCTTCAGCTAAAATCTTGTGATAAATTCTATTTTGTAAATTTAATTTACGATTTATTGTATATCTACCTGTTTTTGATAAATTATATCTTCTACTATTAAATAAAAGATTTGGAAATAAATTTGCAGTAGATTCTGCCGTTACTCTATCACCTTTTCTAATTATTTGGTAAAGAGTTTCAATACATTCTTCTTGAGTTTGAAATTTATCTTTTTTCAATGTTTCTTCTAAAACATCAGAATTTCCAAATAATTTAACAATTGTGTCTTTATTTAAACCAAAAGTTCTTAAAAAAACAGAAACTGGAACAGCTTTGTGTTTATCAATTCTAATTTTAACACTATCTATTGAATTACCAGTTACTCTATGGTAAATTTCAATTCATGAACCCAATTTAGGAATAATTTCCACTTTATTAAACAAATCATCTGCTTGTTTATTTCTAACTTGACGACCAAAATATGCTCCAGAAGAACGAATAAGTTGTGAAATAATAACTTTTTCAGAACCATTTATAATAAATGAAGCGCCATTTGTCATCAAAGGAACTTCTCCGAAAATTACTTCTTCTTCTTTTACTTCTCCGGTTTCAATTATAGTTTTTCTTAACTTACCATATAACTTAGCTGCATATGTAACACCTTTTTGCTT
Source organism: uncultured Mycoplasma sp. (assembly GCA_947039505.1). Lineage (GTDB taxonomy): Bacteria > Bacillota_I > Bacilli_A > Mycoplasmatales > Metamycoplasmataceae > UBA710. The sequence goes on from CAMQYZ010000004.1 coordinate 117,448, forward strand.
TGCCTCATCAATTGATTTTGATTCATTCTTAGATCTTTCAATTCTCTTTGACTTCGAAATATATTCAATAACCATTTTTCCATTATTTGAACGAATAGGATAAATTTCTTTAAAACTTTCCTCAATACCTTTTTCTAAAAATCATTCAAAAGAATCTCTTTGCATTTGTAAAAAGTCTTGTGTTTCTAATTCAATTTTTGTATTTGAATAATTCCTTCTATCAGTTAATGGCCCATATCTTCTTACTTGATAGTTTGTTGGTTTACTCATAAAGTGCTCTTTTCAATTGTATATTTATAAATTTGTTTAAATATTAATAAATAGTTGCTCGCCATTTATTAATAGATATGTGAATTTAAAGTTTATTTTTTAATTTTATCATAATTTGATATAAAAAATACATATTTAATTTATTTATAAAAATTTATTAAAAATAATTTTATGTTATAATTATTAGTTATTTTTATAGATAAAGTTATAATTACAAAATAATTATTTATTTATTCTTATTCTTAACAGATAAACGATATTCATAGTCTTCTGCAATATTTCTAATTTTTATTAATCAATGATTAAGGCCGCTTTTAGTTTTTACAATATTATGAACCTTAAATAATTCATCACTTATTTGAGAAAGTGGTAAATATGAGTGTTCTATTTTAAATTTATAAAATGTTATTTCATCATCTTTAAATTTACCTAATAGTTTGTGTTTAACAACAAAATCATAATTATCTAAAAATAAAGCATGTGAATCAACTAATTTTAGTTGGTTATATACATCTAGATTGCCAATTCTTGTAATTTGATTTTTATGATCTCTGATTATTATTGCATCAAAAAATTTAAAAAATGAATCTTGTGAACCAATAGCTTTTAAAAATTCTGATATTTGTTCGTTTTTTTTCATATATAAGATTGCATAATCATTTTTATCCAATATAGAGAAAAATAATTCATGTGTTGCCAATTTTTCAACCATTATTTTAGCCAATTCAATACTTTTAATTTTTAATTCTAAGTGATAAGAAGATGATTCTAAAGAAGACATTGAACCGCTAGAAACAAAAACTCCTGCAAAAAAAAGTTGTGGATCCGATATTATCATTGTTTTTGAATTATTTTTAGGAAATATAAATGCTTTGTTTTTAGTTAAGAAGTCTTTTCCGCTTGTTTTTAAAATATCTTTTACTTTATCAAAAATTAATTCATCTTTGAATAAAATTTTAGTTTCTTCTCCTTTTTTATATGAAGAATAAATTATTCCATCTACAAAAGATACTGCTTGTTTTTTGTTTATTTTTTTGGTAATTAATTCATTTTTGATTTCAAATGAAAAGCTTTTCATAATTCCTCCTTAAAAAAAAGCAAAAAAAAGCAGCGATTATCTATCTTCCCTAATGGTATTGTCGACGTAAAAAGGCTTAACTACTGAGTTCGGAATGGATTCAGGTGATCCCTTTTGCTATGTTCGCTAATACTATTATATAACAATATTTTATTTATGTTACATTTTTTTTAAAAAAATAAATATATACCATTTAATACAATGTAAATCAATGAAAACATACTATAAATTATAGCTAAATTTTCTCAAAAACAAATTTAAATAAAATTTATAAATTAATTTATAATTTAATTTATGAATTACAAGCAAATATCTAAAATCACCATTTATTCAACCATTATGTTGATTTTTGCAATAATAGGTATTGTTATATTTTCAACAGATTTTCCTAATTGAAAATTATATGGTTGAAATGATTTAGTTGATCCTATAAACTTTGAAGATCCTAATGTTAAAATGCCTATATCTGTCTCTATTCAAGCTGCCAGGGCTTGATCTGCAGCCTCACTAATCATATGTTTGTTAATGATTGGATTTAATTCATTAGAAATTAAAAGAATGGAAACCAGTGATTATAAAAAATACTTTGTTTCTTCAATAGGTATTTTTACATGATTGATTTTACCATACACTATTTATATTGGTGTTAAAAATAAATCATATGAAGATTATTTTAATTATATTTCTCAAAATAGAGTTGGAGCCAACCAAATGTCTCTAAACTCTTTTAAAAATGGTTTCCAAAAAAACGGTAAAAGAAATTCATTATTTTGAAATACAGCATTTGGTTATTTTGTTTTATTAATTACATTTATTGGTTTTATATTTGGTTTTTTAATTTTTAATGATTTATTTCCACAATATATTGAAATGCCTGAAGGTGGTTTAAAACCAGGTTTTTCTTTCGAGGAATATAAATCCTATATGGAAACCTATTATATTTTTGATACATTTTCTTACTTTACACAATTAACGAATATTGCTTGTTTTGTATTTATGACATTCTTTGTTGCATTTAGTAAAAAAATAGCATTTAGAAACAACACTATCTTAATTGCGGTATCTGCATACATATTTATTGTATCAGCAATATTTTGAGTATATTTATTTCCAACATCATTAGATCACTACACCAAAGCTTTCCAATGAGCTAAAACTTCTTGAACTCACGCAGTTGTTCCTGTTCTCTTTATTGCTTTTGCCATTACATCTTTATTAATTAACAAAAACGCACCACAAAAATTTGGAAAAATGATAGGGGTTTCTATGATTTACCCTTTATCTTATGGTGTGTTTACATATTCATTGCCATTTTATACAAGATTTAGTGTTTATGGTTCTTTAACCAATATAAACCCAAATATGAATACATCAATCGGACTGAATGAAGCAAGTAAAAATGGAAGTTTATGAATGATTGGAGCTATATTTCTTTTAGGAGCTATATTCATTTTAATGATTTTTATTTTCTGACTTATAGCATATAAAATTAATAAAAAAGAAAGTAAAAAAACAGAATTAAATTAGTTAATTATTGTCTTGACTTTTTGATAAAGCATCAATTCCAAATAAAGCACAATCATCGCCATAAGGATCTTCTAAAAATTCAATTACATTAAATTGTGAGGGAAGAGAATTTCTTTTTGCTCATTCAATAGCTTTATCAATATATCATTTATTATGTCTAGCGACAGAACCACCTATTACAATTGAATTAGGATTTAAAACAGCTATTGTGATTGCAAGAGTACTTCCAAGAGTCTCAATGGCTTCATCAATAATAATTTTAGCTTTTTCATCAGTGGAATATAAGGCAAAAACCTCTTCAGTAGTTATTTTTTTATTAAAAATTTTAGTTGCTCTTTTTTCAATTCCAGAACCTGAAGAAAAATATTCACAAGAACCAGTAGAAAGATGATTTTCTTCTTTATTAAAAGAAGCGGGCATTCAAGCAATTTCTAATCCTTGAAATGAAAAACCAGAATATATTTCGCCCTTATGTATCAACCCCGCTCCCAAACCTGTTGATATTGTAAAAAATTGTGTAATATCTTTTTTTGTTTTTTTATAAAAAGTATGAACTGCATAAGCCATAGCATTAGCATCATTTTCAAAAACTATTTTTTTTACACTTGAATTTTGAGTAATAAAAGTTCTCACATTAAAGCCAACTCAATTTGGTATATTAGCTCCCGAAATAATTACACCTTCATCATAATTTGCAACACCAGGTAAACAAATTCCCAAAAATTCTATTTCATGTTCATTCAATAATTTTATTAAAGGTTCTAACGACTTCTTAGGATCTGAAAGAATTGTTGAAAAGGATTCTCTAAAAATTATTTTATCATCTACTATAATTGCAAATCTAGAATTAGTTCCTCCAATATCAATTACTGCATGTTTTTTCATATTTATTCCTTTTTTTAAATAATTATACATAAAAAATAAACTAATTTCTTAGTTTATTTTTTATAAATTTCAATATTATTTCTTTACTCTAATTTCTTTTAAACGAGCTGATTTACCTTTTAATTCTCTCATATAATAAAGCTTAGCACGCCTTACTTTATTAGAACGAACTAATTCAATAGATGCAATATTAGGGTTGTTTAAAGGAAATGTTCTTTCAACACCAATTCCATAAGAAATTTTTCTTATAGTAAAAGTTTCTTTAGAACCACTATTTTTCATAGCAATAACCAATCCTTCAAAAATTTGAATTCTTGATTTTTCTCCTTCTTTAATTCTTACGTGAACTTTAATATTGTCTCCAGATTTAAAAGTTGGAAAATCTTCACGATGTTGAGAATCTTCAATTGCTTTAATTTTATTATTTATCATTTTTTTTCCTTTCTAAAAGATCGGGTCTTTTATTTAGAGTATTTTCTTTTTGTTTTTTAATTCTTCATTCATTAATATTTTTATGGTTTCCACTTAACAATACTTCCGGAACTAACATATTTTTGTATTCCCTTGGTCTTGTATATTGAGGGAAGTCTAATAAATCATTTTGGAAAGAATCATTTTGGTGAGATGATTCTTTAATTACTTCAGGAATTAATCTAATTACTGAATCGGCTATTACCATAGATGGCAACTCTCCTCCAGTTAATACATAATCCCCAATTGAAATTTCACAATCAATTAAACTTCTAACTCTCTCATCAAAACCTTCATATCTACCAGAAATAAACGTTAATGTTTTTTCTTTAGATAATTCTAAAGCCATTTCTTGACTAAATTGTTTACCTTGAGGAGACAACATTATTATCTTACCTTTTTCTTCTAATGAATTTAAGGCATTATCAATAGGTTCTACCATCAATAACATTCCTGGTCCACCACCATAAATTTCATCATCCACTTTTTTGTGTTTATCATTTGTAAAATCTCTAAAATCTATTATATTAATATTGATTAAGTTTTTTGATATCGCTTTTGCAATAATGGATTCTGTCTTAAAGGCTTCGTAATATTTAGGAAAAATTGTTAAAAAATTTATTTTCATTATTACTCTTCTTTTTTAGAAGTTTTTTTAACTACTGGTTTTTTAGCAGTTTCTTTTGCAGCAATTTTTTTTGCACTAGGTTTTCTTACTTTTGCTTTTTTAACTGATTTACCTTTAGATAATTTATCTTTTGATAAAGAATATTCTTCTCAAAATTTTTCTTGTTTCAATAAATTTCTAACTGTATCAGTAGGTTGTGCACCATTATCTAATCATTTAGTAATTAACTCTTTGTTTAATTTCAATTCTTCAGATAATGGATTAAAATATCCTAACTCTTCTATAAAACGCCCATCTCTAGGTGCTCTAGCATCCGCTGCTACAATTCTATAAAAGGCATTGAATTTATTACCCATACGTTTTAATCTCAATTTTACCATTTGTCCTCCTTAATAATTTTTAAAATATAACTAAATTTTAACACAAAAACAAAAATAGGTGTCAAGTATTTTTGCTTGACACCTATTTTTGTTTTTAAAACTAACTAATTTCTTTAGAAACAACATTTGCAAAAATACTTTTTATTCTTTCTAATGTTATTTCCATTGATTTAACAATTTGAGAAATTGGAAAATAATCTAATTCATTATCCTCATTTGCTAATTGCAATCTAATAGCTTTAATTGCTTCGTGAGATAATTCAATAAAGTCTGAATACATTTTTTCAGTTTGATCAAAAATATCCTTTATTTTTTTATCTTTATATATTTTGATATATTTTTGTAATAAATCTAGATAAGTTTTGGATAAATCCTTAATCATCACAATGTGATTTTGATTTACTTGCTTTCTAACAAATGTTTTTGCTATATTTAAAGAATAAATAGTAGCTATTGCAATATCTTTTGCAGAGTAAATAATAGAAATTACAAATCTTAAATGATTAGCTCTAGGATCATCTTTTGAAATTGTTCAAATACACTCATCAACTAAATCTCTTTCCTTTTGTTCCGCCTCTTTCACTCTTGATGCAATTGAATCTATTATCTTGTGACCATTTTCTTGGTTAAAAATATATTTTCATAATTTTTCATGTGTGGCAAAAGAATATTCTAAAAATTCTAAAACCATTTTTTTTAAATTTTTTTCTGATGTTATTAATGAATTATAATTAGTAGCCATTATCCTATCCTTCCATTAATATAATCTTTTGTTTCCTTTTTATTCGGTGTTAAAAATATGCTTTTTGTTTTTCCTGTTTCCACAATTTTTCCTTGATAAAAAAAGAATGTTTCATCACTTATTCTTTGCGCTTGAGCCATTGAATGAGTTACAATAATTATTGTATATTTTTGTTTTAATTGTAAAATTAATTCTTCAATTTTTATAGTTGCAATTGGATCTAAGGCAGATGTTGGTTCATCCATTAGTAAAACTTCTGGCTCCATAGCAATAGCTCTTGCAATACACAATCTTTGTTGTTGACCTCCAGAAAGACTAGTACCTAAGTCATCAAGATTATTTTTAACATCTTCTCATAAAGCAGCATTTTCCAAAGATTCTTGGACAATTTTATCCAAAACTTTTTTATCATGAATTCCATTAGATTTTGGACCGTAGGCTACATTATCATAAATTGAAATAGGAAATGGTGTTGGCTTTTGAAAAACCATACCAACTCTAGATCTTAAAGTTGTAACTGGAATTTTTTTAGATTTTATATTTAGATTATCAAAAAAAATGTCTCCTTCACATATAACTCCATCAATCAAATCATTCATTCTATTTAAAGCTCTAAGAAAAGTTGATTTACCACACCCTGAAGGACCAATGAAAGAAGTTATTTGTTTTAATTTAATACTTGCATTTATATCATATAAAGCTTGCTTTTCACCGTTTTTATACCATAGTGAAAAATCATTAATTTCAAAAATATTTTTTTTTGAAAATCCTTCTTTTGTTTCTATCAAAACCGTTTCTCTGTTTTTCTTTTTTGAAATTTTACTCATAAAATTTTCTTTAAAATTTGATTTCATATTTATTTAATTAACTCCTTGTTTACTTTTTGCTTTTTGTCATTTTGCAATGATTCTTTTAAATAATCTTTAAATTGATTTAAATGACTTTTGATTGATTTTCTTGCAGGAATTATAACATAACCAATAATTACCAATGAAAAAACTAATAGCATAGCAACTAAAGCTGCTTCATATTGAACTCATTTCGCATTAGATGATGTTGAGAATATTTGGGCATAAATATGTGTTGTTAATGTTGTTCCGGGTCTATTCAACGCTGTATCAGCAGAAGATGATAATCCTGCCGTTAAATATAGCGGAGCTGTTTCCGAAAGTATTCTACCAATTATTGTAATTATATTTCCTGTTATTGCAACCAATGCCATTGGAACTATTAATTTTTTGATTGTTTCACTCTTAGTATTTCCTAGAGAGTATGAGTTCATTCTAATTTCATCAGGAATATTTCTTAACGATTGTTCAAGTAATCTAATGAATGTAGGAATAATAACTATTACTACAGTTAATGCTCCGGCAATTAATGAATTTCCCATTGTTCCACTATTAGTCATACCTAATGTTTTAATGAAAAATAACATTCCGAACATTCCAAATAAAATAGATGGAGTAGAAGAAAGTGAATCCAACATAAAGATAATTGTTTTCTTTAAAAATCCTTTTTTAGCATATTCATTTAAATAAACTGCAATAAATAAAGCAATAGGAAAACTAATAGTCAAACAAACAACAATTAATAATAATGTGTTTAAAAATGATTGACCTACTGTATTTTTTGTATAATCTCAAATTGTCGATGAATCTTTTGTTGTTGAAATTATTCCATTAACCACAATATCCCCAATAATTCATGCTAAAAATGAGAAACAAATAATTATACTAATCGTTTCCAAAGTTATTTTATATTTAAAATACAAATTTCCATATTTATAATTATTATTTCTATCCTTAATATAATTAATTGTTTCAGGTAAATTGTTTGAATCAATTACATGATTACTTTTAAATGATTGTTTTTCAAAAAACATTTTTATATTTGTTGGAATGAACATGAAAAATGCAGCAATATTATTTCTTACTTTAACAATCTTCACATTTCTAGAAGCTTTTTTTGATTTTGTTATTATAGAAATAACAATATTTAGCAACATCGAAATAATAAGCATTATTAAACCGAAAGCATACAACAATGGTCTAATTTTTTCTGGATCAGAATCAGCAAACATAGTTGATGATATATAAGCACCTAGTGATTGTGAAGATGAATTTAGCAATGAGAAAAATCCATCTTGAAAGGCTTCGTTAGAAGGTTGCGATTGAAGAATCATAGATACTGCCATAGACTCACCAATAGCCCTTGATATAGCAACAACAACAGCGACAACAATTCCTGATTTAGCAGCTTTTTTACAAACTTTATAAATTGATTTTGTTTTAGAATTACCCAAAGCCAATGAGTTATCCAACAAACTAGGATCAATGGCATTTAATGAATCTAATGTCATAGAAATAATTGTAGGAATAATCATAAAAGCTAACATTATGGATGCATTAAATATTGAGTTTCTAGAAATTCCAAATAAAGAATTGAATAATAAACCCAATGAATTTACTGCAAACAAACCAAAAATAACAGATGGAATTCCTGATAATGTTTGAAACAAAATCATGACTTTTTTTCTTCACCTCTTATGAAGGCGATATTTTGTAAAAATTGCAACTTTAATTCCAATTGGAACACTAACTAATATAGCTATTCCGGAAGTAAGTGTCGTAACAGCGAAAGGTACTCAAAATGAATATTCACTAAAATCTCCGCTAAATAATATGTCTGAACCAAATTCTTTAAAACCTTTGACAGCCATTATTGAAATAAAAATAATTAATATTAAAAACACTAAACCCATTGACATTGAAAATCCCATTGACATTGATTTTACAAATGAATTAATACTATTCTTCTTTTTAAAAAGTTTTTGATTTTTATCCATTATTTATCCTTCAATTCTAAATATTTTGGCGGTTTTGCTTCTTCTTCTAGTTTTAAATCAAATATATCTTTATCGGTGGCAGTTCAAAATGTTGTTGCATCTCTTATTCCATCTTTATTAAGACACATTAAATCTAAAATTTGTTTTTCTGTTAAAACTATGTAACCCTCTGTTTTGATTATATTTTTTGCTATTTCATCACCCAAAATTCAATTGATTAAATCTTGCGAATTATGATCATCAATAGTTGTATCGCTTGCAGAACTCCCTTCAATAGATACCATTAAATTTAGTGGTCTATATCAATTATAAGAATCTGTAATATTTTCAACTTCAATGGTTGCACCCTCGTAAGTTGCAATCTCAAAACCATTATCTTCTATTTCTTTTCTATTATTATTAATAAATCCTGCAGATAGATAAACCATTGAACCAATTTTATTTTCATTTTTAACAAAAGATCAAGCTTGTGAATTAGATTCTGAAGTTGTTCTAGTGAATTTTCCATAATTACCCTTGATTAAAGCATCATCTAATTCTGGATTTTTTTCATAAGTAAGTCTTGAATCTTTATAAAACGCATCAGCAGTTCCAGAAACAACCGCTCCACCACTTCTTGCATATGGATAAACTTTAGTTGTATCACCTGTCACTCCCAAATCTTCAAATGTTTTTTCTTCATTACCTGCAAAAGCGGTATAAATGTTAAGAATGGTGTCTTTATTTACATCTAATTTTGTGTTGGGTTTGCTAGGTTTATAAACTAATCCCATTCCATCTCAAGCAATGGTGATTGTTTTTATCTTTCTTTCGATTCAACTTAATTCATCTTCTAATTCTTCTGGAGTAAGTTCTACGCCAGGCTCTGATTTTATAATTTTAGGATTTTTAGATGCCATACCTATTTCTTTGGTACCATCAATAATTGCTCTTATACCAGCTCCTGAACCTCCGGCTTGAGTTACCAAATCTGCTCCAAGATACTTATTGGAAAAAGAAGCCATTAATGGTTGAACAGCAGATGAACCAGCTGAATTTATTAAAGGAGTATTTGATAAAATTCCTGAAGTTAAAACAATTGTCGTAGTAACACTAATAAATGTAAATCCTATTGCCAACTTTTTTAAAGTTACTTTTTTTAATTTGGGCTTTTGCATACTTCCATTTTCTATATAAATCATTAATGATTATTCAATTTTATAAAATAATTATAGTGTAATTTATTTTTTTTAAACATAAAAAAAAATTTATTTTTAAAAAATGATTTTTAGCTCTTTATTATCTAAAAAAACCTTGTCAATTATGGCTCCACCAAGACAATTTCTACCTGAATAAAAAACTATTTGTTGACCTGGAGTAACTGCAAGTTGTTTATTGGGATAATTGACAATTATTTGGTTATTTATTTTATCTACTTCTACAAAAACCTCATCATCATCTTGTCTATATCTAAATTTAGCTGTCAAATTATTAGATTTAAATTCATCGCTTATAATGTTTAAGTCAGTTGCAATCAACTTATTCGAAAAAAGATATTCTTCTTTCGAAAGAGGAGCTGCATAAATTATTTTGTTTTTAACATCCTTAGAAACAACAAAATAAGGTTCTAACATTCCTCCAAGATTCAATCCTTTTCTTTGACCAATCGTATAATACATAACTCCTTTATGCTTTCCAATAACTTTTTTTGTATCAATATCAATAATTTCACCATTCATTGCTGGAATATAATTTTCTAAAAAATCTGAAAAATTTCTTTCACCAATAAAACAAATTCCAGTGGAATCTTTTTTAGATGCTACATTTAATTTAGTTTTATTTGCAATTTCTCGCACTTCTTTTTTTGTTAATTCACTCAAAGGAAAAATAACTTTGGAAAGTTGTTCATTAGAAAGTTGAGATAAAAAATAAGATTGGTCTTTAGTTTCATCTAATCCTCGATATAATTTTCCATTTTTGGTCATTGCATAATGTCCAGTTGCTAAAAAATCAACTTTTAATTCATCTAAAGCATAATTTAATAATTTATCAAACTTAATATATTTATTACATAAGATGTCAGGATTGGGTGTTCTTCCCTTTTTATATTCGCTAATAAAATTTTCAAAAACTGAAGATCAATATTCTTTTACAAAATCTACTCTATAAATTGGAATTCCAATTATTTTTGCAGCTTCAACTGCATCTTGGTAATCGACTTCTTGGGGACAAATAGGATCATTAATGCTCTTATTTCCTAATGTATCATTATTAGCAAAAGAATCTCAGTTACGCATAAAAATACCAATTACTTCATGACCTTGTTCTTTTAATAGGTGTGCTGCAACAGCAGAATCTACACCACCACTTAAACCAATTGCTATTTTAGCCATTAATCTAATCCCTTCAATCAATCCGGATCTTCTGATTCAAGTCATTTTTCTTCTTTAGTTTTAGTTTCAGGCATAGTTTCTTCATCAACTTCGTTGTTTATATAAACATAATTTTTGGGCAAATATGAGTTTCCATGTTTTTCGGTTAATTTACTTTCTACATAAGCATGAATCCCTGAAATCAATAATGTTATAAATAAAATTATTAATACAGTAATATTAGTAATTTTGACAGATCAATCATCTATTAAAAAAATATCTACAAAAGGTTGAATAAAGAAATAAAGCGTTCCTATAGAAAGAAATATTATTGCCATTCAAGCAAAAGGTAAAAATAGTTTTGACTTTTCTACCATTACTTTTTTATTTTTCCTATTTAATATTCCACCAAAAATTGCTATACCAATAAAAACAAAGGCAAATAAAGAAGTGTAATTTGTTAAAGAATCAGCCATTGCATACAAATGTAAATAACCAGTTGAAGTCTCAGAGGGAGCTGATCCTGGCTTTCAAAGGAAAACTGCAATCGGAACCATAATAATATTTATAATCATTAATATAGATCAAAGTAATAAGAAAGAAGCTGTTTTTTTTGAAACTTTAGGAAATTTTTTATATATTCAACTTAATAAATAAAATGATTTTTCTTCAGTTGCAATTTCATACAATCTATTCGAAGATAAACAATAACCATTAACAATTCCCAAAACAGCAGAAACTATCATAACATTTAATGTAATTGATAATCAACTAGGCATTCCTGATACACCTGTTGAAGAACCGTTGTTTGGTGGTAAAGCAAAGGCAATTGATAAATATAGATATGTCAACGAAATAACAATTAACCCAACTAACATAATTCAAGGCATTTGTTTTTTATTTTTTAAACTAGATCTTAAAGTAGTAATTGTAAAAAACCCATCAAAAGCAAATAAAATCGCTGGAATTGAAGCAATAATTCCCAATCCTGGGTGTAATCCATTTAAACCATCAGGTTTATCAGGTGGATTCAATACAGGACCGCCATTTGATGAAGATATATATGCAAAGATAGGCAATAAAACAATAGGTATGAATTTAATAATAGTAAATACTCATTGAATACCTTTACCCATTTTTAAAGAAAATCATGAAAAAAACAACAATCAAGTAACTATCCCAATTGAAATTAATGTTGGTCATAAATCATTTTTGAATAGCACATCACCTGTCGCAGCAAGGGAAACATCATCCATGGAGGCAACGACATATATCGGTAGACAAACTAGCGTAAGCGGATAATAAATTAAAAGCATATACGAGGAAGAAAATTTATATATTTTATTACTGGTAAAATTTTTTACTCACGTTAGTATTCCTTGATCATTTTTTGATGTTGATGAAAGTTCTATCAAAGCAAATCCTATTGCAATAATACCAATTATACTAACTATTCATGAAAGAATAGCAAACATTAAATCATTGTGTGAATTTGATAATATTGACTGATTTTTTAAAAATATACCTGAACCAATAGTTCCTCCAGTTATTATAACTAGAGCGGTTAAATAACCTATTTGTTTTGCTTTTTTACTCATGTTTCTCCATATTTTATAAAAAAACAAACCATTTTATTTAAAGAGGTTTGTTATTTTATTTTTTATCCAAAGCCGTCTTTGCTTTATCGAAAATTATTTTAAAAATTTCAGGATTATTAATTGCTAATTCTGATAACATTTTTCTATTAATTTCAATATTTGCAGCTTTTAATCCTTCAATAAATCTAGAATATGATAATCCCATAGGACGTGTTGCAGCGTTAATACGTGCAATTCATAATTTTCTAAAATTTCTCTTAACTTGTTTTCTATCTCTAAAGGCATATACTCAACCTTTTACAACTTGTTGTTTGGCAACTTTGTAACCTATTGATTTATGTCCTCAATATCCCTTTGCTAATTTTAGTCACTTTTTACGTCTTCTTCTAGTAACTATTCCGCCTTTTACTCTCATAAATTTCTCCTATTTTCTTTTTTTAGTATTATGCAATTATTAAAATAATCCCTTGAATCTTTTAACATCAGAAGGATGCATCATATCTGATTTACGAGATTGTCTTTTTTGTTTTGTTGTTTTATTTTGAGCTAAATGAGATCTATATGCTTGACCTCTTTTAACTTTACCTGTACCAGTTACTTTAACACGTTTTGTAATGGCACTTTTAGTTTTCATTTTTGGCATTATCTTCGTTCTCCTTATTTTTGTTTTTATTTTCTTTATTTAATTGAATAATTTTTTTCTTATCTTGTTGTAAAAACATATCTAAGAATCTTCCTGAATTTAATACAGGTTCTTTTGTTATTACGGCAATATCTTCAACTTCCTTAAAAAAAGTATTTAAGGCAGAATAACCTAACTCCGGTCTTTGAGATTCTCTTCCTCTAAATTTTAAAGAAATTTTAACAATATCTCCTTCAAGTAAGAATTCTCTGGCTTTTTTTGCTTTAGTTTTTAAATCATTTATACCGATTAAAGGAGTAAGTCTTATTTGTCTATTTTCAGTTCTAGATTGTTTAGATTTTTCTTCTTTTTTCTTTTTCTTGCGATCATATTTGAATCTTCCATAATCCATAAATCTAGCAATGGGTTTGGGAGTTGTAGAAATTAGAACTAAATCTAATTTTTGTTCTAAAGCACTTTCCAATGCTTCAGCCCTAGTCATTACACCTATTTTTTCACCATTTACTCCAATTATAAAAATTTTTGGAAATAAAATGTGTTCGTTAATAATATGTTCTGGTCCCGGTTTTCTTTTTTTGGAATTTGATGATGTATCAATAATGATGAACCCCTTAATTAAATATTGAAAATAAATTATTTGTTTCATTAATAACTATTAATTTTTTAAATGTATGTTATAGCTAAACCCAAGATATAAATCATGAGGTGAGAAATGAATCTACTTTCTGCAACAATTATTATTGCTTTTTAATGATAACATAAATTAATTTTTTTTAATTAAAGTTTTGCTATATATTTCTACTAAATTCTCTAGAAGCGAAACAACTGTTAACGGACCAACCCCTCCAACTGTTGGAGAAATTGCTGCAGCTTTATTTTTAACTGATTCGAAGTCTACATCTCCGAAAATTTTATTAGATAAGTTTGCTCTGCTCACACCAACATCTACAATAATTGCTCCTTCTTTAATATTTTCTGCCTTCACCAAATTAGGAGAACCTGCTGCAACAATTAATATATCTGCTTTTTCAGAATTTTTTATACCTGTCTCTAAGTTAAAGCTATTGACAATACCACCCATTCTTTTCAACAATTCTTTTGTCGGTTTTCCCACCAAATTAGATTCACCAATAATACCTATTTGTTGATTTTTAATAGGAATATTATAAAAAGTTAACAAAGAAATAATCGCCTTAGCTGTAGCAGGAAAAATACATTCTTTATTTTGATAAATCATATTATGATTTTTTTGAGATAACCCATCAATATCTTTTTCGGAATCTACTGCATTCAATAATTTTTGCTTATCTAAATGTTGAGGAAGTGGCAATTGAACAATTAGTCCGTCGGTTTGTTTACATTCTTTTTTTATTAATGAAGTTAATTCCTCTTGATCAATATTTTCACTTAATTTAATGTGATTGGTTTTTACACCTATGGAGTTTGCTTGCTTAATTTTTATGCCTATATATTTATTGCTCTCAAAAACATCACCCACTTGAATAATAGACATTTGGGGTTTAATTTTCATTGTGGATATTTGCTTTTCTAAAAATTTGAGTTTTTGATTTGCCAATATTTTTCCATCTAAAATAAGCATTATAATTCCTCTATTTTTTTGATATATAAAGATAATTTTTCTTGATAATTTTTATATTTTTGCTTTTCTAAATCTATTTTATTTTTTGGTGCAGATTCCACAAACTTAACATTTGATAAAATTTGCTTGGATCTAATTATTTCCATATTTAATTTGTTAATTTCACTATTTAATCTAGATTTTTCAATTGCAATTTGTTTATCAGTAAGTTTAATGTAAATTGTTATACCATTTTTTGAATATGGAGAATTGTTATTTTTCTCTATTGTTGAATTAGCTATTTTATTTACCAATTCTACAATTAAAGTATTACTATCACATGATTCAAAATAATATGAAACTTTTTCTTTATTACTAATATTAAATTCTGCTCTAAAGTCACGAATTAAACTTATTATGGAAATTGCATCATCAATGTAATTAACTTTATAATTTTGAGTTGTTTCAATTAAATTCTCCAACAACTCTTCTTTAGTCAATAACTTAAACAAATGATCTGTTAAAAAAGGAATAAAAGGATGTAATAAAATTAATAATTTCGAAAGTATTTCTACAGCTATTTTTTTATTTGGTGTTATTTTTAGAAATTCAATATATCAACTTGAAAAATCATTATAAATAAAATCATTTAATTTTTTTCCGATTATTGAAAACTCATATTTACTCATGTGCTTTTCAATTTCTTGTTCCAAATTAAAAAATTTTGAAAGAATTCATTTATCAGTATCTTCAATGATTGTTTTTGAATCATCTTCCATAGCAATAATAAATTTTGTTATATTTCATAATTTATTATTTAGCGATCATGCAGATTCAATTTTACTTTCGCTAAAATTAATATCTTGTCCCGGTGTAGAATTGGTTAGCAAAAATCATCTTAATGAATCAGAACCATGTTTTTCAATTACATCCATAGGATTGATTCCATTGCCTAATGATTTTGACATTTTTCTACCAGATTCATCTCTTATTAATCCATGAATTAATAAGTCTTTAAAAGGTATGTCTCCCATAAATTCTAAAGATTGAAAATACATTCTAGCTACTCAGAAAAAAATAATGTCATACCCTGTTACCAATAGAGATGTTGGAAAATATCTTTTTAATTTTTCATCATCCATATTTGGTCAACCTAAAAATGAAAATGGACAAAGAGCCGAAGAAAATCATGTATCCAAAACATCTTCATCTCTTATTCATCCTTCTCCAGGAGATTCAACTTGCACCTTAACTTCTTCACCTTTATATCAAGCTGGTATTTGATGACCTCATCATAATTGCCTACTTATAGTTCAGTCATGCACTTCGCTCATTCATTTTTTTAGAATTATTTCAAATCTATTTGGATAAATATTTACCTTGTTTTTAGAATCAATATTCGTTAATAAATTTTCACTCAATTTATCCATTTTAACAAACCATTGTGGCATAACTAAAATTTCAATGGTTTCGTGAGATCTTTCTGATATACCAATATTATTTTCAATTTCCTCAACTTTAACTAACAAATTATTCTTGTGAAGTTTTTTAGCAATTTCTTTTCTGGCAACCTTAGAACTCATGTTCTTGAATTCCATCGCAAGAGAATTCATTAATCCAGCTTGGTCAATACATTCTTTGATTTCTAAATTATTTTTAATAATAATATCAATGTCATTGGTTGCATGAGCAGAAACCTTCATAAATCCAGATCCAAATTCAGGATCAATATATTCATCAGTAATAATTTCAATTAATTCATTTGTCAAAGGATTGATAACTTTTTTATTTTTAAATTTATGATTCTTTTTATCACTAGGATGAAATGCTATTGCCACATCACTAAAAATTGTTTCAATTCTTGTAGTGGCAATTGTTAAATAATCAGACTTATCTTCTAAGTAATATTTTACATAATACATTTGTGATTTTGTCGCCTTGGAAATAACCTCTATATTAGAAAGTGCTGTTTGTAATTTGGGATCTCAATTTACTGCTTTAACACCTTTATAGATCAAACCTTTATTGTACATATCAATAAAAACTTTATTAACTGCATTATTAGATCCTTCATCTAATGTGAAACGTTCATTAGTATAATCCAAAGACAAACCCAATTTATTTCATTGTTGTTTTATAATTTTGGCATATTCTTCTTTTCAAGAAATGGCTTGTTTAATAAATTCTTCTCTCCCCAACATTTCTTTGGTTTGTGAATTATTTCTTAATTTTTCTTCAACTTTTGCTTGCGTCGCTATTCCAGCATGATCCATAGCAGGCAAAAACAAAACATCAAAATCTTTTAATTTTTTATAGCGAATAATGGTGTCTTGAATAAATCCATCTCAAGCGTGTCCTAAATGCAATTGACCAGTCACATTTGGTGGTGGCAAAATAATAGAAAAAGGTTCTTTCGATTTATTGTGTGTGGAAAAATATTTTTTTTCAATTCATTTCTTATTTTTTCCCTTTTCAACAAGTTGATGATTGTAAGTTTTGTCCATAACTCTCATTTCTAATTTATTTTAACCTAATTATAAACAAAGATTTTTATTTTATTGAAAATAGAATAAGAGATGGCAAAGAAATTAGTAATAATAATATGCCATAAATTATCAAAATAACAGAAATAAAAACTAAATCACTATTATCTTTAGTAAGTTTTGTTTTTTCTTCTTCTTGCAAATCTAATACTCTCAATTTTTCTTGTTCCGATGGAGTAAATTTGCTTTTACTAATATTTTTGACTTCTTTAAACTTAAATAAATCAAAAGCCTTTCTAAAAATTCCTTTACCACCCATAGTAAAAATCATTGCAAGAATAGGTAGGGTTATGTAAAAAATAGAAACAATTGAGATAACATCAAATCACAGTCTATTAGTTCCCAATGAAACACCGATAATTATGGAAATTGATATGAATATAAAAAAAGAAATAATAAGCAAATTGCTTTTATTACATTTTCTTTTTATATAACTTCAATAATTATGATAATTTTTATTTGGTAACATCAATGATAGTGCTTTCCTCTATTTTTTGTTCATCTTTTCAAACGTTATTGTTTCGTTTTACTTCAACCACTTTTCTTATAATGTTATTTTCATAACCCATTCATCTGTTATATTGATCTTTTGTAGAGTAAACATAATGATTTTCACTACACTTAAAGAATTCTTCTGATTGAGAAGATTTTTTTTGCTCTTCCAAATAATTTAATTCAAAATTTGATGCTTCAAAAGGTTTATTAGCATTTGATATTTTAGGAATAGATTCAAATAAATTAATTGTATAAGGATGAATTGGATTAGCATAAACTTTAGATGTTTCTCCATATTCAACTATTTTTCCTAAATGCATAATATTAACTTTATCCGCTATATATTCAACCATTGATAAGTCATGAGCTATAAATATTAAAGCAACATTTTTAGTTTTACATAAATCCTTTAACAAATTAACCACTTGCGCTTGAATCGAAATATCTAAAGAGGCAATAGGTTCATCAGCAATAATTAATTTTGGATTCGATATAAGAGCTCTAGCAATAACAATCCTCTGTCTTTGCCCTCCTGAAAATTCATGAGGATATCTTCAAGCAAATTGTCTTAATAAGCCAACTTCTTCAAGAGATTTATAAATTTTTTCTTTTAACAATATTTTTTTAACAAATATTTTCGATAATTTATTTGATTCAATACCCACCAAATGTTTCATTTTTAAAAAATCTGATTTTAAATTTATTATTTCTATTTCAAAAGATTTTAATGATTCTTTTTTCTGTTTTACTTTATCATTATAAACACCTACAAGTTGTTTTGTTTTTTCCTTTGTGAATTCTTTTTCTAAACAATATTTCTTTAATTCCAAAATAAAATTATTGTGAATCTCATCAAATTTATTGTTTAAAATATTAATTTCAATTTGATGCTTTTTATTTAATTCATGTTCTATTTGAATGTCTTCATTTAATAATTGCATTTCGCCTTCAAATTCTCTTAAGAAAATTTCTAAATTTCACTTATGTTCATCAACAGTATTTTGAAAATCCTTTTTAGCAGACAAAATATCAATATTTGTTTTATGAGGACTTGATTTAATTTTTAAAACTTGTGTTTTTTCATCTAAAGATATTTTATCCTTTATTATTAATTCATCAATAGTTGATTTATTAATTGATGATATATGGATAAAGTTTGAAATATTAAAATCAAAATTTACTTTGATTGTTTTTTTTACTTTTTTAACAAAAGAAGGTTCATCTATATCAATTTGTTTTAACATTTTCAAACAATGAAAAATACTTTCATTCAAAGTTATAATTAGTTTTTCAATATCTTGTAGAGATAAAAAGATTAGTTTTTCAATATTTATTTTTAATACATGGCATGCATGTTTATAAACTAAAAATTTTATCTTTAGTTTATTGAATTTTATATAATCAGTTTCTTTATTAGCTAATTCATTAAAAGAAAGATAAGTGTTTTTATATTCTAATAAATAAGATAGCAATATATTTTTAACATTTGAAATATCTTCACTCTGATTTTTTTTATCTTCTGAAATTTTAGCTTTTAATTTTGTTTTTTCCATACCTATTAAATATTTATTCAAAGATTGTGTAGAAAGTTCAATTGTTAAATCTAATTTTTCTTTTGATTTTTTTAACTTACTTTCATCTTCCACCAAATCATTATTTCGATAATTTTTCTGATACAAAAAATATTCTTGCAATAATTCTTCATTATTAACAAATACTTTTTTAACATAATATGATTCTTTTGATTGTCTTGAATCTAAAAAACTAAAATAAGAATTAAATATATTATCTATTTTATTATCCACAAAGTTAAATTTAAAATCCTTAAATTCATCACTTCATTCATCAACAAAATCCTGCGATTGTGCATTTAACTCTTTTATGTTAGAGTATTCAATTTGCTTAACTTTTTTTTGAAAAGAATACTTAAAATTTTTTAAAACATCTTTTCAGTCTGTGAAAATATCATCATACTCATTTTTCATTATTTTATTAACAATTAACGGTTCTTTTAGTATTGAATAAATATTTTGTTGTCCATCTAATGATGCATGAGGATCTTGAAAAATCATTTGCATATTTTTATGA
Organism: uncultured Mycoplasma sp.; assembly: GCA_947039505.1. GTDB lineage: Bacteria > Bacillota_I > Bacilli_A > Mycoplasmatales > Metamycoplasmataceae > UBA710. The sequence goes on from CAMQYZ010000004.1 coordinate 137,571, forward strand.
AGAAACAAATTTCTTTTTTTCGATATTTTTTTTCCAGAAATAATTTGATTATCTAAAGAAATATATCCTGAAAAATCACTATATAATCTGATTAATAGTCTTCCAACAGTTGTTTTTCCTGAACCAGATTCACCAATCAATCCCATTATTTCTCCTGGCTTTATAGTGAAATTAATTTTATCAATCGCTTTTACTACACCATGTTTAGTATGAAAGGATTTCTTCAAACCCTTTACAACCAATAAAGGTTCATTATTTTTATTATTCATTAAACACCTTCTTAAAATAATTTAGTCTTGTTTCCAATTGAGAAGTTATTTCTACTTTTGGAGATCTTTCATCAAGTAATCATGTTGCTGCAAAATGAGTTTTTGAAATTTGAAATAATGGAGGTTCTTTCTTAAAATCTATTTCTAAAGCAAATTGATTTCTCGGAGCAAAAGGATCACCTGATGGTAAATTAGCCATATCAGGAGGAGTTCCTGGAATATTAAATAATTTCTCATCTTTGCTTTCAGGAATAGATGAAATAAGTGCTCATGTATAAGGGTGAGCAGGTCTTGTAAAGATATCTTTTTTAGTTCCCGATTCTACAATTTTACCAGCATACATTACATATATATAATCACAAAATTTGGCAATAACTGAAATATTATGCGAAATAAATATAATGGAAATATTGTATTTTTGTCTAATATCTTCAAACAACGATAATACCGAAGCTTGAACTGTTGGATCTAATGCAGTTGTCGGTTCATCAGCAATTATTAATTCAGGCTTTGCGGCAACTATCATGGCAATAACTACTCTTTGTTTCATACCACCACTAAATGTATGTGGGTAAGAATTGAATTTTCCTTTAGCATCTCTAATTCCAAAAGATTCAAGCAAATCAATTAAGTATTCTGTTTTTTCTTTTATAGTAGGAAATTCTTCGCTATCTTTTAAAACATCAAGTAATTGCTTTCCAATAGTTCTGGTAGGATTTAATGAAGTCAATGGATCTTGTGGAATATAACCTATTTTTTTTCCTCTTATTTTTGATCAATCTTTATTTTTTAAATCTTTAAGTGAAATGTCTTGCATATTCATTTCATCTGATTCAGTTATTGATAAATCATTAAGATTCATAAGAGCTTTTGAAGTAACTGATTTGCCTGATCCGGATTCACCAACAAGACCGACTATTTGTCCTTTAAGAATTTTTAAATCCACACCTCTAACAATTCTTATTATTTTTTTTCTAGTTACATTAAAAGAAACATTTAAATTTTTAACATTTAACAAAACTTCGCTTTTTTGTGGACTATTTATTGTTAATTCAATTTCGTTTGATTGCTCAATGTTATTCATTATTTACCTCCTTTTAACTTTGGATCTAAAGCATCATGCAATCCATTTGCAATAAATTGAGTTGATAATGATATAAATAACAATATTAATGATGGTAATAATAATATTCAAACATTGTTTTCCACTTGACTTCTTGCTTCATTTAAAACAGTTCCTAAGTTAGGTTCTCCACCATGTGGAATAAATCCTAAAAATGCCAAAGAGGAAATAAAGAAAATAACAATCACTATTCTTTGAACTAATGATGTAGCCAATTTACCAATTATTGCAGGTAAAGCATGAGAGAATATTTGTCTATTTGTAGAAGCTCCGATTGATTTAGAAGCTAAAATATATTCTTGATCTTTTACTGTTATTATTCATAATCTTGTTTGATAAACAGGGGCTGTTCAACCAATAATTACTAGTGACAAGAATAAAGTTCCAAAATTAATATCCTTAAACAATGAAATTAATAGTAAAAATCAAATAATACTTGGTACATTTTTTATAATATCAATTATTCTTGTTAAAACTGTATCAATTCATGTTCCAGCATGAAAACCTAAATATGCACCAATCACAATACCTATCGCTGTTTCTGTAAAAGCAACTAAAATTGATAATAACAACGAATCTCTAGTAGCTGTTCATGTTCTTGTTCAAATATCAATTCCTTCTTGAGTAGTACCTAATAAAGTACCAAAATTTTGGGCATCAGGATCTGAAATTTGTAATGTTGCATTTATTAAATCATATTTATTATAAGTAACTAATCAATCTCCACCAGGAGTTAATTCTTTTTTATCAAGAATGGGACCTAAAATCTTTTCAACATGTTCCAATTGAGTTATTGTCAAGACTTCTGTAACAATTGGAGCATAAGAAGGAGGTAAATTTGAAATAAATTGATAATCAATAGATAAAATAACTTCATTAGAACCGAATTTCGAAATAGCAGGCGCTATTATTGATATTAATAAAATTGTTGAAAACACAAACAAAGAAACTAAAGCAAAATAATTTTTGAAAAATCTGCCTGCAATATCAACTGTAATTCTTTTTTGTTTACCACTCAAAGAACTCATTCCTGATGATCTTTCTAACTCTACAAAGCGAAACAAATTATCATTTAATGAAAAGTCTAAATTCTCTTTTTCATATTGTTGATCAGTATGAATTAAGGTTGTTTCAACTTCTTTTTCTTCGATTCCAAATTCTTTATAATCAAATTCATTGTCATTATCTTTATTCATCTTCTTCAACCTCCTTTGTATAATTTGTAGCTTCAACAAAAGACTCTACATCTAAAGTTGCGGTGTCATAATAAGATTTATCAACCAAAATTCCATTTTTCTTATTTTTCATTGCTAATTTGTAATTCTTATAAACTTTTAATCTATTTATTAAATCATTTACATAATTGATCTTATCTTTTTCAATAAACATAATTCTTGGATCAATGACAATGTACAAGAAATCCAACAATATTTGAATAGCCAAAGATATTGAAGCATAAAACATAATCGAAAACATTATTATATTGATTTCACCATTTGGAAATGCTTGAATAATTACAGAAGAAGAACCTGGCACATTAAAAAATTGCTCAATAACCACATTACCCGCTAATAAAACAACAAATGAAGGTAACATAAATGAAATAATTGGAATTGATATGTTTCTTAAAATATGTTTGAAAAAGATGTCAATACTTGACAAACCTTTTCCTTTTGCGATCAATACTTGGTTGGATGTTAATATTGAAATAAGTTGATTTCTAACTAAAATTGTATATGCTGCAAGAGAAGCAAGTGTAACAGTTAAAATTGGTAACATCAGTGATTTTAAAGATAAAAGTCAACCAACATCTTCTGGTAGTTTAAAGTCAAACAAAATTAAACCATTTGAATTAACGGCAATCAATATCATAATTGGTGCTATTACAAATGATGGTAAACCAATGAAAGTTACAACAAAAATATTAACAACAGCTTCGATTCAAGTACCTCTTTTATAACCAGCTAATACTCCCAAACCTGTCCCTATTATTGAAGAAAAGACTAATGCTGGAACCGTTATTAAAAGTGTTCATTTCAAAGGAACAAAAAAGAATGTAGGAATAGAAACAGATTCTCCACCTTGTGGAACATATATTTTACCAAAGGAACCATTAAAAATATCTCCAATATACCTACCAAATCTTATAAGTACTGGATCATTTAATCCTGCTTTTTGAGCTAATTCTGCAGCATTTTCAGGATCTCCGCCTGAAAATGGATTTTTTGAAAATGATGCAACTAAAAGATAAACCAAAGTTATTAAAATTATCATTGTAAGAATAGCCAATGCTACTCTCTTCAAAACATATCTAAACATTTTTATCACCTAATCTTATGTCAGATAAATACAAAATTCCCGATTCTGTTGTTGGATATAAGTATTCAGGCAATACCAAAGATAATGAAGTTGAGTTAGAATCATCAATTGAAATATCGCTTTCCATTGCAAACCCAGCAATAATATTTAGTTCGACAATTAAATTTGTAATTTGATCAACTTGCAATTCTTCTTGATACATTAAAAAGAACTTAGCTAATTCAGTACTTATGGCAAAATTTCCAAATTTACTATCAATATTATTATTATCATCATTAGTAAATGAAACTCAATTTTCAACTTTAAGATTATCAGGTAATTCAGGATTCATTACTTCTTTTAATCTATCTGAAAGTTTTGTAAATTCAGGACTTTGACTTCTTAATTTTGTATTAGTAATATTTGAATAAAGTGAAAATGCACCCAATAATGATATTCCTTTACCATGAGAAATTCCGTCCAAGAAACTCCCAATTCCCTCATAATCATAACCTCAACCATTAAAGTCAGAAACTCCCTTATTATCATTTACTGCTTGTATCATTTCATCTCTATTATTAGGCACATATACACTAGGTTTTAAACGACCCTTGCTATCTAATAATTTTATAGTTTTAACAACCATATCTAATTGATCTATTTTTATTTTATTAGAACTAGCATCGGCGTGCGGATATACAATGCTTCATTCTAAGGGTTTACTTGCAACAACGCCCTCTCTATCCAATAATTCTTCCACCAATTTTTTAATTTCTAAAAAATTTTTATTTTTATATTGCTCATCAATACTTGAAGAATTATCTAAAAACAATTGTTTCATTTCTTTTTCAGTAGTTTGTACTTTTCTGCCATCTTTACCAAAATAACCAACTGCATTAACACGTTCCGCATTATCAAAAGGAGTAGATTCACTATATCTAGAACTATACATTGCATTTGGAGCTGTATGATTCAATCATAATTGTTTCAATCCTTTTGTTGAATTATTTATAAATGTAAATCAATTAATAGAAGCATTTAATAATGTTCTTAATTCAAAACCAGAACCATTAAAAAACGAATTAGTTGTGTTAGCAATTCCAGATTTTAATTCTTGAATAGTTGAACCGTACATAATTTTTGCATATGATTCATTAAAAAAATAATTACCAGTTTCATTAGCACTAAATTTTCTAGGATCAGTTGCAAGCAAAGTTCTTTGAACTAATTGTGTTTTATTTAACTGTTTAACTTGTAATAAACCTTTTTCTATAGCAAATTCATCATTTCCTTCAAGACCAAATATCTTTATTTTTTGTTGCTGAGTTAAAGAATTGTAAGGCATTTCTGAAACTGTTCCTTCAAAAAAATTATTAAATAATTGATCATTAAATGTTGGCGAAGTAGAGTATTCAAATATTATTCTTTCCAAAGTATTTGTTTCATTCAAAAATTCTTTATTAGCAAAATGAATATTTTTCTTAAATACAATTCTATTTTCCCCTGAAGAAATCGGTATATAAGATGAAGCGAAAAGATTATCTGATCTTTTTTGGCCATATACATATATACCAAATTTATTTGCATCACCTAAAATTTTTTCACCTGATGGCAAACTTGTAGGATATATTTTGTCATTATTTTTAGCAACTAATTCATCAATAAATTGAGATGGTGCGGCTGATAATAAAAATGAATTTAAAAACGCTTTATCTAATAAAGATTTAAAACTTGGACTTGTTTCGTCGCTCAAAGCAGTTATATTGAACACATCAGTTGAAACTCCATCAATATCAACCTTTTGAATTGTCTTACTTTCATCCCTTAAAGCTAAAGCATCAATACCAAATAAACCCAAAAGATAATCATTAGGATATTCCTTTTCATTAGTAAATCTTGATGTAGTACTTGTTGTTTCAATAAAATATTGATCAAGAGTTTCAGAACCACCATGTGAACGTCTATATTTTGTATCAAATAATCAAGTTCTCATATAAGAATAATAGAAATCTCTTACATTAATTTTATATTTTGTTTGATTACCATTATGATCTACTCAAGAAACGTCGTCGCGAACAGTGAATCCAAGTGAATTCAACAAATATACACCTTCTGAACTAGGTTTTAATTCTCCATCAACTAAATTAGCCCTACCCTCTGATAATAAATTAGCAAAATTATCATGATTAATTGATTTTTTATTATTTGACTCTAATTTTATAACTTCTGGTTTATCGATCATACTAATAGAATGATCTATTTCAGAATCATCACTATTAAATATTACTTGAACTGTTTCATTACTTGCATTTTTAAATGTTAAGATTATTTCTTTTGCTAATTCTAAAGAGCGTTTTGATTTAGATGATTGTGCAACAACTAATTGTCCAAGATCATTTTTAACAAATTTAGTTTCTCCAACAGTTTTTTCCCTAATTAAATTTGCAGTCATCAAACCCTCAGGTGTTTTTGTAGCAGTGGGTCCATAAGTAGCACTTGTATCAAAATAATAACCACCCAAAGTTAAGGGTGTACTATTTCTTATTAAATATTCTTTTTTATCTGTAATATTCTTTAAATCTCCTGCAGAGAAATAAAGCCCTGCACTAGTTCCAAAGATTGCAGCCAAACCTGTCGAGATCCCCAATCATAATATTAAATTTTTCTTACTTGATTTTGTCATATTTTTACCTTTATATTTTTTATTTTATTTTATTTTTTACTTATTTTTATTATTCAACTTACTTAATTCTTAATTAAAGTAACCATTGGTTTGTTTACCTGTTATTAAAGGAGTAACAATTTTTGTCGCAAATGATATTATTAATAAATTCATTCAAATTTTAATCGGAGAAGACACAAATGAAACTAAGAATGATACTCAAAAATTAATTCCCACTGTTGCTTTATCGGCCAACGCAATTAATGGAATATTTATAAATTCAGTTAATATAATAAACATCAATAATGGAACCATTTTAATATAGTTGTGTGGTTTCATAGAAAATCTACACACTATTAAAAAAATTATAATCAATAAAAATCCCACTCACACAAACATTAAAAATACTATTCTATTTTGTAAAAATGAAAAATTTTCAAAAGCTGATTGAAGTATCTCTGGAGTTAGAAATTTTTCAAACAATATTGTAATGGTGAAAGCAATTGCTAAAGTGAACATTATAGAAGAAAGAAGATTGAAATTTAATAATTTTAATTCTTTGGTTTTTTCATCTTTAAGATAAAAAATTTTATTATCAATTTTTTTTATTTTGTCAAGAATGGTTATGGCATTGTTGGACTTTAAGTCATTGCCGTATTCTGAAATTAATTTATGATTTAATTGAATTTTTTTAATATTATATTTTTTAACTTGTATTTTTTTTGTAAATTTAGGATTAAATTTTTTAAAGTAAAATCAAGCAAATATTCCAGGAATCATCCCCGAAATAGCTAAGGCGAGAGAATAAATAGGATTGTAAAATACCGGGACAAATAAAAATGTCATAATATCTGTTATAAAACCAATTATAAATCCAATGCCTGGACCAAATAGAAATCCTGTTATTTTAACTGGCAAACCAGCTAATGAAAGTTTGAAATTGGGTAAAGAAGATATCGCTGCGGCTTGGGCACCAATTACAACGAATGCTATAGATGTTGCTATAAGAATTGCAATAAAAGCAATTCTTTTTGAATTTCATCTTTTCATTTTTACCTTTCTTAACTTATTAATTATAGAGTAATTAATACAATGTAAAACAATTAAATTAAAAATTCTTAAAAAATGATATTATTATACATATGAAAAAAATAGCAATAGTATTAGATTCTTTTTCTGGTCTGTATAAAAAAGATATTGAAGATATTGAAGATATTTACTTTCTTTCTTTACAAGTTGAAGTAGATAATCAACAAATCCAAGAAGGAATCAAAATCCCTACACAAACTTTGATAAATCAAATTATAAATGGAGCTCAATGCTCAACTTCTCTTCCTGCTTTATCGCACATGCAAGACTTAATTGATAAATTATTGAAAGAATATGAACATATAATTTTCTTACCCATTCCAAAAACTATGTCAGGAACTCTTGATACCTTATTAGCATTTACAAAAAAATACCAAAATGTAACAATTTTTGAAAATCATTTTATTGGAAATACTTATTTAGAAGTTGCTCAACACGCAATTAAAATGATGAAAAATAATTCTAGCATAAAAGATGTTTTATCTTTTATTGAAAATATGAACAACAATACTATTGGATATGTTATTCCCAATGACTTAAAACCAGTTATTGATTCAGGAAGACTTAAAGGAATTAAAAAACATATTATTACATCAGGTAATTTTTCCTTAATAATTAAAGTTTATAATAAATTATCAGTGTCTGGAATAGCAAGATCTAAAAAATCAGCTATCAAAAAAACATTTCTTAAAATCGAAAAATTTTGTTCAGAAAATATTTTAGAAAATGGTTACTCATATAAAATAATTTATGGTTATGAAGATACATTTTTAAAATTAGCAAAAGAATATATGAAAGAAAATTTAATTGAATTAGCATTTGAAATGAAAACTTCCTTATCAACATTTATACACACAGGCTATGGTTCTATATACATTGGAATTACTCCAAAAATTTCATAAATTTTAATTTAATGTTTCTTTTATTTTGGTTTTTATAACCTCTTTTTTTTCATAATAATTAACGAAAATATTAACAGGTATTACTACAAATACTAATGGAATAATGATTAATATTCTATATCATCTATCATCACCTTGTAATCAAGAACTTAAAAAAATAGCCATAAAGCAAACCAATATAGGAATTACAAATGTCATAATAGACATTTTTAATATTTTAAAATATATTAAAAATAAAGTTATTGTAATTATAACAATAATAAAAACTAACGCTATCAATATATTATATCCAAGTGATAATGGAGGTGTTTTTCCAAAATCTTTACCTAGAAAAACCCACATAAAAAAAGAAGGGATGGCAACTACAAATAAAGTGTATGCAGGTTTTATTCAACTTTTCATACGTGTATTTAAAATTGAAATATCTTTTTTATTATTTTTCAAGATAAAAAGCTTTCAAATAACTAATAATATCTTTTTTATCAATAGTTTCTTTTTGCTCAGAACCATAGAATCTTAAAGATAACTTATCACCTTTGACTTCTTCATCGCCAATAATTATTTGAATTTTTGTTTTCATTATTTGAGCTTCTCTAATTTTTTTGGACATTCTTTCATTTCGATCATCAACATTAACATAAATATTTTCTTTTTTTAATAAATCATAAATTTGATTAACATAGTCATTATGTCTATTATCAATAGGTATTATAGTAACTTGTCTTGGAGATAATCAAAAAGGAAGATTGCCTTTTGATTGCTCTAATAATATTGCCAAAAATCTTTCATAAGTTCCTATTAATCCTCTATGTATTAGAACGGGTGTTTCAAATTTGCCTTCTTCATTGATATACTGTAAATCAAAATTTTTAGGTAATAAAAAATCTAATTGTAATGTTGACATAGTGATTTCATGACCAAGAACAGTTTTAATTTGGATGTCGATTTTAGGTCCATAAAAAGCAGCCTCACCTTTCATTTCTACATAATCAATTTTCAATTCTTTCAAAACTTGCCTTAAACCATTTTCAGCTTCATTTCACATTTCATCATCATCAAAATATTTTTCTTTATTAAGTGGATCACGAACAGAAAAAGATACATATGCAATATCTATATTAAAAATTTTCAAGGCTTCTGAAATCAAACTATAATTTCACTTAAATTCCATTACTATTTGATCTCTTCTAGCAAAAATATGTCCTTCTGTTAATTGCATACTTCTTACTCTTTCCATACCTGTAAGAGCTCCAGATTTTTCATATCTAAATAAATTAGATTGTTCAGAATATCTAATTGGTAATTCACGATAAGATCTTCTAGTTGAATTATATATCAAAATATGATGAGGACAAGTCATAGGACGCAGAACTAATTTTTCTTCTTCCACTTCTATTGGCGAAAACATATCATCTTTATAATGATCTCAATGACCTGATTTTACATACAATTCTTTTTCTCCAACTATCGGAGTCAAAACTTCTGTAAATCCATATTTATCATCTAATTCAAGAATTTTTTTCTCAATTCTTCTTTTTATTTTCATTCCATCTTCTAATCAAATAGGAAAGCCTTGTCCTGAAAATTTATCAAACATAAAAAGATTAAGTTCTTTCCCCAATTTTCTATGGTCTCTTTCTTTACGTTCAGCAATAATTTCCAAAAATGAACTTAATTCTTCTAAAGTATTTCAAGCAGTTCCATAAATTCTTGTTAATTGTTCATTTTTAGAATTACCTCTTCAATATGCTCCTGATAACGACAATAATTTAAAATGTTTCGCTTCTTTAATTGCATTAACATGACCACCTGCACACAAATCAACAAATAAATCTTTTTTAAGATTAGGATCAGTTATAGAATAAAAAGTAACTTCTTTTCCTTGAGAAATAAATTCATCATTCAATTCTTTCTTTAAAGGTTGGTAATTGAAATTATATTTATAATCATATTCCTTCTTTGACATTACAAATGCATTTGCAACAATTTTATTCATTTGTTTTTCTATTTTAATTAAATCTGATTCCAATAGAGGTTTCGAAAATTTAAAATCATAATAAAAACCTTCTTTTGTTGGAGGTCCAAATCCTAAAATGGTATCAGGATATAATTTTAATACAGCCATTGCCAATATGTGTGATGTAGTATGATTGAGTTCTTTATTAAATTTCATTTTTTTTCCTTCATTATTTTTATTTCAATTGCAAATTAATCAAAAGATTTAAATCCAATTTTATCCATTATCTTTGCAATATTGTTATTAGCAATCCTGTTTGCTTTAATGGCTCCTTCATTAGATATTTTCTTTAAATTAATTAATGATTCAGCATATTTTTTTTGTATTTTAATCAAAAATTCTTGTACAACACTTCCTACAGCTTCTTTAAATTCTTTATAATTAGCATGAATAAAAGTTTTTTCTGCATCTTTAATTGATATCTCTTTTAGTGATGCATATATCACCAATAAATTTTTAACTCCAGGTTTGTCATCTGAATAATATACTTTATTCTCGCTATCAGTAACTGCTTTTTGTATTTTATTAAAAGCCACATCAGGGTCATCCAATAAAAATATTGATGCATTTTTATCATTATCTGATTTTGACATTTTTGAATTAGGATCTTTTAAAGACATTATTTTAGAACCCAATTCTGCAAAAATAGGTTTTGGTTCAATTAAATCTAAATTATATTTTTTATTAAATCTATTTGCCAAAGTTTTCGTTAATTCTAGATGTTGTTTTTGATCTATTCCAACAGGAACAAATTCTGGATTATAAATTAAGATATCGGCCGCCATTAGAGTTGGATATACAAATAATCCAGTTGATATATTTTCAGTTCCATTATCTTGTTTAGTTTTTATCGATTTATCTTTGAATTGAGTCATTCGTGATAATTCACCCATACTAGTATTTGTAATAGTTAATCAATTTAATAACATGTGTGCAATAATGTCTGATTGGAAAAAAATAGTTGCTTTATTAGGATCAAGACCACATGCAAGATAAAGAGCAAAAATATCTTTTCTGTTCTTGTCTAAATCATCAGGTTTAATTTGAGAAGTAAGTGCATGAAGGTCAGCAACAAAAACAAACATTTCATAATTGTCTTGATGTTTAATAAAATTTTTTATTGCTCCAATATAATTCCCTATTGTCAAGGAACCAGTTGCAGTAATTCCACTTACCATTCTTTTTTTCATACTTCTTAATAAAATTATATATTATTATTAATATTAAGAAGGAAGTATTTTTATGACAAAAAAAGAAAAATCATTATATTGATTTTTAATCATCATAACTTTTGGGTTGATTTTGATTTATTGAAAAACTAAAAAAGTTGAAATAAAAGAAGAATTATCACAAAAAAAGAAAATTGACCTAAACATGAATAAGCTAATTATTTTATTAGGAAATTCTGAAAATATAAAAAATATTAGTTCAACACACACTAAAGTAAAGATTGATATTAAGGATCGAGAAAAAATTGATATTAAAAAAATAAAACAATTAAATGGAATATCAGGAGTATTTGCTAGTTCAACTTATATACAAATTATTGTGGGTAATCAAGCATTAGCAATTGAAGAATATTTAAAAAATATTTAGTTTTTTTCTTTTTGAATAGTTCCTTGAACATGACAAGAACGACATCTTGCTTCATATTCTTCATGATCTCCTAATTGAGTTAGCTCTAAGGAATTTGTTTTTCTAAATGATTTAGATGCTGGGCCTTTACAAACCAAACAAACAGCAACTAATTTAGTTACATAGTCAGCTATAGCCAATAAACTGGGCATAATTCCAAATGGTTGCATTTTATAATCAGTATCAATTCCTGAAACAATGATGATTTTTCCTTTTTTAGCTAAATCTTCAATTATTGGAATTAAATCAATATCAAAAAATTGAACTTCATCAATAATAATTGCATCATATGATTTGTTTCAAAAAGACAATATTTCTTGACCATTTTTTGCTGAAACTGTAATTTTTTCAACTCCTGAACGAGCAATTATTTTATTATTAGAAAATCTTTGATCAGTAAAAGGTTTTACGACAAGAGTTTTAATATCTGCATATTCAAGAATTCTAACTCTTTTTATGATTTCTTCAGTTTTTCCTGAAAACATTGGGCCTGTAATAACTTCAATTAATCCTTTTATTGGTCTTCTAAACATAATTATTCCTTTTACAAATTTTATTGATACATATATTTATCATAATATAATTTTATATATATTATAATAAATAAAATACATTAATTATATAAGGAGAAAAATCATGTTAGAAGTAAGAAATTTATCTAAAATATTCATTGATAAAAAATTATTCCAAGATGTAAATTTAAAATTTACAGAGGGCAATACTTATGGAATTATAGGTGCTAATGGTGCTGGTAAGTCAACCTTCCTAAAAATAATATCTAAAGAAATGGAATCTTCTGGCGGAGAAGTATTCGTCGATAAGGGACAAAGAATATCATCTCTAGAACAAGATCATAATAAATATAATGAAATGAATGTTACTGATTTAGTTGTTATGGGCAATAAAGACTTGTTTGATATTCAAGAAGCTAAGAATGCAATATATATAAATCCTGATGCTACTGAAGAAGACTACACAAGAGCAAGTGAACTAGAAGAAGAATTTGGTGCAAAAGGTGGATGAAGTGCTGAAAATGATGCTCAAATATTATTAGAGGCTCTTGGAATACCTAGAGAAAAATTCGGAATGAAAATGAAAGATTTAAAATCAGGAGAAAAAGTTAAAAGTATTTTAGCTAAGGCTCTTTTTGGAAATCCTGATATTTTAATTATGGATGAACCTACTAACCATTTAGATATGAGAGCTATTAAATGACTAGAAAATTTTATTATTGAGTATGATAAAATTGTTATCATCGTTTCTCATGATAGTGATTTTTTAGATAACATATGCACCAATATTGTTGATATTGATTTTGGTAAAGCAAAAATGTTTACTGGCAATTATTCTTTTTGAAAGCAATCTTCAGAATTGATAGCAGAAATGCAAAAAAATACCAATGTTAGAAAAGAAGAGCAAATTGCCAAATTAAAATCATTTATTGATAAATTCTCAGCAAACGCTTCTAAATCAAAACAAGCCACTTCTAGAAAAAAATCTTTAGAAAAAATAACACTTGACGAAATCATCCCTTCTACAAGAAAATATCCTTTTATTAGATTTGAAGTAGATAAAATTCCTGGCAAGCAAATATTGGAAATAGAAAACTTGGGTTACAAAGACATTACTGGTCAAGTTTTATTTGATAATTTATCTTTTACTATGAAGCCAAACGATAAATTAGTAATCATTGGTGAAGATGATATTGCCAAAACTAAATTTTTAGAAATCCTTGTTGGTAAAGAAAAAAATTTTACTGGACAAGTAAAATGAGGAGCAACTATAAAACATGATTACTTCCCTAGTGATAATAATTCATATTTTGAAAATGATAACTCTATGCTTGATTGACTTAGAGAGTGACCTCTTAAAAACACACAAGAAGCTAACAAAGATGTTAGTGATCAAAGAATGAGATCGTTCTTAGGTAAAATGTTGTTTAGTGGTGACAGTGTTTTTAAACAAGTCAAAAACACTTCCGGGGGTGAAAAAGCAAGATTAATGTTTTCTAAAATCATGCTTACTGAGTCAAATTTTTTAATTTTTGATCAGCCATTAAATCACTTGGATACAGAATCTATCGATGCTGTTGTAGAGTCTTTCGACAAATATGAATCTAATATGATTTTCACAACATATAATAAAGCATTAATAAAAGAAGCTAACATTATATTAGAAATTAAAAATGATTCTTCATTTATATTCAGAGGAACATTGGAAGAATACGAAAAAAAAATGGATATTAATTAAGTCCATTTTTTTTATTTTGCTGGAATATAGAATTGTACAATTAAATTTTTATAATCAGAATAATATTCAGTATTAAGATCGTTATTATAAAAATAAGCAATTCTCACTCTTAATATAACTGTAGTCCCTTCACTTTTTGCTGAAATTGGTTGGAGTTGAGTCACAAAATTTTTTCCAAGCATTTGGTTTCATGGATACTGAGAAAATATTGAAGCATTGATGATATTGCTTGAAATATTATTTTTATCATCAACAATACTTGCGGCAGCTTCATTTGATTTTTGTTTTGCTAAAATTTCATCTGAATATGTTACATTAGCCAAAGTATCTTGTAATGAATTTAATATATCGTTAATTTCACTTGGAGTTGAAGAACAAGAAGTAAAAACTACAATTGGCAAAGAAGCCAACAGTACTGTCCCTAATTGTAATAATAATTTTTTAATAATAAAATGCAACTTCTCTTTCTAAATATTTTAGCTTACTTTCGCCATAAGAACAGTATCAGAAACATTAGTAAAATAATAAGTAGGTGATGCAATCAAAGTTATTGTTGTATTCACATCAATCAATAGAACATTTTTACCATCAATTGTTTTCAAGTGTTCTTCAGTAATTCCTGAAAATAAAGGAGATAGCGCTGCAGCCATTTCTAGTTCGTTTTCAGCTTTTTTATAATCTGTTATTGATTTATCAATTATTGCTTGTGTAACATTAGCAACCAAAGCTATAGGAAGTACATTAGTAGGTGTAGGTGAAACAATTGTTGTCAACTTAACATCAACAGTGTCCGAAGATACATTAAAAACATATTTTGTATTGTCAATTATTTTACCTTGCAAAGTAATTGTTTTATCAGTTTCACCTTCAACTAACACTTCAAAATTATTAATGTTATTTTCATTTACACCAATAAAAATATTTTTCAAGATTATAATTAATTGATCATTTATAATTTTTTTCTCTTCAGGTGTTGTTGATGGTAACGCTTGTACTGCAACAATGTCAATTGCATTTTTATTTATATCTGCTTGTGTTACTGTAGTCATATTAGATAGTAATTTAATATTTAACAATTCATCTGTGATTGCCGAAGAACAAGATGCCATTGCTGCTACCGGTAAAATAGCTAATGATACAGTTCCTAATCCTAATAATAATTTTTTCATAATTTCCTCTTTTTAAATTCAATTTTAGTTTTATACTATTATACAATATTTTTGCATTCATGCTATAAAAAATAAAAAGAATATCTAAAAGATATTCTTTAATTATGATTTTTTAAAATTATTATTTCAATTATTTTGCTGGTGGTGTTGGCACTACATCAGCTTTTAATAAAGAAGGATTAATACTAATAACTTCAGATAAAGTTGAAGCATCTTTAAAGTTTACTGTTAATTTAATTAAAGAACCAGTATCTTCTATTTTAATATTTTCAACTGTTTCCAAAACTTGTTTATTTGTTTCTGTAGAAACCAAAATTTTTCCTAAATCAGTCGCAGTTGTCATACCTATAAGTGTTGCTTTATCAATTGTTTTTAATTCATCTGTATTAAATTCATATTGTAATTTCCCTGTTGAAGAAGGATATACAAAAGTATTTTCTAAAGCTGCTGATGGTGCAAAAAATACTGTATCCATACCAATTACTGCTTTTGGAACTGATGGTACCAATTTAGAATATATGTCACTCAATTTCAATTCATAACCAATAAGTCCACCAATATTATTTAATTTTTTTGAATTATTCAAATAATTAATTTTATCAAAAATACCCAAATCATCAAAGTCATTATCATCATCATTTTCACCCAAGAAATATTCTTTTAATTCACTAATATCTAAACCATTTGAATTTGTTGTAGCTTGTTTAATCATTTCAGTAATTTCATTTATTTGAGCTTGAGAACTAATAATTGGTCTAATTACTCAATCAATTTCTTTTGTTTGAATAGTTTCAGTATCTTTAGTATCTGTTTCTAGTTCAAATTTAACACTTAATTTAGCAGTTCTAACACCATTAGTATCAGGAGCTCCAATACTTAAAACAGTAATTCCTTTATCTAGAATTTCAATTTCAATTTCATTATTTTCAAATTCGTAAATATCATAAAAATCAGTTAGTATTAAATCAAAATCTTTTTGCAACATTGAAGTTGTAAGACTATTAATTTTTGAATTTAATATTTCTTGAGCATTCATATTAAATGCAGGATCAATAACATTTTCTTCCAAAACAACTTTTTGTCCTTTAACAACCACTTCTTTTTTAACAGTAACATCAAACTCTTGTTCTGTTAATTTTGGAGAAGAGCTTGAAGAACAAGATACCATTGCTGCTACCGGTAAAATAGCTAATGATACAGTTCCTAATCCTAATAATAATTTTTTCATAATTTCCTCTTTAAAATAGTATTTCAATCCAGTAATTTTTATAGATTGATTAAATCATTATAACATAAAAAAAATTATTGAAATATTTTTTTTGTGTCTAATTTGATTAAAATATATTAAATAATTAATCTGTAATTAAGCACTTAATATTACTATGCAAAACCAGTAATTGTAAATGCAACATTTTGAATTATTGTTATTTCAATTCTTATTTCTTTAACTATATACAAATAATTAAGATGAATTGTTTCATCAAGCAGTATTACTGAATTTTCTTCACCCACAAGAGATTTAAGGGCATTTCATTTTCTAATTTATCTCCTAGAATTATTGCTATTCCTTGAGATATGGTTACAAGAAAATATTGAACTCTTAAAAATATATATTCAATTTTTAATGTTGGTAATGCTTCTAGTGTTATTTAACAGAACGCCATTGCCACTATCAAGTAAAATAATTAATGATAAAATTTCTAATTCTAATAATAATTTAACACCTTACTTACTAAAATTTAATAATTTTAATCATTGTTTTTTAAATTTATGAAAATAACTTATTCATTTGTAAAGTAAATTATTCTTAATTTGCATGAATATTCACTAGATGGATAAGAGTTTCTAAAATTAAAAGTTTATTAATTACATTCTTTAGTATAGAAATTGTCAATTAATGTTTTTGAAATATTTGATTTTGCTGCTTTTGTATCTATTTTACTTATGGTGTTGTTGGTGCTGTAAATCCAGTGATAGTCATTTTACCAGTTGCTGTTTTTGATCCTGCTGTTTCAGTAACTGTAATTATTACTTCAACTGTTGTATTATTTGTTCCAATTACTGCTGATGTTACTTCAAAAGTAAATCCCATTGAAACTGTAGGAACATTTTCACCTACAAGAGTTTTTAAAGCTGCAAGTTTTGTTGCTGCATCTCCTGTAATTGTCGCTGCTGCTTCTGCTGCAGTTTTTGTAGCTTCTGCAGTTAATGCCGCTAATGAAATATCATATTTTGCTGCTTCTGCTGCCAATGTTGGCGCTGCTTTTAAACCAGTAATTGTAAATGTAGCTATTTTAGTAATTTCTGTTCCATCTTGTTTAACTGTAATTGTCACTGTCATGTTAGTTGTTCCCAATGCTGCTGCTGCCATTACTTCAAAACTAAATCCTGTTGACGGTGTTGGAGCATCTACAAGAACCTTGAATGCTGCAAGTTTTGTTGGCGCGTCTGTTGCATTATTAATTGAATCTATTGCCGCTGTTATAATTGTTGTTGGAGTTTTGGTTGCTTTTGAAATATTTAATTTTGCTGTTTCTGAATCTATTGTTGGTAATGGTACATCAGTAACTTGCAAGACAGTATTTTGAAATCAAAATCATCCTGTACGTACTGTGATATTGATATCAAGTGTTGTTGGTGTAGTTGCATTGATTGAAGCAGACTTTACTCCAAATCAAAAATCTTCCGCTAATACCGGAATATTTTCTGCACCTACAAGATTTTGTAAAATACTAAGTTTTGCTGTTTCATTATTTGAACTATTATTAAATTCTTCAACTAATGTATTTGTATTATTAGTTAAATCAATTGCTTTTAATGCAATATTCATTTTTTTTGTTTCACTTTCTAATGTTGGTATTCCAGCCAAATTAGTAATTGACAAAATGGCATCTTTTTTATTAGAACCTACTATACCATTTGTTTCAGTAACTGTGATTTCAACATCAATTGTTGTGTTTGTTACTCGATTAAGAGCCACTAATTTTACTTCAAAAGTAAATCCATCTGCTAATGTTGGTAAGTTATCTTCACCCACAAGAGATTT
>CAMQYZ010000005.1 GCA_947039505.1 uncultured Mycoplasma sp.
TTTTTCAATCTTCTAAAGTTATTTCTGTTTTAGTATCTCAACCTAATTTTTTAACCATGTTTAAATTCAAAGAAGTTCCTGTTAATTTAGAAACTCAATTTATTGCATCTCATTGTGCTTGAGTAAATCCATAATTCAAATCAAGTGTTTTTAAAGATGTGTGCATAGAAATGTTAGTTAAAGAAGTTGTACCACCAAAAGCAAGTTTACCAATTTTGTCAACTGTATCTGGTATCTCAATTGAAGTTAAAATTATGTTATTTGCAAGTGCAGAAGCGCTTATTTCAGTTACATTAGGTGCGTGTGTTTTTCAATCTGCCAAAGTTATTTCTGTTTTATTATTTCAACCAATACTTCTAACAACTTGCATACTTAAAATAGTTGCATTGCTTGGTGGGTAAGTTCAATTTATGCTATCTCATTGGACTTTTGAAAAACCATAGTGCACCATTTGAATTGGTCCTCAAGTGCCAAGTCTAGAAGGCATTGAAATTTCATTTAAATTTATAGAATTTGAAAAAGCTGATTTTTGAATAACTTTAGTCGATTCTGGAATTTTTATTGAAAGCAAATTTGAACCAAATGCATGAGTGCCAATGGTGTTCAAAACAGAATTAGGATCAAATATTATATTTTTGATTCCAGATTCACTAAAAGATAGAGTGTTTATAAATGCTACAGATTTAGGTATTTCCATAATTTTTAAACTAGTAGTTCCATAGAAAGCGTTATTACCAATAGTTGTTAATTTTGAAGATGGTTCAAAATTAACTTTATTTAAACTCACATTAGATGAAAAAGTACTATCTCCTAATACCTTGATTGATGAAGGGATTTCTATTGATGTTAACACGGCATTGTCCATAAATGATTGAAATGTTTCAGTTACATTAGGAGCTTGTGTTTTTCAATCTGCCAAAGTTATTTCTGTTTTAGTATCTCAACCAATGGATTTAACAACTTCTTGATTTAAAAGTGTTGAAGTAGTTGTTTTAACATTACTTTTATTATTTATACTTTTTGGATTATTTATTATTTTTTCATTTTTATTGCTGATTGTATTTCCGACAATTGTCGCTGTACCTAGTAAACCTAAAATAGAAGTTCCTATTAAAACATTTTTAACTTTTTTTTGCACAAAATCTCCTTTAAAAAATTTATTGGTCTAAAACATATGTTCAATAAATTCATTAAAATTATACCAAATTAATCATAATAAAAATTTAAAATTAATATTTAACATAAAACTAAATTTAAGTTTAGAGTTTGTTTTTTAAATTAATTTTTTGATTTTTTAAAGTTTTCTTGTGGGCAATTTTTGCTAATTTTCAAAAAAAGAAAAAGAAGAAATAAAAGATTGTTGCAATAAGGAAAAATAATAAAAAATTTAAAGGGTCACCTCTTTTATTATCATAATAATTAGTCATATTAGGGTTTAAGTTTGTGATAATTCCATAAACACTATGGCGAGTGTAGAAAGGAAGCGAATATGAAAAAAAAGCATAAAATATTGGATAAACAGTTCCAATAATAGATATATGTGAAAATGAATTTGTTTTTTCTCTAGAAATGAAGAAACTATTTACTGCAAACACAGAAAAACAAATAGGGGTAACTGCATGTAATCAAACTGTTTTTATAAAAGTTTTTAAATGAGAATACTCATCTTTAAAATTTCCAAAAGGTAATAAATAACCTCAAAACATAACTCCTACAATGGTTATATAAGCAGTCATTAAAATTAAAAGAGTATTATTTCTGAAAATAATTGTTTGATGAGCAAAAGAAAATATACAAATAAATATAATGATGGCAAAATTAGTTAGTTGTGTAAAATAAGAAAAAGTATTAAACAAAATGTTTGAATTAGGATCATTTGGATTGTATTCCTGATGAAGTCAAATTAGTGCAAAATCAACAATTGCAATTACTGTAAGAAATATAAAAATTATGGTATTTCAAAATACTTTATCAAATTTCTTGTTTTTCAAAACAGAACTTAATTTATAAAAGTTAATTTGCTCATTGGCCTCTTTTTTTGTTTTCAAATATTTTCAAAAATTTTGATAGGTTTTGTTTTGATAGGCCAAATAAAAAGTATAAGGAGAAATTAATCAAACAAATAAACCACCAGTCAAAAAGTAATATTTTTTTATTTTTTTGTCTTGAATTTTATTTATTTCTCACAAAGAAGCTAACGCACAAAAAATATATATTATAAGTGAAACAACTATTAATGTTCGATCTACTTGAACATTTACGGGTAATATAAAATCTGGATTTCCTAATAAATATTTATTATCATAAAATATTCAATCATTAAAAGTAATTCCAAAAATTATGAGACCTACAAGAGCGGTAGCAATCATAATAATGGAAAAAAAAGTTAACTTAGTAATAGATTTATAAAGCATATAAAATAATTAAACTTTCTTATCATATTCTAAATAATTAGTTTTTAAATCTATAAGAATATCTTTTGTTTTTTCAACATCAGCTTCAATACTTCCGTCACTTTTATATTTTTTATATTTTAAATAATCTATTCATTCACTATTTATATAACTATCATTTATTTCACTATTAGTTTGAAATAAAAACATAGGTTTATATAAAGAAATATTTGATTTATTTTGCACAAAGTCGATTGCAAATTTGGTTCTTTTAATGTCCTTGTCAGTAAATCCGCCGCTAGTTCCATCTGTTGAGTATGGGTTAATATTTGATTCTTTTTCAATAGTTGTTAAAATTTGTGCCTTTTCATCTCAATATCATTTAGAACTTTGATATTTTGCTTGTGTAATAAGTTCCTTATATTTGGCATTATCACCAGCAGCAATTTCTTTTGCATTTGCCATTTCTTCTTCACTAATTTCTCTTTTATAAAAAATACTATTATCAACATATGGATTAACCCCGTCATCATTTTGTATTTTTAATATTTTTCTCAAAGCAGAATCTTCAGCTAATTTAAAAGATGTCTTTCAAACTCATTGCAATTGCATTTCATTTACTTTTTTTAAAGATACCTCAATTTTCATATCAGTAATTTTATTTAGTTCTTTTTCTAATATTGCATACTTATTCAAATTCTCTTTTTCTGCTTGAATTATTGAATCAGTAATTAAAGATTTTATAGCATTAACGCCAATCTCTCTTTCTCCAATTGCATTAATGGTTGTAACATTGTTATCTACAATATCTACAACAGTATTCAATGAGTTAAAAATAGACACAAAAAAGTAAATTCTTAACTTTTCTTGTATTAATTTATTTTTTAAAATTTCTTCACTAATAGTATTGTTTATCTGTTCTGTTGTTTGCGCTATAAATGTATCATCACCTTTTTGATTATTGAGTAAATTAAAAATATTATTAAAGGCATTTTTGTTATTCGTTTTAAAAACTGTAGTTTCTAATCTAACTGGTGAATCTTCATTAGTTTGACTACAAGACGACAACAAAATTATTGGTAAAGCAGAAGCAGCAAAAATTGACAAAAATATTTTTTTCATTTTCAAGACACCCCTTAAATTTAATAATTTATAAATTATACCATAAAAATATTTTGTCTATTTTCAAAATATTTTTAATATAATTACTAATATATGGGTTTTTTCAAAAAAATAAAAGATAGATTATTTACTTTAAATCCTGGTGATTCAGAGTCTAAAAAAAAGTCTAAAATAGTAGTTGATGAACCACAAATTGTGTCTAAGTCAAAAATTGTTGATGAAGATAAAAAGATTGCTAAATTGCAAGAAAAGTTAGAAAAAAAAGAAGAAAAACTTCGTTTAAAAAATCTAGCAAAAGAAAAGAAAATCAATAAATATGTTTCAGGTTTATCAAAAAGTGGAATTAATTTTAGTAAAAAAATATTGGAATTACAAAATAAACACAATGAAATAGATGATGATTTTTTTGAAGAATTAGAAGAAATATTGATTATGTCAGATATATCGGTAAATTTGGTATTAACTATTATTGATGAAATTAAAAAAGAAGTAAAAACTGAAAATGTTGTGAATAGAGATTTAATAAATGAAATAATTGCTGATAAAATGTTTGTTATTTATGCAAATCAATCAATTGTGGATACAACTTTAAAAATTTATAATGAAGGTTTAAATGTTTTGTTGATTGTGGGAATAAATGGCGCTGGCAAAACAACATCTATTGCTAAAATTGCTAACAAACTAATTTTAGAAGGCAAGAAAGTTTTAATTGCAGCAGCAGACACATTTAGGGCTGGGGCTGTCGAACAGTTAAGAATTTGGGCAGATAGAATTGGTGCAGATATAGTTTTACCCGAGAAAGAGGGCGCAGATCCTTCTTCTGTGGTTTACAAAAGTTTAACTTTGGCTAAAGAAAATAATTATGATGTTTTAATTGTTGATACAGCAGGAAGATTACAAAATAAAATAAATCTTATGAATGAACTTGCTAAAATGAACGGAATAATTAAAAAATTTATTCCAAATGCTCCACACGAATCTCTTTTAGTTTTAGATGCAACAACTGGTCAAAATGGGGTTTTGCAAGCACAAAGCTTTAAAGAAGTAACTCCTCTTACAGGAATTATTTTAACAAAAATGGATGGAACATCAAATGGTGGAATTATTTTAACTATTAAGGATAAATTAGACATGGATGTTAAATTAATAGGATTAGGTGAAAAAATTGATGATTTGCAAGAATTTGATTTAGATGCTTATATCTATGGTTTGACAAAAGGTCTAATGACTAATGAATAAAACTCAAGAAAGAGAAGCAATAGTCAAAGCCTTTTTAGAATATGATTTTATTCTAACTCAAAATCAAAAACAAATAATGCATCTTCATTATGTTGAAGATTTATCTATGGGAGAAATATCACAAATAGTAGCAACTACTCGAAGTGCGGTTTTTGATGCAATAGATAAGTCGAGAAAAAAACTAGAACCATTTATAAAAAACAAGTAAAAAATAATCTTTTACATTATAATTTAAAAAAACTAAAGGTGTGTACGTTAATGAAATATAAGAGAATATTATTGAAGTTATCCGGAGAATGATTATCCAATAAAGAAAAATCTCTTGCAATTGATTATTCATTAATTGATAATATTGCTGAGCAATTAAAAAAATTAAAAGAGCAAAATGTTCAAATAGCAATCGTTATTGGTGGCGGTAATTTTTGAAGAGGTGCAAGTGCGGCAAAAAATGGTATTCCTCGAAATAGAGCAGATTATATTGGTATGTTAGCAACTATTATGAATGCACTTGCGCTTCAATCAGGTTTTGAAAAACACGGACTTAAATGTAGAGTGCAATCAGCAATTAATATTGATCCCAAAGTGGCGGAAAATTACATTACAGAAAAAGCAATTAAATATTTGAATTCAGGAGAAATAGTTATTTTTTCTGCTGGAACTGGAAGACCATATTTTACTACAGATACTGCGGCAACATTAGTTGCTGCTGAAATAAAAGCAAACATTATTTTGTTAGGAAAAAATCAAGTCAAAGGAATTTATGATTCAGATCCTAATATTAATCCAAAGGCTAAACGATATTCAGAAATAACTTATGATGAAATAATGTCTAGAAATTTACAGGTTATTGATGCTACTGCTGCGACAATGGCAAGAGATAATGATATTAATTCATTAGTTTTTGATATTGGTGAAAATGATTCTATATTAAATGTTTTAGGCGGCAAAGGTCTTTTTACCAAGGTGAGTAAATAATGGAATATGAATTATATGAAATAGAATTGATTAGTGAATTAAATGAATCATTAATATTTATGGACAAACAACTTTCACGTATTTCTACATCTGGAGCAAATCCACAATTAATAAACAATTTGAATATAGTTTATTATGATGAATCAACTCCTATTGGAGAATTGTGTACCATAACTATTCCTGAACCGCAACAATTATTAGTCAAACCATTTGATAAGGATACTTTGAAGGATATTTTGAAAATGATAGAAAAACAAAACTATTCAATTTCTCTTGTTGATGAAGGTCATCAGATAAGAATTATTTTTCCTTTGTTAACAACCGAAAAAAGAAGAGAATCGGTTAAACAACTTTCGGTCGCAAAAGAAGCAACTAAGGTGAAAATAAGAAATGCTAGACAATCTATTTTAAAATTGATGAAAGCTGATGAAGAACTAAGTGATGACACTTTGGTGCAATTTAAAGCTGATGTCCAAAAAAATATTGATCATTACAATTCTTTAATTGATAAGAAAATAAAAGATAAAGAAATAGAGTTAATGAAGCTATAAAGGAGATGAATTGATGTTCTTAAAAAAAATGAGTCCAGTGGCAATAAAATCATTATTTGCTTTTATAATCGCAATAATTTGTATAACTTTAATTACATTAATTTATTTTTTAGAAACCCCAGGAAAAATACTAGGATTAGTAACTTTTTCATTAATTTCTTTATTTACAACATTTGAATTTTGTAAATCATTTGAAATTCCTAATTGAACAAAATATGTAATTCCATTATCTGCTATTTTTATAATGTTAACACCATTTAGTGATGATTTTATTGATTTTGTAAATGTTCCAAATGAACAATTAACATCATTAGAACAGACTTCTGATTTTAGGTATATTTTTAAATCATTAATTCAAGAACAATTTTTATTTTATGTATCAAATATTCCAGGGATTGGATTTCCAATTTTAGTATTCATTATTTTAATTCCTTGTTTATTTATAAAAAATAAAAGAAAAATATTACCAATTTTTTTAACTTTATTAATTGGAATTATTTTAATTAATTTTGCAATAAAATTTTTATTATATTTTGTAATATTGCAATTTTCACTCATATTAGTTTTAATCACATCTGTTATTTTGACCGATAGTTTTGCTTATTTTGGTGGTAAATTTTTTGGTAATAAATTATTTGAAAAAAAATTAGCTCCTAAAATTTCACCTAATAAAACTATTGAAGGAGCAATAATTGGATATACTGTATCGGCGTTGTTTCTTTTTATAATATTTGGTTTAAATTTTGCTAAAATACCTGGAGGAATTAATTTTGGTAAATTAGAAATTGATTCACTAACTTTATTGTTAGTTGTTCCTATTTTTATTCCACTTGCAGCAATTGCTGGAGATTTATTATTTTCTTTGATAAAAAGAAAATTAGAAATAAAAGATTTTTCTAATCTAATACCCTCTCATGGTGGTGTATTAGATAGATTTGATTCATTGATTTTAGTCATTTTTACTTTATCATTTTTCATGTCTTTTGCATAATATTACAATATATTTTATATAATGAAATTATGAACAGTGCATTTATTAATTTTTGTAAAGAGATAAAATATACCATCCCTGAATATCTTATAGAATCAGAAATTTTAAGTGCAGTTTTAAATGACAATAAATTTGATATTAGTATTAATTTTTTTTCTATACCAACACTTGATGATCTTAAAAGATTTTTAGATAAAATGAAAGAAAATTTTTCCTTTGAAGTTAATTTTAAAATAAAATATATGAATAAAAATTATACTCTGGAAAATATTTATGATTATTTATTATTTTCATTTTATTTTTTGCAAAATGAAGTAATAGCAAATATAATTTCTAAATCCGACTTAAATTTTGATAATTTTAAGGACCTAAAAATAAATGTTCATTCAAGCAATAAATTGAGAATTTTAAATTCAAAAAAACAAGAGATGATTAATAATTTATTAATTTTTGGATTTGAATCTTTCAACATTATTTTTGTAGATTTGTCTTCACATGCATTGATTGAAAAAGGTTTGGAAGAAGAATTTAAAAAAGAAAAAGAAATTTTTAATGATATGGCTAATAAAAAAAATTCTCCTGAAACAAAAATTAATCCAAATCATTTATTAAAAAATAAATCAATGACTAAAAAGTATTTTGCTATGAAAATGAAAGAATTTTATTTATCAGAAGAAACAAACTATATTTTTGAAGGTGTAGTTTTTAAGAAAGAATTATTTAAAACAAAAACAGGAATGCATATTTTAACATTGGCAATTACTGATTATTCAGAAGCAGTAACAATTAAAAATTTTATTAGAAATGAATCTGATTTGGCTCAATATGAAAAGGTAGATGTCGGAGTTAAGATAAAAGTATTTGGAGAAAAAACTATAGATTCTTTTACTTCAAAACCCATTTTAAATTCTAGAAAAATGGAAATATTAAGTGATCAAGAACAAAAAATTGATGAAGCAAAAGTCAAAAGAGTTGAATTATCCATTAGAACTTCTATGAGTGCAATGGACGGGTTTAAAAAACCAGAACACTTCTTAAAGCACGCTAAAGCATTGGGACATAAAGCAATTGGAATAGTTGATTTAGAAAATATTCAAGCATTTCCTAATTTTTATCATGATGCAAAAAAAATAGGCATTAAACCAATTTATGGTTCTACCTTTAATGCTATTGATAAAGCTAATAAATTTGTAGTTAATCCGAATAATAAAATTATAAAAGATGACACTTATATTGTATTTGATTTAGAGACCACCGGCCTTTCTCCTAGATTTGATGAAATTATTGAATTTGGGGGAGTAAAAATTGAAAAAGGCGTTATTACTGACAAACTTCAATTTTTCATCAAAGGAGATAAACCTATATCAAAATTCACCACAGAATTAACAGGAATTACTCAAGATATGGTTGATGGAGGTGTATCGGAAAGAGAAGGTACTCAAAAGATTCTTGATTTTATTCAGGATTTTACTTTGGTTGCTCATAATGCATCTTTTGATATTGGATTTTTAAAAGAAAAAATATATAAATATAAACTAAATAAATTGAAAAATCAATGAATTGACACTTTGGCTATAGCTAAAGTGTTGATTACTTCAAAATCATATAGATTGGAAATTGTTTGTAAAAAATACGCAATTAATTATAATACTGAAATTGCTCATAGAGCTGATTATGATGCCGAAGTTCTTTCTTTTCTTTGAATAAAATTTATTAATGAATTATCTTTAATTAATATAAATACTTTTCAAGAATTATTTTTACTTGAAACACCTACAATTCACAGTAAAAAATTTTCTAATCAAGTAACTATATTGGCAAAAAATCAAAAAGGATTAAAAGAGTTATTTGGTTTAATTTCTGATTCTTCTACAAAATATTTTTTTTCAGAACCAAGAATATTTTTTGATATATTTAAAAAATCTAAAAATATTTTGGTTGGAAGCTCTGGAATAAAATCAAGATTATTAGAAAAAGTATTTAATGGAACAACAGAGGATATTATTGAAGAAATTCAAAAATATGATTATATTGAAATTCCATCACCATCACTTTTTATTCACTTAGTTAATAGAGGTGGTATATCTCAACAAAATTTAGAATACGCATTAAAAGATTTAATTTATAAATCAAGAAAATTAGATAAAATTTGTGTTGCAATTGGAGATGTTAGATATCTCGAGGAACAAGAAAGTGTTTTGCATAATGTTTATATTAATGCAAAAGGTTTAGAGGGCAAAAGACACTATTTATTTAAATATAAAGAAATATTGCCAATATACCCTCTTCAACATTTTTTAACAACAAACGAGATGTTGCAAAATTTTGATTTTTTAAATGAAGAAAAATTAGCTTATGAATTAGTTGTTGAAAATTCTAATATTATTGCAGATCTTATAGATGATAATATTGAAATCATTAAAAAGAAATTATATACACCTAAATTTGATGATTCAGATAATCAATTAAAAAAGATAGTTTATGAAATGGCTTATGAAGTATATGGGGAAATATTGCCTGAAATTGTTGCAGCTAGAATTGAAAGAGAATTGAAACCAATACTTGAATATGGTTTTTCAGTTGTATATTGAATTAGTCATGTATTGGTTGCAAAAAGTCTCAAAGATGGTTATTTAGTTGGTTCTAGGGGATCGGTAGGATCTTCTTTGGTTGCAACACTTGCTAAAATTACAGAAGTTAACCCATTAGTTCCTCATTATATTTGTTCAAAATGTAAATTTTCTGAATTTTTTACAAATGGTGAATATATTTCTGGATATGATTTGCCAGAAAAAAAATGTCCAAAGTGTATGGATGTTATTATGGACAGAGAGGGTCAAACTATTCCTTTTGAAACATTTTTAGGATTTAATGCTGATAAGGTTCCTGATATTGATCTTAATTTTTCTGGAGAATATCAAAATATAATTCATAAAGAAGTTAAAAACCTTTTTGGTAGTACTCATTGTTTTCGTGCCGGAACAATTTCTACTGTGGCATCAACAACTGCTTTTGGATATGCCAAAAGTTGAAGAGAAGAACAAGGAATAGAAAAATCTGATTCTTTTATTGAGTTTGTATCAACTCAAATTTCAGGAACTAAAAGAACAACCGGTCAACATCCTGGTGGAATAATAATTATTCCTAAAGAATATGATGTAGAAGATTTTACTCCTATTAATTTCCCAGCAAATGATCAAGAAGCGGAATGAAAAACAACTCATTTTGATTTTCACGCTATTCATGATAATGTTCTAAAGTTAGATTTATTGGGTCATGATGATCCTACAGCCATTAAACTATTGCAAGAATTAACTGGAGTTTTGCCGAGCGACATTCCATTTTCTGATCCTAAAATAATAAAAATGTTTTCTTCAACAGAACCATTAGGAATTACACCAGAAGATATAAATGGAGAAAAAACAAGTGCGATAGGAATTCCTGAATTTGGAACAAAATTTGTTAGAAAGATGTTAATTACAGCCAACGTATCTTCATTTGCTGATCTAGTATCTGTATCAGGTCTTTCTCATGGTACAGATGTTTGAAGTGGAAATGCTGAAGATTTAATTAAAACTCACAATTTAAAACTAAAAGATTTAATTTCGTGTCGTGATGACATAATGGTGTTTTTAATTCAAAAAGACATAGATCCACTAAAGTCTTTTCAGATTATGGAAAAAGTAAGAAAGGGGATGGGACTAACTTCAGAAGAAGAATTATTGCTTGTTACACACGGAGTCCCACAATGATTAATAGATTCTCTTAAAAAAATAAAATATATGTTCCCTAAAGCTCATGCTACAGCTTATGTAATGATGGCTTGAAGAGTTGCTTGATTTAAATTATACTTTCCTCTTGAGTATTATGCTTCATATTTTTCTACTAGGTCAGATCATTTTGATATTAAAATATTAACTACTGATAAAAACGCTATAGTTCTAAAATTAAGAGAATTGTTATCTAGACAAAACAAACGCGATGAAAACAAATTAACATCCAAAGAACAAGCCTTAATTATAAATTTGGAAGTTGCTAATGAAATGTTTGCTAGAGGGTTTATCATTCAAAATATTGATTTATATAAATCTGATTCTTATAAATGATTAATAGAAAAAGAAACAAAGTCACTAATACCTCCATTTATTAGTTTGGATGGTTTGGGAAATGCTGCAGCAGAATCTATTGTTGAAGCTCGTAAAGATGGTGATTTTTATTCTATTCAAAATTTTTCTAAAAGAACGCAGGTAAACAAAACTATTATTGTTAAAATGAAAGAAATGAAAATATTTAAACAATTAGATGAAACGGATCAAACAACATTATTTTAAATTAAGTTTATAAGATTTTTGTTCCATGAACTTGAGTGGCTTTGGTTAGAGAAGTTATTTCTTCATAATTATCTTTTGTAACACTTCCACCAATCAAAATTTCAATTTTATCGCCAAATTCTTTAATAATATCTTTGATAGAATCAATATTATTTATTGCAGATGAATTACCGCCTTTTGTTAGGACTCTATTAAATCCCATTTCTATCAATATAGGAAAATCTCTTTTGTAATTACTCAATGAATCAATAGCCATATGAAAATCATATTTACAACCATCTAAATTTTTAATTAAGGTTTTACAAGCGTTTATGTCAATTTCGTTATTTTCATTTATAAACCCAAAAATAAATTCTGTTGCACCATTGCTTTTAAATTCATTTATTTGATCAATCATTAAAGTTATTTCATCTTTATTTGCGAAAAAATTATCATTAGTTCTAATCATAATTACTTGATGAATGTTGGAGTTATTTTTAATATAATTGAATAATTCAATCTTAGGAGTTAATCCCCCTTTTGATAGATCATGACAGGTTTCAAATCTATCAACTTTTTTTTCTATAAAATATTTAGCTGTTTCTAAGTTATCTATACACGCTTCTTTTGTGATGGTTATTTTTTGTTTCATAATTATTAAATTATATATATTTTGAGTTAAAGTGTTAAAATTAAAGATATAAAAATTATTAAATTAAAGAAAAAAGGATATTATAAAAATGAGTTTAAAAAAGAAATCAAACATTCAATTTAAAGGATTTGAAAATAGTGTGCAAGCATCAAATTTTGTTGCTTTAGAAATGCTTAAAGAAATCAAGAAAAATACAAAATTAAATTTAGGTTTAGCAACTGGTTCAACACCTATGGCTTTATATAAATTATTGATTAATGACTTTCATGAAAGTGGAACACCTTGAACAAATGTTTCTACATATAATTTAGATGAATATATAGGACTTCCGGATGGTCATCCACAATCATATAAAGAATTTATGTTTCACCAATTATTTTCACATGTGGAAATGAATTTGGATAATACACACTTTCCTACAACAGAGCAAAATTATGATGCGTTAATAGAAAGTAATGGTGGAATAGATATTCAAATATTAGGTATTGGAGTAAATGGACACATTGGGTTCAATGAACCAGGATCGGCATTAAAATCATTGACTAGAGTGGTTGATTTAACAGAGGAAACAATTCAGGTAAATGCTGCAAAATTCTTTAAAAAAGATACTTCTCAAGTTCCTAAACAAGCTATTTCAATGGGATTAGAATCAATATTAAAAACCAAAAAAATATTCTTATTGGCTTTTGGTCTTTCTAAAAAAGAAGCAATGCACAAATTGTATAATGCTAAAAAATTTGATGTTAATTTTCCAGCAAGCGCTTTGTTAAAACATAATGATGTAACCGTGGTTTATGACAAAGAAACAGAACTTGACAAAGAGATAGAACTTGATTTATAAAAATGGTTTAATTACTACTAAAGACTTTTCATTTATTGGTTTTATAGAAATAGATGATTCTGGTGTAATTATACAAATTGAAAAAGGAGAAACTTCTCAAGAAGGTATTGATTGCAAGGGTCAAATTATCATGCCCGGTTTTATAGACTCACATACTCATGGTGGTTATGGAATGGCATTTGATGATTTATCTTTAGACTCATTTAATGATGTTTATCTTAATTATTTAAATAATTTAATTCAAGAAGGTGTTGTTGCTTTTGTAGGAACGACAGTAACTTCGACATTAGAGAAATTAGAAAAATCTTCTTTGTTGATTAATAATTTATCTAAACAAAATAATAATTTACCCAAATTGTGTGCTTGGTATTATGAAGGACCATTTATTAGTAAAACTAAAAAAGGAGCTCATGAAGAAGAATTAATTATTCCGATTAATGAATCTTTTTTAAAGACTATAAAAAATAATGTTGCAATTCCGATCGTGTTTACTGTTGCTCCTGAGATAGATTCA
Source organism: uncultured Mycoplasma sp. (assembly GCA_947039505.1). Taxonomy (GTDB): domain Bacteria; phylum Bacillota_I; class Bacilli_A; order Mycoplasmatales; family Metamycoplasmataceae; genus UBA710. The sequence goes on from CAMQYZ010000005.1 coordinate 13,589, forward strand.
AATATTTCATTGATCAAGAAATATGAAAATGATTTTATATTTGCTTTAGGTCATTCTAATGCTAATTTTGTTGATGCTAAAAAATCGTTAAAAAATGGAATAACTAGAATTACTCATTTATATAATGCTATGAGTGGTTTTCATCATCATGATTTAGGAATTGTTAATGCTATAATGAACAAAGAATACAAAGACAATTTAAATATTGAAATTATTACCGATGGTGTTCACGTTGATGATGAAGTCATAAAGTATTCATATAAAAATTTTGATATCAAAAATATTTCTATTGTTTCTGATTCATTACCTCCCAAAGGTTATAAAGACGGAAATTATAAATTGGGCAATTTACCTATAGAAAAAAGAGGCAATTGATTTTATTTAGAAGGAACTGAAACTCTTTCTGGTGGTGCTTGTCCGTACATTTTTTTAGTAAATCATTTTAAACAAGCCACTAATTGCTCATTAGAAGAACTAGTTTTAGTTTCATCTTATAATGCAGCAAGAAACCTTAATCTTGATGATAATTTTGGTGATTTAATTATTGGTAAAAAAGCAAATATAGTTTTTTTATCAAGTGATAAAGAAATGAAATATCTTCAATCGTTTATAAATGGTCATCTTTGAAAATAAAATTATATTATTTTAACAATATCTTTTTCTATTTTTTTAGGTGTAGTTAGAGATGGATATCTTTTAATGATTTCGCCTTTTTTATTAATTAAAAATTTTTCAAAATTTCATTTTATTTCATTTTTTTTGTCACTTCAAGGCAAACTTTCTGTTAAAAATTTATATAAAGGAGATTGGTTATCTCCTTTAACATCAATTTTAGAAAAGATTTCAAAAGTGACATCATATTTTAATTGACAAAAATCCTTAATCTCTTGGTTGGTTTCAAATTCTTGATTTCTAAATTGTGTGCAAGGAAATCCTAAAATTACCAAACCACTATCTTTATAACTATTATAGAGTTTTTCTAAACCTTTGTATTGGATTGAAAATCCACACTTACTTGCTACATTAACTATTAAAATTATTTTGTCTTTAAAGTTGTTAAAATCAATTTCATCTCCTGAAATATTTTTTAATTTAAAATTATATATTGACACATCAATCTCTTTTCATACTTAATGATATATTATTTTTTTAATGTTTAAATGATTAAAGATAAAATTAATCTTTTGTTATATAATTAATTCTAAATAAGGACAAATATGCAAGAACAAAATTTTAAAAAACTAGGTTTCTTTTCAGCTTTTGCGATATGTATTGGTTCAATTGTTGGTATTGGGATTTTCTTCAAAAATGGCAGCATAGCAGGAAATGTTGAAGGTAATGGTGCGGCTTGAATTTCAACATGAATTATTTCAGGAATTATAGCTCTTTTAGTAGCTGTTCATTTCGGAAAAATAGCTATGGTTAAAAATAAAGGTTCAGCTGGTTTATCCAGTTGAGCTCAGAGAGTTAGTACTAGTAAACAAAATTGATTTAGACATTTAGTTACAACTAATTATTCTTTTTTTTACAATTCTATTATGCTAGTTGTTTTGTCATTTTTTACTACGGAAATATTTTTTCAATTTTTGAAAACTATTAATAAAAATATTGAAGTTCCTTTATATGCTATTGCAATTGTTGCATTAATTATGTTATGTTTTATGACTTTGATGAATAAAATATCAGTTAAGGCTTCTGGTGGTTTTGCTTTGGCTACAACATTTTTAAAATTTATTCCTTTGGTTATTGCAATGATTGTTGGTATTATTTTACCGAACGAACATAATGCAGGAGGAACAAATGGATTTATCCCTCCTGTTTCTGTTTCTGCCTTTGATTCTTTAAAAGGAATTATGAAATCATTACCAGCCGCTTTATTTGCCTTTGATGCTTTTGCAGGTGTAGGATCTATGTCTAGGAAAATTAAAGGTGGAGAAAAAGTAGTTTCTAAAGTTATTGTTTTAAGTATGTTGCTTGTAGTTATTGCTTATTTGCTAATTTCTATATCTGCAATTTTACATTACAGCATAGAAGACGGATCAAGCATTGAACAAATGTTTGCTGATATTTTTAGTAAAGAAGTTGCTTATGGAATGAAAATATTTGTAATGTTTTTCTTATTTATTTCTGCAGCAGGAACCACAAATGCAATTGGGGCTGCAACATTGTCAGAATTTGAAAATATTTCACTTTCAGAAAAAATATTTTATTCAAGACAACTAAATTTAAAATATAATTATAAAACAACAGGTTTAATATATTATATAGCATCAATTTTATTTTGAGCATGTATAGCTTACATCCCAGCGATTATAATGAATTCAGATGCATTTATAGATGGTTTGTCCAACTTTCCTGTGCTCTTCTTTTTCTTTGTTTATGCAATATTGATATTTCTATATTGAAAAAATGTTTTTATGCCTAAATATGGAAAAGGTTTGAAAAAGCAAAGTTTTCAGAAAACATTACATTTAGATAAAGAGAATAGAATTAATTTCAAAAAAGGCAAAATACAAGATGCACCAAAACCCGGAGTATATACTGCCTTGGTTTTCACATCTGTGATTGGAGTTTTTTTGATGTTGATATTAAGTGTTATTTTTGTTATGATTGATGCAGTTAACAAGCCCTTTGAAGGATCTTCGTGAGGTTTTTTAAATAAAACAACACCTATATCTAATTTAATGGTATTTATTTTGCATCTTGTTTTTGGTTTTGTATTTATTTTAATACCAACAATAAATTATTTATTGTTTTGAACTAAAAATGAAAAAAATATTTTTGAAGATATTGATATTGAATTATATTCTCAAAATAGAGATGAAAAAACTCTTGTATTAGAAACAAGAGTTATTGATTTAAATTAATTGTATTTAATTTTGGTATCAAATGTTTTTTGATCTAATTTTAATATTATTTGTTCTATTAAATCAATTACTGAATGTAAATCATCTAGGTGAGAAACACCCAAGGGAGAGTGTAAATATCTTTGGGGTATTGATATTGTGATAGTTGCAACACCATTTGAACCATATTGTAGCTCTGCAGCATCTGTTCCACCACCTTGAGCAACATATTTATATGCTTTAATTTTATTTTCTTTAGCAATGTTCATAATAAAATCAACTAATTTGGGGTCCATTAGTGTACCTCCATCTTTGATTCTTAGAGCCGCTCCATCTCCTAATTTTTGTATTCCAGGAATTGCTCCAAATGTATCATGAGAAGCACAAGTATCAATGGCAATAGCTACGTCAGGTTTTATTTTAGAAACAGATGTTTTAGCGCCTCTAGTTCCAACTTCTTCTTGTGTTGTGCCAACGAAATAAGTTGTATTGGGCAAAGTTTTATCTCTTAACCTCAATATTAATTCATGCATAACTGCAATTCCTGCTCTATTATCCATTGCCTTTCCTGCTACATATTTTTCATCTTTACCAAATGAAAAAACATCTCCAGTTAAGCAAACCCTATTACCAACTTCAACACCTTGATCAATAGCATCTTTTTTAGAAGTAAAACCCGCATCTAAAAAAAGTTCTTTTAATTCCGGAGCTTTAGATCTTTTTTCAATTTCTAAAATATGAATTGAAGTATGACCAAATATTCCGTTAACTGTTTTTTCGTTTTGCAAATATAAAATTCCCTTGGTCCCAATTACTGTTAATGGTCAAATACCACCAATCATAGATAAAGTTATTTGACCATTATCAAGAATATCTTGAACAATAAAACCAACTTCATCCATGTGTGCAGCAATCTGAATAATTGGTCCTGTTTGCTTTTCTTTGTGGCTGATAATCATTGAGCCCAATCCATCTCTTTCATAAACTAAATTGCTATTTAGACTAGTTTTTAGTTCTTTAGCAATCTCTTCTTCATATCTTGACATTCCTTGAATATCCATATATGTTTTTAATTTTTCTAATAATTTTTCATCTTTTTTGTTCATGTTATTAACCTACTTTATATTAATTATAACAATTATCAAATATTATTTTATCTAGTTATTTTTTTAAAAAAGATTTGTGATTTTTAGTGATATAATTATTTCATATTATGAACTTAGAAAAATATATTACAAATGTTCCTGACTTTCCAGAAAAAGGCATCAATTTCAAAGACATATCTCCATTATTAGCAAATGGAGAAGCTTTGAATTATAGTGTTATGAAGATGGTGGATTATTCCCGAGATGCAGATATTATATTGGGTCCAGATGCTAGAGGTTTTTTGTTTGGAACACCTGTTGCAGCAATACTTGCAAAGCCTTTTGTGATGGTGAGAAAACAAAAAAAATTACCTGGTGAAGTTATACAGAAAGAATATGCTTTAGAATATGGCGAAAAAAATATTTTAGAAATTCAGGCAAACAGAATTCAACCGGGACAAAAAGTTATTATTATTGATGATGTTTTGGCAACCGGAGGAACAACAAAAGCTATTATAGATTTGGTGGAATCTCAAGGTGGAATTGTTTTAAAAATTATTTTCTTATTAGAATTAATTGAACTTCATGGTGCAAATAAATTTGATGGAATCGAAGTTATGTCACTAATAAAAATATAAAATAAAAATAAATGAGGATGTTGTGAAAGAATATAAAAAATACAAAGATATACCCGAAAAATACAGATTTGATTTAGATTATTTATTAGATGGTGACAAAATAGAAGATTTAATTTTGCAATATTTTGATTTGATAGAGATTGATATTGTTGAAAAAGATTCCAAATATGACACAGCAGATTCTTATTTAAAACATATTAAGAATAGTGAAAAATCTTCCATTCTTGCTAATAAAATATCTAATTACATTAGTAATAATATAAGTGTTAATGTAATATCGCCAGAATTTAACAAACTCCAAGATGATTTAGAATTTAAGTTATTTGAATTTAATAAAAGATTGGGGTCAGAAACAAATAGATTTTTTGATAATGAAAAAAAACTTCGAGAATGAATAAAATTACCTGAATTTCAAAACTATAAAAAAGATATTGTTTTTGTTTTGGATGGCAGAATGCATAAATTACCAAATGAAATAGAAGAATTTGTTAAAAAAATATCAAGAGCAGAAATAAGTGCTAGTGATGTTTTTAGTATTCTTTATAATTCTGAATTAAATTATAAAGAGGCTATTTCTAAAACGGGAAAAAAAATAAAAATTACATTGGCAAATCGCACATCTCTTTTAAAATCTAAAGATGAATTAATTCGTAAATCAACATACAACAATTGAAACAATGCTTATTTGCAACACAAAGGAACTTTTGCAAATCTTTTATATCAACATTTTAAAAATATTTCAACTTGATCTATAGAGAGAAAATATGAATCTAGTATATCTACTTTAATAGATGAAGATCAAGTTGATACAAAACTCTTAACAACTTTATATAACTCTGTTCAAACAAACAATTACCATTTCCAAAAATTTTATAATTTAAAAAAATCATTTTTTGCTATTAAATTTAATAAACCTATGAAAGCTTGAGATTCATTATTGCCTCTTGTAAATTCAGACACGAATTATACAATTGAACAAATGCAAAAAGAAGTTCATTTATCTTTGAAACCAATGGGTTTAGAATATCAAGATAAAGTTCAAGAAATGTTTGATAATAGGTGAATAGATTATATTCCAGTAGATAATAAGAGAACAGGCGCATATTCTATTGGTGGTTCTTTTGGTTTAGATAAGAAATATATTTTGATGAATTTCGATGAATCTATTAGATCTGTGGCTACACTAGCTCATGAAATAGGTCACTCTATGCATTCTTATTATTCAGATAATGAACAACCAATTAACTTAGCTTCATATCCCATATTTTTAGCTGAAATAGCATCAATTTTTAATGAACTAATGCTTCAAGATTATTTATTAAGTAACACCAAAGATGATAAATTGAAATTTCATCTTTTGTCAGAAGCTATAGAAGACTTTGAGGGAACGGTTAGAAGACAAACTATGTGATCAAATTATGAATATGATTTATATAATTTGATTGATGAAGGAAAATCTGTTTCAACATTTGATGCAATAAAAGAAGTTTATGCTAATAATGCAAAAAAATATGCACTTAAAAAGAATCCAAAATTTGATAAGGATAGTCAGTTAATTGCTTCTGTAATAGTCCCACATTTTTATTATGATTTCTATGTTTATAAATATGCTATCGGATTTGTAGTTGCTAATGCTTTTTTTCAAAAATATAAAAAAGATGGAAAACCTGCCTTGGAAAATTACATCAATAATTTTTTAAAAGCTGGCGGAAGTGATTGACCTGTTGAAATTTTAAAGAAAGCCGGAATTGATCTTTATGATTCAAATATTTATAATGAAGCTTTTGATGTTTTAAAATCTAAGATAGATGAATATGAAAGAATAGGAAAAAAATTATTTAAGAAAAAATAATAATTATCTATTAACTAATTCAATTATTTTTTTGGCAATAGCATTACTATTATTATCACCAATTTTGGTTGGCAAAATAGCAATTAAGTCATCTGTAGAATTTTTCATAGGAAAACCTAATTCACCAGCATTTTGTAACATTTCCAAATCATTTCCTGAATCGCCAAAAGTTGCAATATTTTTTTCATCAATGTTTAAAGTATTGGCTAAAAATTGTAAACCAGTTCATTTCGATATCCCCAACGGATTAATATCAATAAAAATACCATTAGTTAAAAAAACACTTTGAATATTTTCAAACATGTTTTGTATTATAGGGAAATTTTTTTTACATGAATCAATAGTTCCTAAAAGTGAAAGTTGTGTAATTGATTCGTTATTTTGAAGAATTTTACTATTTGGATTATCATTAATAAATTCAGTAATTGTTTTATGAAGTTTATCATCAATAGTGATGGTGTTTTCAAGTCTAGCTTTAGGTCATGTATAAGTTGCTTTATCTGTATGCATAGAAAAAGAAAAATTATTATTTTTAGCGAATTCCATTATTTCAAAATAATATTTGGGATGAATGGTTTTTAAATCAATAATCTTATTATTTTTGATATCTTTAACCAAAGATCCATTATTGCAAACTAAATAATTAACATCAGGCATCATTTTTAATAAATCTTTTGTTCTAGAAAGAGATCTTCCGGTTGCAATAACTACATTGTGTTTTTTTGATATGGCATATTTAAAAGCGTTATTTGTTTCTTTATTAGGAACTCCTTGATCATTTAATATTGTCCCATCTACATCTGTAGCAAATATCATTTTCATAAAACCTCTTTTATTTAGTTCTAACAATTATATTTTATTAATGCTATTTTTTTGATATTTATTTATTTTTTCCTTTTTGACTTTCTCAATTGTAAAAACTAATGTGAATTCTCCTTTTATGTTTTGAGGTAAGTTATTTATCAATTCTTGAGCAGTTCCTTCGAAATGTTCTTCAAATTTTTTGGTCAATTCTTTGCAAAGAACCACTTTTTCTTTCCCATTAAATTGTTCATGAAGAGTTTCTAATGTAAATAATAACTTATGAGGAGCAATGAAGAAGATATATGTGCCACTAATAATGTTTTTAATTTGATTGGCCATTTGGCTTTTGGTATTTTTTGGAAATCCTAAAAAAGTAAAATTAGGGCCTAAACCAGAAATAACAATTGAGGTAGTAACTGCAGAAACTCCGGGAATAATTTCAAAGTTAAAACCTTCTTTTTTAACTTCTTTTAATAAATTGAACCCAGGATCTGCAATCATTGGCATTCCTGCATCGCTGACCAAGGCAACGTTATTATTTTTTTCTAGTAATTCTAAAATTCCTTTAGTTGAAGGTATTTCGTTATGATTGTGATATGAAATTATTTTTTTGCCTTGAATATTTAGTGAAGACAAAAGAATCTTTGTGACTCTTGTATCTTCACAAGCAATATAATCAACTTCTTTTAGTGTTTGAATAGCTCTTAAAGTTATATCTTGCAAATTACCTATAGGTGTTCCTACAATATATAGTTTACCCTTCATAAATACTTACTAACTTAATTAAGAAATTTTCTTTTTGTAAATTAAAATTTCCTTTATTCATAAAAGATATTTTTAATAGTGAAATATAATTTTGAATTTCGCTATATTCAATTTTATTCTTTTTGTATTTATTAATTAAGGAAGTGTGATTTGGGAATAATGGATATTCGTCTTCTATCATTGTTTGTACTTGAAAATAAAAATATTCTAAAATACTTATAGCATATAAGATGTTTTCTTTTGTTATTGATAAACTTAATGCTATTTTCATTTTCTCTGAATTATCAATACCTTTTTTTAATGCATCTAAAATATCAGAATAAGTTTTTTCAAATTTTTTATAATCCATTTCTTTTACTTTATCTGCATTTGGAAATATATTGGCAAATAATCTGATATATTGAGGATCTATTTTATTGGCTAATAAATCATTAATAATTTCAATTGTAGTTTGTCTTTTGACCATTATATTTTGTGCTCTAGATTTTATTGTTGGTAATAAAGCATCAATTTTATTTGTGGTCATTATAATATGTGTGTTTTTAGATGGTTCTTCAATGTATTTTAATAAAGAATTCAAAGAATATTTATTTCCTAAATCAATATCTTTAATTAATAAAATTTTCTTTTTATTTATTACCAAAGATGTATTTGACATAATTTTAATCATTGAAATAATACTTTCTTTAGTAATCAAATTATTTTCTGGATTAATAAAAAGTAAATCAGGATAATTTAATTCTTCAATTGTTTTGGCATTCATACATTTATCATTATCACAAACAATTATTTTGATAGCTTCTATTGCAACTGATAAAACATCTACTCCTTGTTCTGCAAAAAATAAATAAGCATGAGAAAAAGAGTCGTTTAATTTTGAATTAGATATTGCTTTTAAAGATTGTATTTTAGTATTCATAATTTAAATTATAAAGTATTTATTTTTTTAAATTAAAGTTATTTTTTGTAATATTTTTTCAAATTCTATTATTACATTTCTGGTAATTTGTTCAATAGACAACGATCCATCAATAATTATGAATCTTTCTTTATTAAGTTTAATTATTTCATCATAACCATTTGCTACTTTTTTATAAAAATCAATTCCGTTATTTTCTAATCTATCTATGTTTTTTGTTTGTTTAAAAACTCTTTCAAAAGAAATCTCGGGATTTATTTTTATAAAAAATGTTATATCAGGTTTCATGTTGTTTGTCACTATATCATTTAATTTTTGTATTGTTTCATAACCCAATTCTCTACCAAATCCTTGATATGCTATAGAAGAATCAATGAATCTATCACATATAACTATTTTTCCTGATTGTAATGCAGGTTCTATTTTTTGAGTTAAATGCATTTTTCTAGAAACTAAATAAAGAAGAGATTCTGACATTGAGTCAATATTGTGTTCAGGAGATAGAACAAAAGTTCTGATAATTTCAGCTTCTTTAATTCCTGTGCCGCCTGGTTCTCTGGTTACTACAAAGTGTTCTTGGATATTTTTATTTTTTAAGTAGGAAACAATTGCTTGAATTGCAGTAGTTTTCCCTGCCATGTCTAATCCTTCAAATGTTATGAACATTATTTACTCTCTTTTCTGTTTCTGAATGCATGATTAAATGTTAATTGGTCAATGTACTCAATGTTAGAACCTACAGGAACTCCGTTTGCTAAGTGAGATACTTTGGTTATAGGAGAAAGTTGTTCATCTAAAAAATTAGATGTTAGAGTTCCTTCTATTGTTGCACTAATGGCAATAATTACTTCATCAAAATGTGAAGTATATTTAATTAATTCAGAAATATCAAAGCTTTGTATTCTTTCAAATTTGTTGTTGAAAATAATAGGAAATACAAAATACTTTCCATTAAAAATTTTTCAATCTTCATATCTAGAAATATCTTCTATAGATTCAACAATCATTAATTTTTTCTCTCTACTGGTAGATGAACAAATTAAACAAATATCACTATTGGTATAATTTTTACAAATTTTACAATTATTAACATTATTTTTTAGTTCATTTAGTAGAAATAAAAATTCTTCAAATTCATTTTTATCAAATTTTAAAACTTGATGAGCCATTTTTTTACTTTGTTTATTTCCTATGCCAATAAATTTTTGGAAGAATATGGAAAGATTAGATATCTCTCTAGAATCCATTTAAAATGACATTCCCTTTTGATTTTTAGGAGAAATTTTCTCATATTCATCATTTATCAATTCATTAATTTCATTAATGGCAATAATAATAATATCTTGTAACATTTCTTTGTCCTCAGGATCTATTAATACATCATTAATATCTATGCTTAGTACTTCTCTATTTCCGTTAGATTTAATTGTTATTCCTTGTTTCTCAACAACAAAAATATTAGCTTTTAATTCACTTTCTTGTTTGTCCATAACTGCTTGCATTTTTTTTGCTTGCTCCATCATTTTTTTTATATCCATAAATACTCCTTATTTTCTTGTTTTAAATATTCTGCCAAAAATATCCATTCCCTTTTTTTCAGCTTCAACAACATCTGCTATTGGTCTAGAAATTCTCTCTCTCTTTTTTAATATAGGTAAAGGGACTGGGTCCGGAAGTTTGTCTTTACTTTTTAATTCTTTAAATAATTCAGCGGAATCTAAAAAATTATTTTTGGTTATTGCATAAAAATGCTTAGGAACTCCGAAAACTTCAACAATAAAATCTTGAAAAATTTCATTGACGCTATTCAAATTTAAATATTCAATAGATGCATTATCTGAAGAAGACATTAATATGAATTCCTTTGAAGAAGTAATTATTTTGCAATTTTCCAAATAACTTATAATTGTTGAAAATTTTTCATTAGTTAATAATAAACCTTCATCTAACATAGATTTTGTTTTAGGAACTTCTAATTTATCTCCTAATAAAAATAAATTAATAATATCTGGCTGAGTTAAGACGATTGGTTTGTCCATGTCTATTTTTTGATCTTGAGAATTATCAAATGCAAAATTATTTTCTTCAGATATTATTTGTTCTGGTTCTGAGTTAAATAATTTTGTTGCTTCATCGTTAGTGTCTTTGGTTTCTTTTATTTCAACAACTTCTTTAGTTGAAAATTCATTAGTATCATAAATAATTCCCTCTACATCAGTTTGTCCTAAAATAGAACCTTCTACAACATCTCCATCAATATTTGATTCATTAGACAAAGTTAATAAGTTAGTTACTTCTTCCAAGATACTTTCTTTAATGAATGTTTCGTTTTTTAATTCAATAGAATCACTGATATTTTCCGTTTTCTCAAATGAGTTATTATTTAAGTTAAGTTCATTGTCATTATTTTTTAATGTCAAATTTAATTCTTTGTTTGTTTCGATTTTTGGTTTTACTTCTTGCTTTATTACAAAGTTTTCTGTTTCTTCTTCTTGCTGAATTACGAAATTATCAGTGATTTCATTAATATCTCTATCTTCTATTTCTTCGACAGGAGTTTCTATTGCTTTCACTATTTGTTTTTTATCAACTGGTTTAATAGTGTTGAAGGAAATATTATTCAATTCATTATTTAAAGAACAAATTTTAATTATTGCAATTTGAAATAATTGCTTTGGAATATCACTGTATTTAATATCTTTCATAAGAACAATTAAAATATCCATAATTTCATAAACCATATTTTCATTAACTCTAATTTTGTTTAATGTTTCAACATCAAATTCTTCAATTATTGTTTCATCTTTGGTTTTTGAATAGAGTAAATGATTTTTCAATAATCTTATTAATGAATTAATTAATCTTTGAATATCAATACCTTGGTTTATTAATTCATCTAATAACTTTAATGCCAATCCTACAAAATTATCTGCACAATGGTTCAATAATAAAACTTGATTGTCTTTAGAAGTTAAACCAAAAATTTCATTTAAATCATTTAAAGTAATGTGAGAGTTGGAATAAGCATTAACTTGATCGGCAATTGAAAGAGCATCTCTTAAAGAACCATTTGATAAACTAGAAATCATTTCAATTACTCCCGGTTCAGCTTCAATTTTTTCTTTCTTAAAAATAAGGTTTATTTGTTTTTCAATAACTTCATTACTAATTCTTTTAAAATTATATCTTTGAACTCTACTTAAGATAGTTAAAGGTAACTTATCTGGATCAGTAGTTGCTAAAATAAAAATAATGTGTTTTGGAGGTTCTTCTAATGTTTTCAAAAGAGCGTTAAAAGCACCTTTCGTTAACATATGAACTTCATCAATTATATAGATTTTGTATTTAAATTTTGTTGGTGAAAATTTTACTTTTTCCCTTAATTCTCTTATTTCACTTATTCCATTATTTGAAGCAGCATCAATTTCAATAATATCAATAGAATTATTAATAGTCATAATACAAGAATTACAAGCTATTTCAACGTTAATATTGTGCCCACAATTAACTACATTAGCAAAAATTCTAGCAACAGATGTTTTACCGGTTCCTCTTGGGCCAGAAAAAAGATATGCATGAGAAACTTTTTTCAACTTAATTAAATTTGTTAAAGTTTTAACGATGTGTGATTGACCTTCTACTTCACTAAAATTGGCAGGTCTGTATGTTCTGTATAATGCTTTATAATTCATAAAACAATTTTATCATTTTGTTATATAAAAATTTTTAAATTTATTTATTATTAAGATTATTTTTTTCTATATTTACATTTTTTGTGCTAAATATGCATTTTCTTTTCAAATTACAAAATAATTTTTGCTTTATAATTTAAGTAAGATTATAAACTTTAAGGAAAGAGATACAATTATGACCATAAAAAAACTTTTTACAAATTCTGTAGAAATTAAAGAAATATTAATTAAAGGTTGAATTACTGCCAATAGAGGTAATACAAAAATAAGATTTTTGAATATTAATGATGGATCAATAATTACATCTTTGCAAGTTGTTATTAAATCTGATGTTTCAGGTTTTGAAGAAGTTGATAAATGAAAAATTGGTTCCGCAATTTCAATCATTGGTGATTTTATTAAAACTAATGGAGGAGAACAAAGTTTTGAGTGTCAAGCCAAAACAATAGAAATGTTATCTTTAACTGATGAAGATTTTCCAATACAAAAACAAGAGATCAATTTAGAAACTTTAAGAGACATTCCACACATTAGACATAGAACTAATTTATTTCGATCAATTATGTTAATTAGATCAACACTATCAAAAGAAATTCACAATTTTTTTGATGAACAGGATTTTCTTTATATGCATTCTCCGATAATTACTTCAAATGATGGAGAAGGTGCTGGGGAAGCATTTATTGTTGATGATGAAAACAAAGATAATTTTTTCTCTCGAAAAGCCACTTTATCAGTAACTGGTCAATTACATGCAGAATCTTATGCCGTAGGATTCCAAAAAGTTTATACATTTGGACCAACATTTAGAGCAGAAAATTCAAATACTAAAAAACACGTGGCAGAATTTTGAATGCTAGAACCCGAAGTTGCTTTTTTTAAATTAAAAGATATTATAAAACTTTCAGATGATATGTTGAAAACAGTAATTAGAAAAACAATTACAAAGCACCCTAAAGAATTTGAGTTTTTGGATGATAGAAGTCACAATAAACTATTGAATAGTTTAAATTCTTTTTTATCTACTCCACTCAAAACTTTAGATTATAAAGATGCTATTGAAATTTTACAAAATGCAAAAGTTATTTTTGAAAACTCTAATATTGAATTTGGTATGGATTTAAGCACTGAACATGAAAAATATTTAGCAGAAATACATTGTCAAGGTCCTATAGCAATTATTAATTATCCAAAAGAGTTTAAAGCATTTTATATGCATTTAAATGATGACAATCAAACCGTTTCAGCTTTTGATTTACTTGTTCCAGGAATCGGAGAATTAATTGGAGGTTCTCAAAGAGAAATTAGAGTAGATATACTAAAGTCAAGAATGAAATCTTTTAATATTGATGAAAAAGACTTATCGTGATATCTTGATCTTAGAAGATTTGGTGATTCTGGATCATCGGGTTTTGGATTGGGTTTTGAAAGATTAGTAATGTATGTTACTGGTACTGAAAATATTAGAGATGTAATACCATATCCAAGAACTCCAGGAAATTTAAAAATGTAGTTTGTGATATAATTTAATAATAATTCAAATAAAAATAATAAGGAAGTAAAAGTGATATCTTTAATTGCACCAGCATACACAAATAAAATCCATAAAAATTTTTGAAATAGTATTTTAGAACAAAAACATGTTCGTTTTGAATTAATAATTTTAACTAATTCAATTTCTGAATATCTAACAAACATTATTAAAGAAATAGAAAGAAAACCAAACATTGTCTTGCAAGTTATTTTTACTACTAGAAAAATAGGATTTAATGAAGTTATTACAAATGGTTCTAAGATATCTAACGGAACACACGCTATTGTTTTAAATGCTAATGAATCACTTTCAAAAAACTTTGTTAATGACATAGATCAAATTATTAAAAAACACATTAATGTAGATATTATTGAATTTAAAGTTTCGTTTAGAGGATTTGAAAATTTTATTCCGGAAAAAAGATGTAATTTAAAGCAAAATCATTCTTTTAAAACAAGTGATTTTCCAAAAGTTATTGCATTTGCTTTTCCGTTTATGTCTAACAAAATATTTAAAATTTCTTTAGCTAATGAAGTAAGTAAAAAAAGTTCTTATATTGAAACTAGTTCGCATCTATCATTAGAATTTTTATATATGTTATTTTTACATTCTGAAACATATGTTTATATTGATAAAGCACTATGCAATACTTTAATTGAAAAAGGTGATGTACCTAGTTATTCTAACTTTTATAAGGAGTGAAAAAGCATACGAAACAAATATATGTTGGAGAATAAATTTATTCAAGAAATTGAATATGCCCAAATATTTAATCTTGAGATGATAGTTCCTTTATTGTATACTAACAAAAGATTGGTGGATATAATAATACGCTCTAGAGGAGTTGATAAAAATGTATCAGCCAAAATATTTGAAAAAAACAAAAAATTAAGATCCCAAGAATTTGTTTCCTTCAACTATACTAACAAGTATATGTTGTTGAATTCATCGGAAACAGAATATTTAAATAAATCACATCCACCCAATAAATGACATAGTATTATTAAAATTTTGAGAAAATAAATGAAAACAGTTAAAAAACCCGCCGGCTTTTGAATAAGAGTCTTATCCATATTGATAGATTTAGTAGTATTTTGTGTAATTGCAATTTCTTCATCTTTAATTGCAATTGACACAAAAAACAATTCACTACTAATTATACCTTGAGGTTATTATGTTTGGATGGTGTTGGTTATATTTGAAATTTTAATTTTATTTATTGTAATACCAATATTGTCCAAAGGAAGAAGTATTGGAATGTGATGCTGTCAGATTAATTTAATTTCTCTTCAAGAAGAATCAGTATGACTAATGGTTGTGAAAAAAAATCAATTATATGCATTCTTTTGAATTTTCAGTATATTAGTGTCAATGAGTTTTATAAGTCCAGAATTGTCTCAAAAAATGGTAAACATATCTAGACAACCAATTGATGGAACATTAAAACTTAAATCGTGAGAAACTGCCATGTTGGCAATTCCTTCTACAACTTCAGGAATAATAATTTTTATAAATATTTTTACTATTTTATCAATTAATATGAATAAAAACATGCGTGGCATAAATGACAAATTAACAAATACTCAAATGATATACTCTAGAAAAAATATAGAAATATTTGATGAAAAAAATAAAGTTATTTTAAAAGAAGAAATTAAAAAACAAAAACTAATTTGAAGGAATTAATTATGAATAAAGAAGAAATGAATATTTTTGAAGAAAGAATATTTGAAAATCTAAATAAAGAGCAAAAAGCAGCTATTTTAAAAAACAATGGACCACTTCGAATTATTGCTGGTGCAGGTTCTGGAAAAACTGGTGTTTTAACTAGAAAGATTTCATACTTAATTAAAAGAATGGAAATTTCTCCAGAAAGAATACTGGCTTTAACATTTACAAATAAAGCAGCAAATGAAATGAAATCAAGGGTTGTTTCACTTATTGGAAATGATGGTGAAACAACAAATATTTTAACATTTCACTCATTATGTTATAAATTTTTGAGAACGGAAATTACTAATATTGATTTTCCTAAAAATTTTATAGTAATTGATTCTACAGATCAAATTTATATTTTAAAAAAAATATATAAAGAAATTAATTTAACTAGTTCTCTTCTTTCATATGCTTCAATAATTAAGTTTATTTCTAAATCAAAAATTTTATCTATTGATTATGATGTTGTAGAAGAAACAGAAATTGAAAATGACACAAAATCATTGAAAATAGAAATTTATAAAAAGTACAAGGCAGAATTAGAAAGCAAAAAATATGTTGATTTTGATGATTTGTTAATTTTAACAAATAAAATTTTAACAAACTTTCCTGAGGTTAGAAAAACATGATCATCTAAATTTGATTATATTCTTATTGATGAGTTTCAAGATACATCAGTGATTCAATATAGTATCATCAAATTATTAACTAACTTTAAAAATATTACTATAGTTGGAGACCCAGATCAAACCATATATTCATGACGTGGTGCAGACATTAACTTAATAAATAATTTTGATAAAGATTTTAAAAACACGACCACTATTACTATGGATATTAATTACCGTTCTACTAAAAATATATTGGATGCAGCAAATAAACTTATCCGTTCTAATGAAGATAGATTACCTAAGTCATTAAAAACAAATGGTCCTGTTGGAGATCCTATTGAGTTTCACTACGCCTATTCTCAAGAGGCAGAAGCTAGATGAGTTGTCAATCAAATAAATGAATTAAAAAGAAACAAAGTACAACTAAAAGATATTGCTATTTTCTATAGATCAAATTTCTATTCTAGATTAATTGAATCAAGTCTAGTTACGGATTCAATTAATCATAAAGTATTTGGGGGCCAAAAGTTTTTTGAAAGAGCTGAAATCAAGGATGTAATTTCTTTCCTTTGAACTCTTTCTAAAACTCCTTCACAAATTCACTTTCAAAGAATAATAAATATTCCTGCTAGAAAAATAGGACCAGCCACTGAAGCAAAGTTAATTAAATTTGCTGAAGAAAAAAATATGTCAATATATGAATGTTTGATTGAACATTTTAGAATAATTCCCGTTCCTAAAGAAACAAAATCAAAAATTGTTGATTTTTTAAATGAAATTAGAAGACATCAAAATTTTTTGGAAAGAGGAATTTCTATTAGTAAAACAATTGAATCTTTTTTGAATTCAATTAACTATATGTTTTCTATTAAAGATGACAATACTGAAGCAGATTCAAAGCTAGAAAATATTAATGAATTATTTAAATCTATTGAAAATTGAGAAACTAAAAATCCTACCTTAAAATTAGAAGATTATTTAGAGGAAATATCTTTAATGAATATGTCTTCTGACGCAGAAGAAGATGCTATAAACTATGTAACACTAATGACTATTCACGCTTCTAAAGGTTTAGAATTTAAAAATGTATTTATTTTAGGTCTTAATGAAGATATCTTTCCTTCAGCGAGAATATCACAATTAGAAAATCTTGATAAGCAAAAAATAAAGATGGAAGAAGAAAGAAGATTGGCTTATGTGGCAATTACTAGAGCTAAAGAAAAACTTTTTATATCAGGTGCTCGAGGAACTAATTTTATTGCAGATGTAATTAATCAAAAATCTCCTTCTAGATTTATCTCTGATATGGGAATTGACCTTTCTCCTTATGTAAGTGATTTAACGACAATCAAAAACTTTGAAAATGATATTAAAATTAATAAAAACTACATTGTAGGAGATTTAATTTCACATATATCATTTGGGGAAGGCGTGGTTTTGGATTTAGAAGGTGATAAAATAACTATAAAATTTAATAAGGAAGATATTGGTATAAAGCAGTTTTTGAAAAACCATAAATCAATTGAAAGGATAAGTTAATGCATGTTTTGTTAAATGTTTTTTTCATTATTTTTTCCCTAGGCTTACTAGCATTAATCTCCATCATAATTGCCATATTTTTTATTCAAAAAAAAGATGTCATTAAATCTAGTAATGGAATTTTTCTTATAGATGTAGATTTGAAAAATAATAGATTAAGAAAATCAAATATTATTGAAATTATTGATAAAAAAGTTAGTAAAAATTATAATCATGATTTTTTTGATGATGGTTGAATGGACATTAGTCAGTTTTTATCAAATTTATCAGATGAAAATAAAGAAATTTTTTTAAATGCTTTAGATGCTATTAAAGTCAATAAAAAATACATAAAATTTACTGTTAAAAATAAAACAACCAAAGACCCTGATTATTATATTGAATGAATTGTAGAGTTTTTTCAAACAAGAGAATCTATTAATGCCACGATTAAATGAAGTTATGTCAAAGAAATTCCTGAAGGATTGAGAATAATTACTAAAGAAGAGTTATTTAAGAATACTAAAAAATATAAATCTTTTATTGCATTTAATTTAAGAGCAAAAGATCAAAAAACATTTAAAGATTTTATAATAATTTTATTTGAAAGTTTCAAAGTTAAAAATTTGGATTTTTTCATTTCTAAAAACATTGTTATTTTAATTTTGTATGGTGATACATCTGAAGAGACACAAGAAAAAATTAACAAAATAATGAAAAAATATGAAAAAATTAAAGTACCTAACAATTTAATTTCTTATTGTAATGCTATTGGTGTTGTGGAAAGTAAGAATTTATTTGATACAAAAGACTTATTGAAAATAATTAACAGAATTTACTTTTCAATAATAAAATCAACACAATTGAAGAAAACATTTTATTTTAATGCAAAAAACATATTTTTTAATGAATTTGAAGAATTCAAAGAAAATTACTTATTATTGAACAATATTATTAAAAATAAAATAATTAGGTTCTCTAAAAGGTCTATCATGGATTATAAAAATAATACCACTATAGCCACATATATAAAACCAGAACCAGAATATCCTGAAAATTTTTGAATAAACATGATTATTGAAAATAATAATATTTTGCCAAATATTGAAGATGAATATTTCAGCAATGCACTATCTTCTTTTAAATCTATGGACCAATATTTAATAGATGTAAATGATTATGTTATTTTGCAAAATATCGATAAACTACAGCAATTATCAGGAATGATTTTTGTAATTAAATTCCTTGAATCAACTGATGTTCCAAATTTTGAACTAATCACTTCTACATTAAAATCAAAAGGTATTAAATTTGGTGTTAGAATAGACGAAATTGGACCTTCAACAATAACATTGATAGAATCAATAATGCCACATGCGATAATCATCTCGGAATCTTTAATTGATTCAACAGATTTAAGGAAATTTTTAAAATTAAAGCAATTAATTTTGTTGTGTAATAAAAATCCTGCAACTCTTATTTTTGAAAATCCTTCACAACTAGAATTAATTAATAATAAAATAAATTATTTTTATGAAAAATAATTTATGTTAAATTATATGTTTCAAGTCTTTTTTAATGATTGAAGTTAAATGTTTGACAAAACTATTTTTTGAAATGTAATCTCTACTTCATATTTTACTATTGACATCTTCTAGTCTTGTGAAAATAACTATTTTTCTATTTAAATAATTAAACTTCACAAGAAGCTCAATACCATTTTTAAGTAATATATTTGCGATTAAGTTTTCATTTAAAACAGTTGAGTGTTCAAATATGACAATATTTTCTACTGGAAACTTTGTATTTAATAGTGAGTTATTTATATTGTTTAAAAAGCTGTACAATCTAGTTAAATCAAAATTAAGTATGATGATATGAGTTTTATAAGAACCATACATTTTAGTTAGTATATTTCTTAAGGCCGGAATCGTTAAGCGTTGAGTTTTGTAGTAATTAATCATTTCTAAAAATTTGACTATTAAATGATAAAAACCAAATTCAATAATAGTATTTTCTCCGAAGATAAACTCAGAATTTTGATTTCAATAAAACAATAAAAATTTATCATCGGAAGCTTTAACATCTTCAGAAACTGATAGTTCTAAATTATATTTTTTAATTAAATTTTTAATACTTTGAATTGGAGGTATGTCTGTTCCAATATATGAGTTAGGTAGTTTTTTGGTAGAAATATTAACTTCAATTAAAAAAAAGTTCAAGAACATTAATGTTATTTCATTTGCGTCTAAGTAAAACACTTGTCTACCATTAAAAACAAAAAGATTTAATTCTGTTCCATTTTTTGATGGACAAATAAGCATATCGCATTTATTTTCTTTAGAGAAAAAAATATCACGTTTGTAAAAAGAAGTGAAAGATCTTTCATTTCTATTTTTACTTTGATGTACATTTCCTTTGTTTATATTATTGTTGATAATATAATTAAAATCCATGTTGCCCAATATTTTTTGCAAAATATTGGTTACACCATTATTGTAGTTAGAAATGGCGATTTTTATTTTCTTTTGGTCACCTTTTCTGTTGGATAAAGATAATAATTTTTGAGTGTAATCATTAATAACTCTATTATTTGATAAAAAATCAACTTTTGAAGATTGTGAATTAATTGAAAATATATCATGTTTGGACATTTCGTTTTTCATTTCCTGAAAAAATTCTTCACTAAAATAATTTCCTTTATGGTCAATAAAAAAAACATTGAAAATATTATTGTTATAAATTGATCTTTCAATATATATTCCTGCACTTATTTTTAATCTTCCAATAGTTCTACAAATAAACTTGATATCATAACCAGCATAAGATTTAAATGCAGTAATTACTAATTTTTGTGCATAAAAAACATCTGAAATATTTTTTAAAAAAGGTTTTATTTCAGGAGAACCGTCACTACAAACTAAAATATCGATAAAGTCTTTTGTATCATTCATCTTTTTCAAAATTTCACCAAAAGAATAAGCTATTGAATTTATGACTAATTTATTTAATTTTCCATAACCAATACCCAATCTAGCAATGATTTTTTTAGAATCAAAAAATAAGTTAGAGAAAAATGGGTTATCAGTACTTATATTATTTAGTTTAGAAAGTTTCTTTAAAGTATCTTTATCTTCAGCAAATGAAAGTTTTCATTTGTTAATTATTTCATCATTTTCCATATATTAAATAATTTTATCAATTAAAACACTAAAAACCACAATCATTTACTTTTAATTGTTTATAATTCATATTATGGATAAATCAAAGATAAGAAACTTTTCAATTATAGCTCACATAGACCACGGTAAAAGCACACTGGCTGATAGAATATTGGAATATACAAAAACTGTAGATTCACGTTCTTTAAAAGCTCAACATCTTGACACTATGGATTTAGAAAAAGAAAGAGGAATTACAATAAAGCTGAATGCAGTTCAAATAAACTATAAAGATTATTTATTTCACCTTATAGATACTCCTGGACATGTTGATTTTACTTATGAGGTTTCTAGATCTTTAGCGGCAACTGAAGGAGCTTTATTGTTGGTAGATGCTACGCAAGGGATCGAAGCTCAAACATTAGCCAATGTATATTTAGCAATTGATAATGAATTAGAAATAATTCCAATTATTAACAAAATAGATTTACCTTCTTCAGATCCAGATAAAATTAAAAGTGAAATAGAAAATGTTATCGGAATTCCGGCTTCAGATGCTGTTTTGATATCTGCAAAAACTGGTCAAAATATTGAAGGAGTTTTTGAAGCGATTATTAAACATATTCCAGCTCCCAAAAATTGCGATGATTCTTTACCTTTGAAAGCTTTGGTTTTTGATTCTTACTTTGATTCTTTTAGAGGTGTGATTCTTTTGGCAAGAATATTTGATGGAGAAATTAAAGTTGGTGATGAATTTTTCTTTAAGTCAAATAATAAAAAATTTACAGTAACTGAACTTGGTGTTAAAAAACCACAAGAAATAAAAACTAGTAAATTAACTTCGGGGGAAGTGGGTTGAATTGCCGCATCTATAAGAGAAGCGAAAGATGTAGCGGTTGGAGATACAATAACTTTAGTGAATAATCCTACAGCTGAATCTTTAGAAGGTTATAAGAAAATGAATCCTGTTGTTTATACTGGATTTTACCCAATTGATGGAAAAGATTATGATTTGTTAAAAGAATCTTTGGGGAAAATTTCACTTTCTGATTCCTCTATAACATATGAACCTGAAACTTCAAAAGCCTTAGGGTTTGGTTTTAGAATTGGTTTTTTAGGATTACTTCATATGGAGATTTTGCAGGAAAGATTAGAAAGAGAATTTGGTATAGAAATAATAGCAACGGCCCCTTCTGTTGAATTTAAAGTTTATAAAACAGATAAAACCATGCAAGTAATTGCCAATCCTTCAGAATTCCCTGATAAAGTAAATATTAGTAAAATAGAAGAACCGTACATTAAAGCTACCATTATTGTTAATGACGAATTTATTGGTGTTATTATGGATTTGTGTCAAATTAAAAGAGGTAAATATATTGATTTAGAATATATTGATGGAACTAGGAGAAAATTAATTTATGAACTACCTCTTGTAGAAATAATTTTTGATTTTTTTGATAAAATGAAATCTGCTTCCAAAGGTTATGCTTCTTTTGATTATGAATTAATTGATTATAGACAATCAGATTTAGTGAAAGTTGATATTCTATTAAATGGAGAAAAAGTAGATGCACTAAGCGCCATTATTCATAGAGATTTTCTTGAATTCAAAGCTAGAGATTTAACAAAAAAACTAAAAGAAGTAATTCCGCGTCAAAACTTTGAAGTGCCCATTCAAGCATTTGCTGGAGGAAAAATTATATCTCGTGAAACTGTAAAAGCGTATCGTAAAGACGTTACTGCTAAATTATATGGTGGTGATGTAACTCGTAGACAAAAACTTCTTAAAAAACAAAAAGCTGGAAAGAAACGTGCCAAAGCTTTTGGAAAAGTGGAAGTTCCTCAAGAAGCTTTTTTAGCTATTTTGAAAACTAACAATTCTTAATTTTATTGAATGATAATAAATATCAAAATATTTTAATGTATAATTATTAACAAGAAAAAAATGATGAGAGTAAGTAAAAATGTTTAATAAAAAAAATGTTATCCAACATTCCTTAATGGTGTCGTCAACTTTATCTATTGGGGTGGGATCAATTGTTTTGGGAACAAGTTTTGATGCTTGAGAACAAGCGGATATTTTAAAAAAATTATCTAAATATGAAAATTTAAAAATTCAAATTAGTGAATTGAAAATTTTGACTAGCAAAGATTTAAATTTAAATGATCCTTTAGAGAATGATGCAAATAATTTTGTAAATTTATTAAATGTTATTTTTAGTGGAGATAAAATAATTGACGGACCAATGTGAATTGATTGAAATTACAAACTTTCAAAATTCATGTCACTAAGTTATAATAGAGAAAAATATCAAAATATGCAATTTTCAAATTGTTTTGATACATTATTAACAAAACCAGAAGTATCTAATGAAATCAAGGCAAGTGCTAAATCAATTGAACCAATCAAACCTTTATTTAATAAATTCAGACTTATTAGGGAAAGTTCAATAGGAGCAATAATGGGTATTTCATTTATTTCTATTTCTGCTATTCCGTTAACTATTTTATTTGCTCTTGGAATAAAAAACAAATGCTTTTCTCATGAAAAAAAGACTACTTTAGAGTAAAAAAATTAGAATATTTTTTTGTGCAATATCTTCTTGATTGTCATTAGTTCATATTTTGTCAAAAGTTCATCCACTTTAGGATTGGATAAATCAGTAATTTTAAAATCTTCTAATTGAATTTTTATATCTAAAAATAGTTCTAATTTAGCTAATTCTTTACACATAAATGCTATTTCTTTTGATTCAATAAATTTATTCTGCTGATTTTTTGTTAATTTATCTAAATTATTATAAATATTTTCTAATGTTTGATATTTATTTAAGAGGTCTATGGCTCCTTTTGGACCTATTCCTTTAATTCCGGGTAGATTATCTGATGAATCGCCCGAAATACCTTTAAAATCTGGTATTTGATAATGTTCAAATCCATAATGATGTTTAAAGTTGTTAATATCTTTTACAACAAATTTTTTAGACTTAAAATCCTTTACAATAACACCTACATTATTATCAATTAATTGTAGTAAGTCTTGATCATCCGATCAAACTAAAATAATGTTGTTATCTGAAAATTTGGTTGTCATACTTGCAATTAAATCATCTCCTTCATATCCTTCCATATCCATATGGAAAATATTCATTGCATTTAATATGTCTATGATAACTTTTTTTTGTTCAAATATTTCTATTGGAGCCTTGCTTCTCCCTGCTTTGTATTCACCATATACATCATGTCTTTTTGTTTTTTTTCCTGCATCAAAAGCAATAAAGCAATGAGTAGGACTATAAGTGTTAATTACTTTTATCAAAGATAATATGAAAGTATTTATGGCATTAGTTTCTATACCTTGCTTTGTTAAAAAATTAGAAGAATGTTGTGTTGCAAAAAAACTTTTGAATAACAACAAGTTACCATCTACCAATAATATTTTATTTTTCATTCATCACCTTTCAATCAGATAATTTAAAATTGATTCTTGAAGAACTTTTAGTTTTTATTATTTTGCATTCAATTAATGATAACAATTTTATTTCCTTGAATTTATTTCAATTTGGTTCGAAAATAAATATTTCTTCAGCACCACTGCTGTCGCTCAAAGTAGTTATTCCAAATTTTTTGTTAGTTGTTTTGGAAGTTTTTTCGATTATATTTTCAACAAGTAAAACAATCTTATATTCTATATTTGTAGAAAGATTTTTTAATAAATATTTTGTTTCATAATTAATTGTAGGTAATGAATTATATTTAGAACCTAAATACTGTTGCTCATAATTCATTTCTTCACTGATTATTTTGTCTTCAATAATTAAATCTTGCTCTATAGCTAAATCATAGTCTAAAATAATTTTTTCATCCTTTAAAACAATTATGCAATTAGCATAATTTTTTGCTTTCATTAAATTCATGTTTAAGGTGGCCATATTGCCAAAATCTCTTAAGGAGTTTGATCTAATTAAAATATCAATAATTGAATCGCCGAGTTTTATTTTTTTAGCTCTTGCAATAAAATTATAAAAACTAGTAAAAGGTCCTCACTCATTTTTTTCTAATTCAATTTTTTCACTAGCAACTTTTCCTAATCCTTTTACAATAATTAATGGGAGATAAATTTTATTGTTTTTATTGTAAACATTTAATTTTGAATTATTTATATGTGGACTTACAATTTGAAATCCCATAGACCTAGCTTCAGTGACATATTTATTTATTGTATCTAATCCAGGTAATGAAGAAATAATAGCTGTATAAAATTCTATAGGATATCACGCCTTTAAGTAAGCCATTTTATAGGACAACATTGCATAAGCAACAGCGTGTGATTTATTAAAACCATATTCTGCAAATTTTTCAATTTCAAAATATATTTTTTCTATTAATTGTAGTGATCATCCTTTTTCTAGTGCTCCATTAATAAATACACTTTTTAATTTATGAATTTCACCTTTATCTTTTTTACTTATAGCTCTTCGTAAAATATCTGCTTTTCCAAATGTCATTCCAGCGAATTTTTGTGCAATTTGCATTATTTGTTCTTGATAAATAATTATTCCGTATGTGGGTTCTACAATGTCATCATATTCTTTACAAAGTTTCACGATTTCTATTTCTTTGTGTTTAACTTTTATATATTCGGAAATATTGGACATTGGACCCGGTCTAAATAAAGATATAATTGCCACTAAATCATTAAAATTATTAACATTTACTTTTCTCAATGTATTCATCATTCCAGGAGATTCTAATTGAAATATCCCGACAGTATTACCGCTTGTTAATAATTGATTTGTTTTATTGTCATCTAAAGGAATATTTTTAAATATAATTTTGCTATTCATCTTTAATTCAATCTCTTCAATTATACTTTTAATTATTGAAAGTGTTTTAAGACCCAACAAATCTATTTTAAGCATTCCTCAAAATTCTAAATTTTCCATTGAAAATTGAGAAATTAAATTTTCTTCTTCATATATAACCGGGATTTTGTTTACTAATGGATTTTGAGAAATTATTATCCCTGCAGCATGTGTTCCTCTTTGCCTAGGTAAGTCTTCAATTTTTAGAGCATAATTATAAGCTTTTATATAAATTTCTTTTTCATTAATTTTAGCTCTAAAAGAAGAAGATTTGTCATAAGCTTCTTTCAATTTTAAATCTGAAGGTATTGTTTTTGATATGATATTTACTTCTGAGTTGGGGATTTCGAGAACCCTAGCAACATCTCGAAAAGCACTTTTTGACGTCATTCTTTGAAAAGTTATTATTTGTGAAACCATATCATTTCCATATTTATTTTGTATATAGTTTATTAAATTAGTTCTTTTGTCATCTTGAACATCAATATCAATATCAGGCATAGATATTCTTTCTGGATTTAAAAATCTTTCAAAAAGTAATCCATACTCTATGGGATTTACTTCTGTAATTCCAAGTAAAAAGCAAATAAAAGAACCAGCAGAAGAACCTCTTCCAGGACCGAAACTAATTTGATTTTCTTTTCCTCATTTCATAAAATCCCATATTATTAAGAAATAATCAGCTATATTCAATTTTTCAATAATAGACAATTCATATTTAATTCTATTTTTTACAATCTCAATATTGTTGAGTAATTCAAATTTTTCCTTAAAAAATTTTTTTACAAGTAATTTCAAATATTCCAAAGAATTTTTATTTATATCAAATTTTGGGAAAAGAGAAATAACTTCAGGAAAATCAATATTACATTGTTCAGCGATTCAATTCGTTTTTTTGATTATTGTTTCATCAATATTACTTTCATTAATAAAACCAGGATAATTAAAAAGTAGTTTTTTTTGATTTTTTATAGAATAAAGAATAGATAAAGTTGTATTATCGTTTCTTTCAATTATTCTATTTTCTCTAATGATAATATTATTATCATTTTTGATATTATCACTTTGAAAGTAAAAATTATCATATTCTAAAATAGCATTATTTTTTTTAACATATCCATATTCTGGATGATCAACGATGAATAAATTACTATGATTAATATCTTCTAAGAAAATTTCTCTTCTTGATTTCAATAATGTTAATCTATTTAATTCTTGAAATCCTAAATAATTTTTAGCAAGTAAAATTAATCTAAAATTTTGAACATCTAAATCCACTCCCGCTATGGGCTTAATATTGTTTTTTTTACACAAAGCTATAAATTTATCAACTCCATACATATTGTTGTGATCAGTTATGGAAAGTGTAGATATATTATTTTCAATAGCAAAAGAAATATAAGAATCTATTGTTACACTAGATTCTAATAAACTGTATTCACTATTAAAATGTAAGTTAATAAATTTGGACATATAAAGATTATACTTTATATAAATACAATTAAAAACCTCAATTTTATTTCATTAACACATTATTTTATTAAAAATTTTTAATTTCTTTTATAAAAATTTCGTTTTTAATTTTAAAGTAATCTTCATAAGAAATACCGCCTAAAATCAACAAACTATTTAAGTTTTCTAGTTTTAATTTAGAATCAGTAGATAAAATACCAGCTTCAAACATTTCTACATTATCAAATCTTGAATTTCTTTTCAAAATTTTATTAGACATCATTAATGTGTTTTCTGGTTCATTATTTATTATATTTTGTTGAATAGGTTCACTAATTAATTGATCTAAAACGGGTACAACTTTTTTAATTTGTGGTTGTTGCACTTCCTGGATTTGAACTTGCGGTTGTTGTACAAGTTGAACTTCTTGGATTTGAGGTTGCGATATAAATTGTTGAACTTGAGGTTGTGGTATAAATTGTTGAACTTGAGGTTGTGGT
>CAMQYZ010000006.1 GCA_947039505.1 uncultured Mycoplasma sp.
TATCTTCTTTTGTTTTGCTTGATGTTTTCGAAGTTTTTTCTTTTACTTCTTTTTCTTCTAAAACAATTTCTTTTTCAGATGTTTTCTTTGTTTTTTCTTTGTTTTTAGTAGTAATCTTTGTTGCTTCATCAATTTCTACTTCTTCTATTAAATCTTCTAAATTAATTTTAGTGTCTTTTTTAACTTCAGTTTTTAAAATTTTAGGAGGTAATTTTAAGTGTTCAGCAATATAATCAATTTCTTCGGCAACAATTGTTTCGTTTTCTAATAATGAAGTTTTTATTAATTCTAATAATTGCATATTTGATTTAATAACTTTATATGCAACTGCTTGTGCATCTTCAATCATTAATTTAATTTCATTATCTATTTGAAGTGCTACAGAATCTGAAAATGATTTATTCTTTCCATAATCTCTTCCCATAAAAGGACTTCCGGTTGCTTCTTCATATTTAATAGGACCAAGTTTTGGAGACATACCTCATTCGGTAACCATTCTTCTAGCAATATCTGTGGCTTTAGAAATATCATCACTGGCTCCATTAGAAATAGCATCTTTACCATAAATAATTTCTTCAGCAGCTCTACCACCCATAAATGATTTTATTGAAGCTTCTAAATCAGATTTTGAAGAATAATATTTTTCAGTTTCAGGAATCATTAAGTTATATCCTCCTGCTTCTCCACGAGGAATTATTGTTATTTTTTGAACTTTATTTCCACCTGGTATTTTTATACCAACAACAGCATGTCCGGCTTCATGATATGCAACCATTTCCAACTCTTGTTTTGATATAGTTCTATTTTTCTTAGCAGGTCCAGACATAACTCTATCTATAGCTTCGTCAATTTGTTCTAAAGTTATAACTCCTGTTTCTTCTCTAACCGATAATAATGACGCTTCATTAATAACATTTTCTAATTGAGCACCTGAATAACCAGGAGTTCTTTTGGCAATACCTTTAAAAGAAATATCTTTATCAATTCTTTTACCTTTTGAATGTAATCTCAAGATATCTTCACGCTCTTTAATATCTGGCAATCCAACTGTTATTATTCTATCAAATCTACCTGGTCTTAATAAAGCAGGATCTAAAACATCAGGACGGTTTGTTGCAGCCATAACTAAGATTCCACCATTTTCGGTAATTCCATCCATTTCAACTAATAATTGATTAAGTGTTTGCTCTCTTTCGTCATTTCCTCCACCCATTCCGGCTCCACGACTTCTACCAACTGCATCAAGTTCATCGATAAAAATAATTGCTGGCGCATTTTTTCTAGCTTCTTTAAACATTTCACGAACTCTTTTGGCACCTACACCAACAAACATTTCTACAAAGTTAGAAGCAGATATAAAGTAAAAAGGTACATTAGCTTCACCTGCAGTAGCTTTTGCAACAAGTGTTTTCCCTGTTCCTGGTGGACCACCTAACAAAATTCCCTTAGGTATTCTTGCTCCAGCTGTAGAATATTTTTTAGGATTTTTTAGATAATCTACTAATTCATATACTTCTTCTTTAACTTCAATGTTTCCTGCAATATCATCAAATCTTTTATTTGATTTAATTTTTTCAGCTTGGTTTTTACCAGGGTTAAACATTCCCCCTCCAGAACCCTTCATTTGAGATCTGTAAATAAAGAAAGTTACTAACAATATTAGTAAAATAGGTCCAAATTGAAATAAGAATGTTACAAACATATTTGGTTCAGCAACAGCTGTACCTGAATAAATACCATTTGCTCCCATACCATTTGTTATAGCTACTTGTCATTGATCTTTTGAAAGTGGAGAATTTGAATCAACTAAACCTACTAAATAAGTTCCTTTTGTAACACCATTTTCAACAAATGTAACTTGCATAAGTCTTTGATAATCAGTAATAGCAATAGAAGAGAAATAAGTGTTGTCAGTTGTTGAAGCAGCTGCCATATCGTATTTTTCTCAAAATTCACTCAATGACATTTTAATGCCATTATCTTTGAAAATAGTGTATAAGAAAACAGCAAATAAAACCAATAATACTAAAATGGATATTATTAAAAATCAATTTTTCTTTTTTGGTTGTTTTTCTTTACGTTCTTCGTTCATATTTTCCTCTTTTTATATAATTAATATTAATTATAATTCATTTTTTTATTTAATAGCAAGATTATTGTTAAATTTGATGAGTTTTTTGTTATTTGAAAGCAAAAACTCCTTATTTCCATTTTTTGCCATTAAAAACTGCTTTATTGAATTCAAAACATTGTAATTAATATTAATTTTTTCAAATTTGTCAATTAAAAATTTAAATATTAAATCATTTGAAAAATCTTGGTTTTCTTTAAAATAATCAAGATTAAATAGTGAATCATTTCATTCAATGTATTTCTTGATTATTTCTATATTTTTAATACATTTTTGTAAATTGACAAATTGAAAACAATTAAAGAGTAAGTTTTTGATGATTGTTGGTGTTTCATTCATTTCATTTCTTATTTCATTTCTTGTATATTTGTTAGTGAAATTAGTTCAATCATCGTTGAATGGAATTTGCAAATTTTTTGTTTCTTTATAAATTTCATTTTTTCAATATTGAAAAATCAATGGTCTATGAATATTCATTTCAAAATTATTATTGTTTTTGCTAATTCCAAAATAATATGGAATTCTTTTTGAGCGTCATTGCATAATGGCTGTTTCTAAAAAATCATCCTTATGATGAGCAATAATTAATTGATTTGATTTATATTTTTTATAAATAGTTTTGAAAAAATCATATCTTTGATTTCTAGCTCAATCATGAAAATTTCCATAATGAGTTTCTTTTAAATTGAGCACTTCCAGTTTTAAATTATGTTTTTTGCAAAAATTAGTAATAATTTCTAAATCAATTTCAACATCATGTCTAATATTATAATTTACATGTGCAACAACAATATTTTCATGTTTAAATTTATTCAACAAAAACATAGAATCAACTCCACCGCTAACTGCAATAATTTTTTTATTATTTATTTTTTCCATTAAAACTATTTATCACTACTCTAATATCGTTGTATACAAAGCTAATGGCAATTTTTGCAGCTTGTTCTTTTACTTTATCTAGTATGGGAGCATCAGCTTTAGGTATTTTATTTAAAACATATTTAGAAACATTTTTTGAAGTTTTTGGTCTACCAATACCTATTTTTAATCTTTTTATTTCATCTGTGTTCAAAGATTCAATAATATCTTTTAATCCATTGTGACCACCAGATGATCCAAATGTTTTGATTTTAGCCTTACCAACTTCTGAGTCTAAATCATCATAAATAACTAAAATATCTTCAATTTTAATATTATAAAAATTAATCAAACTTTTAACAAATGCTCCACTATTATTCATAAAGTTCATTGGTTTTGCAATAATTACATCTTCTGCAACAAAATATAAACCACCAAATTTATTGATTGTAAGTGCAGAATCATATTCCTTGCAAATTAAATCAATGACTTGAAAGCCTACATTGTGTCTTGTGTTTGCATATTCTTCCCCAGGATTCCCTAAACCAATAATAATTTTCATATTTTTAATTATATTATCATTTTTTATAATTTATTATTTTTTTATAATTTATTATTTAAAAATAGGAAAAGCATTTTGGTTATTTCAACATCATATTTAGCACCATGTAGTTTAGTGGAATCAATATTGAAATCAAATCTATTTGCCAAATCTATTAATTTATAACCTTTTGTAAATTGACTTACCTTGTCGATTTCTCTTGCTAAAATCATAGTGTCAATTACTTCGTTATTAAGTTGAACAATTCCATTTTTATTTTTAATATTATGCTTTAAAAATTGTTTATTCAAAAATGGTAAATCAAATTTTTTTGCATTATGACCTATTAAAATATCATCAGGATTTATGAAGTTTAAAATTGTATTAACTTGAGAAGTGAATGAAGATTTATCCATTAACATTTCATCTGTTATTTTAGTTATTTCTATAATTATATTTGGTAAAGGTTTTCCTGGGTTGAAATAAATATGTATGTCATCTATAAATTGTCCTTCACTAGATTCTTTAATTGCATAAATCTCGATTAAGTCATCTTGCAATCCATCAAAACCTGTTGTTTCTAAATCGAAATATATATTATTTTTTACCATATTTAACATCCTCTTTTTATTTTAAAATTATTACATAATATTTTTGATGATTATTAGTTATTTAGTTATTCTATTAAAAATTGCAAAATATTTCCCAGTCTTTTAGAATCATTATCATTATATATACATGCTTTTATTGCTTTTTGTTCTCCGAAAATAATTAAATTTTCTGAAGCTCTTGTCACTGCTGTATACAAAAGTTTTTTACTTAATAAAGCATAGTGTGAATTATAAATAACTAAAACTATATTTTTACATTCACTTCCTTGGAATTTGTGAATAGATATAGCATATGCTAATTTAATATTTTTAATAAAGTTAGATAAAGTATATTTAATAATTTTTCCATCCTCAAATTGAATAACTATTTCACTAATTTTTATTCCACCATTAAATTCTATTATGTAACCAATTTCTCCATTGAAAACATTAACTTCATTATTGTTTTCAATTTGGATAACTTTATCCCCTAAATAAAAAGGTTGATTACGAATATCTATTTTTTGCTTATCTTTTGAATATTTTTTTTGAATTAAAATATTTAGTTTATCAATGCCACATTCTCCAGAATACATTGGAACTAAAATTTGATAATCATAGTTAGAAATTTTTTGTTCTATGAAGTAGTCCACTTTTTCTAATATTTTATCTTTAGCCTTTCATTCTTCTTCTTCAATAAAAATTGATTCTTTATTATTGAAAACTGGCATTTTTTGATCATTAATAACTAAGGCAATGTCTATAATAGATGAACCTAATTCTTGTCGATAAATTTTTTGCAATAAAAAGGTTTTAAATTTATTGGAAGCAATAATGTCATTAAGAAGATAACCAGCACCAATCGAGGGCAATTGATTTTTATCGCCAATCAATATTAATCTTTTCAAATTTGGACAACCAATTAATAAAGAATAAAATAAATCAATGTTAATCATTGAAAATTCATCAATAATTAAAGTTTTTACTAAAGAGGGGTTCTCTTCATTTATTCTAAAAATATTGGTTCCTTTTTGCATTCCTAAAAAAGAATGAATGGTTCTTGCTGTATGACCAGTTTTTAAAAAAATTTGATATGCAGCTTTTCCGGTAGGGGCCAAAAGATTAAATGATCCCGGCTCTTCCTTGGTTAAATTTTTAACAATTTTATCTACCAATGTTGTTTTCCCTGTCCCTGGATAACCAGAAATAATTGTTATTGAATTATTTAAAGAATACTCTAAGGCATTGTTTTGTATTTCGTCAATATTGTCATTAATAATTTTGTTGGAAAATTTATTAATTTCTATTTGATTAATTTCCTTTAATCGTTTTGCAATGTATTCTTCTTTTTCATATATCTTGATGGAGGTAATTGATTGTTTGTTTTTTGATAAAACAATTAATTTTTTGATCGCCAATTCTTTTATTGCTTCAAAAAATTCATCTTTTGACATGCCAAAATTTCTATTTATTGAAAAATATAATTCTTTAATTTGAAAAATAGTTGAACCAGTAGAAAATGATAAATTATCTATTGATCAAGCAATATATTTTTCCATTCTAATTTTATTAGAGAAATTTGTCAGAAAAATTTCTGCGATATTATCTACATCAAAAAAATTTATATTTTCATGTAATTCCAAAATAGAATAAACATCATTTTCTAAAAAATTAATTAACTGTTGATCTTTGTATTCTTTTTCAATAAGATATAATATTCTAATAGACAAATTGTGTTCATTAAATTTATCTAAAACTTGTTGGTATATTTTATCAATGTTAACTTGTTCAATTAATATTAATGTTTTTTTAACTGAAATTATTTTTTGTAATTTAGTTTCAAAATCTTCAGGACTTTTTAAAAATTCAATACCTAATTCATTTATTATTTTGGTGGCAGTTGCTTTTGTGATTCCAACAAATTTTTTGGAAGAAAGATAATCAATTGCGGAACTTTTAGAATCAATAATATTTTTTTCAATTGAAATTAGTTCAAAACTATCTTTATATTTATTACTTTTTGATTCAGTGACTTGTATTTTGTAAATTTTATTAATGGAAATATCAATATTTTTTATAGAAACTGTAATGTTTCCAATAGAATAAAAATCATTTGAACTATCTTCTTGATATTCTTTATCTAATTTAAAGATAGCAACTGCAAAATTATTTTCTACATTTTGATAAATGTATTTAATAAATTTACCCTTTAATGAAATCATATTTATAATAATAACTCAAACTTGGAAACAATTTTAATAAATGTTTAATTAAGGAAATTTTGTTTAAATTAGAAATATATATTATTTTTCTTAATGTATAATTTTATTTATAAAATGATGAATAAAATAATAATTATAACAGGTCCTTCTGGTGTTGGTAAGGGTACAATAGAAAAAGAACTTTTTAAGATATCAAGTCTTAAATTAGCACTTTCATGTTCAATGACAACTAGAAAAAAAAGAGAAAATGAAATAGAAGGTCAACATTATTATTTTGTAGATGAAGCTGAATTTGTCAAAAAAATAAATAATAATGAATTTTTAGAGTATTCTCAACATTTTGGTAATTACTATGGAACTTTAAAAGAAGATGTTGAAAAATTAATTAATAAAGGACACAATGTTATTGTTGAAGTGGATACTGTAGGTGCAATTAATATTATTAAAAAATATAAAAATGAGAATTTGATAGATAAAATAATTTCAATATTTATAACCCCGCCAAATTTACAAGTTTTAGAAGAAAGGATACGTAGTAGAAACTCTGAAACTGATGAATCTATCAAAGAAAGATTGGCAAAAGCGAAAAAAGAAATTCAACAAACAAATGATTTTATGTTTATAATAGTTAATAATAAATTAACTGAATCTATAAATAGTGTTTCAAAAATAATTAAAGGAGAGATTTGTGAATTATAAAATAAATACAAATATTGGTGTTGTTCGTGAAGAAAATCAAGATAGAGCGGTTGTTGTTGATGGGAGATCAGCGACCTTGGCCTTGCTTTGTGATGGTATGGGTGGACACTTCGGTGGTTCATTAGCGGCTTCAATAACAATTAATACTTTTGCAAGCGAGATAGAATCTCTTCCTACTGATAAAACAAAAATTTTTGATTGATTTAAATTAACTATTAAAAAATGTAAAAATAATATGATTATCGAAGCTGGTAATGATGAAATGAAAAAAGATATGGGAACAACCGTTACAGCAGCTATTGTTTATAAAGATACAAAAGACATTTATATTTTTAACATTGGTGATTCAAGAACATATATTTTTGATGGTTTGTTACATCAAATTACTGTTGACCATAATTTAATGAATTATTATATTATTGAAGAAAATATGTCAGCCTTTGAAGCATCTAAATTACCAGGTGCTGCAGCGCTAACATCTGCATTGGGTCCAAATAAAAAAACAAATATTGAAGCATTTACAATTGATAATTCAAATGAATTGCGTACAATTATTTTGACTTCAGATGGAATACATGATTATATTACAAAACCTAATTTTGAAATGATTGTTTCGGGTCCAGGTAATCTTGTTTCAAAAACTGATGAACTCATCAAACAAGCTATTAGGGGAGAATCAACTGATAATCTTACTATTGTTATGTTGGAGGTAGAGTAAATATGATTAACATTCCTCATTTACCAACAAAATATCAAGTTCTTAGAGAAATAGGGTCCGGAGGAATGGCTAAAGTTTATTTGGCTTTAAACAAAGAAACTAACCAAAAGGTTGCAATTAAAACATTGTTAACCGATCCTAATATGCCACTAACTAATAAAAATAGATTTAAAGAAGAACTTAGGTTAGCTAAGTATATTTCTTCACCTTATGTTGTTAAATTCTATGAAGGTAGTTATAACAATGATACTCAATATTTAATAATGGAATATGTCGAAGGTAAAATGCTAAAAGACTATATTGAAGAACAAGGAAGGTTAAATGTTGATGAAGCGGTTAATTTTGCTACTCAAATCGCAAAAGGATTTGCAGAAATCCATGCTCAAAATATTATTCATAGAGATTTAAAAACTTCAAATGTTATGATTTCAACATTGGGAGAAGTGAAAATTATTGATTTTGGTATTGCAATTAGTGATGATTCTGTTAGATATACACAAACCGGAAGAGTAATTGGTTCAGTTCACTATATGGCTCCTGAAATTGTAAATCAGGAAGATGCTACACCACAAACAGATGTATATGCGCTAGGTATTATGTTGTTTGAAATGTTAATTGGAGAACCTCCTTTTAAAGGTAAAGATGCTTTAGAAACTGCTTTAAAACATAAAAAAGAAGAAATTAAACCAGTTAATCAAATTTTTCCATCTATCCCTCAAGCTTTGGCTAATGTAGTTGCTAAAGCTACTGCTAAAAAGAAAGAAGATCGTTATTTATCTATGAGACAATTGTCACAAGATTTGTCTACTTGTTTAAATCAAAGTAGAATTATGGAAAAGAAAATTGAATTAACAAGTAATAGCAAAGAAAAAAAAGATTGAAAACAAATAGTTAATTCTAAATTTTTTGTAATTGGTTCTATTGGAGTCTTGGTTATTTTAATATTGATAATTGTCTTGATTGTTTTTCTTGCTAAATAATTTATGATAGGTAAAGTTCTTAAAATTAATTCTGGATTTTATGATATTGTTTCAGAAGGAACTGTATATCGTACAAGAGGTTCTGGAAATCTAAGAGAAACTTCTCAACATCCACTTGTTGGCGATTTAGTTAAATTTAATCCTGATGGTTTTTTATATGAAATTTTAGAAAGAAAAAATTTTTTAGTAAGACCTAAAGTTGCTAATATTGATCAAGTGGTTATTGTAACTGCCTTATGTGAACCTAAATTTTCTTCCTTTATTTTGGATAAATTTTTAGCAATTGTTGAATTTCAAGGAATTAAACCAATTATCCTTTTTACTAAAACTGATTTAACAAATGATCAAGTTTTTCAAGATTATCTTTCTCAAGGTTATGATGTTGTTAAAGTTTCTAATGTAGATAAAGAACAAGATTATTCTAAATTAATTGATTTGCTCAAAAACAAATTATCAGTTTTTACAGGACAATCTGGTGCTGGAAAGTCGTCAACTATTAACAATATTTCTCACTTAAATTTAGATACACAAATAATTTCGAAAAGTTTAGGTAGAGGGAAACACACTACGCGTATTGTAGAAATTTACCAATTAGATGATTTTGAAATAATTGATACACCAGGTTTTTCGATTTTAGAATCCTCGCTTTCAAAAAATGATTTAGCAAAATCATTCCATGACTTTAAAAGATTATCTTTTGAATGTGAATTTAGAACATGTATTCATTTTAAGGAATTGAATTGTAAAATAAAAGATGAAGTAAAAAAAGGAAATATTCTAGAGACAAGATATAATAATTATCTAAGATTAATTAATGAGGTGGATTCACATGAGAGATAAATATATTTGCCCTTCTTTGTTAAGTGTCCCTAAAGAACAAAGATTAGAAGTTGCAAAAGAACTTTTGGATTTAGGTATAAAATGAATCCATTATGACATAATGGATAATGAATTTGTTAAAAATAAAGCTATAGAAATAGATGAATATATTAATATAATAAAACACACTCCTGGACACTTATCTGATGTTCATTTGATGGTTAATGATCCATTTGTTTATGCAGAAAAATTTAAGGATTATGCTACTTGCATGACTATTCATTATGAATCTATGAATTTAGATAAGATATTAAGTTTTGTCAAAAAATATCAAGAAACAACTTGAATAGGATTAGCAATTAAACCTGAAACTAAATGAGAAGAGATAAAAGATATTATTCATCATTTTGAAATTATTTTAGTTATGTCTGTAGAACCTGGTTTTGGTGGACAAGCTTTTATAGAATCAAGTATAGAAAAAATAAAACAAATAGCCGATTTTATAAAGGAAAATAAATTACAAACAATGATTCAAGTTGATGGAGGAATAAATGATAAAAATTCTAAAAAAGCATTTTCTGCAGGTGCGACAGCCTTAGTGTGTGGGTCATATTTGATCAATAACATGAATGTAAAAACCCTAAAAAAACTTTATTAATTGCTATAATTTTAATTATATATTGAAGTTTATATTTTTAGGATTGGAGTAGAATGAAAAATTGAGAAGAAATTTGAGCAAAGCAATTCGGATCAAAAACTTTTTTCGCTCATGATTTTTCAGGTCAACCAATTCAAAGAGATTTTTATCAAAAATATAGTGCACCTGATTCTTGAGATATTTACTACATTGAAGGCAACGAATGTTTGTCTGTTAACTCTAAAATTTTTAACAAAATGCCAAATAATTGAGAAAGCAACTTCTTTATTGATGGAGAAGAATATCAGTTTGTAAAAAATTATAAAGATGGATTTAATGTCTTGTTGCTTAAAAATATTGAAGAAGAAGAATCTGTCAAAAAACATAAATCAATGCAAGATATAGAATCTTTTAATTTTGAAAGTTTGAACGATGCAAATGATGAAAAAAATTCTTCTAGAAAAGAGCCTATTGTAATGAAAAATAATAAAGAAAAACTAGATCCCATTAAAATTTGAGAATTATTTTTTGATGATGAAGTTATTGCAACTGATTTTGCAGGAAAATTAATTAATAAATATGAATATGATACAAATCATAAAAATTCTTGGATCACAGATTTATATTCTAGTGAATCTAATAAAGTATTTATTGCTTCTAAAAAAGTTCTAAAGGAAAGAAGAGGGCAAAAAACTTTTTTCATCGATGATATTGAATATAACATTATTTCTAAAAATAATACTTATATAATAATAAGTTCTGAAGAACCAGAAAAAATTTTATATTCTCCTGAATTATTATGTAAAGAAATAGAGAATTATTTTCCTGATTATGACAAAAAATCAGAAGTAATTATTCCCTCAACTCTATATTATTCATCTCTTCTTATTAATCTTTCTAATTTTCCAATTGACGAATTAGAACAACTAAGAATGTTATTGCAAAAATTACTAATAAAAATAGATATTTTTCAAGATATATTTATTTACTCAAATGAAGAAAATGAATTTAATCCTAAATATGGCAATAATTGTTATGTTAGAATATTTTTTAAAGCCAACAATATGGTTGCAGAAGATATTAAAATTTTTAATATTTCTTTAATAATAAAAAACATTGTTTCTTCATCTATGGAAAAAATAAGAGAAATTCACAATTTATCAAGTTCAACTAACTTTACAATATTTTTATCGACTCATGATCAAAATTATTCAAGTATTTCATGATTTACAAATCAAGATATTCTTATGAATGAAAAAATTCCTATTAAGCCAAATTATGGAGAATTAATTGTAGATAAATTTTATTTTGAAATATTTGTCAACTATAAAGGTTATAGACATTCTTTTGTCATGTTGAAAACTAAAATTAATGATATTTTTTATTTATGCAATATAGATATTAATAACATGAAAAAAACATTGAAATTGAAACTAATATAAATAAAATTAAAATAAAAATAATTGTAAAATAATTTATAAATTTAAATAAAAGGTAATATAATTTATAATAATTAAAATTGAAAATGGAGTCAATAATGAGAAAAACAATAATCATAGGAAACTGAAAAATGAATAAAGATAAGAAAGAAACTGAAGCATTCTTAAATGAATTTTCTAAAAAATCTTTTGAAACTAATGGTAATACAATTTATGGAATTGCAGTTCCCTCGATAAATATTGAAACTTTTAGTAAATTAAAAACTAAAGATATGAAAATATCATCACAAGATATTTCGCAATTTGAATCAGGAGCTTATACAGGAGAAATTTCTTCATCTATGTTTAAATCATTTGATGTTAGTTATGCTGTTGTCGGACACTCTGAAAGAAGAACTTATCATGGAGAAACAAATGAGATTGTTAACGCTAAGTCAGTTATTGCTTTAAAAAATGGTATAGTACCAATTATTTGTGTGGGTGAAACTCTTGACCAATATGAAAATGGTGAATCAAAATCAGTAGTTAAAGATCAAATAACTAATTCTTTAAAAGGTTTAGATTTTTCTAAAATTGTAGTGGCTTATGAACCTGTTTGAGCTATAGGAACAGGAAAGACAGCGACTTTTGAATACGCACAAGAAATTTGCGAATATATTAGATCATTAACTTCAAATGATTTATTAATTCAGTATGGTGGTTCTGTAAATGGTTCTAATGTAAAGGAATTGTTAAATCAACCTGATATTGATGGTGCATTAGTTGGTGGAGCTTCTTTAGAAGTAGATTCATTTATTAGTTTGATTTCAAAATAAAATTTTAAATCTTAAATTAAAAATAGAAAAGGAATAAAAAATGATAAAAAAAATAGCAATCTTAACATCTGGTGGAGATTCACAAGGGATGAATAATGCAATTAGAGCAATTGTTAAATCTTCTAAAGCGGCGGGTATAGAAACTTTTTTGGTTTATGAAGGTTATAAAGGATTGGTAGAAAATTTGTTAGTTCCAGCTTCTGATGTAAAAATAGATGAATATATTAATAGGGGTGGAACATTCATATATTCTGCTAGATATTTGGAATTCAAAGAAGAAGAAACAAGATTGAAAGCAAAAAAAGTATTGGAATCTCATGGTATTGAAGCATTAGTTGTTATTGGGGGAGATGGTTCTTATCATGGTGCACAATTATTGCATAAAATAGGTATTAAGACTATAGCTTTACCTGGAACCATTGATAATGATATTTCTTCTACAGATTTAACAATTGGTTTTGATACTGCTCTTTCAGCAATAGTTGAGAATGTAGATCGTATTAGAGATACTGCCAGATCTCATCATCGTTGTATGATTGTTGAAGTTATGGGGAGATATGCAGGAGACTTGTCGCTATATGCTGGTATTGCAACAGGTGCAGAATTAATAATAACTGCTGAAAATAAAATGACTTTAAAAGAAATTTCAAAAGTTGTTAATCAACAAATGAATGTTATGAAAAAAGATTCTATGGTTATTATTGTTTCTGAGCATGTTTATGATAATTTAGATAAATTGTCAAAAGACTTAGAAGCTGAAACAAATGTGGTTACTAGAGCAACTATATTGGCGCATTTACAAAGAGGTGGAACTCCCACTGCAAATGAGAGAGTTCTTGCAACTAGAATGGGGATTGTAGCAGTTGAACTATTATTAGAAAATAAATCAGGGTTAGCAATAGGTATTAATAAAAATGAAATTAATTCATTGCCAATATTAGATGCTCTTTCTCAAGAAAGACCTAAATTAATTAACGAAATTTTGAAAATAACAAAATTAAATCAACAATAATTAATTATCAAACTTACTTATAATTAAATTTATTCTTCAGTTTCATCTTTTGTCATTTTATGAGCATTGGAGTTATTGATATGATTTTTATATCTATAATTAATTACTTCTTTTATTTCTTTTCTTTTCTTGATTGCTGCAGAAATAGGATTATTAATAATTGGTTTTTGAACAATCAATTCTAACAACAAATCTTCTTGAATGCTATAGATATCTTTGGTTAAAATTGTATTTAATTTTGGAAAACCTTTTAATTTATTTTTTATATAAACATTATAGTGTTTATATTTTTTTTTCAAAATTTTGTTATATGTTTTTCTCATTTTGCTTAATTCAGTTTCCATTTCCACTAGAGGATTACTTATATTTTTATAAATGAAATTATTTTTGATAAAATAAATTTTATAAACAGTAGTTAAATCATTTAATTTATGTTTTTTAAATAATTCTGAATAATCAACATCATATGCTATTTTTATGTCTCTAGATTCCAATTCCTCTTTTTTTAATACACCAATAGTAACTCCTGTTTTTCTAACACTATAAAAAGAAACATAGTCCTTATTTAAATATTCTATAATAACTCCCTCTCTAGTATAAACATGAAATAATCTTTGAAATTTAACGAATTTTTCATTATTTTTAATTAATTTATTATCACTATTTATTATTGCTTTAATTGAATTTAAATCATCATTATATGTTCCTAAAATTAAATCTTTTAAATCTGCATTTTTATATTGTGTTAAAATATCTCCTACAAGAGCTTTGTTTTGTTCCAACTTAGGTCCTCACATAGTTGTTTCGTAAGGTCTTAAAACACTAACTTTTTTTCCTGTAATAGTTGCTAATAATTTATTGGTAAAATTCAAATAATTTTTATGTCTTTTTAAATATTTCTTGATTCTAAA
Source organism: uncultured Mycoplasma sp. (assembly GCA_947039505.1). GTDB lineage: Bacteria > Bacillota_I > Bacilli_A > Mycoplasmatales > Metamycoplasmataceae > UBA710. Next base: position 14,373 of record CAMQYZ010000006.1, read on the forward strand.
AACAATAAAATAACTAGCAGAAAAAACACTAATAGCCATAATTGCAGTAACTAATGATAAAACAGGAGCGACCATTAATCTTATAACATCAAATCCACTAGTGTTAGATGTGTTTGATAATGTTTCGGCCATTATTTCAAAAATATAATTTTCCATAAAATACCTAATTTCTTCTTATGATAATTAATTTACTCATAATACATATTTAAAATTATACAAAATTAAATTAATATATTATTCTTTAAATTATATATAAAATTTTATTTTGGCATTTACTTTATAAAATAAGAAGAGAAATAAACACCAAAAATAATCTTCAAATAATGAGCAATAAATTGTCATAAAGTAAGATACCAAATATCCCTAGAAATATTAAAAAATGATAATATAATATACTATTTTGTTTATTTAAAATTAATATAATATATTATTTATTAATATATGATTCAAAAAATTAAGAAAACTTTTCCATCTAATAAACATAGATGAGGTTTATATACAATGACTTCTTTGCCAATTATATTTGCTGCAATGATTTTTGCTTTGAATAGCTTTATTGATAACTTTATGGCCATTCCTATTGAAAATGGAATTGATAAATTGTCATATGCAAATACTTGAACTTCTCTTGTGACAGGAATAATAGCTGCAACAACTGTTATTGGTTCATCTTTGTTTGGTCAATATTATGGAGCAAAAGATCGTGTTAATACAAGATATGTTTTAAGAGCAAGAATGGTAATAGCATTAGGAATAACAATGATGTTTGCCTTTCCTGCTTTTATTGCTCCAGAATTTATGATTAATTTAGTTGGTACTTTTCAAGTGGATGAAGAAATAGTTGCTGATTCAGCTTTATATTTACGAATAATAGCGGTAACTTGAATGACGGGAGCTTGAGGATATACATCGGCCATGATTATGAGAGAGGCTGGTCATGGAAGAGCTTCTTTAATATCTTCAATTATTTCACTATCTATTAATATTGCTTTAAACTCTATGTTTGTTTGAGGGTTCCATGCAGGTATTTGATCTTTGGCTGTTTCTTCAATAATTTCTCAAATATTCTCGGTTGGTTTTAATATTATATTTGTTTGAATTAAAAATAAAGAAATAATCATTAATCCACTAAAAATTCTTTCTATTTCCAAACAGATTTGAAAGCAAGTGTTTAGGAGATCTTTATCTTTTATATTTTTAGCAATTGGTTCTATTGCTGTTTCTATTAGATTTATTTTTTGAAATGCCAATTACTCTCCTGGTGAAATAGGAAAGCCTGAATATTTTATTTCAGCCGCTACTATTTTAGGAATTTCTGGTGCGGTCTTTAATATTTTTTGGTCCACATTTGAATCGATAGGTGCCAACACCACAATTTTTGTAGGTCGAGAACTTGGAAATGGAAATTTAGAACAAGCAAAAAATAATGCTAAAGAATTACAAGGTTTCCATTTTGTAATGGCAATTATAATGGGTTCTCTTTTGCTTAGTTTTTCATTTATAGTTCCACATATGACTTTTTTAGCTGACGGATATAAAGAAGGAACTATTAAATCATTAATGGATCCAAATGGAGAATACGGATTTTCTTGAGAAGTTGCTAATTCTTGAGCAACTCAAGGTGTTTCTGAATATTTAAATCAATTAAAAATGACAATATGACCACTTGCAGGTTACATGCCAATGTGAATTTGATACATAACAAGAAGTAGATGTATTTCTGCTGGGGGTAAAACTAATATAACTTCTTTGGTAGATGCTTCGGGGGGATTGGTTCAAACATGTTGAATATCAATTTTAGTTTTTGTGATTGTTCCTAACACAGGCCTTTCTTTTCCAGTGGCATATGCTATATTCTTTTTATCAGATTTAACAAAAGTATTTGTATTTGAAGCTTTATTCCATAAATTGAATTGAGGTAAAAACTTAACTTTAGAAACAAAAGATCCAGAAACAATTTCTGAAGAGATTCAAAACAATTCTCACTAATTATTAATTGTCTTAATTCTAATTAAATTGATATAATTTTTTATATATGTATGAACACGTAAAAATTGAAAAAAAATGACAAAAATTTTGAGATAAAGAAAAAACATTTAAAACAACTTGTAACAAGAAAAAAAAGTACTATGTTTTAGATATGTTTCCTTACCCTTCTGGATCAGGATTGCATGTTGGACATCCTGAAGGATATACTGCCACAGATATTATAGCTAGATACAAAAGATTAAATGATTTTGATGTTCTGCACCCAATTGGTTGAGATGCTTTTGGTTTACCTGCCGAGCAATATGCTATTCAAACAGGTAATGATCCTGCAACTTTTACAGAAGAAAATATTAACAAGTTTAGAGTGCAATTAAAATCTTTGGGTTTTTCTTATGACTATGACAAAGAAGTTAACACAACAGATCCTAATTATTATCGTTGAACTCAGTGGATTTTTTCTCAAATGTATAAAAATGGCTTGGCTGAAATTCAAGAAATTGATGTAAATTGATGTGAAGAACTTGGGACCGTTCTTGCAAATGAAGAAGTTTTACAAGATGAATCAGGAAATAATGTTAGTGAAAGAGGTTCTTTTCCTGTTGTAAAAAAACCCATGAAACAATGAGTTTTAAAAATAACTAATTATGCAGATAAGTTATTAGAGGGTTTAGAAGATTTAGATTGACCTAATTCTCTTAAATCTTTGCAAAGAAATTGAATTGGTAAAGAAGTTAAAAATGAAAAAACTACATACCATTTAAGAGATTGAGTTTTTGCACGTCAAAGATATTGAGGAGAACCTTTTCCTATTGCTTTTGATGAAAACAATAACATTCTATTGATAGAAGATTTAGTAGAGCTTCCTAAAATGAATAATATTAAACCTTCAGGAAATGGAGAAAGTCCCTTATTCAATAATAAGGAATGATTATATTTTGAGCACGATGGCAAAAAATATCGTAGAGATTCAAATACTATGCCCCAATGAGCTGGAAGCTCTTGATATTATTTAGGTTATATTTTAAAAAATGATGATGGCACATATTTGGATATTGATTCAAAAGAGGCGTATGAAAGATTTCAAAAATGATTGCCAGTTGATTTATACATTGGTGGTCAAGAACATGCTGTTCTTCATTTGCTATATGCTAGATTTTGACATAAAGTTCTTTATGATTTAAAAATTGTACCAACATCAGAACCCTTTTTAAAACTTATTAATCAAGGAATGATTTTGGGAAGTGATAATTTAAAAATGTCTAAATCAAAAGGGAATGTAATTGATCCAACTATTATTATAAAATCACATGGAGCTGACTCCTTGAGAATTTATGAAATGTTTATGGGTCCATTAACAGATACTAAACCTTGAAGCGACAAAGCTCTTGATGGAACAAAAAAATGACTAGATAGAGTTTGAAGGATATTCAAAAAATATATTGATAATGATTTTGAAATTAATAAAAAGGTTGTTGATAATGAATTAGAGTCGAATTACAATATCTTAATTATGGAGGTTACCAAAAATATTGAAGAAACAAAATTCAATATTGCAATTTCTAACTTTATGGTTTACATTAATTTTCTTTATAAACTAGAAGCAATTGCTGATAAAAAATATTTAATAGATTTTTTGATTATGTTTTCCACTTTTGCTCCTCATATCTGTGAAGAACTTTTAGAAAAATTAAATGAAAAACAAGTATCAGAACATTTTTGACCTAAGTTTGACAAAACAAAAATAATTAAAAATGAATTAAATATAATGGTACAAATTAATGGTAAATTAAGAGGTAATATTAAATTTGATAATTCTATGAGTGAAAAAGACTTAATTGAAAATGCTAAACAAGAATTTAATGTGTCTAAATTTTTATTAAATAAAGAAATTATAAAAACAATTGTAGTTAAAAATAAAATAATTAATTTTGTTATTAAATAATGATTGATAACTTATATAATTAATTTAATAATATAAAAAGAAATAAGGTAAATAAATATGCAACTAGTTAATAAGGAAAATTTAAAGGCATTTAAAATAATTGGATTTTTTCATAACTCCAAAATTAAAGAAGAAAATTTATTAAAAGATAAGTTTTCAATAACAGAGTTCCCAAATAAAAAAACCACATATATATATTTGGGTGAAGAAAGTTCATTTGACAATGATTCTTTAAAATCTGCAATGAAAAAAATTATTACTTTGGGCGGAAGAGATTTTGAGATTAATGCAAAATCATTTGTTTCTAAAAAAGTAACTGAAGAAATGATTGTAAATATGTTTATTGATCAACATGAATATTTAATTGGTGAGGGTTTATATTCTGCTAAAACAGTTAAAAAACCTAAACCATTTTCTCTAACAATTTTTTCAAATAATTCTCAAATGACTAAAATTGCTTCTGAAGCACTTGCTTTAGCTAAATCAGTAAATTTAGCAAGAAAATTGCAAGCTACACCTCCAAATATTTGTAATTCTGAATGACTAGCAAAAGAAATGTCGGATGTTTTAAAAGTTCATGGTTCTAAAATAACATTAAAAGTTCTTGATAAAAAAGAAATCGAAGCAGAACAAATGGGTTTATTCTTATCTGTAAATGCAGGTTCTGCATATGAAGCACAATTAGTAACTGCAGAATATATTGGCAATCCTTCTTCTAAAAATAAAACAGTTTATATTGGAAAAGGGATAACTTTCGATACAGGTGGTTATAATTTAAAACCTTCTAATTTCATCCAAGGAATGAAATATGATATGTCAGGAGCTGCTATTTGTTTTGCTGCAATGAATGCAATTATTGAATTATCACCAAAAACAAATATTTCAATGGTTCTTCCGTTGACAGATAATAGAATTTCTGCAACAGCTTCTTTGCCTGATTCAATTTATACATCAATGAATGGTAAAACAGTAGAAGTAAATAATACTGATGCAGAAGGAAGATTGATTTTAGCTGATGCAATAACTTATGCAATTAAAAAATTTAATCCTACAAGAATTATTGATGTTGCAACTTTAACGGGTGCAATTGTTGTTTCTTTGGGTTCAACATATACTGGTGCTTGAGCTACAACAGATAAAGCATGAAATGATTTATCTGAGGCTGCTAAAAATCAAAATGAATTAGTTTGAAGAATGCCTTTTCACAAAGATTTTTTAGTTAATATTAAAAAGTCAGTTTTAGCAGATTATAAAAATACAGACTTAAGTGGACAAGGTGGTTCATGTTCTGCTGCAATGTTTTTGAAGGAATTTACTGAAGAAAAAGAATACATTCACTTAGATATAGCGGGTTCTGCTGGAAAAGCTGATGAACCTACAGGAATAATGGTAAAAACATTAGTTCAATTAGCTTTGAATGCTAAAGATTAGTAATAAAGATTTTAATAATATGGAAATAATTAAAAACAAAACCCCGAATGCATTTTGTGTTGTTGCTAAGTTTCAAAAAGCAAAAAACAAATCATCTTATGAAATATATGAAGATTCATCGAATTTAGAAACAACTATTTATTTTGATGATAAGTCAAAATTAACATTAGAGAAATTATCAGAAAAAATAGATTTTTTCTTTAAGTATGCCAAAAGAGACTATGAAATAGATGCAAGCTCTTTTGTTACTGATAAAATAAATGAAAAAAAGATTATCGAATTATTTATTGAACAAAACATTTTATTTAATGGAAAAAAATTTAATAAGAAAACAGTTGATCAAAAAATTATTCAAAATCATAAAATTATTACAAGTGAATTTCAAACATCCGATTTTCATGAAGTTATTTTGCTGGCAACACAAATGAATTCAGCAAGATATTTTCAAGATATGCCTGCTAACTTATGTACCATAGATTTTTTAACTAATGAATTAGAGAATATGTTTTCTAATTCTCGAAAAGTTAAGGTGCAAATTTTAAACAAAAAAAATCTAGAAAAATTAGGTATGAATTTAGTCTTAGCAGTTAATTCAGGTTCCAAACAAGAAGCTAAAGTTGTGATTGCTGAATACAATAACAATCCTACTTCAAGAAAAAAAATTGCCATAATTGGAAAAGGGATTATTTTTGATACTGGTGGTTATGACATAAAAAGACTTAAGAATATGTCTGGAATGAAATATGATATGTCAGGAGCAATAATAGCTGCACATATTTTAGATACAATAGATAAATTGAAATTAAAAGTAAATGTTTCTATTGTTTTGCCAATTACAGATAATCTTGTTGATTCTAATGGAATACTTCCAGAGAGTATAGTTAAATCAATGAGTGGTAAAACTATAGAAATTGCAAACACTGATGCCGAAGGACGATTAATACTTGCTGATGGTTTAACTTATGCATCAATAAAATTAAAGGCCAGTCTTTTGATAGATATTTCAACATTAACTGGATCTGTTGTTTATGCTTTGGGGAGTTTTTATACAGGTGTTTGATCATCTTCAAATAGAAATTGAAATTTAATTGAGGATGCTGCGAATAAATCAAGCGAAAAAGTATGACGAATGCCATTAGATAAACAATATATTAGTTCTCTTTCGAAAAATACTTTTGCAGATATTCAATCTTGTTCAAATGTTGAATATAGTGATTGCAATATTGCTGCAGCTTGATTACAAACATTCACAGATAACAAAGAATATATTCATATTGATATAGCAGGTACAGCTGATATAAAGGAAAAAGGTAAGTCGCCTATGATTAAAACAGTTGTAGAATTTATCAAAAATTATTAAAAAAAAATTCTTATGCTAGAATTTTTTTAATTTTAATTAATTATCTTCTTTTTAAAGATATATAAACAACTGTGGCTAAGGACAAAACAACAATCAAACTAGCTGTTATTCCAATAATAGTAATTACTCGGTTGTAATAACTATTATTATCTGATGACGAGAATCAATCAACAGAATTTAATTGTTCTTCAGATAATCCATAACTCAACCCATCTTTTTTGTATATTGGATTTAATGTTATATTAGTCAATGAAGGTGTGTTGGCAAATGCTTCTGAATCAATATCAAATCCTGAATCAATAGTAATTGAAACAATGTTTGTATCAGAAAAAGCATTAGCGGCAATTCCGTTATATGTGGAAATTTCTTCTCAATCAATTTTCAAGTTTGTTTTTAATAGTTGTGTAGCTATAAAAGAATTTATCAAACCTGTTGTTGGGATGTTTTTTCAAATTATATTGTTTCATTGTTCTTGAGATAATCCATATAGTCCTATCAAACTTTCTTTAGCAACAAAATAATCCATTGATATATTAGTCAATTTAGAATTTAAGAAACTTTCGTTACCAATATTTTCAATAGAAGATGGTAAGTCCATTATTGTTATTCCAGAATCTGCAAATGCTAAATCACCTATTGTGGTTAACTTTGTATTTAAACCAAGTCTAATTGCTTTAAGAGCTGTGGTAGTTTTAAAAGCACTTTCTCCTATTGATTGTAATTGAGAATTAGATTCAAATACTACAAAACTTAGAGCAGAAGCACCACTGAATGATGAATTCCCTATTATTTCAATACTTGTAGGAATTTCAATTGAAGTTAAAGTAGTATTATTTTCAAATGCTGAACCAATTTCAATAACATTTGGAGCCATTTTTCAATCTTCTAAAGTTATTTTTGTTTTACCTTTTCAACCTATTAATTCCAAATCACTTGCATTTAAAATTTTTGCATCTATTGGTGAATAAGTTCAAATAATTGTATCTCATTGTGCTTGAGTAAATCCGTAATTCAAATCAGGTGTTTTTAATTTGATGTTCATAGAAATATTGGTTAAAGAAGTTGTACCACCAAAAGAAGTTGCTGCTATAGTTTCGATATTGCTAGGAATCTCAATTGAAGTTAAAACTACGTTATCTGTAAATGCATCTGCACTTATTTCTATTACGTCAGGAAGCATTTTTCAATCTTCTAAAGTTATTTCTGTTTTAGTATCTCAACCTAATTTTTTAACTATACTTAATGTTAAGATTAAATCCTTAGGTGTTTCAGTTCAAATAATTGCATCTCATTGCTCTTGAGTAAATCCATAATTCAAATCAGGTGTTTTTAATTTGATGTTCATAGAAATATTGGTTAAAGAAG
>CAMQYZ010000007.1 GCA_947039505.1 uncultured Mycoplasma sp.
TAATTAACGAAAACTTAACAGAACTAGATTCAAATGAATTCACTGTTAATGTTAAGTTATTGATAAAACCAAAAGACATAGTTGAAGAACTTACTGAAACAGAAATCAATTCAATTACAAATGAAGCTCAAGACATTAATTCAACTATGTTAATAATAGTGAAAAAAGCATTTGACACAATGCCTCTTCGTGCTACTGATGATCAAATAATGGCTGGATTACAAATTCAAAAAATTGGACCTGATGCAACCAATAAATACAAACTTAAATTAAGTGTAAAACCAGGTTATCTAATTAACGAAAACTTAACAGAACTAGATTCAAATGAATTCACTGTTAATGTTAAGTTATTGATAAAACCAAAAGACATAGTTGAAGAACTTACTGAAACAGAAATCAATTCAATTACAAATGAAGCTCAAGACATTAATTCAACTATGTTAATAATAGTGAAAAAAGCATTTGACACAATGCCTCTTCGTGCTACTGATGATCAAATAATGGCTGGATTACAAATTCAAAAAATTGGACCTGATGCAACCAATAAATACAAACTTAAATTAAGTGTAAAACCAGGTTATCTAATTAACGAAAACTTAACAGAACTAGATTCAAATGAATTCACCGTTAATGTTAAGTTAGTTTTAGCTGCTAAAGGTATCGTTGAAAAACTTACTGAAACAGAAATCAATTCAATTACAAATGAAGCTCAAGACATTAATTCAACTATGTTAATAATAGTGAAAAAAGCATTTGACACAATGCCTCTTCGTGCTACTGATGATCAAATAATGGCTGGATTACAAATTCAAAAAATTGGACCTGATGCAACCAATAAATACAAACTTAAATTAAGTGTAAAACCAGGTTATCTAATTAACGAAAACTTAACAGAACTAGATTCAAATGAATTCACTGTTAATGTTAAATTAGTTTTAGATATTAAGAATATTATAGAAGAAATAACTCTTGAAGAAATGAATATAATTACTAAAGAACCAGAAAATATTGATTCAAATAAATTAATCATATTTAAAAAATTATTCAATATTGGAATTGAAACTACAGATGATCAAATAATGGCTGGATTACAAATACAAAAATTTGGTCCTGATAATGTTAATCAATATACAATTAATTTAACTACAAAACCAGGATATTTAATCAATGAAGATTTAAACAATCTAGAATCAAATATATTTACTGTTAAGATTAATTTTGTGATATCACCAAAAGATAATGTTGATGAATTAATTACTGCCAAAGAAATGAAAGGTTTTAAAACAGAACCTTCAAAAATAAATACAAAAAAATTAGTTATAATTAAAAAAGTATTTAACACAGAGGCAACTTCAGATCAAGACATTAAGAAATGATTATTAGTTTCAAAAACCACTTCTGAAACAGGATCACATACACTTATTCTAACAGCTAAACCTGGTTATCTAATTAATAAGTCTGAAACATTGTCATCAAATTTTTTTACATCAACTATTAATTTAAATATTGAAAAAGAATCAAGCATTAATATAAATATAACTAAGCAAGAATTAATATCATTAAATAATACTATTTCTAATAATGTTAATTTAACAATACTTCCTATAATTAAAAAAGTCTTTATAATCAATGACTTAAATGATACACAAGATTTAGTTGATGGATTTAAAATTAATGTAATTAATTTAGAGATTCCAAATACACACAAACTTGTTTTGACAGCCAAACCAGGATATGTAATTAATGGTATAAGTTCATTTGAATCTTATAAATTTACAATAGAAATAATCAATTTAGAAATAGGGTTAAAAAATAACCCAGGAATAATTACTCCGAAAGAAATGTCTAATATTACTGAAATGAATCAATCAATTGATAAAGAAAAAATTACAATTATTTCAAAATTATTTGATATAAATCCTAATGATGAAAAAACTATAATGAATGGATTATGAGTAAAAAGAACTATTCATGAATCAAATAATAGTTATAAACTAGTTCTAACACCAAAACCAGGATTTACAATTAACTACGAGGAATTATCTTTCAATTCATCAACTTTCATTGTTATTATACAATTGTTGGTAACTTCAAAATTATCAGAAGAAATGACTATTAATAGCAACGAAATAAACATCATGAGTGAAGTTTATCAAGATATAAATTCAGAAATAATTGAAATAATTCAAAAAGTATTTAATTTTAACCCAAATTCTGTAAATAATATTATTGAAGGATTACAAGTTAAAAAAATTAATTTAGAAAAACCAAATACACACAAACTAATTTTGAAAGCAAAACAAGGTTTTGAAATAAATGAACAATTAAGTGAATTATTTTCAAATACAATAATAAATACTATTGATTTAGTGATTTCTAAAAAAGAAACATCTGAAATATTAGTGCATAAACTTGATTGATTTAATGCTCAAATAACTATTGGACAATCAGAGATTGATGAATTTAAAATAAAAGTTATTAGAGAAGTTTATAACTTAAATAATATAACTGATGAAGAATTAATTGCCGGATCAACTATTAGTAAAATTTATTATGGAAATAATAAATTGGAATTATATTTAATTCCTAAACCAGGATTTACAATCAATGGAGAAATAATGCCTTATTCATCAAATAAATTTATTCTACAAGTGGATATACAATTGTCAAGCAAACCATCAAATTCAATAAATAATGTAAGTTTTAAAAATATGAAGAGATTTTCAAAAACATATAGCGATATTACTTTAAATATTGAGGTTTGAATAATTAAAAAAGTCTTTAATTTCAATTCAAAATTTGTAAATAATAATGATATTAAATCAGCATTCAAAATTCGTAAAATTCAAACTTCTAGCAAAGTTTATAAAATGGAACTTCAAGTGGTTAATGAGAATTATTCTATTAATGGTTATGGCAATGGAATTGGCAGTGTGTTTTTATCAAATGAATTTACAATTACTCAAAACTTTGAAATATCTCCTATATATAAAAAAGGAATAATTGTAACTGATAATGAGGCAAAAACTATCGGATTTAATAATGAAAACATCGATCAAGCAAAACTTAAAATAGTTAAAAAAGTTTTTAATATAGAAAATTTTAATGACGATATGATTATTGAAGGATTGCAAGTCAAAAGAATTTATTTGGAATCACCAAATGCTCACACTATTGTTTTAATTGCAAAACCAGGATACACCATAAATAAATAAAATAGTTAATTAATAAAACATTTATCTAATAATCAAAATAAAAACTTATTATACAAATTTGTGCAATAAGTTTTTATATTTTTTTAAATAAATTTATTTATATATCAAATAAATTTATAGTTAATATTTGATATATAATTTAAATAAAAATAAAGTTAATAATGTATTGGAGAATTGTAAATGTCTAAAAAAGATGACTACTTAAAAAACAAGATAATTAACTTGGTTTCAATTAGTACAAGAGATAGAACTATTTTTACTAAATTGAATTCAAATGATATTTATAATCCTTTGATTTTTTACAACCTTGAGGATCTCAATAATTTATTTAATAATAATAAAATTGCTAAATTGTCACACAAAAATGATTGACCAAAAATACAAGAACATTTATCAAAAATAAATAATGCAAAAGAATTTTTGAAATTCTTAGATGATAAATCTTTATTCATTCCTAAAAGTAAGGTTAATTTATTGTTAAGTTCATTTGCAGTGAATAAAGATATTGTTTTAGAATATTTAAAATCCAAATTTGAAATACTGGACAAAAAATTAGCTAATTTAGATACCATCGCTAGAACCAGAGAAGTTGATACTGGTGATTGATGTTTATATTTGGCAAGATATTTTTTAATTGGTAGTTTGAAAAACGGTGAAATGGTTAAAGCTCCAATTATTTTCAAGGAAGTAAATATTGATTTAACAAATGCTTCATTAAAAGATAAAGAAGGAGATATGAGGATTAATGAAAAATTAATCGTACATTTAATTAAGCAAGAAAAAAAGAGTGCTCTGCTACTAAAAGAGTGAAATGAAATAAATAATATAAAAGATGCAATAAATTATTTGAACCTTCATTTTGATTTTAATTTATTTATTTCTCCTGAACAAGGAGAATTCATAAATGAGGATATGCCAAAAGCAAGATCTAGAATAGCTGGAAAATTAATAATTGAAGATCAGTATATATTTGGTTTTTTTAGGCCTAATGGTGGAAAATTAAAGCAAGATTTAGAACATATAATAGATATAAAGGCAGATGTTTTTGGCGATGATACAAAAGTTAAAATATTTAATCCAGAAAAACTTATTTTAGACAAAGAAAGTAAATGAGTTCAAATAAGTTCTTTGAATTTATCGCAATTATTTGCTTTGAATTTATCAATAAATTCCAACACCATTATTCATGGTCCTCCAGGAACAGGAAAAAGTGAAACAATCGCTAACATTATTGCCAATATTATGATGAACAACAAAACTGCTTTAATGGTTTCTGAAAAGAAAGCTGCATTAGATGTTTTGTTGGACCGTTTAGGACCGCTAAAAGATTTTGGAATGTTTTTTCAAGATACCAAAATAACAAAAGATAAAGTTATTTTTTATAAGACTATAAAAAAATTAGGAGATATTTATGAAAATTCTAATTTAGAAAATCATGACTTTTCATATAGTGAAAATATTTTAAATTATTTAATCAAAGAGAAAAATAATTTAAATAGAGCATATAGAATTACTCAAATTATGAAACAATGAAATATCGGTAATTTTGACTATAACGATTATTTGGCTGCAAAACATGAAATTTTAAATGAAAATATATTAATGCTAATTAAAAAACACAAATTACATCATTTAACAAAAATAGACTTCTTTTCTTTGCAACATTTGGCGATTCTTTTAATACATAAAAATATTTTGAATCCGATTGATGCTGAAATATTTCACCTCAAAATGAGAAAAAGTTTCGAGGATTTTGAGGTTGATATTGAGAATTTAAACCATTTTTGAAATCCATTAGAAAAATTTGATTTAAGAAACTTGACTATTATAGAAATAAAAAGTATTGAAAGATCGCAACCAAAAATTAGTGAATTGTTTCAAAAACACCCAGATATTATCAAAATGTTTAAAAAAGATATTTTTATCTATGAAGATTTGGAAAAATATTATTTTGAACTAGAAAAATTTTGTGATGAATTAAAAATAGAGAGAAATATTTTGATAAGAATTATGGTTGATAATCAAGCTAATAAAATTATAAGCGCTCTTAATCAAGTGGGACTATTGGAAAAAAAATATGTAATCAGCAATTGATATTTAACCAATGAAATAAAAACAAGTAATTTTGATAAAAAAACAAAACTTCAAAATTGAAAGCAAATTATTTTATTGGTTGAAAAAATTGTAAAATATATTATTCATTTTGATGATTTTTTTGTTTATTTGCAAAATAAAAAAACTTTGAGTCCACTAAATGTTTTCTTTTTTATGAATGGCTTTGTTTTTGTTGAATACTTAACAGACTTTATTGAAAATCATTGATTAAAATTTGATTCTATTTTATCTATTGTAATTCACGAAAATCAAATAACTTTTGCAAAAGCTCAATTAGCAAGTAAAGTATTTAAGTTTGAAAAGCACTATAATGACGAAGATAACCAAGCCTTAATTGACAAATATGACCAGATTAATGCTTCTGTATATAGTCAAAAAGACATTGATTGAAATATTGTTATTCAAGAAATTTACCAAAGATTAATAATCTCTTGAAAAGAAAAAATAAACAATACCTCTAATAAGGAAGACATTATTGAAATTTTTAGATTAAGTAATTTGAAAAGATTTCCCAAAATCAAAACATTTATGAAAAAATATTTTGATGCATTATTAGAATTATTTCCCATATGAATTTCTCGTCCCGAAGATGTTTCTGACATTATTGAATGTGAAGAAAAAATCTTTGATTATGGAATTTTTGATGAAGCCAGTCAAATGTTTTTAGAAAGAGCTTATCCAATTTTATATAGAACAAATATTAAAATTGTTGCTGGAGATGACAAGCAGTTAAAACCATCATCTTTCTTTAATACTAGATACAATGAAGAAGACGATGAAGACGACGAAGAGGATGAGGAAAATATCTCGGGAGAAGTTTCGTATCAAATTCAATATAAAGATTTGGACTCATTATTATTAAGGGCAATTGTTTCAAATTGAAATGAAATTTTATTGAACAATCATTATCGTTCAATTTCTCAAGATTTGATAGAATTTTCTAATCAAAATATTTATGATAATAAATTAAATGTAGCTTCTTTTAATAAAAGTTTTACAAGTAAAGCTTTTGAAGTTATTGATGTTGATGGGTTCTTTGTAAATAGAGTTAATAAAGAAGAAGCTCAAAAAGTCTTGGAAGTTATTGCAGGAAATATAGATAACTACAAAAAGATTTTGGTAATTACATTTAATGAGTCACAAGCTGGATTAATTATTTCTAAAATACTATCAAGTAAAAATAAAGAAATTATTATGAAGATGAGAGAATCTAAATTAATAATCACCAACCTAGAAAATGTACAAGGAAATGAAGGAGATTTAGTTATTTTGTCAATAGCTTATGGTAGACCTTCTGTATTTAAAAAAATGAGAAACTCTTTTGGTCCATTGAATATGGATGGAGGAAAAAACAGATTAAATGTTGCGGTTACTAGATCTAAGCATAAGATGATTGTTGTTAAATCATTTAGAGGAGAAGATATGTCTGTTTCACTTACCAATTTAAATGCTCAATGTTTTAAAGCCTTTATAGTTCATTGTGATAATGTTTCTGCAAACTTGGAAATAGAGAAAAAATGATTAAGTTTAGATTCTGCTTTTGAAAAAGATGTTAGTGATTCATTATCACAGTTTATCTTAGAAAGACATGGGTTATTTTTATTGCCAAAATACAAAATTGGAACCAAAAGAATAGATATTGCAATTTTTGACAAATATACAAATAATGTTGCTTTAGGAATTGAATTGCACCAATGATCTTATGATAATCACGAAGCACTAAAGAATTTTGATAAGCAAGCATTTATAAAAACAAGGGGTTATCATATTTTCAATATTTTTGAAATTGATTGAAGAAAAAATAAACAAAAAATTGTTGAAGAAATAGTTAATATAGTTAATCTAAATAGATAACATTATTTAATTAAATCAATTAAAGCGTTTTTAACAAACTTAGAAGCACCACCTGGAAATATTGCAGTTGCTCTTTTTTGAATTTCAGGCCTAGAATCATGACGAGTAATCGATGTTCCTGCATAGTCCATCATTTCCACATCATTACCTGAATCTCCGAAAACTAATATTTCTTCCGGCAATACCTTATAGTGATTTTGATTAATGTATTCTAAAGCTGTGGCTTTATTAACACCTTTAATAATTATTTCAATAAATTTATCGCCTGTATTTGCAAAATCAACCTTGTCACATATTTTTTTAAGATTTTCAATTAAAACTATAGGATCTTCAATTTTATTCAAAAAATCTATACAAAATTTAGTTATATCTTTTAATTCTTTTATATCTTCGATAGTTGTGTAATTAAACACCCCATCATTATCTTCATGATTTAATACAGATTGTAACATGGCATTAAATTTGGTAGAGTTATTTTTGACAAAATAAATATTCTCATTTTTTCCATAAGCAAAAATTAATGTTGAATCTGGTAATATTTCGTCTAAATAAGCCATTATTTTTGGAATTTCAATTTGAACAATATCATCAGTTAGCGTTTTGTTTAAAATCAATTCTTGAGATTTCATAGAATAAATTTGACAACCATTTGCACTCACTATGAAAGAATCTTCGGGTAATTTTATATCAAATTTATTAGCAATACTTAAAACATCTTTAAAGTGTCTTCCTGTAGCTATTGAGAAATATTTATTTTCAACAGCTCTATGTAATTCATCAATTACATCACTATAAATAACATTCTTATTATCCTTATGGTGTATTAATGTTCCATCTAAATCAGTTACTATTCATTTAAATTTATTCATATTATTTCCTCTATATTCATTACTATTAAAATTATATTCTAATATTTAAAATGTTTGAGATAATTTAATTAATTCTTCTTTATTAATTAATTCTTCAGAAGAAAGTGTTGATTTATCATTAGTTCTAGTTCCATCATAAATAATAGTGTTGATATTTTTTAAACCAATAAAATTTAATAATCCTTCCAAATATTTATCAAACAATGCAAATGGATATCATCCCAAGAAAGCACCTTGAGATAAAATTAACTGTACTTTTACATCAGGATTAAGTAATCCAACGCTTTCTCCATTTCCCTTGTATTTATATTGAAATGTTTTGTTTGCTTGTAAAACATTATCAAAATATGACTTAAGTGATGTTGGAATATTAAAATTAACCATACCAGCAGAAATAATTATTTTATCTGCTGATTTTAATTGCTCAATTAAAATATCTGATTTATCATCAAAAAAATTAGTAAGATTTTCAGATGTGAGTGGTTTCAAGATGTCTTCATTTGTATTTAAATTTAAAATATCAACCTGATCATTAGGATTAATTATTTTATAGTTTTGGAGAAAAACATCGACAGCCTTATTTGTTATTGAGTTTTGTGGAGATATACTGCTTTGTATTACTAATATTTTTTTCATGTTTGGTCCTTTTATTTATCTAAGTTAGTTGGATGAAGTGGTTTTGGAATTGCATTTCTTTTATGTTGTGTATTTTGATGCTGTTTGATAATTTTGGTTACAATTTCATTATCTAATTTTTTATTTTTTATAAATGATTCAAAATTATTATAAGTAAATCCCAATTCTTCCTCATCTTCTTGATTATCTCATAAACCAGCAGATGGTGCTTTGTTTATTATTGAATTAGGTAATTTTAATAATTCAGAAATTTTAAATACTTCTGATTTCTGCAAATGTACTATTGGCAATAAATCACATCCCCCATCACCATATTTTGTGAAATAACCTAAATAATATTCAGCATAGTTATCTGTTCCTAGCACTAAATAATTTTTTTCTTGAGCTAATGCGTAGAGTGTAGTCATTCTTAGTCTTGCTTGTAAATTTGCTTTTGTAAGATTGTTGGAAAGTTTTAATTTTTCAGACATTAATTCATATTCATGCTTTAGTTCGATAATAGTATATTCTAAATCAATTGCTTCACATAATTCAATACCATCTTCTTGATCATTTGGTCTATTAGATATTGGCATAATGACACCGAATGAATTGTAGGGAAAAGCATCTTTGGCAATCGCAGCAACAAGAGCAGAATCTATTCCACCACTTATTCCAATAATAACTCCCTTGCTTCCAGTTTTATCAACTTCAGTTTTTAATCATTTAACTAAATAATTATAATATTTTAAATTTTCCATAATTCATTCCTATATTTTGTATTTTTTCAATATTTCATCAATATTTAATTCGTCAACTTCTTTGATTTTACTTTGTGTTTTTTGAAAAGCATCATCAATTATATCTTTAGATTTAGACATTGTTTCATCACTGGATTTAATTGTAGGTACAACATTAAAGTATTCTGTATTTTTAGAAATTAATAGGTTGCTTTGGATTTCTAAACTCAAAATATTTTTAGAAATTTTGGCAAAATTATTTTCTAAAATTTGGCGATTATTATCTATTTTATATGTTTCTATGTGAATTCCATTTGTATTTTTAATGACAAAAATTGTATCATTGGCTCTTGATATAGATTTTATAATCATCGGTTTTGAACTTAATAATGTTAATATTTTTCCGCCTTTGGTTGCTTTGGAAGAATATGCTATAGTAGAAAAATTAATTTGTTTCATTTGATTTTTATCATTTATAAGCAATATCTTTTCTTTATTATTAGAAATAACAAAAGCTGTAACAATATTTTTATCTAATTTAATTAAAGTATTTCCTGCAGGTCTTAAGCCAAAAACAGGAATATCATTTTCACTAAATTTAACGGTGTCTGTTCTATCTGTTGTAATTAAAATATCTTGCATTCCATTTGATAATTTGATTGAAACAAGTTCGTCTTGAGGTTTTTTGAAACCAATTGCTTTAATTGGTTTGGAAATTCTACTAACATCAAAATCTTTGATAAATACTTTTTTACCAATACCTTGCTTTGTTACAAAAACAATATATCCATTGGTTTCAAAGTCAACTATATCGACACAACCAACAATTTTTTCTTCTGATTCAAAACTAGCAAAATCAGATATATACTGACCAGGTTCTTTTCATTTACCTTCGTTAATTTTGTAAATTGGGATAATTATATAATTACCTCTATTTGAAAAAACAAGCAATTTATTTGTTGTATTGGATTTATTTAAATATAACAAATGATCATCATCTTTAGTTCCGAATTTATTTAAATCATTTGCATCAAACATTCTCGGAGAAAGTCTTTTAAGATATCCATCTTTAGACAAAGAAATGTATACCTCTTCTGATTTGATTAATTCACTTTGATTTATTGAGATATCTAATTCTTTCTCATCAATTATAGTTTTTCTTGCAATTCCAAAATCTTTTTTTATTTGTTTTAAAACACTAATTAAATATTCATTAAATTTACTTTCATCCTTTAAAACATCTTCACAAAATTTAATTTTTTCTTGAAGTGTTTCACGATCACTTAAGTAAATGCTTACATCTGTTTTGTTCAAACGATAAAGTCTTAATTCAGCAATAGCAATAGCTTGTATTTCTGAAAAATGTAATTTTGTCATCAGGTTTAATACAACACCTTTTTTTGAATCTGTTGATTCTCTAATTACCCTTATTACTTCGTCGGGTATTTCACTAACCCTTATTAACCCATTAACTATTTCTAATCTTTTAACATATTTTTCATAATCAAATTTAATTGCTTTTCGTTTAATGTCCTTTATGTGAGAAATATAAGATTCAAGCATTTTGCTAATTCCCAAAACTCTTGGAGCATTATCTTTTATGGAAATCATGTTATATGAGTAATAAACTTTAATATCTGTTTTTTGTAATAAAAAATTCATAATCATTTCTACATTAGAATCTTTTTCTAAGAAAATGGCAATTGATATGCCATTTCTATCAGTTTCATCTCTTACTTCTTTAATACCACTTATTCTTCCGTTAAATCTTAATTCATCAATTTGTCTAACTAATTTTGATTTCACAACACCATATGGTATTTCTGTAATATTAATTCAAGTTTCATTTTTATCAATGATTATCTCATATTTAGAACAAATTGTAATTCTACCTTGGCCTCTTTCAAATGATTGTTCAATACCCTTGGTTCCATATATTATTCCGCCTGTTGGAAAGTCAGGGCCTTTTATGTGTTTCAATAAAGATTTTAAAGTTATTTGTGGATTTCTAATCATGGCTATTGAACTATCAATTATTTCCATCAAATTGTGAGGAGGTATTTCAGTAGCAAAACCAGAAGCAATCCCTCTAGCGCCATTAACTAATAAGTTTGGTAAATAAGATGGTAAAACAACTGGCTCTTTTTCAGTATCATCAAAATTTGGTGCATAAGGAACTGTTTTTTTATCTAATTCATCAAGCATTAAATTTGCTATTTTTTCCAATTTAGTTTCAGTATATCTCATCGCAGCAGCGGGATCATCATCAATAGATCCTTTGTTTCCGTGCATTTCAACTAAAGGCATATTCATTTTTCAATCTTGTCCCATTCGAACTAAAGCTTCATAAATTGAACTATCACCATGTGGGTGATATTTACCAATTACATCACCGACAATACGAGCTGATTTTTTGAAAGTTTTATGACTTTGAAGACCTAGTTCTGACATAGAAAATAAAATTCTTCTTTGAACAGGTTTTAATCCATCTCTAATATCAGGAAGAGCTCTTTGTTGGATTATGTATTTTGAATAGCGAGCAAAACGATCAGACATAATATAGTCTAATGATTGATTTTCAAGCTTTTCATTATTTATAAAATCATTTTTATTTTCTTTAGCCATAATTTAATTTCCTTTATTTTTTTATCTTATATTTCAAAATCATCTTCCATAGTAAATTTAACATTTTTATTGATTCATTCTTTACGAGGTTCGACGTTATCACCCATCAGTACGGACACTCTTCTTTCTATTATTGCCACATCATCAATATTTACTTTTATTAATGTTCTAGTTTCAGGATCCATTGTGGTTTCTCAAAGTTGCTCTGAGTTCATCTCTCCAAGACCCTTATATCTTTGTATTTCAACACTCTTATTATTCTTTAAAAAAGAAGCCAGTTCATCTTCATTTCATAAATATTCTTGAACAACTTTTTTATTTTTTGTATATTTAAGTTTGAAAAGAGGAGGCTGAGCAATATAAACCATTCCGGCAACAATCAAGGGTCTCATATATCTAAAGAAAAATGTTAATAATAATATTTGAATATGAGCACCATCAGTATCGGCATCGGTCATAATAATAATTTTGTGATATTTGACTTTGTTTACATCAAAATCTGAACCAATACCTGCATTAACTGTATTGATAATTGTTCCAATTTCTTCATTTTTCAAGATATCTAATAATTTAGCTTTTTCAGTGTTGATTATTTTTCCCCTCAAAGGCAAAATAGCTTGGTATTTTCTGTTTCGACCTAATTTAGCACTCCCGCCAGCAGAATCACCTTCAACTAAAAATAATTCTCTTTCAGATGGTATTTTACTTTGTGCTGGAGTTAATTTTCCAGAAAGGATTTTTACTTCACTTAGTTTATCTTTTGTTTTTCTTGAATCAGCTCTTGCTTTTCTTGCAGCATCACGAGCATCTTTTGATTGCTTAGATTTTAACAAGATTTTTTCAGATATTTTTTTATTTTCATTTAGTCAAAAGTATAAATCTTTTTGGACAACTTCATCAACAAGTTTCTTAATTTCAGGAGTTGATAATTTATCTTTTGTTTGACCTGAAAATTCTAAATATGTTTCTGATATTTTAACAGAAATAACAGCCGTTAATCCCTCACGAACATCAGGTCCTTCAAAGTTTGGTTCACGATTTTTAATATAATTCTTTTCACGTCCAAAATCATTAATAACTTTTGTTAACATATTTTTAAAAGCAGTTTCATGAGTTCCACCTTCTTTAGTTTTTACATTATTAACAAAAGATATGATAGTTTCTGAGTAGCTATCGGTATATTGCATTCCTATTTCTACTTCCATATCTTGATTTTTATCTTTTAAAAAAATTATTCCTGAAATTTTTGTTTTATTTGAATTCACAAATTCAACAAATGATTTAATTCCATCATCATATTTAAATTCATCGCTATTTTGACCAATCTCATCTTTGATAATTATTTTTATTCCAGATAACAAAAAAGATGATTCTTTTAATCTCTCTGAAATTACTTCGTATGAAAGTTGTGAATTTTTAAATATTTTATAGTCAGGTCAAAATTGAATTTTTGTTCCTTTTTTTGATGTTGAACCAATTTCTGTTGTTCTTTGAATTATTTTGTCACCATTTTCAAAAGCCGTTACATACTCTTTTTTATTTCGATAAATTGTTGCAACTAATTTTGTTGAAAGGGCATTAACAACTGATGAACCAACACCATGCAATCCACCTGAGGTTTTGTAAGAATCGGTATTAAATTTACCTCCAGCGTGTAATTCTGTAAAGACAAGTTCCACTCCAGTTTTTCCATCTTTGTGTTTGTCAACAGGAATTCCTCTTCCATTATCTTCTACAACTATTGATAAATCTTTTTTTAAAGTTAATTTAATTTCAGAGGCAAAACCAGCCAATGCTTCATCAACTGCATTGTCAAAAATTTCTCAAACCAAATGATGCAAACCATGCACATCTGTGGAACCTATATACATCCCTGGTCTTTTACGAACAGCTTCTAGACCCTTGAGTGTTATTATTTTATCAGCATTGTAATTAGACATATTTATTATTATATATAATTTAATTTAAATTAATAAATCTAATTTAAATAAATATAATTTTTTTATACTCTATAATAAAATGATAAAAATCAATATAAATAAATTGGGTAACTTAATGAGAAGGGAGTTAGTGTCATGGCCAAAACAACATATAAAAAAAGCTTAATAATCAAAATAGTTAAAATATTATTTTGATTATTATTAATTGCTGGATTAGTAATAACATCTATTGGAATCTATAAATTTGTTGATTCAGTTTTTGCAATTAACAAATCTTTAATAAAAATAGAAGAAATTACTAATCCTGATGCAGCATTTAATTCTTTTGTAGAACTTTCAAGTTTGATTAAAAATGCTAACATTAACTTAACTTTATTTATAACAGGTGTTTTGATAATGATTTTTTCTCGAATTATATCAAAACCCCCATTAATAATTGCGAGTATATTTGTGTGAATAGTTGAAAAAGATGAAAATGCCAAAAAAAATTTTAAAAAGAAGGCAATAGTTGGCACTCTTTTTTTAACAATCAGTTTAATTTGTGCAATTATGACATTGGTTGGGTTTAAGTGGATTTTAACACCTTTTACCAAAATAATTTTTGATATTCAAACTATTATAGATGAAGGAATTTATGATATTGGAGCTAATCCTGATTTTACTCCAGAACAAATATTAGTGATAATTGACACATCAATTGCTAAAGCGACTGAATATTTACAATACTTAAGTTTTGATTCAATTATCAAAAAAACTTTAGATATGTTTATTTTATTTATAATTGGTTTATCAAGTTGAATGATTGTTGAACTAACTCATGGAATTGTCGTTAAAACAACAAAGATTAAATAATTAAAAAGGAGTATAGTATATATGAAAGAAAAAAACATACCTCAAGATATTATTCTTGGTTTGGAAAATTATCGATCTCAAATTGCCGATTCAAATATTTTATTAAGAAAAACAAAAGATTTGATTTTTCAAATATCTGATAATAAAATTAAAATCAACACAAGACAAATTCATATAAAAGGAATTGCGCTTCTTTTAAAAAGTGTTTTTGATGTAATTATTTGTTCTAGTTTAATTATGGAAAAAGATAGGTTTATAGATAATCAAGATTGTTTGGATAAATTATCAAAAGTTGAAAAAATAAATATCAATTGATTGCCAGAAATGTTAGACTCCAACAATAAAATCATAAATTCTGAGACAAGTAATATTACACAAGATATTATTAAGGAACATTATAATTTTTTACTAGAATTATGTTCAAATGATCTCATGTCAGATTTTTCTAAATTAGATTTTGAAGAAGAACAAAAGTTAATTATGCAGTTAGAATTAATAATAAAAAATATTTCTAAATTAATGTTTGCTCATAAAATTACTTTATATAATTTTCCGTATTTTTATACAATTCAAATAGCAAAAAATGTTATTGAAAGTAATATAATAGCAATTTAAATAAATTTTTATTATGAAAATTTTAAAATATGTTTATAATTTTTATTAAAAGCATAATAAATAAGGATTTTAAATTAATAATGATGAATAGCACGAACACCGGAAATACAAATATTTTGTCTCCAAAAAAACATTATAAGGATTTAAATTTAGAAAATAAAAAAATAAATAAAATATTAAAAAAATTTTTAAAACATATCAAATATCTAGATAAAGAGATAGCTTTTTTTTCCAAATTTGAAAAGAAAAACTCTAACTTAGATGAAAGGCTAGATTTATTAATTTCGAATTTTAAAGAAACGCTTCTTGAACTTAAAAAAGAAAGAGATATGATGGAACAAAAACATTTAGACAACAAAATTTTGATAGATAAACTAAAAGATAAAATTAAGGGAGAGGAATAGAATTATGGCAATATCTACAAAAAAATTATGATTAAGTTTGATTGCTTGTTCAATTGTACCAACAATATTAATATCTTCATGTAGTCAAAACGAGGAAGAAGATAAGGTAGGAATTGTTAACTTTAAAATAACATCTAAATCATCTCACGACATGAAGATAACTAAAAATGAAATATTATTCTTTGATAATGCAAATGATGAAGATATTGATGCACAAAATTTAGTCTTAATTAAGAAAGTATTTAATTTTGATGCTTCTATAATGGATGATCAAATTATTGCTGGACTAAAAGTTAAAAGAGTTGATAAACAAACAAATAAAAATAGTTATACTTTAGTTTTAAGTGTTAACGATGGATTTTCCCTAAATGGTAAAAAAGATTCATTAACTTCAGAACCAAGAAATTTTATTACTAATCTCCCAATAAAAGCTAAAGCAATCGAAGATATTACAATTGAAAAACGTGATATAGATGACATCAACTTAGATGGTGAAGCTATAGATAACTTTAATATTGAAATAATTAAAAAAATGTTTATTTTTAATGATTCATTAAGTGAAAAAATTAAGGAGGGATTATGAGTTAAAAGTGTTGATCATCCAACAATATCAAATACTTATACTTTAGTTTTAAATGCTAAACCAGGATTTACTATAGATAAGCAATTTAGATTATAGTCTAATATAAAAACTTTTGTTACTGACTTGAAAATAGAAACTATTGAAAACTCTACAATAAATGAAACAGATTTATTGAGCTTTAATACTGGTCCTCAACCTATTACTGTGAATAATTTAACTAAAATTAAAAAAGTGTTTAAATTTAATTCTCCTACAACAAATAGCGATATTATGGATGGATTAATGATTAAAAGAGAAAATCATCCACAAACTGCAAATAGCTATAAATTAATATTAGTTGCTAATCCCAATTTTACTATTAATGATGGAAGCGATAGAGAATATGCTTCTGAATTTTTCAACTTTTCATCTATTGTTGATAATTTAATAATAGAACGTAAAGATAGTGCAGATATTAGAATTACTGCAGCTGAACTAGCAGAAATCACTACACAGAATCAAGATATCACTGCAGCAATGATAACAACACTTAAAAAAGCATTTAATTTTGGTTCATTAGAAAATCCGGAAATTATTGCTGGATTATGAGTTAAAAAACAAGGTACAGGACCAACTACAACTTTAGTTTTGACTGCTAAACCAAACTTTACTATCAATAATATTGATATCTTAAGTTCAATAGTCTTTACTCCAATACCTACTACTAACTTAACAGTAGGAAGAATAGAAACTATTACAGATATTACTGAAGCTGAACTAGCGGCAATCACTGCAGAGAATCAAGAGATCACTGCGCCAATCTTAGAAACACTTAAAAAAGCCTTTACTTTTGTTGGTTTATCAGATGAACAAATTACTAATGGATTACAAGTTAAAAAAGAAACTTCGCCAGAAGGTACAACTTTAGTTTTAACTGCTAAGTCAAACTTTACTATTAATAATGGTCCTAACTATAATTCAACAGTCTTTACTCCAATACCTACTACTATTAACTTAACAGTAGGAAGAATAGAAACTATTACAGATATTACTGAAGCTGAACTAGCGGCAATCACTGCAGAGAATCAAGAGATCACTGCGCCAATCTTAGAAACACTTAAAAAAGCCTTTACTTTTGTTGGTTTATCAGATGAACAAATTACTAATGGATTACAAGTTAAAAAAGAAACTTCGCCAGAAGGTACAACTTTAGTTTTAACTGCTAAGTCAAACTTTACTATTAATAATGGTCCTAACTATAATTCAACAGTCTTTACTCCAATACCTGCCGTTACTGACTTACTAGTAACAGCTAAAGAAATTGCAAATATTACACTTACTTCAGAAGAAATGTTAACCTTTGCTACAGAAGATGCACTTATTGATACAACTAATTTAATATTAATTAAAAAACTATTTGATATTGACTCTTCTACAACAGATGAACAAATTATTGCTGGACTAAAAGTTAAAAGAGTTATTGATCCATCAGATCCAACAAGTCAAACTTTAGTTTTAACTGCTAATGAAAATTATACTATTAGCGGTGCAACAGGTCCATTAGTTTCTAATCCAGTAACTGTACCACCTGCCGTTACTGACTTACTAGTAACAGCTAAAGAAATTGCAAATATTACACTTACTTCAGAAGAAATGTTAACCTTTGCTACAGAAGATGCACTTAT
>CAMQYZ010000008.1 GCA_947039505.1 uncultured Mycoplasma sp.
AAGTTTGAGTTGTTGAAGTAGTTGGTTTGATCTTTAAAGTTTGAGTTGTTGAAGTGGTATTGTTTTTAGTTGCAACAGAAGTTGTTTTAGTTTTTGTTGAATTTTTATCAACTACAATTGGTATAGTTTTCACTTCTTCTGAATTTTTATTCAATATCACAGGCATTGTTTTAGTAGGATTTGTATTAATCAATGGTTCATTTTTATTAATTGATTGTGAATCTTTAGAAGATTTTCAAAAACTAAACAATCTTCTTTTCTTCTTTTCAACAGGAACAGGAATAATTTCTTCAGATTTTTTTATCGGAGTTGGTTCAACTGTTTCTTTTTTAACTGCTGAAGTTGACTCAATTGTTTCTTTTTTAATCGCTGGAGTTGGTTCAACTATTTCTTTTTTAACTGCTGAAGTTGACTCAATTGTTTCTTTTTTAACCGCTGGAGTTGGTTCAACTGTTTCTTTTTTAACCGCTGGAGTTGGTTCAACTGTTTCTTTTTTAACCGCTGGAGTTTGTTCAACTGTTTCTTTTTTAACTGCTGAAGTTGACTCAATTGTTTCTTTTTTAATCGCTGGAGTTGGTTCAACTATTTCTTTTTTAACTGCTGAAGTTGACTCAATTGTTTCTTTTTTAACCGCTGGAGTTGGTTCAACTGTTTCTTTTTTAAATGAATCAAAATTAGAAGAATTTTTATTCATTTCTTGAATTGAATCAATCCCTGGCAATGAAGCACCTTCTAAGAATTGCAATGAAGCACCACCACCAGTTGAAATATGTGAAAATTGTTTTTCAAGACCCAATTTAATAATTGCCGCTGCAGAATCTCCTCCACCAATTATTGAAAATACATCAGGTTGACTAGCTATTATATTTGCTACAGATTCTGTTCCTTTTTTATAATTATCAAATTCTGCAACTCCCATAGGACCATTTCAAAGAACGGTTTTTGCTCCAGATAATATATTTCTAAATAATTTAATGGTTTTAGGACCAATATCTAGACCCATGTAACCTGCAGGTATTTCCAAAGAATTATCTTTATTGTATAAAGGTGGATTATTAGCAAAATTCATAGAAACAACTGAATCAATAGGTAAAATAATTTTTTCTGAATGTTTTTTCAAATATTCAACAGCTAATGGAATTTGTTCTTTTTCAAGCAGAGAAGAACCTATATCTAAACCTTGAGCAGCATAAAATGTATATGCCATTCCCCCACCAACAATTAAATAATCAACTTTATCAATTAAATTATTAATAACTTTAATTTTATCAGTTATTTTAGCACCACCAATAATAGCAACAAACGGTCTTTTGTTTCCATATATTGCTTTTGCCAACATCGTTAATTCTTCTTGTACTAAGAAACCAATGCATGATTCTTTTATATTTTTAGCAATACCCACATTCGATGCATGAGATCTATGAACAGTTCCGAAAGCATCATTAATGAATACATCACCTAAACTTGCTCAATATTTTCCTAATTCAGGAGCATTTTTTGATTCAGATGAATTTTTTAAATCTTCAAACCTTGTGTTTTCTAACATTAAAACTTCTTTTGGTAACATATCATTAATAGTATTTTCTAAAAGTTTGCCTCTAGTTTCAGGAATAAATGTAACTTTTTTTCTTAATTCTTTACCCAACTCTTCAGCAACTATTTTTAAAGATTTTGTTTTCTTGTCTTGCTCTGTTTTAACTCTTCCTAAGTGTGAAAGTAAAATCACTTTTGCACCAGCTTCTATTGCATAATTTATTGTTGGAAGCGCTGCTAAAATACGTTTATTAGAAGTAATAACTCCATCCTTGATAGGAACATTAAAGTCTACTCTAATTAAAACTTTTTTACCTTTCAAATTTAAATCTTTTATTGTTTTTTTCATAATCATCTTTCTTATCAATATTTATTTTGAGTTTGTGAAATAACAAACACATACTATATATTTATGTCTATTATTATAAATTAATATTTTTTTTTTTTGCTTTTTTTATTATTTTTTTAAATAAGCTATTTATTTTAGACTTGTTTGTAAAAATAAAAACGCCATTACTAGTTCAATACTTAACTCTAAAGATTTTAAAGAATATAATTTCTTGATATAATAAATATAAATTAAAAATAGGAGATTTAAAATATATGAAAAAACCAATAGTATTAACAATAATTGATGGATTAGGATTGAGAGAAGAAAAGCAAGGAAACGCATTTGCGCTTGCTAATACACCTACGTTTGATGATTTTTTTCAAAATTATCCTCATTCAATAATTCAAGCATCAGGAGAATTTGTAGGTTTACCTGTAGGTCAAATGGGAAATAGTGAAGTGGGTCACTTAAATATAGGTGCTGGAGAAATTGTATATACAGGCTTATCTTTGATAGGAAAAGAAATAAAAGATAATAAATATAAATTAAATGGGAAATTTATACAAGCATTTGATGATGTAATTAAAAATAATTCTACATTACACTTAATGGGTTTACTTTCTGATGGAGGTGTTCACTCATTGGAACAACATTTATTTTTATTAATTGATGCAGCATATGAATATGGTGTAAAAAATGTTAGTATACATGCATTTGGAGATGGTAGAGATGTATCTCCAAAATCTATTATTTCATCACTAGAAAAACTAGAAAATCAAATCAAAAAATATAATTATAAATTAAGTTCTATTTGCGGAAGATTTTATTCAATGGATAGAGATCAAATGTTTGATAGAAATGATAAAGCATATGATGCTATTCTTGGAAAATCAAGTAAAACTTTTGAATCTGGTGTTCAATATGTTGAGGAACAATACTTAGAAAATATAACAGATGAATTTTTGATTCCAGCGATAAATGTAAATGGAGATTTTGTTAAAGACGGAGATTCTATTATTTTCTTTAACTTTAGACCAGATAGAGCAAGACAATTGGCACACTTATTTGTTGGTTCAAAATTATATAAAGCCATACCTAACAAACCTGTCCAAATAAATAAATTTGTTTCCATGATGAAATATGAAGGAATAGACTCAATAATTGCTTACTCTGAAATGAAAGTTGAAAACACTATTGGAAAAATTTTATCGGAAAATGGTTTAAAACAATTGAGATTGGCAGAAACACAAAAATATGCTCATGTTACATTTTTTATGGATGGTGGTCTAGATATAATATATCCTCACTCTGAAAGAATAATGATTGACTCTTTAAAAATTGATTCTTATGCCGATGCACCTCAAATGTCAGCAAAAGAAATTACAGATAAATTATTGGATGTAATGGATCAATATGATGTTGTTATAATGAATTTTGCTAACCCTGATATGGTTGGACACACCGGGGATTTAAAGGCTGCAATAAATGCTGTTGAATGTTTAGATGAACAATTAGGTAGAATAAAAGAGAAAATTGAAATGATAGGGGGAGTGCAATTTATAACATCTGATCATGGAAATGCTGAAATTACTGAAGATAAAAACGGTAATCCTGCTACCAAACATACATCTTCTCCAGTTATGTTAATAACAACAGATAAATCTTTAAAACTAAAAAATGGGAAATTAGCAAATATATCTTCAACTATTTTGGATTATTTAAATATCAAAAAACCTTCTTCAATGAATGAAGAAAGTTTAATAGTTAAAAAGTAATATTTACCTTTAATCAAATTATGTTTTTAGATTTTTTAGAATTAACTTCTATATAATTTAAATTAATAGAAAAAAATATGCTTTTGATAAGCAAAAGAATTTATATATCAATCTACTTTAATAAATAACTAAAGGGGATTATTTTGATTTAAATTTAATTGTTTCTTGAATTGATCCATCAACTTTTCTAATAATTACTGTTG
The DNA here is from genome assembly GCA_947039505.1 of uncultured Mycoplasma sp. Taxonomy (GTDB): domain Bacteria; phylum Bacillota_I; class Bacilli_A; order Mycoplasmatales; family Metamycoplasmataceae; genus UBA710. The sequence goes on from CAMQYZ010000008.1 coordinate 3,843, forward strand.
ATTCTTGATTGCCAGCTAATTCCTTAACTATTTCTAGAGCTTCATCTTTTGTATTGACGATTCTAGTTACTTTTAAAGAATTTTCTTTCTTAACTTCTCAACCAATTTTTTTACCACTTTTATCTTTTCTAGCTGAAACATAATAAATGTTTCTACCTAATTGTTTAGATGGATTTGTTTTTAATTTTGTTGTACTTGTTTCAACTTTAGTTGTTTCAGTTTTCTTTTTAGAAGAAGATAATTCACTAATATCTAATTCCATTGTTTTTTCTATTTCAGTTTCTTCTTTATATTTATTTTCTTTTTTCTTTTTTCAAAATGCCATGTTTTTTTCCTTTTTTTAATTTAATTTTTTGGTTTTTGTTTTTAATTGTTTGTCCTTTAGAATAAACTCATAATAATACTCAAGAGCTGCATCTCTAATAAATTCAGACTTGGTAAAAAATGGAATATTCAATCATGCTAACTTATGAAACTTAATGTTATTCTGACTTGCCATTACAAACAAATTAATTAACTCTGATAATTCATCTCCAATTAATAGAGCTCCTAATATTTCATGTTTATGATTTGTAAATACTTTAATCCTTCCCACCTCTCCTCTTGATTTAACTTTAAAATCATTTTTGAATTCATATATGAATTCATTATAAGGCATTTGCGAATATTCTATTTGACTTTTATTCATCCCATAAAAAGATATAGATGGTTCTATGTTCAGCGAGAAGCTAAAATTATAAACATCTAACTTCGAAAGTGTACCTACAAAATTTTGACCTAAAGCAAAAGCTTGATGACGACCCTGATTAGGATAAAAATGCAATCCATTCACATCTCCAATAGCATAAAAATTATTTTGATTTTTCATCTTAAAAGAAGAACTAATTATAAATGCTTCGTTTTTATTTTTATATAATTCAAATGGACATTCCACACTAGATGTATTAGGTGTTTTTTTAGTTGATATAATTTTGTTTACTTCAATTGTTCTTTCTACACGGTCTGTCATTATAGTAATTTTGATTGTTGACTGAGGAGTAGCTTCATGATTCACCACAGTTGATTCTAAACATCAAGACATCAAATTATTTTTAAATTGCTTTTTCAAAACAGCTTCTATTTCGTCATCAAAGTCATCAAAAGGATTAACATTAGAATCAACAAAGTAAACCTTTACTCCAACATTTGTTAACGATTGACCTAGCTCAAGAGCAACCCAATCAGATCCATAAATAGCTACGGTTTCTATAGATTCATCCAATGATGATATTTCCGAAGGATTAATATACATATTTGATGTTAAACCAGGTAATGTTAATTCTTTGTAATATGAACCTGTTGCAAAAACTAATTTTTTAAATTTGAATTTTTCTCCATTTACTTCAATAATATCTTTAGAAATAATTTTAGATTTTCCTTTTATAAAGTTAATTGTAGAACCTTCTAAAACTTTGGCATCAAAATTTTCATTTGCTTCTTGTTTAATTTTATCCATCTCTACACTTAGATTAGATAAAAACTTCTTTGTTTCAATGCCTTTATATTTGTTTGCTAAGAAAGAAAATAACTTAACATCTAAACTTGATTTTATACCTGGATCAAATTCATCTACTAACAAAATTTTTGCTTCAAATTTCATAAGTGTTTTAGCAAGAGTCATTCCTGTTTGACCGGCACCAATAATAACTATGCTATACTCTAGCAATTCTATCTCATTTTTGTTTCTTTTTGCCATTATTTAGAAGTCTCCAAAATATATATTAATATTAATTTTTATATATTATAGCAAAGAAATCATAAATTTTAGTAATATATATTTTAAGATGTATAGATTTTTTGTAACACATAAAGAAAATAATTATTTTGTATTGTCAAAAGAATTATTAAATCACTTAAAAGTTATTAGAATAAAAGAACAAAATATAATTTGCATATATAAAGAAGTTTTTTACATATGCAAATTAGAAGATAACTTAGCACTTATTATCGAAATATTAGATGAGAATCATGAGTATTCTAATAAAGTCATCTTGTGTGCATCTCTTATTAATTTAAAAAGATTTGAATGACTAATTCAAAAAGCAGCTGAATTAGGTGCAACTCAACTCATTCCCACAATTACAAAAAATACAAATTCTAAATACAAAGAAATTTCTGAAAACAAACTAAATAGATGAAATGAAATATCGAAAAATGCATGTGAACAATCATTTAGAAATAAAATTATGATAGTTAATCAACCTATGAAATTTGAAGATGTTATAAAAATAGAAGCTAAAACAAAAATAATTGCTCATGAAAAATATAACGAAGAGAAAATTTCTTCATTAAATGATGACATTTTAATTTTGGTTGGACCTGAAGGTGGATTTGATGAACCAGAAATTAAACTAGCTCAAAATAACAACTTTAAAACCGTTTCTTTAGGAAGAAGAATATTAAGGTCTGAAACTTCATCAATTTTTTTACTTTCAATAATAAAATAATGTATAATAAATAAGCAACATTTACTATATAATTTTAAGTAAATACCATATCATTGGTAAAAATAAGAAGAAAAAGAAGGTCTACAAATGAGACAAACAACAATTGTTAAACACAAAGAAGTTGATAAAAATTGATACGTTATTGATGCTGAGGGTCAAGTTCTAGGAAGACTTGCATCTTTAGCTGCTACATATTTAAGAGGTAAAAATAAACCCACATTCACACCAAATGTTGATATGGGCGATAACATTATTGTAATTAACGCAGATAAGATTATCCTTACAGCAAACAAAGAAAAAGATAAAATTTATTATTCACACTCTGGTTATCCAGGAGGTCTTAAAACAACTAATCCTGCAGAATTAAGAGTAAGAAAACCTATATCAATCGTAGAAAGAGCTATCAAAGGAATGATTCCTCACACTAAACTCGGAAGCAAGCAATATAGAAATCTTTATGTTTATGCTGGACCTGAACATGAACAAATAGCACAACAACCAGTAAAGTTAGAGGTTAAATAATGTCAAAAGAAGAAATAGTTTATAGAGGTTTAGGTAGAAGAAAATCTTCAACAGCCAGAGTTATCATTAAGAATGGTACTGGAAAATTCATCATCAATAAAAGAGATTCCAAAGAATATTTAAGATCTGATATCCTTATCAAAGATGCTTTACAACCATTAGAAATCTTAGAAGCAATGAATCAATGAGACATTAGTGTAAATGTTAAAGGTGGAGGACTTGCTGGTCAAGCAGGAGCTATTCGTTTAGGAATAGCAAGAGCCTTAATAACATCAAGTGCTGATTATAGACCGAAATTAAAAAAAGACGGAATGTTAACACGTGATGCTAGAATTAAAGAACGTAAAAAGCCTGGTTTACGTAAAGCTAGAAAAGCACGTCAATTTTCTAAACGTTAAAAATAATTGAAAAAATAAAGTATTTCAGAAAATGATTTACTTATTATGGGAGCGTAGCTCAGCTGGTTAGAGCACACGACTGATAATCGTGAGGTCGATGGTTCGAGCCCATTCGTTCCCACCATATAAAGAAATTTACCAATTCTTAAAAAATACTTTATTTTATAAGGTATTTTTTTTATTAAATTTTTTTATTGATAATATCTAAATTGATAAATTTATAATATAATATCCAAATAAAAAAAAGACATTAATGTCTTTTTTAATATATTTTAAAATTTCGAATAACTTTATTCTTGATTTCTTTCTTTTCTTTCGCCACCATATGATGATGAAGAACCTCTGTCGCCACCATAACTTCTTCTTTCGCCACCATATGATGATGAAGAACCTCTGTCACCATTATTGCTTCTTCTATCTCCGCCATATGATGAGCCACCACGACGATCTCCGCCGCCATAACTTCTTCTTTCGCCACCTTGTGATGAAGAACCTCTGTCACCATTATTGCTTCTTCTATCTCCACCATATGATGATCCACCACGACGATCTCCGCCGCCATAACTTCTTCTTTCGCCACCTTGTGATGAAGAACCTCTGTCTCCACCATAACTTCTTCTTTCACCACCATATGATGATCCACCACGACGATCTCTATTACCAAAACCTCTTCCGCTTCTTCCTCTAGAAGAAACTGCAGGTTCAGGAGTTAAAGAAATTTTTGATGAAGATGTTTTCTTATCAAGAATGTGTTTGGCCAATAAAATAGATAATTCTTCAGGTGTATAATCATTCAATAATTCTTTTTCTAAATATGTTGGATATTCAGAATCGTCTTCTTTAAAATCATCAACTATTGTACGTAATGTTGTTGCTAGATGAATTTTTCAAGAATCTCTAATTTCTAAATCACTAGGAACAGGAATTTCTTCAATTTTAGATCCTGTTTTCAAACATATTTCTCTAATGTGATCTAATTCTTCAGGTTTAACTAATGAAAGCGCATAACCTTGTCTTCCCGCTCTTCCTGCTCTACCAATTCTATGTGTATAATATTCAATTTCTTGAGGTAAATCAAAATTTACAACTCATTCTATATGTTCAACATCAATCCCTCTTGCCATAACATCAGTAGCAACTAAAATATGTTTGCTATGATTTCTAAATTTATCCATAACAAAAGTTCTCTCTCTTTGTTCCATGTTTCCTTGAATTGCAGCAGATAAATATCCAGCTTGATTTAAAGCTTCATTTAACTCATCTACTCTTCTCTTTGTTCTACCAAAAATAACTACTGATTTAGGTTTGTAAAGTTCTAAAAATTTAATTAATACAGATAATTTTTTACCTTCTCTAACAACAACTAATTCTTGTTTAATAGTTGCAGCTGACTTTAAACCTTCAGATACATTTATGCTAACAGGATTGCTTGTCATCAATGATGCCAAATCTTTTGTTTTTTTGTTAAATGTGGCTGTGAAGAAAAAGTTTTGTCTCTCTTTTGGCAAATAACTAATTATGTTTTCTATATCCTTTTGAAATCCTATATTCAATAATTCATCAGCTTCATCTAAAGAAAAAGTTTTAATATTACTTAAACTTATTTTTCTACTATTAAGTAAATCATTAATTCTACCTGGCGTTGCAACAACTACATGAGGTTTTTCTTTTAATTCTCTTGCTTGTTTATCATAACCACTACCACCTAAAATAAGGCAAACTTTTGCATTTGAGTACTTACCCATGGCTTTGATGCCTTTGTGGATTTGAGATGCCAATTCTCTAGTAGGAGCAATTATTAAGTGCTCGATTCCTAATGAATTTTCATCTATCATATTTACAATAGGAATACCAAATGCTCCGGTTTTTCCAGTTCCTGTATGTGCTTGACCAATGATGTCCTTTCCTTCAAACGCAGATTCAAACGTTTTATTTTGAATAGGTGTAGCTTCTACAAATCCCATTTCTTCAAGACTTTTTTGTACTTTTTCATTTATTTTTGTTATATCTTTAAATATCATTTTGTTTATTTTCTTTTCTTATTTATTTTTTTTCAATCCCGAAATCTCAATCAACTTTTTAAATGTTTTTAGTATAAATTATTAACTTAAATTAACAAGGTAAATACATTATACATCAAACCAAGACAAGTAAAAGAATAAATAATTATTTTAACCATTAATATTTAAAATAATTAAATTAAATTTATCACTTTATAAAATAAACAATATATAATATTTTGTAATTATATAAAATATTCAAGAAGGCTTAAATGAACACAAAATTAAATAAAAATATGTCTCAAAATCAAAGACCAGCATATAACTCTATTCAAGAAGAACAATATCAAGCAACAAGATCTATTCGTACACCAAAAAATAGTCAGCCAATAAATAATTTAAACAATAATATAAAAAAAGAAAAAATTGAAAATAACGCTGATTACCAAAAGCAAATAATGAAAATGTTTGGAAATAATAACTCTAGTCAAAAATCAGTTGAACCAAAAAATAAAACTTCAACAATGCCAATGACAATTAATCAACATAATGTTGCAAATAATTCTGCAACATCAAGAAACGAAACTAAAAAAGATATCGCTAGAAGACAACAAAATATACATCAACAATTTATGAAATCAGAACTTGAACGTCGAAAAGAAGTAAGGAAGCAACAAATGATTAACAAAAATAGAATCAATGCCTCTAATATGAATAACGGTTTCGGAAGAATGAATCCACAAATAAATAATTCTTTTCAACAAGTGAATCCTAATGCCAATCCATATATGAATAATGCTTTTCAGCAAGTTAATCCTAATGTGAATCCACAAATAAATAATTCTTTTCAACAAGTGAATCCTAATGCCAATCCGTATATTAATAATGCTTTTCAGCAAGTTAATCCTAATGTGAATCCACAAATAAATAATTCTT